>CAZJHX010000025.1:0-72945 GCA_964545715.1 uncultured Myxococcales bacterium
ACGGGCGAGCCCGACACGACGGACACCACGGACACCACGGACACCGGCGCCCCGGACACCACCGACACCGGCGCCCCGGACACCACAGACACCGGCGAGGACACCGGCGAGGGCGGGGAGAAAGGCATCCCCAACGCCGAGCTGCTGCTCAAGATCATCGGCCCGCCGATGCAGGACACCGGCAAGAGCCACGTCGCCGTTCAGGGCGGCATCACCCCGATCACCGGCGTCGTTTTCGGCAGCCCCGACACCATCACCTGGGAGACCGCCAAGGGCGAGTCCGGCGAGGCGAGCGGCGAGCCGTTCTTCCAGACGACCGGCATCCCGCTGGAGCCGGGTACGAACATCGTCACCGTCACCGCGACCAAGGGCGACATCGTGGAGACGGACACGATCACCATCACGTACAACCCCGGCTTCCTCTTCGACGCCGACCCGACCATCAGCCCCGACATGATGTTTGTGAACGAGCCCACCAACGCCGTCATCGTCGTGCCCATGACGCTATACAGCAACTTCGACCAGAACTCGGTCGAGGTGTGGCAGGTGGACGCGGAGGGCGCCAAGGTCGGCTCCTCGTCGCTGGGCAAGATGCAGGACAACGGTAACCTGGGCAACTGCGATGAGATCGATCAGGACGGTGTCTTCAGCGCCTGTCTCAAGAACCTGAAGTGCTCGGCCGCCGAGGACATCTTCGTCAGCGTCTCCACCAAGATCGAGAGCGACACGGCCGAGTACACCGCCTGGTCGGCGCCGGTTCGCATCGAGTGCGCCAAGCGCATCACCAAGGCGTCCTGCGAGGACGCGCAGAGCGCACTGAGCACGGCCCGCTCCACGTGGACCGACGCCGGTGGCGAGGACGAGCCCATCAAGGCTCGCGACGCCGCGATCGAGTGGCTCAAGGGCCAGCCCAACGTCACGGATGCCGGCCCCTCCGCGGGTGACGGCAACGGTGTGTGGGTCCACTTCGAGGACGGCTTCCTCGGTGCCCTGAACCTCAACCCCGCCGGCTGGCGTGGTGGCGCGCTGACCGCTGCTCAGGCAGTGCAGTCGATCGCGCAGAGCCAGGAGAACCCGTTCAACACCAAGACGATTCGCTCCAAGAAGGCCCTGGTGCTGGCGCCGTTCAGCGGCGAGTTCTCGGGCGGCGCAGGCGACGAGGCCGGCGACATCGCGGCGCTCTTGGACGACTCGGGATGCCCGTCCTTCAACGTCAACGGCCCGATCACCAACTCGGACGCCAACTTGATCACGATGCGCACGCAGTACCTGTACGGCGTCATCGCGATGACGGCGCACGGCGACGCCTACTTCACCGGCGTCGACAAGGCCGCCAAGGCGGGCTTCGGCTGGGAGAACCAGAACGGCAGCCAGGAGGTCCTGTGGACCGGCCAGGCAGCCAACTGCAGCCACCTGACCACCAGCAACAAGTCGTGCAGCTACACCCTGGTCGAGGGCGAAGAGGTCGTCGACAACTCGGACTGCCCCAACGGCACCGAGTGCGTCATCACCGGCGCGCAGGGCAGCAGTCTGGTCGGCAGCTGTGTCGACAAGACCCAGATGGACCTGCGCAGGGGCCGCGTCATCCTCAGCGACGAGAACTGGGGCGTCACGGCGCCGTTCGTCTCGCGCCACGCCAAGCGCCGCTACCCCAACTCGCTGGTCTACCTCGGTGCATGCCGCACCCTGTACGCCGGCTCGTTCGGCGCCGAGTACATCGCCGCGGGCGCCAAGGCCGTCGCGGGCTTCGGTGACTACGTAACGAGCGCCTTCGCCAACTCCCAGGGCAAGATCTTCTTCGAGAAGATGCTGCTTGAAGAGGAGTTCACGGGCGGCGCCTGGTTCGAGGCCTCCGCCGAAGATCCCGACAACAAGGGCAGCTGGTTCCGCATGTTCGGCGCCAAGAACCTGAACATCATGGACGCCAACCTCATCAACCCGAGCTTTGAGACCAGCGACCTCACCGGCTGGAACCGCGACGGTGACGGCCGCGTCATCTCCAAGCTGGGCATCTCTATCCCGGTCCACGGCAAGTTCATGGGCATCATCTCCACCGGCCTCGGCTTCACCGTCCAGACCGGCGAGATCTTCCAGAACTTCTGCATCCCGGCGGACAAAAACACCGCGCAGTTCTACTGGAAGTTCTTCTCCGAGGAGTTCAAGGAGTGGTGCGGCTCCCAGTTCCAGGACACCTTCGAGGCCAAGCTCAGCAACGACGTCGGCCAGATCACCATGGTCAATGCCAAGGTCGACGATCTGTGCCACTACAACGACGGCTCCTGCGCACCCTGCCCCGACCCGGGCGTGGGCAGCTGCGAGTGCGGCGGCCAGTACAAAGGCCTCATCGCCTCGGACGTCTCGTTCGACCAGGGCGGCGTCTGGAACATCCAGTGGCAGCTGGCCGAGAACGACATCACCGCGCTGGCCGGCCAAGGTCCTGTGGAGTTGAAGTTCTTCGCTACGGACGCGGGTGACTCCATCTACGACACTGTCATCCTCATCGACTCGATCGTCTTCAAGTAAGTGAACCGCGCCGAGCTCGTCTCCTACATCGACACGCTGCTCGACTCCCCTTCGGTCAAGGACTACTGCCCCAACGGGCTCCAGGTCGAGGGTAAGGTCGAGATCCGCCACATCGTAACCGGCGTCACGGCATGCCTGGAGCTGATCGAGGCCGCCGCCGAGCGCAACGCCGACGCCGTCCTCGTGCACCACGGCATCCTCTGGGGCGGGCACATGCCCCGCATCACGCGCAGCTTTCGCGCACGCATCAAGGCCCTGCTGGACGCTGACCTGAACCTGATCGCGTACCACCTGCCGCTGGACCGCCACCTGGAGGTGGGAAACGGCGCCACGGTCGCTCAAAGGCTGGGCCTGGTCGATGTCGAGGGCTTCTGCGCACACAGGGGCATCATGGCGGGCGTCAAAGGCCGCGCAGACGCGCCAATATCAACCGACGCGCTCGTCCACCGCATCCGCGAAACGCTGGACAGCGAGCCGGTCGTCATCCCGGGCGGACCTGATCCGATCCGCACCATCGGCGTGGTCACCGGCGCCGCCGACAAAGACCTACCGCAAGCCATCGAGGCCGGTCTGGACTGCTACATCACGGGCGAGATCAGCGAGTACGTGATGCACTTCGCCAAGGAAGAGGGCATCACGTTCATCGCCGCCGGCCACCACGCCACCGAGCGCTGGGGCGTGCAGGCGCTGGGCGACCATCTGGCCGCACACACCGACGTCACCTGCGAGTTCGTGGACGTGCCGAACCCGGCCTGAGCCCTATCTGCGAATGTAGAGCGGGGGCGGGGCCGCATCCATCGACGGCGTCTTCTTGCGCAGCGTCAGCATCATCTGAGCCGCGTTGAACACCGCAAAGTTGTGCGTCGTAGGTGTCGTCAGCAAGAACTGGCTGCGCGTGCGGCTGATAAAGCGCGCCACGTGGTCGATCCGCTCCACCGACAGGTGGGCGAACGGCTCGTCCAGAATGAAGAACCCGCCCGCCTCGTTGCCCTCTTCGTACGTCAGCGCCACCAGCAGCAGCAGGCTGGCCAGCACCTTCTGGCCGCCGCTCAGCTTCGGGTCCGCAATGCGCATCGGCCGCTTCCCGTCAAAGCCCAGCCGCACCTCCAGCCCGGCCTGGCGCAGCATGTCATCGTCCTCTACCAGCCGCGGCCGCCGCACGTCCACGCTCATGCCGGCACGCTCGCCGAGGTCCCGCAGCGCGCTGGTGTACCGCCCGATCGTCGCGTCCGCGACCCGGATGTAGCTCTTGCGTGCGTGGCCCAGCTCCTCCTCGCCCGCGGCAAGCTCGCCACCACGCCGCTTCAACAGGCCCAGCTGCTCGTCCAGATCCGCCTGTCGCCGCGCAAGTGTGTCGATGATGCTCGGGTCGCGACAGCCCTCAAACCGGGTCTCCCGCTCTCGCAGCGACGTCAGTCGCCCCTTCAACTCGCCCTCGGTCGGCATGAGCTCCGCCGCCGCCTCCGACCGCAGGTCCTCGGGCACATCCACGACCAGCTCCTTCTGGTTTTGCTGCAGGTGCCGCAGCCGGTTGGCCAGGTCGTGCATCTTCACCAGACGCCGGCGCCGCTCCTCGTCGCCCAACGCCCCATCGTGCCGAATCCGCTTCAGCTCGGACTCACGCTCTGCAAGCTGGCGCGTCAGCTCCTCGGCCTCCGCCAGCACGTCCATAATCGCCTGCGCCCTCGACCGCTTCTCCTCGATCAGCCGCTGATCCTCGCCCTCCAGCTCCAGGCACTCATCGCGCGCCGCCTCCCACTCATCCCTGGCGTCAAACGCCGACAGCTCCTTCTCGGAAGCCCCGCGCCGCAAAATCGCCGCACGACGCTGCTCCTCGGCCGTCCGCTGCTCATCAGCGGCCTCTTTCAGCCCCTTCTGAAGCCGCTCGCGCCTGGCGTCCCCCGCGCCGCCGCCGCAGTACAGGTCCTCCACACCCACATACACGCCGCCGCGCTTGTCCTGCCGGTAGCCGTCCGCCGTGATCGTGGCGCCCTCTTTCGCCAGCCGATAGCCCTCGTCCACACTGTCCACCAGCGTCACATCCGCCAGCTTCCGCTTGACCCACCGGGGCGCACGCGCCTCTTTCAGTGCCACCGCCTCCAGCGCCGACCGCGACGGCACCTCCACCTCGACTGCCGCCTCCAGCGACGCCACATACGCCGGATAGCGACACTGCGCCGCCACCTCCCGCGCCCTCAGGGCATCCCGCTTGTCCACCAGCACCGTGAAGCGGTCGCGGCCCAGGACCGACTCCACCGCCTTCTGCCAGCGCGGCTTCACCACATCGACGACCTCGACCAGCAGCGAGTGCTCCAGTCCGGCCGCCTTCAACGCACCCTTCATGTCGAGCACAAACCGGGGCAGCCGCGGCCGCGAGCCCGTTCGCAGTCCTGCGATCTCCACCTCCGTCTCACGCGTGCGTGCTCGCGCGGACTCAAGTCGCCGCTCCGCATCCGCCTCCGCCAGCAGCGCCGCCCGCGACGTCCGCCTCAACGCCTCAGGATCGCCCGTGGGGGTCTCAGACGCCCGCTGTCGCAAGGCATGCAGCTGCTTCAACCGCACACGCACCTCGCGCGCGCGCCCGTCCACCGACGACTTGTCGTCCAGCAGCGTCGTTCGCTCGCTCTTCTTGGTGGCCACGGTCGCGCCCAGCCGGTCCAGCTCGCGCTCCAGCGTGTCGATGCGACCAATCCGCTCCGCATTGTCCGAGTCGAAGCGGTCCACCAACTCCTTGGCCTGCTCGTACTCGAGCGATACACCCTCAGTCAGCCGCCCCAGCGCATGCCAACGCGCCGCGGGAAGCTGCCGCGCCTCGATGTCGACGATCTCGCGCTGCAGCTCCCGCAGCTCTTCATACGCGCGCGCATCCCGCGCCGTCAGCTCCAGCGCCCGCTCCGAGTCCTTTGCCTTGCGCGCCTGCTCCTGGTGCTCCTGGCGGCTCAGCGCATAGTTCTCGCGGGCCGCCTCATATGAGTCGAGCACCGCCTTGTCGCCCTGCAGCTCCAGCACGTACTCCAATAGCTGATTGGGACTACGCCGACACAGGGCGTGCGTCTCTCCCTGCTCCAGCGCCAGCACCTTCAGCATCGTGCGCGGCAGGCCGGCCACCCGCAGCTCCTCCGCGTACTCCTGCGGCCCCATGCCCCGGGGCTCAGCCTGGATCTGCGCCATCGACGCGTCCCCAGGCAGGATGTGGTACCGCCGGTGCCACGCCCCGGACTTGCTCTCCAGCACGCAGGCCACCGTCGCGATGTCCTCAAAGATTCCGCGTCGCGTAAACGGGCGCCGCCCGTGACCCTTGCGCAGCGGGTTGGTCACCGTGGCCTTGATAACCGCGACCTTCACCTCGGACCGCAGATAGCCCGACATCTTTCGCGACGTCGACAGCGTCTTGGAGCCCAACAGCACCCGAATCGCGTCCAGCAGCGTCGTCTTGCCCGACCCGTTCGGCCCGCTGACCACCACGACCTGCTCGTCCATGGGGAACACGACGTGGTCCCACAGATCCCAGTTCATGAGCTCCAGCTTTTCAAAGCTGAACACGCTAGAGGTCCTCCCCAGCGGCCGTCAGATCAAACAACGGCTCGTCGTCATAGACCTCCTGCTCGGACACGCCCAGCGCCTCGCCCAGCACGCCGGCCTGGATCTCCTCCGTCATCCGCTGCCCATCGACCATCAAGTCCAGCAGCGGGCCCTCGTACAGCCGCCCTGCCCGGTCCTCTTTCACAAAGCCATAGCGCTTCAGCTGCCCCAGCCATCGCAGCACATTCGTGCGCCCAAAGCGCTGCCCGTACTCGGCGATCATCGCCTCTTTCGGGATCTTCACGATGTAGTCCGCCGGGACGTGGTCGTCCTCGAACAGCGGCATATTCAGCTCATCTGGATTCGTCCGCCGATCCCGCGCCGCGCGCCTGGGCAGCACCATCTTGGCCCACAGCACCACCAGCAGCGCCAGCGCGCCCTTCGGCAGCCGGTGATTCGTGCTCCAGTCAAAGCGGATGTCCGCCTCGATGTCCTCGCACATCCGCACCCCGAAGAAGTCGCTGTAGAACGACTCCGCCAGGTTCATCCCGACGGCCGACAGCCGCCTTGCCACCTCCGCACGCAGCTCATCGTCCAGCAGCAGGTCCTTGTATCGCTCGCGCGGAAGGTGCGGAAAAATCAGCAGGTGCGCGCAGATCTCCCGCGCCCGCACGTCCAATGCATCACTCATCGTCTGTTCCCGTTCGTTTTCCCCGGGGACGCACCACGCCACTGGAGATCTCGCTGGCGTAATCGGTAAAGAGCCGACGGCCCGGCTCGTCTCTCAGCGCGATGGTCACCCGCCCCGCGCCTTGCTCATCCTCCAACGCCAACAGCGTCATGCGATAGCAGGTTCTCGGAAAGTCACCCGCCAGCAGAAAGCGCTCCAACGGCACATCCTCGCCGACCGCAACCACCTCGCCCATCTGCCGCTCAAACGCCTGAAACGCCAGCTCGCCGTGCGACGGCGCCAGCTCCCCAATCTCCGCCGACTCCGCCTCGCCCGTCCGCCACCCTACCTGGCGCTGCTCCGGGTGCTCGGCGTACAGCAGCTCGTACTCCGCCGCCGACAAGATGTTGTCCAAAATGCCTACAACCGGCCACGGCGGCTGCGTCACGGCGTCCGCACCCAGAGCGACCAGCTGGTCCAGCTGCAGCCCCGCCAGATACCGATCGACGTCCGCCTGGCGGACACCCAAGGCACCCATCGGCGTGCGGTATCGACCCACCTCGTCCAGCATGCGCTGCATGACCGAGTGCCACCGATGCAGCTCCGACAAGTCGCGCCCCAGCCGCTGCGCCGACCGATACTCGCGCTCCTCCTCGACATCCACGTCGTCCAAAAGCCGGCGGGCCCGCTGCGACCACTGGAGATTCTTGTCCAGCTTCTCGCGCGCCTCCATCACCTTCAGCTCGGACTGCGACGCGACCGCCGCCTCCACATCCTCGATCGACCGCCTCAGATGATGCTGCAGGTGCCGCAGCGCCGGGCCCTTATCCTCGTCCAGGCGCGTGGACGCCTCCAGATCGAACACGCCCATCGCCAGGTCGTCTTCACGTCCGGTCCGCAGGGAGCCCAGCCGGCAGATCGTGGCGTACACCGCCAACGCATCGCTCGTCAGCCGGTATCCGGCCGTCCCCAGGCTCTCCAGCCATCCGCTGCGCCTCAGCGCCCTCAGCACGCTCAGCGATCGCTCCGGCGCCAACCAGCACAGCCGTCGCTCCAGCGCGTCCAGCGTCCACAAAGTCTGGTCCGCGTGCGCCAGATCGGCGATCACCGCAAACCGCAGGATGAAGTCCTCTTCACCGGCCGACGTCAGCCCGCGCAGCAGCTCATAGTGGTGCGCAGCTTCCGCGGCTTCACGCAGCCCGGCGACGTTCGACTCGTCGAACCCGGGCGCGATATTGGGGAGCGAGATCTGTGCCACGCACAGCCACTATCAGCTTGCAGCACGCCGTCAAGGGGGTGGTTTTTAACCCGTTGAAATGTCGGGAAAGAAAGTGCCTGGGGGCTTAGAGGTGCTTTACGAGGAGACGGTAGCGCTCGACGTTTTCGTCGGCGTCTTCGTCATCGCACTCGATGCGATAGTCGTAGCGTTCGCTCCAAATGCGCTTGAGCCGCTGAACCATGTCTTCCAGTTCAGTCTTCTCGGTGCCGCGTCCAATCGGTATCCATAATGTATCGGGCATCTGTGCCTCCGCGCCTAGAGACTGTTATCGACTGTAACGAGGCTCAGCTTAAGCAGCAAAAAACTCGGGGATAATGTTGGGGATTCGGTGCTTGACACCTGACAGCGTCACCCTAAAGCTACACGCGGCATGAAGCACGCTCCCCGCACACGGGTCGTCATCCTGACGCTCCTCACCACCCTGGCCGTCCTGGTCGCGGGTGTAGTGGGTCAACGTGTGCTCAGCTCCAAAAAGTCCCCACCGCGGCGCAAACCACCGCGCGCAAAAAGCCTGGTCGTCGAGGTGCTGACCGCCGAATCGGTCTCCCACACCGTCACGCTCTCCGGCTTCGCCTCCGCGACCGCCGGCCGCACGGTCAGCCTGGCCGCCGAGGTGTCCGGCAAAGTCGTCACCGCCAATGAGGCGCTTCGAGCCGGCGGGTTCATCGACAAGGGCCAGCCGCTATTCAGCATCGACGGCGAGCGCCTGCGCATCCGCGTCGAAACCGGAGAAGCCGACGTCGCCCGGACCAAGGCCCGGCTGCGCGCCCTCACCGTGCAGCGAAAAGGCGCGCGCCAGACCGTCAAAGACAGCAAGGGCGCCGTTGCGCTGACCCGCAAGCAACTGAGCCGCGAAGAGAAGCTGGCCGGCAAAGGCCACATCTCCGGCGCCGTCGTCGACCGCACCAAGCTCGAGCTCAACCAGCGCATCGAGCGCCTGCACACCGCCAGCACCCAGGCCGATCTCCTGGCGCACACCATCGCCCAGACGCAGGCCGAGCTGACCGTGTCGGAGAAGAACCTGGAGCAGTCGACCATGGACCGCGATCGTGCCGCTGTGGTCGCGCCTTTCGACCTGCAGGTCGTCTCCAGCAAGGTCGAGGTCAGCCACTGGCTCAACACCGGCCAGACCGCCGCCGTCGTCGACGACATCTCCACGATCGAGCTTGGCGTCGAGGTGCCCGCGGACGACCTGACCTGGCTACCCGCCGAAGATGATCAACAGCCCGCCACGCGCTCCGAGTGGGTGAAGCTGCTGACCGGGCGCACCGCCACCGTGTACCGCACGGGCTCTGACGGCCGCGAGCGCCACTGGTCCGGTGTCGTCCATCGCATCGGGCCCGGGCTCTCCGTGCAGACGCGCATGGTCACCCTCTTCATCCGCGTCGCCGCCCCGCTGGCGTCCACTCCCGACTCGCCGCCACTGCCGCTGCTGCCGGGCATGTTCTGCCGCACCGACATTCCCGGCCGCACCATCGGCGACGTCTACGTCCTGCCGCGCAAGGCCCTTCAAGAGCCCAACGTCGTCTACATCGCCGACCCCGAGGACAAGCTGCGCCGCCGCGCGGTGTCCGTCGTCCGCCAGTCGGGCGATCACGTCGTGGTCGACAGCGGCATCTCCGCCGGTGACCGCATAATCGTCACCACTCTGGGCGAAGCCGTCGACGGCTCAAAGCTCAAGGTCCGCGAGCGCGCCAAGACCCGCGCCGTCAGTGAGAGCACCGAGAAAGGGCCCAAGGAGTCCGA
Source organism: uncultured Myxococcales bacterium (assembly GCA_964545715.1). Taxonomy (GTDB): domain Bacteria; phylum Myxococcota_A; class UBA9042; genus CAZJHX01. The sequence goes on from CAZJHX010000025.1 coordinate 9,741, forward strand.
GGCCACGCCGTGAAGTGGCTGATCCGCAGCGCGGTCGAGCACCCTACAGCGATCAACGTGCTCATGGCCGCACTGGTCATCATCGGCCTGGCGCTGGTGCGCAAGATCCCCCGCGAGAGCTTTCCCAAAATCGAGCGAGATCGCGTCGACGTCCGCGTCCGCTGGCCCGGCCACACGCCCGCCGAGGTCGAAGAGGCCACGGTCATCAAGATCGAGGAGGCCGTGCAGGCGATCTCCGGCGTCGATACGGTCACATCCACCTGCAATCACGGCTCGGGTCGGGTCCGCATCGAGCTGAAGAAGGGCGCGGATCGCCGCCAGGCCCTGGACGACGTGCGCGACGGCGTGGCGCTGATCGCCAACTTCCCAAGCGACATCGAGCCGGTCAGCATCCGCGCCAGCGTCAGCCGCCAGCCCGCTATCGCCATCGCTCTGCACGGCCCGATCGACGCCCGCTCCATGCGCACGCTGGCGGAGCGCGTTCGTGACGAGCTGCTGGACCAAAAAGAGATCTCCCTGGTCGAGATCGAGGGGCTGCGCCAGCGCGAGCTCGCCATCGAGGTGTCGCCCGCCAAGCTGCGGTCCCTGCACCTGACGCTGGAGGACGTGCACAACGCTGTGCGGCGCGCCAACCTGGAGGTCAACACGGGCACTCTGACCACCCGCGCCGAGGACATTCTGGTCCAGGCCGGCGAGCGCGCGTACACCGCCGAGCAGCTGGAGCGCATCGCGGTCAAAAGCGTGCGCAGAGGCGCCGAGATCCTGCTGCGCGACGTGGCAACCGTGACCGAGCGGGACACCGAGCGCACATACACCATGCGCTTCAACTCGGAGCGCGCCGCGGTCATCCAGGTCCTCAAAACCGAAGAAGAGGACATGATCTCCATCGTCAGCGTGGTGAAGGAGTTCGTGGACGGGCTCCACGATCGGCTGCCGCCGGGAGTCAGCGCAAATCTGTGGCGCGACCGCACGATCATCCTGCACCAGCGCATGGATCTGCTGATGACCAACGGCATGATCGGGCTGCTGCTGATCTTCTTTGCGCTGTGGTTATTCACGCGCCTGAAGCTGTCGCTGTGGGTCGCTGCGGGGCTGCCGGTCGCGGTCTTTGGGGCGGCGATCCTGCTCTACAACGTGGACGTGACCATCAACATGATCTCGCTGTTTGGCCTGTTGCTGGTCAGCGGGATCCTCGTCGACGACGCCATCGTGGTCAGCGAGAACATCTACGCCTATGTCGAGGCGGGGCTCTCGCCCCGAGAAGCCGCCATCAAGGGCACGCTGGAGGTGATGCCTGCGGTCAGCGCCTCGATCGTCACCACCATCATCGCCTTCATCCCGTTCTTCTTCATGGGTGGCCACATCGGCAAGTTCGTGCAGGCCATCCCCATCGTCGTGATCTGCTGCCTGATCCTGTCGTGGGTGGAGTCGCTGATCATCCTGCCGCCGCACCTGGCGCACTCACTGGACGAGGTCGGTGACGAGGCCGAGACGTGGGCCGGCCGCATGCGCGCGCGCGTGGACGCCACGGTCAATCTGCTGCTTCGGCGTCCCTATGCGGCCCTGCTGCGCATCATCTTGAAGCTGCGCTGGCAGATGGTCGCCTTCGGGATCGCCCTGCTGTTCGTCACGTTTGGGCTGGGCCAGGGCGGCTTCATCAAGTTCATCTTCTTTCCCAATCTGGATGCGGACGACATCCAGGTGGAGTACCTGCTGGAGCCGGGCGCGCCCGAAGCGGTCAACGACGCGTTTGCCCGACGCGTGGAGACCGCGGCCGAAGAGGCGAGCGCTGAGCTGACGCCGCAGCAGACCGGCAACAAGGACGTCTTTCGTGGCCGCTTGACCACCATCGGCGGCACCCAGAGCGAGCACGGCGTGGTGCGCGTTGAGCTGCTGCCCGGCGAAGAGCGCGACGCCCCGTCCGCCCAGGTCGCGCGTCTGTGGAAAGAGAAGCTGGGTCCGGTGCCCGAGGCGCGCTGGATGACGGCCGGCTCCCGGCGGCGCGGCCCGTTCGGGAAAACGGTGCACATCGAGCTGTTATCCAACAACCAACACGACCTGGAAGACGCGGCCGACAAGCTCAAGGAGAAGCTCTCCGGATACGCAGCTACGTCGGATATCAGCGACGACCTGGTGATCGGAAAGCGCCAGTTGGTCGTACAGCTTCTAGAACGTGGCCGCGCGGCCGGGCTGACCTTGCGTCAGGTCGCATCGCAGCTGCGTACAGGGCTGTTTGGAGGTCGAGTCGAGGTGTTGCAGCGCGGGCGAGATGAGCTGGAGGTCTGGGTGCGTTATCCGCGCGCGGACCGCAACAGCGTCGGGCAGCTGGCCGATCTGCGCATCACCACGCCCGCCGGTGACGAGCTGGCCATGCGCGACATCGCCACCTGGCGCTGGGGACGTGGGCTGGACACCATCAAGCGCTTCAATCGCCGCCGGAAGGTGACCGTGACGGCCGACATCGATCCGGTCGAGGGCAATCCGGAGCACGTGCTGGAAGACCTGAAAGAGAACGTGGTGCCCGACCTGACGGCCGAGTACGCGGGTATGGCCGCGTCGTTCGAGGGTCAAAGCCGCGAGCGCCGCAAGATGATCGAGGGCTTTCGCAAAGCGCTGCCGTGGGCCCTCTTCGGCATGTTTGCCGTGCTGATCGTCGTGTTCAACAGCTACGCGCAGGCCACGCTGGTGATGCTGATGATCCCGCTGGGGCTGATCGGCGCGGTGATCGGCCACATGATCATCGGCATCGATCTCACCATTCTCAGCGTGTGGGGCATCGTGGCGCTGGGGGGGATCATCGTCAACGACTCGATCGTCTTCGTGGACGCCATAAACAGGCGACTGGTGGCCGGCCGACCGCTCCTGGACGCCGTGCACGAGGCGGGGGTCAGCCGCTTTCGGCCCATTTTGCTGACCACGCTGACCACCGCCGCGGGGCTCATGCCGATCATCTTGGAGCAGAGCCGCCAGGCGCAGTTTCTGATCCCGATGGCGGCCTCGCTGGCGTTTGGCCTGCTGTTCGGCACGGTGTTCACGCTGGGTGTGCTGCCCGCCGGCTTCGCGTGCATCAACGACGCGCGCCAGTTCTTCCGTTGGCTTCGGAAGGGCACGTGGCCGACGCCCGAAGAGCTGGAGCCGTCAATCCGTCGCGGAGCAAAGACCCATGCGTAGACTCTCACTGATCCCAGCACTGGTGGCGGTTGTGCTCAGCGCCGGTTGCAAGAAGGACGCCCCGCCCAGGAAGGAGCCTGCGGCCCAGGCACCGAAAGCCGAGGCGCCGAAAGCAGCGGACCCGCACGCGGTGGAGGATCCCGGCGAACAGCGCCCGGTCCCGCCCGGACTGGTGGACGACGAGCCGCCGATCAAGTCGATCTATCCCGACAATGTGGCGCCCAACCCGCTGGCAGTCACGCTCTGCAACGCGCTTCACGCCCTGCCGGCGCGCCGCAAGGCCGAGTGCTGTGAGACCAAAGCCGGACTCAACCTGACGGACCAGTGCGTCAAGATGCTGAGCGCGGGTGTGGCCGATGGCGCGCTGACCCTGGACAAGCCCGGCGTCGCCACGTGCATCGCCGAAGCCGCCAAGCGACACGAGGGCTGCGAGTGGGTTGGACTCACGCTGCCCGCCCCGCCCGCGTCCTGCCGGACGGTCTTTGTGGGCAAGCGCACGGCCGGACAGTCCTGCCGATCCACCCTGGAGTGCGCCGACAACCAGTTCTGCCGCGGCGTCGGCCCCACCCAATTGGGGGCGTGCGGTCCGCAGAAGGCCGAAGGCGCCATCTGTGGCGCGGGCGTCGACCCGCTTGCGTCGTTTACACGCATCCGGGACGACCAGCTTCCCACCGAGTGCGACGGCTTTTGCGACAAGAACAGGTGCCGGCCCTGGAGGGACGCGGGGGCGCAGTGCAAAGCCACGGTTCACTGCAAACGACCGTTGCTTTGCAAAAGCGGCGTATGCGCCGCCGGTGGACCCCAGAAGATCGGTCAGCCGTGCACCGGCGGCGGCTGCGTCGAGGGCGCCAGGTGCCACCAATCCGTGTGCATCCGGCCCAAGCCCTCAGGTGCGACATGCACCTCCCATTTCGAGTGTCTGGGCGCCTGCTACGGCGGCACCTGCGACAAGATGTGCCGGCCCATCACCCCGATCGCGCCCCCCACGTCCAGCAAAAAATAGAAAAGATCAGCTTTCTTCGATCCGCGTCAGGGTTCCGGTCGTAAACCCCGCGTAGTACATTTGCGCCACTCGACAGAGAAGTTCGGACCGATTCGTCGCAGAACGCGGCGCATAAGTACCTGAGAAGAAAGGACCTTCCGTCAAGGAGACTGTAACAATGAGAGTGACCTATGCCATGCTGGCAGCGTGTATCCTCGTGGGCCTGCCCACGGCGGCGACGGCTTCCAGTCACCGCGAGGCTCCGGCCATCGCAAACGACCCCGCCGCGGACAACACCGACCTGTACGCGTTTGTAACCCCCGGGACCCACGACACGCTTCACATCGTGTCCAACTGGATCCCGCTGGAGGAGCCGTCCGGCGGCCCCAACTTCCACCGCTTCTCCGAGCAGGTGCTCTATGAGGTCAAGATGGCCCGCGGCGCCGACAGCCTCGAGGACGCTATCACCTACCAGTTCCGCTTCTCGCGGCTTGCGCCCAAAAAGGTCGATCCGGCTGATCCGGCGGCCGGTCTGGGCGGCGGCAAGGAGTTCTTCATCCAGCTGGCGGGCTCGCCCCAGGTGATGAACGTCTGGCGCATCGACAGCAACGGCAAAAAGCTGATCGGCAAGAAGATCCCCGTGGCGCCGCCCAACATCGGTCCGCGCACGGACGCCGTGGCCTACCAGAACGGTGGGTACGACGACGCATACGCCGCCAGCTTCATCAGCGACCTGGACGACGGCAGCAAGGTCTGGGCGGGTCCGCGTGACGACGGCTTCTACGTCGACCTCGGCGGCATCTTCGACCTGGCCAACCTGCGTGCGCAGGGCACGGCGCAGGACGGCGTCGCGGGCTTCAACACCCACAGCATCGCGCTGGCGATTCCGACCAACACGCTGACCTCCAGCGGCAAAGCGCCGACGGACAGCGCCGAAGACACCGTGGGCGTGTGGGCCAGCTCCTCGCGTCGTCAGGTGACGATTCGCAAGCCCAACGGCCGTCTGGTCGCATACGGTCCGTGGGTCCAGGTCTCGCGCCTGGGTCTGCCGCTGATCAACGAGGCCATCGTCGGTCTGCAGGACAAGAACAAGTTCAACGCCACCCACCCCAAGGACGACCTGGCCAACATCGGCGCGTACATCCTGAACCCCGTCATCGTTCGCGATGCCGAGGCGGTGGGCATCTACGCGGCGCTGGGTGTGGACCCGGACGCGCTGGGCCTCAAGTGGAACCGTCTAGACATCGTCGACGTCATCAACAGCCCCGGCAACGGTGACATCAAGACGATCGGCGACGTGCTGCGCGTCAACCTGGGCAAGGACTCCGGCTTCCCGAACGGGCGCCCAATCCCCGGCGGCAAGCAGGCCAACATGGAGCAGGCGGACGTCACGGACGTGCTGATGACGGTCATTCTGGCGAAGGGCGCTTTGGCCCTGAGCGATGGCGTTCAGTACAACGACAAGCCGTTCCTGACGAAGATGCCCTGGCTCCCGCTGCCGCACCGCGGTTACGACGAGGGCCACGGTACGCCCACGCCGGCCGCGCCCTAAGGGCCTGCCGACGAATCGGTTCGACGCCCTGACGGTCCGCCTGAGAACGGTGGGCCGTCAGGGCAGTGTTCGCATCAATTTTGTGTGAGGAGATCGACTAATGCGTTTCCTGGTTGTGATCAGCCTGATTGCGGTAATCGCTTTCGCAGGCTGCAAAAAGGACGAAGCCAAGACCAATCCGACGCCCAATACGGCCACACCGGCTGCGGCGACCGATGAATTGGACCTGGACACCTCTTATGCCCTCGCACTTTCCGAGCCGACCGGCGACAAGGTCGTCGACACCACAATCATCGCGCTGCAGGAGCGGCTGTCGACGCAGCCCAAGCACCTGGACAGCTGGATCGCGCTGGGACGCAGCTGGATCCAGAAGGCGCGCCGCAGCGCCGACGAGGGCTTTTATCTCAGCGCAAACGCATGCGCTGATATCGCGGAGAAGCTGTCCCCGGGCAACCCGCTGGCGCTTAACCTGCGCGCCATCGTCAAGCTCAACGAGCACGACTTTGCGGGGGCCCGGGATGTGGCCGCCCGGATTACAAAAGAGTTCCCTGAAGACGCGATGGCGTGGGGGACCATGAGCGACGCCGAGATCGAGCTGGGCAACTATGATGCCGCCACGGACGCGGCGCAGAAGATGCTGGACATCAAGCCCAACCTGCCGTCGTACAGCCGCGCGGCCTACTTGAAATGGCTGCACGGGGACCTGGCGGGCGCCAAAGAGGTCATCGCGTCCGCGTTTGACGCGGGGCGGGGGCACAAGGACAAGGAGCCGTCGGCGTTTGTGCTGGTCGACGCGGCCACCTTCTTTTGGAAGCAGGGCGACGTGAGCGGGGCCGAGGCCGGCTTTGACATGGCCCTCAAAGAGTTCCCGGGCTTTGCGCCGGCGCTGGTCGGCAAGGCCCGCGTCGCGCTGGCCAAAGGGCAGCCCAAGGTGGCGATCACGTTGCTGGAGCAGGCGTGGTCCAAGCGGCCGCTGGTCGAGACGGCCTGGCTGCTGGGTGACGCGAAAACGGCGGCGGGCGACGCGGCCGGGGCCAAAGCGGCCTACGCGAATGTCGTGCGTACGGGCAAGCTGAGCGATGCCAAGACGCTGGCGGCGTTTTATGCGACCCGCAACGAGCACATCGATGAGGCGCTGGCGCTGATCGACGGTGAGGCCAAGACCCGCGGCGGCGTCTTCGTGGACGACATCCGCGCTTGGGCGCTGTTTCGCGCAGGCCGCTTTGACGAGGCGCGCAAGTTCAGCGACCGGGCCATGCGCCTGGGGACGCCGGACCCGACGATCCTGTTTCACGCGGGATCCATTCAAATCAAGACAGGTGATGAGGCCGCGGGGCGAGCGCTGGTGCAGCGCGCGCTGAAGATGAACCCCCTGCTGGCCGCCACCGTCGCTTTGGCCGAGGGGAACTAACCCATGTCGGTACTCGGAGGAGAGAGACTCATGAACGTTCGCATGCTGCTTATCGCGAGCTTGATCGCGGGTTTGACGGCCGGCTGTCCCGACACCACGGAGACGCCGCCGCCGCCGACCGACACCGTTCAATCGACGGATGTCGTGGATGACGAGGGCATCGTCGACAACGAGGTCGACCAGGACACCGACCAGGATCAGGTGGAGATCAGCGAGTGCGACACCGACGAGGAGTGCGTCGAGCTGCTGGGCGCGATCGACCAGTGCCAGGAGGCCAAGTGCGTGGAGTCGCCGACGAGCGCGGAGATCCGCACGTGTGAGGCGCTGCCGGCGCCGGATTTCCGGCTGTGCGACGACGGCAACGCGTGCACCGAGGAGACGGTCTGCCTGAGCGGTGAGTGCGCCGGCGGCCTGGAGATCGACTGTACGGACGACGATCAGTGCACGGCGGACACCTGTCTGCCGGCGACCGGCTGCTCCAACCCGCCCGATGACGGCGCGGCGTGTGATGACGGCAACCAGTGCACCGAAAACGACAGCTGTTTGGAGAAGCAGTGCAACGGCACGCCGGTGGCGTCCGACGAGTGCGGCTGCCTGAGCGACGCGGACTGCCCGGCGACGGAGGATCTGTGCGCCGGCAAGCTGGTGTGCCTGGACAGCTGGTGCCAGCTGGATCCGGACTCGGTGGTGAAATGCGACGACTCGCAGGACACCGACTGCGAGAAGAGCGAGTGCCAGCCGGGTACGGGCCAGTGCGAGCCGGCGCCCAAGAGCGGCAACAACTGCAGCGACGGCAACCCGTGCACGACGGGCGAGGCGTGCGACAACGGCGAGTGCACCGGCGGCACGACCGTATGCGACTGCACTCAGGACAGCGACTGCGAGCCCTGGGAGGACGGCAACCTGTGCAACGGCACGCTGGGCTGCAACGCGGGCAGCTGCGTGGTGGACCAGAGCACGATCATCGCGTGTGAGCAGGACGACAACACGTGCTCGGTGGCGACGTGCCAGCCGGCGGACGGCTCCTGCAAGACCGACAAGCTGAAGGCCGGGACCAGCTGCAACGACGGCAACGCGTGCACGGCGTTTGATTTCTGCAGCGGCGGCGGCGAGTGCATCGGCGAAAAGATCGGCTGCAACGACAAGAACGTCTGCACCGACGACACCTGCGACCCGGGTACGGGCTGCGTCTACACGTCGACGCTGGGTGCGTGTGACGACGGCGACGAGTGCACGGACACGGACACCTGCAACGCGGACGGCGCCTGTGTGGGCTCGGGCATCACCTGCGACGACAGCAACGAGTGCACCGAGGACAGCTGCGACCCCACGTCCGGGTGCGTGTACACGCCGACGGCGGCCGCCTGCGACGACGGCAACGCCTGCACGGACGTGGACACCTGTGTGGACGGGACGTGCGCCGGCACCCCGATCGTGTGCGACGACCTGTTGGACTGCACGGACAACTCCTGTGACCCCGAGCTCGGCTGCATCGTGTTCAACAACACCAACAGCTGTGACGACGGCGACCCCTGCACGCTGGATGACGTGTGCGCCCAGGGCCTGTGCGCGGGCACGCCGAACACCTGTGACGACGGCAACGTCTGCACCGACGACTCGTGCGCGCCGGGCGTCGGGTGTGAGAACACCGACAACACCCTGGACTGCGACGACGAAGACGCGTGCACCCAGAGCGACGTGTGCGCCGACGGGATCTGCGCGGGCGAGGCGATCAAGGACTGCCTGCCCAACTGCGGCGACAACCTCTGCGACGACGGCGACGGCGAGCACTGCAGCAACTGCCCGCAGGACTGCGGCGTGTGCGACGGCGACTGCTGTGAGTCCAACGGGACGACGGGCTGTCAGGACGAGACGGTGACCCAGTGCGTGTGCGACCTGGACAGCTACTGCTGCGACACCGACTGGGACGATCTGTGCGTCGGTACCGCGGTCGATGAGTGCGCGCTGGACTGCGTGGCGTGCGGTGACAGCCAGTGCACGGGTGACGAGACATGCGTGACCTGCCAGCAGGACTGCGGCTCGTGCCTGGGTGACTGCTGCGAGGACAACGGCACGCTCGGGTGCTCGGACGACGACGTGACCGCGTGCGTGTGCGCCATCGACGACTTCTGCTGCACCAACACATGGGACGGCGTCTGCACCGGCATCGCCAGCGCTGAGTGCGGCGCGACCTGCAACGTGCCCGGTCCGGACATCAACTGCGGCGACAACGTGTGCGGCGGCGACGAGCACTGCGGCAACTGCGCTCAGGACTGCGGCGCGTGCGAGGGCAGCTGCTGCTCGCCCAACGGCAGTCCGGGCTGCGACCAGCCGCTGGTGACCACCATGGTGTGCAGCGTGGACAGCTACTGCTGCGACACCGCGTGGGACAACACGTGCGTGGCGGCGGCGGCGGACCTGGACGCGTACTGCCCGGTGTGCGGCGATGGGATCTGCGATCCGGATGCGTCCGAGAACTGCGCGACCTGCCAGGCGGACTGCGGCTCGTGTGTGGGTGATTGCTGCGACGCCAACGGCACCGTGGGCTGCGTGGACGACGCCGTGACGGCGTGCGTGTGCGCCATCGACGACTTCTGCTGCAACAACGAATGGGACGGCTTGTGCGTCGGCGAGGCGGTCAGCGAGTGCGGTCAGCAGTGCGTGATCTGCGGCGACGGCCAGTGCCAGGGCGATGAGACGCTGGCGTCGTGCCCGACCGACTGCAGCGTGTGCGGCGACGGTGAGTGCACCGGCGACGAGAACTGCGGGCTGTGTCCCGGCGACTGCGGCACATGCGAGGGCAGCTGCTGCGAGGACAACGGGACGCCTGGTTGCGACCAGCCGGATGTGGCTGAGCAGATCTGTGGCACCGACCCGTTCTGCTGCGACACCGCGTGGGACAGCCAGTGCGCGACCTCGGCACTGCTGACGGGCGCCTACTGCCCCGAGTGCGGCGACGACATCTGCGACGCGGACGCGGCCGAGAACTGCAGCACCTGCGCTGCGGACTGCGGGGCCTGCGCGGGCGACTGCTGCGCGGACAACGGCAGCGCCGGCTGCGTGGATCCCGACGTGACGGCGTGTGTGTGCGCCATCGATGACTTCTGCTGCAACAACGCATGGGACGGCGTGTGCACCGGGCTGGCCGGCGGAGAGTGCGGCGTGGCGTGCGACGTGCCCCCGCCGGCGCTGGACTGCGGCAACAATGTCTGCGACCTGGACGAGACCTGCTCGAGCTGTGCGGCGGACTGCGGCGCGTGCACGGGCGTGTGCTGCGAGGGCAACGGGACGCCGGGCTGTGACCAGTCAGACGTGACCGAGGGCGTGTGCGGCCAGGACAGCTACTGCTGCACGGTGGAGTGGGACAACGTCTGCGCGGCGGCGGCGGTGGAGTGGGGTACCGAGTGCCCGATCTGCGGCGACGACGTGTGCAGCGGCGACGAGAACTGCAGCAACTGCTGGACGGACTGCGGCGCCTGCGAGGGCAGCTGCTGCGAGGACAACGGCACCATCGGCTGTGTGGATCCCAACGTCATGACCTGCACTTGCGATATCGACAGCACCTGCTGCACGGGCAGCTGGACGGCGGCATGCGCCAAGATCGGGCTGGAGCAATGCAACGCGGGCGGCTCGTGCACGCTGCCGGGCGAGAGCTGCTGCGGGCCCAACGGGTCGGTCGGGTGCGAGGCTCAGGACATCCAGGGCTGCGTCTGCTCCCAGAAGAGCGAGTGCTGCACCGGCTCGTGGGACGCGAGCTGTGTCGCGTTGGCGCGGGGCTGCGGGGCCTGCCAGGGCGACTGCTGCGACATCAACCCCGGCGGCGGGTGCGGCGACGACAGCGTCAACAGCTGCGTCTGTGACGTGATGCCGGGCTGCTGCTCGGGGGAGTGGGGCGAGGACTGCATCGAGGCGGCGTTTGCCAACTGCGGCGCGGTCTGCGAGGCCCCGGCGCCCGACATCGACTGCGGCAACGGCGTGTGTGGCGGCGACGAGACCTGCGCCAGCTGCCCGGCGGACTGCGGCGCCTGTGACGGCGGCTGCTGCGTGCAGGGCGACACCCCGGGCTGCAACCAGGGCGACGTGGCCAGCTGCGTGTGCGCCAATGACTCCTACTGCTGCGAGGTTGCGTGGGACGAGCTCTGCGTGACGGCGGCGCGCGAAGAGTGCGGCGCCTGCCAGGACGATTGCTGCGACCTGAACGGCACCGGCGGCTGTGAGGACACCAAGGTCAACGACTGCGTGTGCGGCATCGACGAGAGCTGCTGCGACGGCGCGTGGGACGAGGACTGCATCGAGATCGCGGACGCCATGTGCGGGGCGGCCTGCCCGGCGCCGCCGCAGGACATCAACTGCGGCGACAACGTCTGCGCGGGCGACGAGACCTGCTCCAGCTGCGCGGCGGACTGCGGCGCCTGCACGGGCGGCTGCTGTGCGGCCAACGACACCGGCGGCTGCGTCGACGACGACATCGCGGCGTGCGTCTGCGCGCAGGACAGCTACTGCTGTGACACCGAGTGGGACGAGCTGTGCGTGACGGCGGCGCGCGACGAGTGCGGCGCCTGCCAGGGCGACTGCTGCGAGATCAACGCGGGCGGCGGGTGCAAGGACGTCACCGTGCAGAACTGCACCTGCGACATCATGCCGGGCTGCTGCTCGGGCGAGTGGGGCGAGGACTGCGTCGAGGTGGCCTTTGCCCAGTGCAGCGCGGTGTGCGAGGTGCCGCCGCTGGCCCTGGACTGCGGCAACGACGTCTGCGGCGGCGACGAGACGTGCAGCAACTGCCCGGCGGACTGCGGGGCGTGCGCGGGTGATTGCTGTGCTGAGAACGGCTCGGCCGGGTGCTCGGACAATACGGTGACCGCGTGCGTGTGCGCCAACGACTCGTACTGCTGCGACACCGACTGGGACAACAACTGCGTGGCAGCCGCGACCGAGGACTGCTCGCTCGTTTGCCCGTAACAGGCTAGCCTCAGCAGGCACACCATGAAGACCTTTTTGTCAGTAGCCGCGTGCACGCTGCTCATCGCGGGCAGCGCACATGCGCACCGTGTCGGCTTGTCGATCGGCAACTACACGATCTCGGGCGACACCATCTCCGCGGAGTTGAGCTTCAAAAAGAAGGAGACGGACGCCGCGTTCCCGGACGGTGGTTGGTCCAAAGCGATCATGGCGGGCATCCTGGTGACGTCCGGCGGCAAGCCGTGTGAGCCCACGCTGCACGACGACCGCGCTCGCGGCCACGGAGAGGGCCTGCGGGGCAGCTTCAAGTGCGCGGCGCCCATCGAAGAGCTGGAGATGACCTTTCCAATCATCGAGCAGCTGGCGACCGGCCACCGCCACGTGGTGCATATGCATGCGGGGGACCTGGCCCAGCGCAAGATCGCGCAGAAGGGCAGCACGTTGAAATTCTCGGTGGACCCGGACGCCATGGCGGACGAGGAGATCAGCCCGTTTGCCGACTTCTTCATCATCGGCATCGAGCACATCGCGCTGGGCTTCGACCACCTGATCTTTTTGCTGGCGCTCTTCTTGGTGGCCGGATCGGTGCGCGCCTACGTGCTCATGATCACCGCCTTTACATTGGCGCACTCCGTCACGCTGGCGCTGGCAGTCATGGAGATCTACGCGCCGTCCGGCGAGTTCGTGGAGCCGGTGATCGCCTTGTCGATCGCATGGGTCGGCGTGGAGAATTTCATCGTCAAGAGCGTGGACAAGCGCTGGATCTTGACGCTGTGCTTCGGGCTGATCCACGGCTTCGGCTTTGCAGGCGCGCTGGGCGACGTGGGGCTGCCGCCGGACAACATCCCGATGTCGCTGCTGGCGTTCAACCTGGGCGTCGAGGCCGGCCAGTTGGCCATTTTGGCGATCGTGCTGCCCGCGCTGATCACGGCGCGCAAGGAGCCCTGGTTCAATGCGCGGGTTGTCCCGGCGCTGAACGTCGCGGTGATCCTCATCGGCAGCTACTGGTTCATCGAGCGCGTCTTCCTGTAGACTCGCCGGCTATGGCGAAATACGAGCTCACCTGGATCAACAAGAACGCAGAGGAGGGTCCGGTCTTTCAGATCGGGCGGGACGTCTACCACCGGGAGCGTGCGGGCAAAGCGCTGATCCGGTTGCCGGCCGTCGAGTCCTACCCGGGGCGCGTCGCTGACACCGCGATCGAGGCCTTTACAACGTGCGCGCGGGAGTGGGGAGCGCCGATCACGTTCATCATCGAGCCCAACCTCTCCAAGCCGCCGGCTGCGCGCTTTCTTTTTGAGTGGAGCCGCACGACGTACGCCAACGGGGCGGTCGAGCAGTGCTACATGAAGACCAGCAACACGGTCACTCGGCTCATGGGCAAGGTGGTGCTACGCCTGTTTACGGACGGGTCGATGCCGTTTGAGGCGATCGAGGGCGAAGAGGCGCTGCAAAACAAGATCAACACGCTGGACCTGAGCTGCCCGCGAGAAGGCTGGGTGGCCCCGGCGACTGGTCAGGCGATGGTGCTGGCCTCTGAGGCGCCACCGTCGCTGATGCGCTCGCTGTTTCGCCGCGCGGCGCGTCGCCTGGGCCTGCGCGGGGAGAAATGACGGACGAGATCACGGCGCGGCTGACCGTCGCGATCCCAAAGCCGCCGTGTGACCTGGACTTCGAGACCGGCTGGCAGCTGCTGGTGGCCACGATTCTGGCCGCTCAGAGCACCGACAAGCTGATCAACACGGTCACGCCAAAGTTGTTTGCCAAGTGGCCCACGCCGGCGGATCTGGCGGCGGCAGACCGTGAGGATGTCGAGGCCATGGTCCACTCCACGGGCTTCTTTAGAAACAAAGCCAAAGCGATTCAAGGCGCGGCGCAGAAGATCGTGACCGACTTCGGGGGCGAGGTGCCGACCGACATGAAGTCGCTGATCAGCCTGCCCGGAGTCGCGCGCAAGACCGCCAATGTCGTGCTGGGCGTCGCGTATCGCATCCCTGGCGGCATGGCCGTCGACACGCACGCGAAGCGGATCTCCAACCGGCTGGGACTGACCAAAGAGACCAACCCCGCGAAGGTAGAGCGCGACCTGTGCAAGCGCTGGCCACAAGATGACTGGATCGACATGAGCCATCGCCTGATCCTGCACGGCCGCTACATCTGCAAAGCGCGGGCGCCCCAGTGCAGCGCATGCCCGCTCAACGAGGTCTGCCCGGTGGCCGAGGACGTGCCGATCGGGTCCTGGCAGGACCGAGCCGAGGCCGAGGGCGTCATCGTGATGTCGCGCGGTGCGGCCGCCACGTGACAAACGTCACATCGAGACTCGCGCCGACACGGTGACCCTCTGATTTAACAGGCACTTAGCCACTGGCACACGTCGTGCTCTCCCAGCGCCCATACACAGGGAGGACATCATGACGGTTATGGCGACACAGGCGCCCACACAGGTACTTCGAGGTCTTCGATTCGCGGCGGCGGACGCGCGCTCGGCGCCGGGGCTGATCGACGGGCTGGCAGAGTCACAGGGCCGGGTCTTCGCTGCGCTGGCCAGCCGTGAGCTGCGACGCAGCCGGGCGTTTCGACAGCTGTTCGCCATTCTCTCAGAACGCGCCGGCGGCGGGGTCGAGCTGCGCTTTGGCAAGCACGCATGCGGGTTCTTTGCAGCCATGAACGGCAACAACATCGACATGGACGACCTACGGGTGTTGCCGACGAACCGGGTGGGCGCGCACGTAACCCCTGCGGAGCTGCTCATGCACTTGCTCGAGCATCGGCTGGGGCTCACGCGCGCCCTGACAAAGCGCAACGGACTGGACTGGCAGCTCACACCGGGCCGGTACGGCAATCAGTATCGGGCCGAGCTGGGGCTGCCGCCGCTGATGCGGTTGACTTTGCAGTCGACGGGCGGCAGCGGTCCCAAGCGCCGCTCGGAGTTTGTCGCGGTGGACCAGACGGGCATGCGGACACGAATCGGCGGTATCCCGTCCGCCAAGCACCTGTGCGCGATCGCGCCGTTTCAGCCGGGCGCAACCAGGGTGAGCTGGGGGTGGACGCCGCTTTGGCGTTGACCCACAGAGCCGGTAAACTTCGGCGACAATGAGCGCACACATCACACGGCTATCCATCGCGTTTCTGATCTGCTGGGGCGGCTGCCAGGACGCCAAGGACAAAGTCCAGGCTGTCGTGGACTCCCCCGCCGCCAGAGCAGCCATCGAGATCGGCAAGGCGCTGAACGACGCCGTCGAGAGGGACACCAGCATCGAGCCCATCTACGAGCCGCTGGACGATCAAGCCGCCATCGACGAGACCGACGCGGCGATCAAGGACATGGCGCGCGTCGAGGTCATCGACGGCCTGACCATCGGCATGGAAGACATGGCGCGCACGGACACCCAGAAACACGAGACGCGGTCCGGCTTTCTGGTCCTGTGGCGGCAGGGCAGCCACCGCGTGGGCTTTGTGTATCGCACGAGCCGCACGATCGACCTGGCCCAACTGGCAAACGACGCCCCGCGCTTGATCTCGCTGGCCCGAAGAGCGGCGGGGGCCGAGTGAAGCAGGACGTTCAGATCCGCCTGATCCAGCGCGTGCTGAGTCATGTCGACAACAAGACCACCGACACCGGCGACCGGACGGCCCAGCCGCCTGTAGCCACCTACGACGACCCCGCGCGCCATGCGCTGGAGCGGGACCGCCTCTTCCGGGGATCTCAGCCGCTCTGCGTGGCGCACGTCTCGCAGGTGCCGGGGCCCGGGGACTTCATCACACATGACGCGGCGGGCGTACCCATTCTGGTGGCGCGGGACCGTGACGGCGCGCTGCACGCGACGTTGAACGTGTGCCGGCATCGCGGAACCCGGGTCGAGATGGATGCATGCGGTACCGGCCGTAAGGCTTTTGTGTGCCCCTATCACGGCTGGGCCTACCGCTGTGACGGGCGGCTGCAGGGCGTACCCCACCGCGCCGGGTTTCCTGACGTGACCGAAGCCACGCACTCCCTGGTGCCGCTGGCGCTGTCGGTGCACGCCGGGCTGATCTTCGTGCGTCCCGACCCCGCCGGCGGCCCCTTTGACGCGGCCGCGCTGCTGGGTCCCGACATCGCGGACGACCTGACACGCTTCGGCTTTGGCGAGCACCTGCACTACGACCCGGTGCGCTTTGACAAGCGGCTGGGCTGGAAGCTGGCCATCGACATCTTTTTGGAGGCCTACCACCTGCGCACGGCGCACAAGGACTCCATCTACAAGTACTTCTTCGACAACGTGGCGGTCGTGGAGCCGCACGGCCCGCATCTGCGCAACATCTTCCCCAAGCGGTCGATCACAGCGCTGGCCGATACCGATCCGCAAACCTGGCGCCTGCGCGAGCACGCGAACGTGCTGTACCACCTCTTTCCCAACACCCTGATCCTGGTCGAGCCGGACCACGCGGGGGTCTTTCACGCGTACCCCACCGGCCCCGATCGGTGCGTTGTCCACGCCTACACGCTCATCCCGGAGCCGGCGACGTCCGAAAAGGCTCGGAATTATTGGGCCGCCAACAACGCCATCCTCTATGGCGCCACCGACGAGGACTTCGCCATGGGCGAGTCGATTCAGGCAGGGCTGCAGTCAGGCGCAAATGAGGCGTTTACGTTTGGCCTCTTCGAACACGCGCTCACGCACTTCCACGGGACCATCAACCGTTTCGTGAATGATTAGAACGCGTTTTACAAGGGTTCACTTCGTTGACTTAAGAAACCGTTGACGCGAGCCGAATGACCCTTTACCGTAAATTTTACACCGAACATGGCGCACGCGCCGGACCGCGGAAGCAGATGCACTAGGGATCACGCCACGAGAGGGGTCTTCTAATGCGATTGCGCGGTTCGGCGTGTGGGTCGGTCGGCCGGTAGGCCGGAAGTGGCTACTCCGCCAGAATGACCTCGGTGCCCTTGGCCTGGGTCCCACTCGGCTGCGGGCGATCCGCAAAAATGTCGTACACAAACATCTTCTTCTTGGTCGGATCCTTGGTGATGTCCAGGCCGCGCTCCGTCAGCGGGAACTCTTCGGTGCCGTACCAGTTGCCCTCGTTCTTGGGCAGGCCGATCGTGTACTTGTAGCGCAGCAACGTGCCCGGCGGGAACGGGACGGTCAGCGACCAGATCCCGTCCCCTGCCGTCTCGTCCGGCGGCAGGCCGTCGTCCAACATGGCCACCTTGTTGGGCGTCCACTGCAACAGCTTGTCGTGGTTGCCCGTGATGTACACGATGCCGTTGCCCTCCGGCGGCGGCGGGGTCGTGATGTCCACATACGTGTTGACCGCCACCTCGTCGCCGGTCGCGTCCACGTGGAAGGTCACGAAGACCACGTTGGTCGGATCGTCGAAGATGATCTTGGGCGCGAGGCTGGGGGCCAGATCGACGTCTTTGCCGCCGCTGGCCGCTGCAATGAACATCTCCAGCGGGTCGTCGAGGTCCAGGTTCAGGTCGGCCCACGGGATGCGCAGCTCGATCAGCTTGCCCTTGGCGGCGATGTCGCTGGTCTCGATGTTGTCCGTCGTCTTGCTCCACCCACCGGAGCCGTCCGCCAGGTTCAGCGACACCTTCGGCTTCGCGCCGCCGCCCAGCTCCAGCCGAACCTCCCGCGCCGCTCCGCCCGTAGTGAAGTTCAGCGGAGTGCCGTAGCGCGACGACTCGTTGGCCTTGTCCTCTTCGTACGTCCCCAGGTCCAGATTCACGATGTGGCGGTGCGTAAAGTACACCAGCAGCTCGTAGTCGCCGCCTTTCGCCGAGAGGTCGTCGTTGGCGCCGATGCCCAGGTACAGATGGTCCTCGGTGTAGCCGTAGTAGACCAGCGAGATGTCGTCGTCCTGGTTGGCCTGCGCGCCCGAGTCGTTGTCAAAGAAGAAGCCGCCCTCATCCGTCCACTCGGCCTCGGTCGGGTCCAGCTTGCCGTCCAGCTTGGGCGGCGTGGAGAACGGCCCCGCCGGAGGCTGCGGCTGCGCCTGGATGATCGGCGGGAAGTCCGGCACCGGGAACGGCGGCTTGCCCTCCATCTCCAGCGCCTCGTTCATGAACGTGTACATGCCGACCAGATGGGCACGGAAGCCCTTGTCAAAGGGGGTGTCATCGTTGGCCGGGGTCGTCATATCCAGGCCATACCACCAGAACCAATCGCTGCCCTCCGCCGCGTAGATCTCTTCCCACGCCGCCCAGATCCGCCAGGCCTTGCTGTCGGTGTCCGCCGGCGCCGGAGCCAGCGGGTTCGGCCGCGCCAGCCCGCTCTTCTTCAAGTCCAGCCGGGTCTGCGTCAGGTACTCCCACGCGACATTCTCCTCGGCCTCGCCGATCCAGATCGAGTAGGTGCCGTCAATCCACGACCCCGCCCAAAGCGGCTCCAGCTCCTTGTGATCGCTGATCGGATGCGCCGGCACCGCCCGGGCCGGGTTGCCGTCGATGTACTCGCTGACGGTCACCGTGATGACCTCACCCACCTCGAACGACTCGCTCAGCGCGCCGTACAGGCCGTGGTGGAAGCCCTTGCCGTCATGCTCGTTCTTGTACTCTTCCCACGCGTTCTCACCGTCGACGATCAACGTGATCATGCGGTCGTCCGCGCCAAACGGCGGGGCCTGTGCCAGCACGTTGCCTACGATCTCGTTGGCCGCGTCCTTGCCCCAGTAGGACTGGTACTTGAACCCGATGTCGTTGGACATCTGCGTGTTGCGGAACACCGCCAGCATCTCGTCGTCGTGGCTGCCGCCGTCGCCCTGCACCTTGTCGCCGTCCACGCGAAAGGCGAACCAGGGCTTCTGGTTGTACGGCTGTGACGACGCCAGCACCTGCTGATCGGTCGCTGTCCAGCGCAGCCCGGCGTCGCGCAAGATCGGCACGATCTCCTCGGCCACCGAGCCCTCGCCACACCACACGCCCTGCGGCTTGATGCCGAAGATCGCCTCGTAGCTGGCCACCGCCTTCAGCACCTGCGCCTCCGCGTCCTCGGCAAACGCGTACGCCGGGTCCGGCAGCGGATCGTAGGGCTGCCCATGGCCTGCCAGGTTCGTGTCGTAAATCAGCGGCAGGATCGGGTGATAGTAGGGCGTCATCGTGATCTCGATCTGCCCCTCTTTGGTCTGGTAGTTGTACATCAGCTGCTGGTGAATCGGGATGACGGCCGCGATCACCTTGGCGTTCTCCGCCACCAGCCGGTTGGCCATCGCCTCCGACGCAGGCTGAGCCAGCACATACGTGCCGTTGTCGTTCTTGGTCACCAAATCGCTCAAATCGACCGTGGTGCCCGTCGGCAACGTCACGCCGCCCGGCTGCAGGAAGTCCGGGTCAAACCACGCCAGCTCAAAGAAGATCTTCATCTTCAAGAAGTCTTCTTTGTCGAGCTGCTTGGGGTTCTTCTCGCGCAGCTCCACGTACTCGGGCCAGCGCACCATCGTCGCGTCGGACGTGGACACCGTCGCCCACGGATCGTCGTACAACAGGCCCAGCTGCTTCTCGGTCGCGTTCGCCGCGGTCGGCGTCTCCTCCAGGAGCAGATCGATGAACGGGTCGGTCTTGCCCTTCCACTTGGCCAGGAAGGCCTCTGTGTCCACGGTGTTGTTTTCGGTGTCCACGAAGGGCAGCAACCGCTCGTTGTAGATCTCCAGCTGGGTCAGCAGCACGCTGGTCAGGTTGATGTTCAGGTGCACGTCCGGGTAGTCGGCCAGGATCGACGCCATGTCGTAGTAGTCCTTGGTTGCGTGCTTGCGCACCCACGGCCCCGACAGCTCGTCGCGCGCCGCCTCGTAGTACAGCGGCTGATGCTGGTGCCAGATGATGTTCAGGTACACCGTGCGCTTGATGACGGACTTGTTCTTGGTCGAGTCCAGATCGTTGCCCGCCAGGTCCTGTACGTCCTTCACAAAGCACGTGTAGGTCAGGTCCGAGTTC
Source organism: uncultured Myxococcales bacterium (assembly GCA_964545715.1). Classification (GTDB taxonomy): domain Bacteria; phylum Myxococcota_A; class UBA9042; genus CAZJHX01. The sequence continues at coordinate 29,734 of CAZJHX010000025.1, forward strand.
ACCTGGCTCGGGTCGCTCAGCTCCAGCTTGGCGTACCGGCCGTCGACCGACGCGCTGGTCAGAGCGATGATCGAGTTGTCGCTGCCCTTGATCGTGTAGTTGCCAAGCGTCCCGCCCGACTCGTCGTCGATCGCCTCGCTGAAGCGCACCGTGACGGTCTTTCCGTCCGCCGAAAACGCGGAGACGACCGCCGGACCGACCTCATCGGGGCCCTCCGTATCGGGCTGCGGCGGCTGGCCGATGTCACCCGTATCACCCGTGTCGCCCGTCGCCGTGGTCGCGTCCGAGTCCGTCCCGGTGTTGCCCTCATCGGAGGGCTGCACCACATCGCCGTCATCGCCCGTGGCCACGCCCGTGTCGTCTACACCCGTGGACGATCCAACCGCGTCCGGAAAGCTCACCGGCTCTGGTTTGCGCGGACAGCCAACCGCCAGCAGGCACACCAGGCCAATGCCTGTAAGTCGTGACATCATGGCGCCCAGAACTCCACGACCGTATCGGTCTGACCAAATGCGTTAGGCGTCGGCAGCCCATACGGCGCCGCGTACTCCCCGTCCTTGCCGACAATGCGGACAAAGACCCCAACCTTGTGACCGTCGCCCGGGGAGATCCCCAGCCCCGACCACTTGACGGCGAACTCCACGCCCGCGGGACCCCAGACCACGTCGCCGGCCAGCCAGCCGAAGTTGGCCGGGTCCGCCAGCTTTCTAAAGCCCGCATCCGCCTGCAGCTCGTCGCCCGTCGCCTGCCCGGCGCCGCCAAACGCGCCAAATGCGTACTCCGCGCCAAAGCCGTCGTCCGAGACCTCTGCCGCCGCGCCTGTCAGCGCGTTGTCCAGCGCCCCGTCGTTGTCAGCCAACGTGGCGGGCACCGAGCCGGTACCCGCGCCGTAATCCAGGTCGATGTAGCCGACCAGCGCGTTGGCCGCCTCCAGCTCCGCACCGACGCCGATGTACAGCCAGGTCTCGTCGTAGCCCACCCACAGGCCCGTCAGGCCGTTGTTGTCCCAGGTGTCCGGCGTGGCGTCGGTCGCCAGCTTGCTCGCCTCGGGCCAATCCGCGCCGATGCTGCCGTCCACCGCCGGCATCGCGGCCAGCCCGTACGCAAACTCAGCAGCCGACGTCGCCTCATCGCCGCCGACCACGACCTTGATGGTCACGTAGCCCGCGTCGTGCTCCGGCGCCACCGCCGTCAGCTGTCCGGCGTTGTGAAACGTCACCAGCTCCGCCATCGTATCGCCAAAGTACACCTTGGCCGCCGCCGTGAACTCCTGGCCCGTTATCGTCACGGTCGTGCCGCCCGCCAGCGAGCCCAGCGCCGGCGAGAAGCCCGTCACCGCCAGACCCTCGGGCGGCGCCGTGACCGTCAGCGCCCCCAGCTGCAAGACCTCGAAGTCGGGGCTGCCGTTCTTGTCCGCGTAGTTCCAGGTCTCCCCGTCGAACGAGAAGCGGAACGTAAAGCCGTAGCTGCCGGGCGTCAGATCCGAGGGCAGCGCCCCCTCAAACACATCGTCGTTACCGAACTCACCGCCCTGGCCCACGTAGGTCGCCGCAATCCAGGTCCAGCTGCCCTCGGTCGGGTTCAGCGCCGCCGCCCCCCAGCCCACCTCAGCGATAAGGCCGTCCGCCGCGCCGTCTCCGGGGGTGGCGCCGGTGTGGTACATGCGCGCTTTCGCCGTCCCGGGCGCCGCGCCCATGGTCACGGTCAGGTCCCAGGGCTCCTCCAGCACCGAGTACTCCGGCGCGCCCATCTCATACGTAAACGCTCCGATCGCGGTGGCGCTCTGGTTATCGGGGTTGGTGACCGTCACGTCGACAGTGCCCTTGGGTCCGCCGGGCGTCTTGCAGGTCAGCGTCTCTCCGTCAGGGCTGATCGACTGCACGTCGGCGTCCTTCACGCCAAACGAGACGGTCGCGCCCTGCTGGAAGCCGCTGCCCGAGACGGTCACGACGGAGCCGCCCGTCACAGGCCCCGTCGCCGGCGCGACCTTGTCCACGCTGGGCGGCCCCTTGTCGGTGTACGTAAAGCCCCCGGCGTAGCTGCCCGTGCCGCCGTCGGAGTTGGTCACCGTAACCGTGACCGGACCCAGCGCGCCGGCGGGCGTCAGACACGTGATCGTGCCGCTGCTCTCCACTTTTACGTCGGTGGCCTCAGCATCACCGAAGGTCACCTTGGCGCCGTCCCCGAAGTTCACGCCGGAGACCGTGACCGACGTACCGCCGCCCGCGGGACCGCTGGCCGGATCGACCAACGACACGCTCGGATCGCCTTCGGGATCCGGGTCGGGATCGGGGTCCGGGTCCGGGTCGACCTCGCCGCTCACCACGATCGTCGTGTTCTTGCCTTTGCCCTTGCTGTCCAGCTCCAGGATGATCTCTTCGGCCGCAAACGCGCCGTCCTGCTCAGTCGCCGCTGTCACGCCGTCCGGCAGGGCATCCGGGCCCAGCTTGTACTCCTGGCCGTCCTCGACCGGGAAGCCCTCGAACGCAAACACAAACACGAACTGCACGTGCTGCCCCGCGGATGTCAGCCCGTCATGGGGCCCAAGCCGCGTCGAGTGCAGGTAGGTGTAGATGCCGTCGCCCTCGACCTCGTCGCCGTCTTTGCCGTTGTCCAGGATCTGGACCGGCGTCCAGCTGTTCATGTTGCCCTTGAGATAGATCTGGTACTCGTCGGCGTTGATGGTGGCGAACTCCTCGTGGAGAGCCGCCAGGTCCAGCGCGATCTTCACGTCCTTGTCGCCGAACTTGGCAAACTTGATGCCGCCGGCGTCCAAGCGTCCGGTCGCATCCTCCGCGATCTCGAGCACCCCGTTGGCGCCGATCCAGATCCAGTTGTCGAACTCGTTGAGCGCGCCGTACTCGATCACGTCGCCGCCCACCGACGGCTTCAGAATGATCTCCGTCGAGAAGATGTGGTCACCCGCGACCTGTCCTTCCGCCTCGTGCCCGCCCGCGCTGATGGGCCCATCGTCCCACAGCTTGGGCCACTCCCGGTCCTGAGGCAGCCAGGAGGCCGCGTACTCAGCGGTGTTCGTCTCCTTGTCCCAGGCAAAAGAGCCGGTCCACTGAATTTGTTCGTTTTTGTATGTCTTGTTGGCCGTATCGTCGGCAAAGAACGTCAACGCCACCGCGTCATCCGGCCCGTCATCGCCCGTTGTGGCGCCTGTATCGTCGCCGGTTGTCGCCCCGGTGTCGCCGCCCGTGTCGGTCGTAAACACCCCATCAGTCCCTGTCGCGGCCGCGCCATCCGCCGTTTTTTCATCTCCATCCGCGCCACAACCCACCACAAAGAACGCCAGCATCAGCAATCGTGTTAACGGAGTTTTCATAGCCGGTGGGTTTATCCACTTCGTACCACCCACGTCAAGCTTCGAAACGCCGGACTCAAGTGCTTGGCTGTGAACGCCGATAGCCGTGATAGAATCTAAACGTGGCAGTTGGGGAGTCCTCCTCACGATGACGGACAAAAGGCCGAGCGACCGGCGCAGGGCAACCCGCGTGCAGAAGTTGTTGACGCTCAAGATGGAGCACGATGGCCGCGGTGCGGATCTCGTCACCACAGACGTCAGCCTGCGCGGTACATTTGTCCACGCGCCCCCCGATTTCAGGCTGCCTGTCGGCGCGGACCTCGCATTGAAGTTCAGCGACGGCCCGGACGCCCCGGTCATCGAGATCAGCGCAAAGATCGTCCGAGTCATCGCCCGCGCCTCGCGCGTCAGCCGCATCCCCGGCATGGCCTTGGAGTTCTTGCAGTTCTCCTGCGCAGCGGGCATCGGACCACTAAGCGACTTTGTGCAGAACGTGCTGTGCTATCGCCTGGGCAGAGAAGACGCCCGCCACATGGCCCTGGAGGACGACGGCTCCGCGACATTCACGCCGCCCGAAGACAAAAAGGGCCTGCACCTGGTCTCGAAAGCGCGCCACGTCCACGCCGAGCGAATGTCCCCCGAGCGGACCCTGCCTGGTGACGCCAAAGAAGCCGAAGAGCTGATGCGCAAGATCGTCACGGACATCGAGCGCCGGCGGGTCAAGCGCTTTGCCATGCGCACCGAGGTCACGTGGTACCAGACCGACGGTCTGCCCCACAGCGGCGTCGTCCTCAACGTGAGCCAGCGCGGCATGTTTGTACAGACCGACCACAAGCTGCCCCGAGTGGGTAGCCGCGTGCGCCTGAAGTTCCCCATCGAAGAGGAAGGCGGCGTCTCCTACGTAAAAATTGAGGCGATCGTGCGGCGCCGGTGGAACCCGTCAAACGAGAGCATGCCGGGCTTCGGCATCCGCTTTGAGCGCATCGACGAGATGGGCCACACGGGCATCTTCCGCATGTGGCTGCGCAGCTTCGAGAACAGCGGCGCCACAGCGAGACGACGCCGAGGCTACCACTACGCTCGCAAACGCTAGATCTTACGTCCCTGTCTGGCGGCGCGGATCCAGCGCCTCGGTCAGCTCCTCTTCCGACAGCCCGCTCTTCTCGCGCGCGACCTCGCGCACCGTGCGGCCCGTCTTGTAGGCCTCTTTGGCGATGGACGCGGCCGCGTCGTAACCGATGATCGGCGCCAGCGACGTACACATAGCCAGGCTGCCCTCGATCAGCTCCGCCGCGCGCTCGCGGTTGGCCTCCAGACCGATCAGGCAGTTGTCGATGAAGGCGTTGATGCCGCCCGTGAGCAGGCTCACCGAGCTCAGGAGGTTGTGCGCGATGACCGGCTTCATGACGTTCAGCTCAAAGTTGCCGGCCGCACCGCCCCACGTGATGGCGGCGTCGTTGCCGATGACCTGGCCGCTGACCATGAGCAGCGACTCGCACATCACCGGGTTGACCTTGCCGGGCATGATCGACGAGCCGGGCTGGATCGACGGCAACAGAATCTCACCGATGCCGCAGCGCGGGCCACTGCCCAGCCAGCGGATGTCGTTGGCGATCTTCGTCAGGCTGACCGCCACCGTCCGCAGCGCGCCGCTCATGGCCACACAGGCGTCGCGCGCAGCCAGCGCCTCAAACTTGTTGGGCGCGCTGGTAAACGCGATGCCCGTCGCCTCGCTCAAAAACGCGCACACGTTCTCCGAGAAGTCGGGGTGCGTGTTCAGCCCCGTGCCCACGGCCGTACCGCCGATCGCCAGCTCCTGCATATGCGGCAGGGCCGCCTCGACCCGCGCGATGCCCGCCCGAATCTGCTGGCGGTAGCCGGAAAACTCCTGCCCCAGGCGGACCGGCACCGCGTCCATCAGGTGCGTGCGCCCGATCTTGAGCACGTCGTCGAACTGCTCGACCTTCTTGCCCAGCTCCTCTTCCAGTCGCTGCAGCGCCGGCAGCAGATCGCGGTGCACCGCCTCGCTGGACGAGACGTGAATCGCCGTCGGGATCGTGTCGTTGGAGCTCTGCCCGTAGTTGACGTGATCGTTGGGGTGCACCGGTGTCTTGCTGCCGATCGTGCCGCCCAGAATCTCGATGGCGCGGTTGCTGATCACCTCGTTGGTGTTCATGTTGGTCGAGGTGCCTGAGCCGGTCTGAAAGATGTCCACGACAAACTGGCTGTCCAGGTTGCCGTCCGCGACCTCGCCGGCGGCCTGGATGATGGCGTTGGCGTTGGCCTCGTCCAGGTTACCCAACTTGAGATTCGTGCGCGCGGCCGCCTGCTTGAGGAGCCCCATCGCTCGGATGAAGCGCCGGTTGAAGCGGATGCCGCTGACCGGGAAGTTGTCGAACGCCCGCTGCGTCTGTGCACCGTAATACGCGTCCTCGGGGACCGTGACCTCACCCATGCTGTCGGTTTCGATGCGATGGCCCATGGCTGATTGACTCCTGTTAGTTCTTTACGCTTGTGACCGGGGCGGGGATCCGTCCGCCCAGGTTGATAAAAGACTGCTGACTGACGGTGTTGACCGGCATGATCGGCACCTGCCCCAGCAGGCCGCCGTAGTCGACCATGTCGCCGACTCCGGCCCCCGGGACCGGCAGCAGACGCACGCCGATCGTCTTGTGGTTGATGACGCCGATCGCCATCTCGTCCGCGATGATCGCGCTGATGGTGTGCGCCGGGGTGTCGCCGGGGATGCCGACCATGTCCAGGCCCACGCTACACACTGCGGTCATGGCCTCCAGCTTGTCGATGGACAGCGTGCCGGCGCGCACCGCGTCGATCATCCCCAAATCCTCGCTGACCGGGATAAACGCGCCGCTTAGACCGCCTATCGACGAGCTGGCCATGATGCCGCCCTTCTTGACCGCATCCACGACCATCGCCAGCGCCGCCACCGACCCGTGGGTACCGACCTGATCGAGGCCCAGCGCCTCCAGGATGTTGGCCACGCTGTCGCCCTCGGTCGGGGCGGGCGCCAAGCTCAAGTCCACGATGCCGAAGCTCACGTGCGACCCCAGCCGCTCGACGACTTTGCGGCCGATCAGCTCCCCAGCCCGCGTGATCTTGAACGCCATGCGCTTGATGCACTCGGCCAGCGCGCCGCAGTCGGCATCCGGCTCCTGCTCGCGCAATCGTCGCACCGCGGCCAGCACCACCCCGGGCCCGCTGACGCCCACGTTGATGACCGTGTCCGGCTCCCCGGTACCGTGAAATGCGCCGGCGACGAATGGGTTGTCCTCGGGAACGTTGGCAAACACGACGAGCTTCGCGCAGCCGATCCCGTTGCGGTCGCGCGTTGCCTCCGCGATGGCCTTGATCGTCACGCCCATCAGCTTGACCGCGTCCATGTTGATGCCGGACTTGGTCGTGGCCAGGCTCACCGACGAGCAGATGCGCGCCGTCTCGGCCAGCACCTGCGGCAGCGACTGGATGTGCCGAATGTCGCCCGGAGTCGCGCCCTTGTGGACCAGGCAGGAGTAGCCGGCCAGATAGTCGACGCCGACCTCCTCCGCCGCCGCGTCCAGGGCCTTGGCCACCTTCAGATACCCGCTGTCGGGAATGCCCTCGCAAATGAGCGACACGGGCGTAACGCTGATCCGGGTGTTGGCGATGGGAATGCCATAGCGGCTCTCCATCTCTTTGACGATGCCGGGCAGCGCCGACGCCCGCTTGGTGACCTTGTCATAGACAAAGCGAGCCAGCCCGTCCGGCGTCTTGGTCGGCGTGTCCAGCAGGGAGATCCCCATCGTCACGGTGCGGATATCCAGGCACTCGTGCGCGACCATCTGCATGGTCTGGATGACTTCGTGATCGCTGAAGAACAAGCGGCTTCTCCGTTACACGCGGTGCATGGCGCGCAGCACGTCTTCGTGCATCAGCATGCCTTCCAGGCCCAGCGCCTTGACCTCGTCGAGCACGCGGGTACGAAACTCGCCAAACGTCAGACCATCCTGCTCCAGAGAGTCGATCTCCACGATGAGCATCATGGTGAAATAGCCGCCGACGAGCGTCTGCGTGACATCCAGAATGTCGCAGCCCGTCCCCGAGATGGCGGTGGTCAGGCGGCTGAGGATTCCTGAGCGATTTTCGCCCATCGCCGAGAGCACGGCGCGATTGCGACCGCCGGCCTCGCGCGCCGCTGTGCGAACAGCTTGCGACGCCGGCGACTCGGCGGGCTGACCGGGCCCGACCGCGCTGCGCACCGCGCTGATCACCGTGGCGTCCGCGCGCCCGAGCTCGGCGGTGACGATCTCCCGAATAGCCCGATCCATGGCGGTCTCGTTGCCGCCCGCCGCGGTCGCCTGGTCCCCGTCATAAGCCAATGAGATACCGTTGCGTGACGCGAAATCACGCGCGGACGGCGTCAGGATCATGTCGGAGGTGACCTGAAAGGCGCCGCCCTTGGTGACGTGCTCCAGCTCGCGCTCTGTAACCAACTTCTTCATGCGACCTCGATGGCGTCGACGACGGCCACAACTGCGGCGTCAATGGGATGAGGCGGCTTGGCCCCTCGGGCGATCTCAGGAGCGATGGCGACGCGCGCGGCGTGCCCGAACGCCACGACGACCGTGTCGCCCACACCGGCGTCCAGGGTGTCCGCCACAACGACCCCGTCCTCGCGACTGGGATCGGCGTCCGGCAACCCGTCGGCGGCCATCAGCTGGTCGTGCTCGAACGGCTGCACGATCAGCAGCTTCAGACCCTCCAGCTGCGGCCACTTCACGGTGGACCACACGTGCCCGATAACACGCCCTACGAACATGAGCTGCCCTCGATCACCTGCGTGACGGCGGCGTCCGCCAGGACAGCGAGCCCGGCTTCAGGGTCGATCGCCGCCCGCGCGCCGCTGCCGAAAGAGACAACGACCTCGCGGCCGACTTCAGCGTCCAGCAGATCGATGGCCACGACCACGCGCCCGGTCGGCTTGCCCCCGTCCAGCTCGGAGACCAGCGCCAGCTTGCGACCGGCGAGCCCCGGAACGTGCCGAGCGCCCCAGACGGTGCCTATCATGCGACCGTGAATCACGAGACGGCCTCCCACTGGACCTGGTCCACGATGGCCGACACGGCGGCGTCGATCGGTGTGCGCGTATCGCCCGTCTGCCAGCGACCGGGAGCGCCGATGGTCACGATGACCTGCTGTCCGACCTCGGCGCCGACCTGATCGATCACGACCAGATGGTCGGCGCGCATCCGGTAGGCGCGCTCGGGTCGTACCAGCAGCAGCTTGTGGCCCGTGAGACGCTCGCTTTTCTGGGCCGCCCACAGGTGGCCCATGACCTTGCCGAGGATCACGTTTGGACCCCGTCGACGATGCCGACCACCACCGACTTGATCGGGGTGCGGTCGTCGTACCCGATGTCGCGCACGCGGCTGCCGGTCGCCACGATCACGATTTCTCCAACGTTTGCGCCGACTTTGTCGGCCGCAACCAGGTCCGTGCCCTCGCCCGCGACGGGGCGGACGACGGCCAGCTTCACACCGGCGAGCCCATGCGACTGCTGCGCGCCCCAAACCGTACCGATCACCTGTCCCAGAATCATTGCGGGGCGCACTATAGCGCCCTTCCCGTAAACACAAAAGTGCGGTATGAGGGGCCCGAGATGAAGGTCAAGGTGCTCAGGCACGGCAACTGCTTCGACGGCTTTTCTTCTGCGGCGGTGTTCACCCGCTTCTACAGAGAGCAGATCGACGGCAAAGCCGAGTTCATTCAGCGGGCGATGCGCCACGGCGGCCCCGAGCCGGTGAACACGTCCGTCTTCGACGGCGACGTGAACGCCATCGTGGATTTCCGCTACAGCCCCAGCCCCAAGCTGGACTGGTGGTTCGACCATCACCTCAGCGCCTTCGTCAACGCGGAGGAGCGCGCCCACTATGACGCGAACCCGCATCCCCGGCACTACTGGGACCCGAAAGCGCCGTCGTGCGCCGGCTACATGGCCCGCACGGTGCAGAAAGAGTTCGGCTTTGACATCGAGCCGTTAGAGGACCTGATCCGCTGGGTCGACATCATCGACGCCGCCAAGTTTCCCGACGCCCACACGGCGGTCGCACTGGAGGAGCCGGCGCTGCAGCTGATGAGCGTCTGCGAGCACCTGCAGGACGGCCCGCTGGCCCAGCGCGTCATCGACGGCCTGTGCGAGGGCGACGTCGACGGCACAGCCGCCATCCCGCAAATCCAGGAGAAGTTTGCGCCCATCCGCGAGCGCCAGCGGTACACCCTGGACCTGGTCGGGCAGATCGCCGAGGTGCACGACGACGTCGTCTTTGTCGACCTCACCGGCCGCAACAACGTCGTCGGCAACAAGTTCGGCCCGTACTACCTCTACCCGGATGCCACCTACGTGGTCGTCGTCAACAGCTTCCGCGACCGCGTCAAGCTGTCGGTCGGCTGCAACCCGTGGCGCCCCGAGGCCCGCCGGCACGACATCTCCGGCATCTGCGAAAAGTACGGCGGCGGAGGTCACTCCGTGGTCGGCGGGATCACCATTGTGAAGGGCACGAGCACCCGCGCGATCGAGATCGGCCGCGAGATCGTCGCCACCCTCCTCTCATAACAGCCGCAGCAGCCACATCCTGACAGTGCGCCAGCCCCACAGATCGATGGGCACGTGCAGCACGAACAGCGGCCACCAGCGCCCCGGATTGGCGACGTCGATATGCACCACAAAGGCCTCTTTTTCGCACTCCAGATGCAGCGCCGGCCCGATGCGCCGCTCACGTGCGGACCACACGACCCATGGCTTGACGCGAGCGCGATACCCCGGCAGCGGATCCTCCACCCAGCCGGCCTCGCGCAAGCACTCACGCAGCGCGTCCGGCTCGTTGGGCGCCACCTTCAAAACGCCGGAGCCCAGCATCTCCACGGGGGTCACAAACCGTGTCAGACCGCTGCGCTCCATATAGCGCAGCACCAACTGCTCATGGTCTTTACGAGTCAGGGCAGTCCAGGGTGATCGGACCAGACAGACCGGGCGCGGGCCACGCGTCCAGCTCGCAGTCCAGGTCGGAGTCGATCATCGCCTCCAGCGAGTCGTTGACGCACTTTGGCGGCGCCGGCTGTGACGGAAAGACCACCTTGCCGCACCCACCGCGCGCGGCGGTCAGGAGGTTGAACTTGTCCTTGTTGGTCGTCTCATCGCCAAAGAAGTCCTGACGGGTGATCACGTGGTCGCCGTTCAAGTCACGCAGCTCGATCAGGCGCTTGTTGCCCGGCCACTCTTCGCTCTCGGTCCAGCCCTGACCGGGGAAGCCGTACGTGTACTTGTAGCCCACGCGTACGCCGGCCTGGTCCAGCCCGCCCGGGTCCCAGTACGGCATGTCCACGCTCACCGTCCACAGATTGTCACCCGCGGCCGCATCGCCGTGAGTCCCGTCGTCGTACATCTGGACCTGGTTGGGCACCCAGTTGCCCAGCTTCTGGCTGGCCGCGTCAAAGGCCGCCTCGTCCAGACATGGGCCCGTCGTCTCGCCACAGCGCGGCGTGTCGATGTGGATGCCACCGGTGACGAACATCGACTTGCCCGGCGCATCCGACGCCCACAAGAAGCGGTCGATCTCCTGGCAGTTGCGGTCCACGCCGCCCGGACGCAGGTCGGCGATCAGGACCAGCCGGATCTGGTCCGTCGGGTAACACGCGCGAAACTCAAACGCCCCCAGCGCGGTGGCCAGCGCCGCGTCAAAATCGGTGGTATCGCCGGCAGCCAGGTAGCTCTGGCCAACCCCGGGGTGAGTCCGCATCGGCGGTAGCGAGATCACCAGGTCCCACAGCGGCGTAATGCGATCGTCGGCCGCGTCCAGCAGCCCCAGCACGTCGCCGACCGCCAGGTCCACCGCCGTCGGGGCCAACGCGGTCAACGTCTGCCCGGTCGCCCTCGCTTTGGCCAGCACCAGCAGCGTCGCCAGGGTCGTGCGGGCGTTGAGCTCGCCGATGGCGATCAGCTGCGGAGGCGCCTTTATCGACGTCTGCGCGGGCACCTCCGACACCACACCCCACACGCCGGATGCGCCGCCGTCGACCACTAGAACCAGGTTGGTCAGCGACGTGTTGCCGGCCACGGTGATCGAGAACGTGTTGTCGTCCGCCACCGACGTCGTCAGATCGTCCAGCACGTCGCCCGCCCCGGTCACCACGTCGAGCGCGGCTCCCGCGTACCCGGGCGCTTTGCCCTGCAAGATGTTGGGCGCGGCCTGCAGCGGAGTCTCCCGGTCCTGATCGCCGCGTGTCAGAGCGCCGAAGAGCAGGCCGTCCACGCCGCAGCCGGCGACCAGCACGACCAATGAGAGCGTCATGAGCTTACGCGCTACCATGAGACCACCATCTCCGCCTTTGACCGCACAATGTGGTAGGTGCGATCGAGGTCACGCTCGCGTTGGGCGTCCTTGTAGACATACTCCAGATGATACCGGAACTTCAGGCCCTCGAGCTGGTATCCGATGTCCAGAAACGGCTTCACCTTCACGGTGACGTCGTCTGAGTAGCCCTGCTCCAACGAGCCCTTGCGGTTCTGCTCATCCCAGTAGTCGAACTGCCCGCCCACCTGAAACGAGAGGCCGTCGAAGAACGGATACGCGACCCAAACTTTGCCGCGCGTGATCAACCCCAGGTAGTCGTCGTCGGGAAACGCTTCGTCCCCTGCGCCCGTCAGCGCCTTGGCGGCCGCCGAGTCCAGGCTGGGCTCGCGCCGGTTGTCGCTGTCGAAGATGAACTTGCCCTTCAGCCCGATCTGCAACCCGCGCCCGACGCCGGTCTTGAAGACGGCTTTGAGCATGCCGATGGCGCTGAGGCGGTCCTGGTGGCGCTTGTAGACGCTGCGCGGGTCGCGACCGCGATCCAGCACGTTGGCGTAGTCGTAGATGTCGGTGTCCGTGTATCCGTCCGTGTGCAGAAACGTGGGGTAGATCGTGTCCACGTCGCGGTTTTGCGCGTTGGTGTTGTAGTCGATGACCGTGCCCTCGATCGTGAGGTCCAGCACGCCGGCCTCGTACTGCGCGATTCCGGTCACCCCGCGCCAGCCGATGATGCTCTCGTACCAGGCGTCGTCAAAGTCCACGAACTCGTTGGCCAGGTTGAGGCTGGGGAGCTGCCCGCCCTCGATGAAGCCGTCGGTCAGCAGCACGTCGGCCTCGCGGCGCGCGCCGAAGATCGTCATGAAGTGCTCGTCGATGTTGAACAGCTCCACCTTCAGGGTCAGGCCGTCGGCGCCCACGTCGAACAGCTCACCGCGCGCGCGCACGAACCAGCCCTGCACGTCGTCGAAGACCAGCGGAAAGACGCCCTCGTTTTGGGCGACGCCGTTGGCGGCCAGCTGCGGGTCGATCTGAGAGTGGCTGAACCCGCCGATGACGTTGAAGGACCCGCCGTCCCACACGTCGATCTGGCTCTCGAGCGTGACCACCGCGTTGCTGTAGCGGTTGAAGGAGTCAACCGCGCCGTTGGGCTCGCAGCCCGCGACCGGGTTGCCCAGGTCGTCGGTGCAGCTCGGAAAGTCGGAGCCGACGGCGTCCGGGTCGGTCAAATCGATCTCCGCATCACGCGTCAGCGTCCCGATCAGCGTGAGCGCCAGTCCGTCGGTCGGCATCGAGTCAAACCGCGCGCCGTAGGCCCAGTCGGACGAGTAGAAGGGGTTGCGGATGTTCGGGTCGCCGATGCCCGTCGACCAGCCCGGGCCGACCCACAGCTTGGGCAGCGCGATGGCGCCGATGTGGTACCGGAAATAGTCGTCGTGGCCGGCGCCCTTGATGAAGACGCCCTTGCCGTTGTCGCGGTCGATGTACCGGATCTTGCCGATGGTCCACTCGTTGAACATGCCGAAGTCGCTGGACCCGACCAGAATGGACTCCACGCCCGGAAACGGCGGCGACGCACGCACCCAGTACCCGCGCAGCTTGATGTACTGCGCGTGGTTTTGGCCCAGCGACTCACCCGACGTGTTCTGCTGGTCGTAGTTGATGTCGCCGTTCTCCCACCAGTCCTGCCACAGCGCGCCGAAGCGGCTCTTCAGGCGCACACCGGCCTCGACGTTGTTGCCGACTTTGCCGTTGATCAGCAGCTCGAACTCGGTGCCGACGCCGTTGTCGCCGGACATGTTGTCGGGCCAGAACGGGTTGCCCAGGCTCAGCACGCCCTGGGAGTCGTTATTGCGATATAGCCACTTGGTGTAGATGTTGCCGCTGAGGTCGAAGTTCACCAACTCCGCGCGAGCAGGCGGCACCAGACATGCGGCGACAAGCACCGCGAACAGTAGGTTCTTCAAGGATCGGCTCCGGTCTGCCTACCGCTTGGGGTAGACCATCGGGATCTGAGTGCGCTTGCCGGCGTCCGGATCATCGGTGCACTTGTAGCCGCTGAGGGCCTTATGTTGGGCGCTCTTCTCGTCCGAGCCGCCCGTCGCGGACCCGGCCAGCATGTCGATGACGTGCGGGTCGCAGTCGAAGTCGCTGCCGCCGCCGAAGCGGTGCTTGCCCTTGTACTCGTTGACCGGACGCGTCAGCAGATCGTGCGCCTTGGGGAAGCCCTCGTTGGACTGAACCAGCGCCTGGTAGCCCCAGCCCCTGTCCAGACCGCCGATGTCGGCTTTGGCAAACGTAGCCACCAGGGTGCGACCGCGCGCCTTGACGCGGCTGGGCAGCACGATGTCCTTGCGCTGCTTGCGCGCCTTGCCGCGAATCTCGTTCTTGAGGCGAGTCGTACCCTGCGGGCTGACGATCAGCACCTTCTCCCACGCGGCGGTCGGGTTGAAGTCCACGTTCAACCCGGGCAGCGCGCCGGTGTGACCGCTGCCGGCCTTGCCGTCCTTGTCGATATAGATGAAGACCATCTGCAGCGAGAAGCCGTTGCCGCCCCAATCCTTGGACCGCCACGGGTCCTCGATCTTGGTCGCAAACGACACCTTGACCTGGACCGTGTCGCCCTTGTCGGCCAGCTTGACCTCGGTCATGTCGAACGAACCCTTCTTGTAGACGGGGTCGGTCGGATACACGTACTTGCCCGGGCCGTTGTCGTCGCCCTTGGGGTCCTTCAGGACGATGTCCTGGGCCTGCGCAGTAGCGGCAAGCAGGGTCGCGGTCAGGAGCAGAGAAAGAAAACGCACGCCTCGAGAAGTCATCAAAAGCTCCGAAGAAGTTGAGGTGGGGAAGGGCTAACAGTGGCACCAGACCATGTCAAGCCGGTTTACTCAGAATAAACCCGGCGATCATAGTACTACTGCAATGGGCCTACTGCGCCCTCGACGGCGGCCAACAGATCGCCGCTACGCACCAACTGAGTCGCCGCCTCGATGTCGGGGTGGAGCACGCGGTCGCGCATCATCGGCGCGATGGACCGGCGCACCAGCGCATGCATCGCCTCGACGCCGGGACCGGCCGTCAGCGGGCGGCGCAGATCCACGCCCTGCGCGGCGCACAGCAGCTCGATACCCAGCACGATCTCCACGTTTTTGAGCGCCTCTTTGGCTTTCACCGCGCCGTGCATGCCCATGGACACGTGGTCCTCGCGGTTGGCGGAGCTCGGGATGCTGTCGACGCTGGACGGCACCGCCAGCCGCTTGTTCTCGCTGACCAGCGCAGCGGCCGTCACCTGGGCGATCATGAAGCCGCTGTTGAGACCGACCTGGGGCGCCAGAAACGCCGGCAGTCCGCTGTTCAAGTACGGGTTGACCAGCTGCTCGATGCGCCGCTCGGAGATGTTGGCCAGCTCGGCCAGGGCGATGGCCATGAAGTCCAGCGCAAACGCGACCGGCTGTCCGTGGAAGTTGCCGCCGCTGACGATCTCGCCGCCCTCGAAGACCAGCGGGTTGTCGGTGACCGCGTTGACCTCGACCGCCAGCACGTTGTGCACGTGGTCCAACGTGTCGCGCGTTGCGCCGTGGACCTGCGGCATGCAGCGCAGGCTGTAGGGATCTTGAACGCGCCCGCAGTTGACGTGGCTGTTCATGATCTCGCTGTTGTCCAGCAGCCGGTACAGGTTGGCGGCGCTGGCCTGCTGCCCGACAAACGGGCGCAGGTCGTGGATGCGGTGATCGAACGCGCCGCGACTGTCGGTCAGGGCCTCCACGGTCATGGCGCCGATCGCATCGCACACCCGCGCCAGCCGCACCGCTCGCTCGTGCACCAGCGCGCCCACGCCGGTCATGGCCTGGGTCCCGTTGATCAAGCACAACCCCTCTTTGGCGCGCAGCTCGACCGGGGTGAGACCTGCCGCCTGCAGGGCTGCACCGCCCGCCATGCGCTGACCGTCGTAGATGGCCTCGCCCTCGCCCGTGAGCACCAGCGCCAGGTGAGCTAGCGGCGCCAGGTCTCCACTAGCGCCCACGGATCCCTTGCGCGGGATGATCGGATGCACGCCGGCATTCAGACAGGCGGCCAGCAGCTGCACGACCTCGGGCCGGACCCCGGATCGCCCCTTGGCCAGGACCTCCGCCCGCAACAGCATGATGGCGCGCACGTCAGGCTCGGCCAGCGGATCGCCCACACCACACGCGTGACTGCGCACCAGGTTTTGCTGAAGCTCACGGATCTGGCCGGCGTCGATGCGCACCTCGGCCAGGGCCCCAAAGCCGGTGTTGATGCCGTAATGCAGCGGCTCGTCCTCGCCCAGGTGCGCCTCGACGAGCGCGCGCGTCTTGGACAAACGCTCGACTACGTCGGCGCCAACGCCCACACGGGCGCGTTGATGGGCGACGTCGGCGACGCCCGCCAGGGTCAGCGTGTGACCCAGCTGTACGATGTTGTCAGCCATCAGAACCTGTATTGAATGCCCGCGTTGGGCTCAAAGCCGAGCTGGGTGCCCACTTCGCGCGACCAGAAGTCGGTGATTGGAATGTCGGTGACCAGCGAGATCGCGTCGAAGTTCAGGCTGACGCGGTTTGACCAGCGCCAGATCGCCCCGAACGAGACCCTCAAGCGGACGAGCATCTGGCTGTCTTCGGGGAAGGGGTTGGCGCCGTCTTTGCCGCCGAACGCGAAGAACATGCCGGCGCCGAACTCCATGCCGATGCCCCAGGTGTCCTTTTTGAACGGAAAGATGCCGGCCCGGACAAAGGGCAGCAGCTCGATCATGTCGATGCCGGTCTGGTAGCTGTCACTGCGCTCCGCCAGGGTGAAGCCCTTTTGCACGCCGTAGCCAAAACGCAGACCGGCATCCAGGTTGAGGGGCTTCCAGACGCGACCACCGATCTTGAAGCCGATCTCCGGACGCGCGTTGAACGACGTCTCGCAGCCCCCCAACGCGGTCGCGGCGCAGCCCTCGTTCTGCAGCTCGTTCATGGGGATGACCCAGCCGTGCCAACCCTCAACGAAGAAAGGCTCAGCCTTGGGCTGGCGCAGTTGGCTCTGGGCGTCAACCGGCCCGAGCGTTACACTCAGAGCGATGAAGAAGCAAAGTACGGCAGACGGCCTCATGGCGGCGGACAATACCACAGCGGACGGCCTGGTCTACGACTGGAACATGATCGATACGCGACGCCCTGTCGCACGGGCGGGGCGCGTGCTCTTGTTCGACGAGACATTGCGCGACGGGATCCAGAGCCCGTCCGTGATCGACCCGACGATCGAGGACAAGCTGAAGATCCTGCACCTGATGAACGCGCTGGGCATCGACGCGGCGGACATCGGGCTGCCGGGCGCCGGTCAGAGAGCCGTCGACGACGTCACGCGCATCGCCCGCGAGGTCGTCGACAACAAGATGGCCATCGTGCCGGGCTGCGCGGCGCGGACGCACCTGAACGACATCCGGCCCATCGTGGAGATCAGCCAGGCGGTGGGGGCCCCGATCGAGGTCCTGTGTTTCCTCGGCTCGAGCCCCATCCGCGCCTATGCAGAGGGGTGGGACCTGGATCGCATGCTCAAGATGACGGATGAGGCGGTCCGCTTCGGCGTGGAAAACGGGCTGCCCGTCTCGTTCGTCACCGAGGATACGGTCCGCAGCCGCCCGGAGACGCTGCTGGCGCTCTTCCGCACCGCGATCGAGGCCGGCGCCACGCGCCTGGTGCTGTGCGACACCTGCGGCCACGCCACCCCGGACGGCGTGCGCGCGCTGTGCAAGTTTACGCAGGCGGTCATCGACGGCATGGGCATGCGCGGCAAGGTGTTCATGGACTGGCATGGACACAACGACCGCGGGCTGGCGCTGGTCAACGCGATTATCGCGCTGGAGGCGCGGGTGGACCGGGTGCACGGCACTGCGCTCGGCATCGGAGAGCGTGTCGGCAACACGTCCATGGACCAGATGCTGCTGAACCTGAAGCTGCTGGAGGTCATCGACAACGACCTCAGCCGCCTGACCGAGTACTGCGAGGTGGTGGGCGAGGCGACCGGCATGGGCATCCCGATCAACTACCCGCTGGCGGGGCGCGACGCGTTTCGCACAGCCACGGGCGTACACGCGGCGGCGATCATCAAGGCGCAGCAGAAGGGCGATCACCGGCTCGCGGACACGATCTACTCCGGCGTGCCGGCGGGCATGTTCGGACGACACCAGGAGATCGAGATCGGCCATATGTCCGGCGCCAGCAACGTGGTGTATTGGCTAAAGTCGCGCGGCATGGAGCCCACGGAGGCCCTTGTGGAGGCGATCATGGCGCGCGCCAAGTCCGGTAATCACACGCTCAGCCACGAAGAGATCATGAGCGTCGTCAACGACCGCAGCGCCTAGCTCATGGAGCGGCGCTGGGACATCGACCCCCGACAGTCCAAGGTGTCGATCTGCGCCAGCTCCACGCTGCACGACTCACGCAGCAGCGGCGTCGGGCTGACCGGCCGACTGCACGGCGATCCGGACGACCTCGAGTCCACCGCCGGTGGCTCGCTCACCGTGCCGCTGAAGAAGCAGACGTTTGGCGACCGGATGCGCGACTTTGCCATGCACCGTCACATCGACGTCAAGCGCTGGCCTGACGCGGCGTTTGAAGTGGCCGGCGTCGAGGTACTGTCACGCGATCCCTGGCGCATTCAGGTGTCCGGCGAGATCACATACCGCGACCGAAAAACGCCGCTGACGGTCGAGGCGACAGGCAGCCTGGACGACGACGCACTGCGCGCCAACGCGTCCTTCGCGCTGGACCTCCCAGCGCTGGGCATCGCCCCGCCTCGCTTGCTGTTTATGAAGGTAGGCGACAAGGTGGACGTCGACGTTGAGATCGTGGCAAAAGGAACCCCATGACAGACCTCACGAACATCGTGGTAGCGCACGCCGATGACTCCGAAGAGGACCACTGGTTCAACGACCGCCTCTTCACAACCCGCACCATTCTGCTGAATGGTCGCGTGGACGACACCCTGGCGCGCCGAGTCACCCAGAGTCTGCTGATTCTGGAAGCCGAAGACGCGTCCAAGACGATCGACATCATCATCAACTCGGGCGGCGGCTCCGTCTCCAGCGGCTTCGCGATCTTTGACGTGATCCGCTACCTGAAGCCGCGCGTGCGATGCATCTCGGCGGGCCTGACCGGCTCCATCGCCACGATCATCTACGGCGCACCGCAGGACAAGAAAGACCGCATTGCGCTGCCTAACGCGCGCTTTTTGATCCACCAGCCGCTGATCCCGTTCAGCGTGTTTGGCGCCGCCTCCGACCTGGAGATCACGGCCAACGAGATCCTGAAGACACGCGCGAAGATCAACGAGGTGCTTGCGGACGTCTGTGGCCAGCCGCTGGAGCGCGTCGCCAAGGACACGGCACGCGACTACTGGATGAGCGCGGAAGAGGCCAAGGACTACGGCCTCGTCGGCCGCGTGATCAACAGCCGGGCAGAGCTCTAGCCCAAACATGGACCTCGGCCTCGAAGGCAAGATCGCCCTGGTCTGCGCCGCCAGCAAAGGTCTGGGCCGCGCCTGCGCGATAGAGCTGGCACGAGAAGGCGCCCATGTGGCCATCTGCGGCCGCGATCCCGACAGCATCGCCCTGGCCCACGAGGCCATCGCCGAGGTCAACGGCGACGGGGCGCTTGGGGTTGTGGCCGATGTGGGCGTCCCAGCCGACCTGGACCTGTTCGTGGACGAGACCATCGCCACGTTCGGCGCCTCCCCGGACATCGTGATCTGGAACGGCGGCGGACCGGCGCCAGGCCCGCTGCTGGAGACCCACGCCAATGCGATGGGCACCGGCATCCGGATGCACCTGATGGGCGCGCTGCACCTCTTTCAGCGCACGATTCCAGCCATGCAGGACAACGGGTTTGGCCGCGTGGTCGCCATCACGTCGGTCGCGGTCAAGCAGCCGCTGCCGGGCCTGGGCACGTCCAACACGGTGCGCGCCGGCCTGCACGGCATGCTGAAAACGCTGGCGGCGGAGACGGCCCGTTACGGCGTGACCGTCAACGCGGTCTGCCCCGGCTACACGCTCACGGAGCGCCTGCAGAACCTCGCAAACGCCAAAGGCATCGAGGTCTCCGACTTTGCGGCGGACGTCCCGGCCCAGCGCCTGGGACGGCCCCACGAATTCGCGGCGGCGGTGACGTTTCTGGCCAGCGAACGCGCAGCCTACATCACGGGCCAATCCCTTGCGGTGGACGGCGGATTTGTGCGGGGCTTGCTCTAAAGGTCTATCTCGATGACCGTACCGCCGGTGTCCTTCTCTTCCTCCCGTGGGGGGGGCCGAGTCGGCTGGCGCGGAGGCTCATAATACAGCGGGATCTGGGCGCGCTCATTCCGCTCGCGGCGGCGGCGTTCTTCCTCTTCTCTGATCCGTCGTATGATGACCGGGTCAAGCATATTTGGATTATAGCAACGGCGATCGAGTCCCACAAGCAGATCGATCGTTCGGAAGTGGCTAAAGCTAAGCGGTTTCAGCCTTCCCAGGGATAGATTACAACGCCACTCAAAATCTTCGGGAAGAAGTACGTGCTCTTCTGCGGCATCCGCTGGCCGGCCGCCGCGACCTCCGCCACGTGACGGGCGTTGGGCGCGGGCAGTAAAAAACCGACTTGATAGTCTCCGGTGCCCATCTTGGTGAGAAACGTCGACTCATTTTTGATGTAGTCCACGTTGCTCTGAGCGGCCAGCGCGGCGGCGTCGATTCCGAGCGTGCGATCGAGCACCAGCCGGTGGAGAACCGTGACGTCCAGGGAGCGCAGAGGCTCTCTTTCCTTGATCAGCGACAACGCGCGCGCCTGCTTGGCGGGGTCCAGGCCGAACGTCCAGCCGGTCCGATCCGGGAACACGGCGCCGTAGATCGCCTGTCCGGTGTCGGCCGCATGCTCAGCCATGCACGCCTTCATCTCGGCCAGCGACTCGCCACGGAGCGGGCGGCGCTCAAAGAGCTCATCCAGGCGCTCGACAAAGTTGCCCGCCGAGAAGCCGGCCACGTCGCGCACCAGCCGATGGATCGGGTACACCACCGTGCCCGGGTCCGCCATGTTGGCCAGGTAGATCGCCGCGTAGTTGGCCGGGACGTCGTCGGTCCCCAGGCGCTCACGCTGCTGATCGCGATAGTGCAGGCTGGTCTCGTAGCGATGATGGCCGTCCGCGATGAGCAGCGTGCGGGACTCAAAAAACGCGGCGATGCCGGCGGCGATCTCGGCGTCGCTGGTCACCCACACCGCGTGGTCCACGCCGTCGTCACTGTGGGCCGTCATCAGCGGCGCGCCCTCGGTCACGCGGGCCAGGAGCGCGTCCACCTGAAACTCGGGATCGTCATACACGGTGAACACCTGGCTGGCCGTGGCGCCCGTGGACGTGAACAGGCTCAAGCGGTCCTCTTTGGGGCCGCGCAGCGTGTACTCGTGCGGCAGGATGATCCCCGCGTCAAAGGCCTCCAACCGCACACCGGCGATCAAACCCTTGCGGGTCGTGGGCGCGCCGTCCGGCCCCGGAAACGTCTGGTGATAGATGGTGAAGCCGGGCTCGCCGTCGCGAACCAGCGTGCCCTGCTCCAGCCAGCCGCGATAGATATCCGCCGCGTGGGCGTACTTGTCTTCGTCGTCAGGCGCCTCAGGCAGGTCGATCTCCACCACGTTGGCCGGGTTGCGGCCGGCCAGGTCGGCACGGAAGACCGGGTCGATTACATCGTACGGTGGCGCCAGCAGGTCGCTCTGGTCGCCCGTCTGGGAGTATCGAACGCCAATAAAGGGTCGCACGTCAGCCATCGAGATCTCCTTTGAGCACGTCGTTCAAGACGCTCTTGCTTACCGCACCGGCGCGAATGAGTCGAGGCCTGCCGGTCAGGTCCACGGCAACCACCGTACTGGCCCCGCCCGACGGCTCCGGTGGGCCCTCCGCGACCGCGTCCACGCCCGCTCGAATCGATGCCGGCACCTCCGCCAGCGACAGTGGCGCCGGCGTCCCGGTGAGGTTGGCGCTGGTCGACACCAGCCACGCCCCGGTGGCTTCGATCAAGGCCGCCGCAACCGGATGCGTCGCCAGCCTCAAGCCCACCAGTCCCTCCTGCCCTACCAGCGCGGGGGGCACGGTGGACGCCGCCGGCAGCAACAACGTCAGCTCACCGGGCCACAGCGCGTCCATCAGGCGCTCTGCGGCCTCCGGAAGTGGATCGGCGAGCGCACGCACCGCCTCCATGTCGCGCACCAGCATGAGAAACGGGCTTGTGGCCGCGCGACCCTTCAGCGCCTGCACGCGCTCGATGACGCCGGGCTGACGTGCGTCACCGCCGATGCCCCACAAAGTGCGCGTCGGGTACAGAACGACACCGCCCTGCACGATGGCCTGCACGGCGTCCATTGCGCGTTAGTCCTCTGTCGGGCTCAGCACGTGCGGCAGCTCAGCGATCAGGTCGGACGCGATGACGCTCTCCTGGCCAAGACGCTGCGCTGCGCGATCGCCCGCCAGGCCGTGCAAATAGACCGCCGTGCGAGAGGCGTCGACCACGTCCAGACGCGGCAGAAATGCGGCGATGATCCCCGCCAGAACGTCCCCGCTGCCCGCCGTCGCCATGCCCGGGTTGCCGTTCCGGTTGATCCACGCGACATCTCCCGGCGCTGCGATCAGCGTCTTCGATCCCTTCAGCACCACGCAAGCCCCCGTCGCCTCGATGAGGCCGGCCAGCCCGGCAAAGCGGTTGCCCTGCAGCTTGGCCGTGCTGACGTCCAGCATGCGCGCCGCCTCGCCCGGGTGAGGGGTGATCACGGCGGGGCTCGGCAGCTCGGGGTCCAGGTGGTCCAGTGCACCGGCATCAGCGACAACCGGCACGCCGCTGTTCAAAGCGGCTGCGACGGCCGCCTTCGCGCCCTCGCCCTCCAGGCCCGGACCGATGAGGATGACGTCGCGGCCCTCACAGGCTGCGGCCACGTCTCCCGACTGGATCATCAGCTCCGGCACGCGCCCCTCCAGCGCCGCCTGGCTGCGCTCGTCGGTGAGGATGGTCACAAGTCCTGCGCCCGCACGCAGCGCCGCCATGCCGGCCAGCAGCACCGCGCCCGTCTTGCCCGGGCTGCCGCCGATGATGAGCAGGTTGCCGTACTGCCCTTTGTGCGTGTTCTGCAGACGCGGCGGCAGGTAGGGTGGCGTGAGATCGTCGTTGGTGTACACGCCGGGGTCGACATGCTCGATAACGTCCGGCGGGATGCCGATGTCGATGACCGCCAGCTCCCCCGCGTAATCGCAGCCCGGGTGAATGAGCAGACCGCGCTTGGGCAGCGCAAACGTCACGGTCAGATCGGCCATCACGGCGCGCCCCATGACCCACCCGGTGTCCGACGAGATGCCGGACGGCAGGTCGACCGCCACGATCATCGCCTCGGCCTGATTGATCCGGTCGATGACCTGCCGGGCCAGGCCGCGCACCTCGGCCTCCAGCCCGGTGCCCAGGATGGCGTCCACGATCAGCGGCGCCGCGTCCAAAAGGGCCTCGGCGTCCTTGTTCCAGCTCTCCGACAGCTCGATCACGTCAATGCCGAGCATGTCGACCGCGTCCAGCTGAGTGAGCGCGTCACCGCCGACCCCGTCGCGAGCGCCGACCAGGATGCAGTATGTGTCGATGCCCCAGCCGCTGAGACAGCGCGCGATGACAAAGCCGTCGCCACCGTTGTTGCCGCGCCCGCAGACGACGGCCACCGGACCGCCATCCAGGTCGGCGTAGACGTCGCGCGCCAGCTCGGCCACACCCCGCCCCGCGTTCTCCATGAGCACCACTCCGGCGATGCCGGCGTCCTCGATGGTGATCTGGTCCATCGCGCGCATCTGGGCGGCGGTGACGACCGCCGTCATTCGGCGCTCGCGGGAGCAAATGTGGCGGCGATCGTCTCCGCGTGCTCCAGGATCTGGCCCTCGTCGACCCCCTCCAACATCACGCGCACCTTGGACTCGGTGCCGGAGTAGCGCACCAGCACGCGGCCGGTGTCGCCCAGGTCCGTCTCGGCCGCGCCGATCGCCGCCATCACGTCGGGCAGCTCTGTGATCGGCGGCTTGGACGCCACGTTCTTGTTGATCAGCACCTGGGGCACCCGATCCATCACGCGCGCCAGCTCCGACAGCGGCTTGTCCTCCTGCAGCATGACCTGAATCGTCTTGAGCGCCGCGACAACCCCGTCACCGGTGGTCATGTGGTCCAGGAAGATGATGTGGCCGCTCTGCTCGCCACCCAGGTTGTAGCCGCCGCGGCGCATCTCAGCGACGACGTTGCGGTCACCCACGCTGGTCCGCAGCATGTTGATGTCCGCCCGGCGCATGGCGATCTCCAGCCCCAGGTTGCTCATGACGGTCGCCACCAGCGTGTCGTTGGCCAGCTTGCCGGACTTCTTCATGTGCAGCGCGGTCAGCGCCATCAGCTGGTCGCCATCTACGACGTTGCCGTGCTCGTCCGCCACAATGACCCGGTCCGCGTCGCCGTCCAGAGACAGGCCCAGGTCGGCATCAAACGTCCGCACCGCGTCGCACATCGACTCGGGATACAGCGAGCCGCAGCCGGCGTTGATGTTGGTCCCGTTGGGCTTGTTGCCGATCACGAAGACCTTGGCGCCAAGCTCCTGAAACACGGCCGGCGCCACGCGATACGCGGCGCCGTGGGCACAGTCCACAACGATGCGCATGCCGTCCAGGTGCATGTTCTTGGCCATCACAGCCTTGAGAAAGACGACGTAGCGCGCCCACGACTCATCGATTTGGTGCGCTTTGCCCAGCTGCTCTCGGGTCTTGCCGGCGTCGTGGAACGCGTCCTCCAACACCATCTGCTCGATGTCGCTTTCGACCGCGTCCGGCAACTTGAACCCGTCGTGCCCAAACAGCTTGATGCCGTTGTCGTAGTACGGGTTGTGCGACGCGGAGATGACCACCCCGGCGTTGGCGCGCATGCTCTTGGTAATGAACGCGATGCCGGGAGTCGGCAGCGGGCCGGTAAACCAGACGTCCGCGCCCATCGCGTTCACGCCGGCAGCCAGCGCCTGCTCGAAGATGTATCCGCTCAGGCGCGTGTCTTTGCCGATGACGATGCGCGCCCGGTGCCCGTCGGACTCCTGAAAGTGCGCTCCAAGCGCGCGACCCAGCCGCAGCGCCATATCGGGTGTCATGGGCGGGACATTCGCCTCGCCACGGATGCCGTCAGTACCGAAGAGTGCAGCCATAGGCGGCTACAACTATCATGTCGTCTGGTGAAACCCCAAGCCTGCGACCGCATCGGCCACCAACACGACGTCCCGCAGCGCGGCCACGTCATGAACCCTGACGACCCTGGCACCGGCCAGGATGCACGCCGTCACAGCGGCCGCCGTCCCCATCAGCCGCTCATCGACCGGACGGCCTGTCAGCGGCTTCAGAAACGACTTGCGGCTCACGCCCATCAGCACGGGCAGCCCGACGTCCTGCCCGATCGCACCGCACGCACGTATCAGCGCCAGGTTGTGCTCCAGGCGCTTGCCGAACCCGATGCCGGGATCGACCAGTATGCGCTCGCGCACCACACCGGCCTGCACCGCCGTGTCGACCGCAGCGGCCAGGTGTCCGGTCACCTGCCGCACGACATCGCTGTAGCTGGGGTCCTCTTGCATCGTCTCCGGGCTGCCCTGCATGTGCATCAGGCACACCCAGGCGTCCGCCGCCGCAGCCACCCCCGCCATCGCCGGATCGCCGTTGAACGCCGTCACGTCGTTGACCATCGTGGCGCCCGCCTCCAGCGCGGCCTCTGCGACCGCCGCCTTGGCCGTGTCGATGCTGATCGGGGCATCACAGCGCTCCCGCAAACCGCGGATCACGGGCAGGACCCGGGCCAGCTCCTCGGCAACGCCCACAGCCGCCGCACCCGGACGAGTCGATTCGCCCCCCACGTCCAGGATGTCCGCGCCGTCGTCAACCAGGCGCAGGCCCTGATCCACGGCATCGCGCGTCGCTAGAAAGCGGCCGCCGTCGCTAAATGAGTCGGGTGTGACGTTGATGACGCCCATGATGAGCGTCCTGCCCTCAGAGATGAGGGCCTCCAAGGACGCCGAGGACATCTAGATGTTCTCGGCGGAAAGGGTGACACCTTGGCGCGGACGGCTCGTCGCCTCGCAAGGCGGGCGAGCGAAGGCGGGGTGGTGCCCCGTCGAGCGAGAGCGAAGCGACCCAACGCAGCGAGGTGGCGAGGCGGCCCGCCAATGGGTCGCCATTTCTGCCGAGGACATCTAGATGTCCTCTAGGTCTCTTCGCCGCCGGGTTTGAGCGGGACGATGCTCGGCGGCGGCCGGTTCTCGGTCTCGATCTTGGAATCGGGGCGACCCGGCACCTTCGTGCTGTCCTCTTCTTCCTGGCGGGCGCGACGCTCTTCGGCTTTCACCGCGCGACGCTTGCCCAGCTCCTCGACGCTCATCCCGTCGACGATGCCCACCATCTCGTGGTGGTCCAGCGTCTCGAACTCCAGCAGGCCCTGGGTGATGGCCTCCAGCTTCTCGATGTTGTCCTCGAGAATCTGGCGGGCCCGGTCGTACTCGCTCATGCACAGGCGCTGAACCTCGCGGTCTACGCGGATGCGCATCTGCTCGCTCAGGCCCTGGTTCTGCTGGATGTCGCGACCCAGGAAGACCGGGTTGTCGCTGGCGCCGTACACGACTGGACCGAGGTTGCTCATGCCCCACTCGGCGACGTACCGGCGGGCCAGGCCCGTCGCACGCTCGATGTCGTTGCCCGCGCCGGTCGTCGGCTTCTGAAGAATGAGATCCTCGGCCGCACGACCACCCATCAGGATGGCGATGATGTCGCGCACGCTCTTGGCGTCCTGCGAGTAGCGGTCCTCGGTCGGCAGCTGCTGGGTCAGGCCCAGAGCGCGCCCACGCGGGATGATCGTCACCTTGTGTACCGGATCCGTACCGGGAATCATCATCGCGACCAGCGCGTGACCAGCCTCGTGATACGCGGTCTCGCGCTTCTGCTCATCGCTGATGATCATCGAGCGCCGCTCAGTGCCCATGAGCACCTTGTCCTTGGCGTACTCGAAGTCGTCCATCTCCACCGCGTCCTTGTCGCGGCGGGCGGCGATCAGCGCGGCCTCGTTGACCAGGTTCTCCAAATCGGCGCCACTGAAGCCCGGGGTGCCCCGCGCGATCGTGTCGATCTTGACGTCCTTGTCCAGCGGCACGCGGCGGGTGTGAACATCCAGGATGCCCGCACGACCACCCACGTCAGGCAGGTTCACGGTGACGCGACGGTCGAAGCGACCCGGGCGAAGCAGCGCCGGGTCCAGTACGTCGGGACGGTTGGTCGCGGCGACGATGATGACGCCCTCGTTGGACTCGAAGCCGTCCATTTCGACCAGCAGCTGGTTCAGCGTCTGCTCGCGCTCGTCGTGACCGCCGCCCAGACCGGCGCCGCGATGGCGACCGACCGCGTCGATCTCGTCGATGAAGATGATGCACGGGGCGTTCTTCTTGCCCTGCTCAAAGAGGTCGCGCACGCGGCTCGCGCCGACGCCGACGAACATCTCGACGAAGTCCGAGCCGGAGATCGAGAAGAACGGCACACCGGCCTCACCGGCCACGCCACGCGCCAGCAGGGTCTTGCCGGTACCGGGGGGGCCCATCAGCAGCACACCCTTGGGGATGCGCCCACCGAGACGGGTGAACTTCTTGGGATCCTTCAGGAAATGAATGATCTCTTGAAGCTCTTCCTTGGCCTCTTCAATGCCCGCAATGTCCTTGAACGTCACCTTATTATTGGATTCGTTCAGCACATTATGGCGGCTCTTGCCAAAGGACATGGCTTTGCCGCCCCCGGCTTGCAGCTGCCTCATGAAGAAGATGAAGATCAAAAACAGGAAGATCATCGGCAGCCAGGTGCCGATAATCGACAGCCAGAAGCCGTTCTGGTCGTCCTGCTCATGCTTCACTTTGATGCCGCGCGCCATGAGATCCTTGACGAGCTCGTACTCGGTCAGGTCACCACGTGTGTGGAACTTCTGACCATCCGTGTACTTGCCCTCGATCTCCTGGCCGCGAATCGTAATTTCAGCCACGCGCTCAGCGACTGCGCCGTTGTCCTCGTCGGGAAGCGCACGATGATAGAAATCGCTGAAGTCGATCTGTGTTCCGTCACCGGATGACTTGAGCGTCTGGTAGATCCCCACGAAGATTACGATGAGGAAAATCCAGAGGAGTACGGTCTTGTAGGTCTGCTTCAATGCGTCACGCCTTAAGCCGGGTCACGGCCACTATCGATGAATACTAAGCAACCGTCTTGGTTTGGCAACCCTTTAGCTCTCAGTTTGCCGATCACAACTGTCTTGCCACCTTCTAATTGGACAGCACCACCCCGCCCGTGGATGAGGCGCGTGATGGCTGCCATCCGCTCTGCCGTGATCGGCACTTTTGCCGCGGCCCTTAAGATATGCGGCACCAACCCCGCATGAGTTTGTCTTAAAGGCGTCACTGCAAGGCCGTATTCCTCCAGGTGCGCAGCCGCGGCAGCCTCGATGAAGGCGCGATCCGATCGCGCTGAGTCGGCCAGGCGGGTCAGCGCACGCCGAATATTGGGCTGAAAGTCGCTCGACAGCAGCGGCAGCAGCACATGGCGCACTCGGTTTCTCAGCGGGTCCGTCGACGCGTTGGACGGGTCCGTCCGAAATGGCTGCTCACGCGCGCTGAGATAGTCCAGCACCTCCGCCCGCGTCACGGCCAGCAGCGGCCGGATGTACACGCCACGACGCGGCGGAATCGCCGACAGCCCCGACAGGCCCGTGCCCCGGAGCACCCGCAGCAGCACCGTCTCCGCCTGGTCGTCCGCGGTGTGCCCCGTCGCGATGGCGGGCGCCCCCAGCGCCTCGAAGGCCGCGTACCGTCCCTGCCGCAGGTCATCTTCGCTGCCCGACCCCGGCGCGCACGTCAGCGCGTGAAAGGGCACCCCCAAAGCCTGCGCCAGCTGCCCGACAAACGCCGCGTCCTCGCCGGTCTCGGGACGGGTCCCGTGGTCGACGTGCGCGAGCTCCAGCTCGTACCGCAAGCCGTGGAGCGCCAGCGCCAGCGACACTGAGTCGGCGCCGCCACTGACGGCAGCTACCACCCGCCCGCCGGCCTCAAGGAGCTGCTGGCTTTGGATCTGCTGTCTTACTTTTTGGAGAAAGCCATGCACCAAGGGTCTCCGCGTCGATCGCCAGCGACCGCTCATCGGAGTCGGGCGCGCGCCGGTAGTTTATGCCCAGCAGGCTGCCGTCGGCCGCCAAAAGCGCCGTTCCGTGAGCAAACCGGATGTCGTTTATATACACGCCCTTCACCGGCGCCTTGTCAGGATCGATCACATTTACGACCAGCCCTTTGCGTAGCGTCGGAAACTGCGCATGCAGCCCATCTACCGCAAACACGGGCGTTGTCCGCTTTAGCTCGATGGTGCTGTTCAGCGCCAACGCGACCAGCTCCGCCCGCAGCCAGAAGTCATCGCACGTGAGCTCTCCGATCGCGCCGTCTCCCAGCGTCACCGCCTTATCCACCCGCACCCACCGGCCCGACGGCGAGCGCAGGTCAATGCGCACCGCCTCCTTTGCGATCGGCCCGGACGTCAGCAACCGCGCCCGCCCCCCCTTCGGACCAGCCACCGCCACGGCAAACCCGATGATCGGCTGCGCGGTCGACGGGTCCAGGTGTGCCGGCATCTTCTTGTAGGCGCGCAACGGCACAACGCTGCGCTGCATCGAGCGCGCGAAAGCCCGGCCGGCTTCGTAGTTGAAGAGGAGCTCGTTGAGGCGATCGGCGTGCGCCGGACCGGCCAGCAAGCAAGCCGCCAGGCACAAAAACAGCAGCCTAGAAGTGATAGAAGCCTGTGATCTTGTCGTCCTCACCCGTGGAGAACAGCACGATCGCGTGCGGGACCTCGTCGCCTTCCAGGTTCTTGATCAGCCACACGCGCGGCGGATTGATGTCGTTGCCGCCGCAGAAATTCTCGGGAATGCGCCGGATCCACTGCGCCACGTCGGCGTCCTTCTCGCGCCACTCCCGCGACATGTAGCCGAGCTCACGCCCGATCGCAGTGCAGTTGCCTTTCTCGAGCGGCACCTTCTTGAACGGCTTGCGCAGCTTGCGAAAGACGGTCGTGTAATGCTTGGCGATCTTCTCGGCCACCACCGTGTCGGTGCCCATCGTGCCGTATTTCAGGCCGGTCTGGACGGTGATCTTGGCGGCGGCAGACCCCTTTCCACGGGTAAACGCAGCGTGCCAGTCATCGCCGATATCGGCGAGCGCAGCGGGCGCGACGAGCATTACAGCAATCACGATTGACAAGAGTCGGTTCATATCCACCCCCACTGGGCCTATTATAGCTTGCTGTGCACATGATCAAGCTCGCAACACCCGCGGTCGTCATCATTATGATGGCCCTCAGCGCCCGCTCTGCCGCCGCCGACGGCGGTTTGGAGCTTCGCCGCTTCACGCCCGACGGCACGCTGGCCGACAAGCACGCGGTCATCACCGGCAAGGACGCGGTGCTGATCGTCGTCTTCGCGACCTGGTGCCAGGCCTGCAATAAAAAGATGGGGATGCTCAACCAGCTGGCCAACGACGTCCGCGATCGCGGTGTACGCGTGGCCGGCGTCTCCGTGGACGAGAGCCACAAGCCAATCGCAGGCTGGATGGACCGGCACGATCCGGCTTTTCGCGTGTACTTTGCCGACGCCGAGGTGCGCGGCGGTCGATCGCTTCTCCGCAGCGTCGGAGTGCTTCCCACCATAGTGCTCGTGTCGACCGAAGGCACGGTACTGCGACGCTTTCGCGGCAAGATCTCCGAAGAGGCCCTCCGCGGCGCATTGCGCCCTCTGCTGCATTAGCACTGGTAGGACCGCGCAGTCCCTCATTTCAAGACAGCAAGAAAGGGCGCGTCCGTGCATTTCACGCGGCAACATCGCCCCCGATACGCGGAGCCATCGCGCCGCCCGCGATAGGGTATCCGGGACGGCTTTGGCAGCTCAGACTGCCAAAGACGTCGTAGATAAGTACCCGGGTCGGATAAGGTATCCGGGTCTAGAGACCTCAATCTAAAAGAACGGGATCAAAAAGCGCTTGAGGCGGTCCACCAGGTCCTCGACGGCCTGAACATCCTGCAGCGCCGGACCCGGGATCACGTAGCGCGCGGTCTTGTTGCGCCCCACGGGCCGCGTCTCCAGCGTCACCAGCTTGTCGTCTTTGAATAGCATCACTGCATTGGCAAAGACCACGCTGGAGACCGCCTCCTTGGAGGTCAATTCGCCCTGGCGCCACAACCTGTCGCCCAGTGACTGCAGGCGCTTGTAGTGGTCTTTGGCGACGATCGGCTCATCCAGGGTCAACAGCCCGCGCGCCGCCACGTAATAGCCCTCGACCACCGGCAGCGTGAGGTTCGCCAGCAACCGCAGCGTCCGCATGCCCTGGTGAGACAGCACAACCTTCGCCGCGCGATCCGCCTGCAGCAGACCGGCCTCCTCAAACGCCTTGAGCGTGTCGACGTACTGCACGTCGAACGAGACCGAGGGCTCGAAGACGTACTCGGTCTTGAGCATGCGCGACAGGAAGTCCGTCTCGTTGCGCAGTCGGTCGCCCCACAGGTCATCCTCCCGCCAGCACCGCAGCAGCGTGCACGCCAGGATGCTCTCGGTCGCAAAGTGATGGACGATGTTGTTCTTGTAGTAGTCGAGCTCGATGCGCTTGTCGCCCGGCACCTGGTAGACGACGCCCGCGCCGTCTTCGTATTCGTTGATCGTCATGTGCTTCTTCTCGGCGAACAGCGACACCGTCTCGTCAACCACGTCGCTGAGCGTCTCCCCAATCTCCAGCGCCAGGTCGGTCTCGCCGTCAAAGGCGGCCAACGCCGCAGACAGCGAGCTGGTGGACGTACCACGGGTCCGCTCCAGCGCCACCCGGTTGGCGGCCAGCGCGGTCGTCAGCGCCGACGCCATCGGCCCATCGCAGTGCATGATGTAGTCGATCACCGCACCCACGCGACGCAGCAGCGACTCCCGCGAGATCCCCCGCCGCGGGTTGCCCAGCAGCGCCAGCGCCACCACGGACGACGGTGTGGCCACCGTGGCGCGATTGATGCCGCCCAGAATCTCGTACCCCAGCCGCTTGATGATGAGCCGCCGGTGAGCGTCGTCCTCGAAGCCGGCCTCCAGATCCACGCCCATCGCCTCCAGGAAGTCGCGCAGGCTGAACGGCTTGGGGAAGTTCAGATACACGCGGCCAAAGCGCTCGGTCAGAACGCTGGCTGCCCCGACGAGCTGGCCCAGGTTCTCCCGCTCCTTGCTGGCGCCGCTCAGCTCGCGCGCGTAGCCCTCCGCCTCCACGATCTTCTCGTAGCCGATCGCCGCCGGCACAATGCTCAGGTCGTGCACGTGGCCCTCGACCACCGCGCTCACAACGTGTCCCAGCAACCCAAAGCGCGGCGACAGCACCTTGCCTGTGCGCGACCGGCCGCCCTCGACAAAAAACTCCATCGAGTAGCCGGTCTTGGCCAGCTTGTGCACGTACGTCTTGAAGCTGTCCGCGTAGACCGGGTTCTGCTTGAAGGACCGGCGCAGAAAGAACGCGCCGCCGCGCCGGAAGATGTGTCCCAGCGGCCAGAAGTTGAGGTTATCGCCGGCGGCGATGTGCGGCGGTACGAGCCCGTGCGCGTAGAAGATATAGCTGATCAGCAGGTAGTCCAGGTGGCTCTTGTGCGACGGCAGGATCACCAACGGCGCCCGCTTGGCCGCCTCCCGCACGTCGCTCAGGCCGGTGGTCTCGATGCCGGCGTAGATGCGGCTGAAGATCCAGGTCAGGACGATGCAGAGCGCCTCGATGTAGCTCAGCTTGAAGTCGGTCGCGATCTCCTTGAGATAGCCCCTGGCCTCCTCCTGGATCACGTCGACGGACCGCTCCTCAGTCACGGCAAGCTCGGAGAGCCGCGCGCGGAAGGGCTCCTGGCGCATGATCTCGTCCACGATGTCTGTCGCGCGACGGAGCACCGGCCCCTTGACCACCTTGCGCACCAGGCGGAAGTCCTGGTTCAGCGCCCACCGAATCTTCTGACCGATCTTGTCCAGACGGCCGAGATGCTCGTTCTCGGCCGTGAATTCGCGGACGTTGACCGGCTCGCCGACGGTCACCAGCGACCGCTTGTAGTTGCCCAGAAAGTTCACGATCTTGCGCATGCGCCCGGGCGCGTCCGGGTCGCCGAAGACACGGTCCATGATCCCGCGCCGGAACGAGCCGGGCGCGCGCTCCCACACCAGCAGCACCGGGACCAGGAAGATCGGCCGGTCCATGGCCTGCTGCGCCTGCAGCACATCCCTCAGCGGGTCCTGCTCAAACTCCCCCCACCACGGCAACAGCGTGCGCGCTTTGCGCAGAAACAGGACGATGGCGCGGCCCTGCATCGGCGCGTTGTGCACGATGTCGCGCTCGGTCTTGCTCTTACGCCGTCCGAAGATGCGACGGATCAGGCTTGCCGTCATCGCGGCCAGCGTGCGGAACGGCCACATGCGCATGCCCGTCCCGAAAACCGCCAGCGGCAGCCCTTTGCGCAGGAAAGCCCAGTTGAAATAGAGGTAGTCCAACAGGCTCTGGCTGGGCATCACGTAGATGACGACGCCCTCGCGCTGACGGTCCCGGATCTTCTCGACCTCTTCGTCGTCGAACGTGACCCGGCGGAAGAACAGCGCCCCTAGAAGCCGCAGCAGGATGCCGGGCTTCTTGACCATCATCGTGGGGTTGCGGACGTCGTAGAACTGCCGGCCAACCCGCGCGAGGAATGACTCCTGCGGCCCGGCTGATATCGGCGTTTCTGACGACTCGTCTGTCGACGTCGGATCGACGGTCAAAACATGCCTCCGCGCCGGTGGCCACGGCGCTGACTCGCAGACTATATGGTAACGTGCGCGACCGTGTTTGCGCGAATTACAATGCTGCTGCTGATTTCCACGGTCCTGGGCTGCCAGAAGCCGCACAAGAAGGAGGCTCCCGCGGCAGACCCGCCGGCGCCGACCTCCGCGCCCACCCAGGCGACCACGCCGCCACCCATCCAAGCGCCCACGCCGGACCCGGTGGCGACCGATCGTCCGCCGGCGCCCGGAGGCGAAACGACGCTGCACGTGTATACGCAGCAGCGGCTGCACAGCGCGGTCAAGGAGCTGGCCCGAAAGTACAAGGAGACGCAGGACGGCCTCGACATCGTGGTCCGCTCGGCCGGGCTGCACGAGGCGCTGCGCAGCATGGGCGAAGACGGCGGCGACGTCGTGGTGGTCGAGGGCTACACGGCCCTTGCGGTCGTCCAGGCGGCGGGCGTGGTCAGCACCGCCGACGTCCGCACACCGACGTATCTGCCCATTACGGTCACGGTAGCCGGTCCCAAAGCGGACAAGGTCAAAGCGCTGGCAGACCTGGACACAGCCGGCTTCAAGCTCGGTATCGCCGACCCCCAGCGCAGTACTGGCGCAGAGGCCGCGCGCCGACTGATCCGGCGAGCGGGCTTCACGGGTAAGTTTCAAGAGCGGGTCCTGCCGTCCGGCGCCGCGACCGCGCTCAAGGACGGGACTGTCGACGCGTTCATCGGCTGGGGCCGCGCCGGAGCGGGCGTGCCGTTGACCGTGCCGGTCGGCCTACGAGAGCACCTCCCGGTCCCGGCGGCGGTCACAACCATCACGAAGCATGGCGACCAGGCCCGCGCCTTCTTGGCCTTCCTCGTCTCCGAGGACGCACAGCGCGTCTGGGAGGCCGCGGGGACGTCGCCTACCCCGGCAAGAGCCGCTCCCATCCTGCCGACGCTGCTTCCGATCCGCCTGCCCCAACCCCGCCGCAATGCCGGCGCCGTCATCGTCGGTGAGCGCGTCCTGTTGGCCGGCGGAGAGTCGGCGGGGGAGCTGCTGAAGGCGCTGACCTGGCTGGACCCCGGCCAGATGCGGGTGCACGACTCCAACGCCACGCTGCGCGCCGGTCTCGAGGGCGCGGCCGTGGAGCACGTCACGGGCAGCGGACACGTGATCATCGCCGGCGGACGCACAGCTGCGGGCCCTGTGCGGGAGATTCAGCGTTACGACATCGCCGCGGATCAGGTGGAGCTGCTCACCATCGAGCTGCCCCTGCCGCAATGGGGCGCGGCATCCGCGATCGCGGGCCAGGTCATCTACACGTTTGGAGGCCGAGGCAAGGCCGATGCGCTGCTGGATGTGGTCTGCCGCGTCGACATGGCCACCGGCGAGGTCTCTGAGTTGAAGGGGCTGCCCGCGCCTGTCACCGAGCTCGCGGCCGCCTCCGGTCCCGGCGACGCCGTGTGGCTTTTCGGCGGACACAACCAGCAGGGCCCGACCAGCGAGATTCTGGAGTTCGATCCGGCCACAGGCACTACCAAAGTGCATACCTACCGGCTGACCGAACCCCTGGCGGGCGCCGTCGTCACCCGCTGGGAGGACGGCTGGCTGATCGCCGGAGGCCGCACCCACAACGGCCCACGAGATCGCATCGAGCTGCTGGCTGCCGACGGCGCCGCAAAGCGCCTGAGCGACCGCCTGCCGTACCCGATTACCTCGGCGACCGGGCTCGCCCTGCGCAACAAGCTGCTGATCATGGGCGGCCTCTCCGACACCCGCGTCGAGGCTCGCATCGTCCGGTTCCCTTACTAGAATTCAGTAGATCTTTGGCGGCTCGCCATATATATGTGCGCCGCTTTTAAGGTGAGGTTGACCACAATGCGCAAGCTGACTCTGCTTTCTGCTGTCTTTGCCCTGATGATTTGGAACGGTTGCAGTGACTCCGATGTCGGCGGGCGCGATAAGGGCGGCTCCATCATCGTCGAGACCGTCGTTCTGCCGCAGATCGTCGTCACCGGCCAGACGGTCACCGTCTCGTGCCCCGTGCTGGACGAGCTGGGCAACGTTCAGGACCGCCCCACCAACATCGCGATCGACCCGCCGGTCGCGCTCATCGGTAGCCAATTCACGCCGACGCAGGCCGGTCACCACCAGGTCACATGCGCCCTGGCGGACGGCTCGGTGACCGACGTATCGCCGGCGATCGTCTACGTGATCGGCCCCGATGACGTCGACAAGGTCGTTGTGGACACCCTGCTGTCCAAGGGCGAGGCCGCCATCGACGAGCCCGTCACGGCCAGCTGCAACGTCGCCTTTGACGGCGCCATCCTGGACGGCATCGTCACCGAGGTGACCTCCGACCCGTCGGCCGGGATCACCATCGACGACCACACGCTGACCGGCCATATCGACAGCGACTTCCAGATCGCGTGCGTCGTGCCCAACACGGCGTTCATCGATGACACTCCGGCGCGCCTGGTGGTCGGCGAGGGCAGCGGTCAGCCCGCCCGCGTCACCACGTCGCTGGACAAGCACACCATCGCCGCCGGCGAGACCGCCCAGGTCACCTGCACCGTCACCACCGAAGCCGGCAAGGTCCTGCAGCTCACCACCATCGTCGACACCCCGCCCGGCGTGGGCATCACCGGCCACACGCTCACCGGCCAGCAGGTCGGCGAGCACGAGATCACCTGCCGCCTGTCGGGCGAGACCCAGGTCGAGCTGCTTCCCGAGACCCTGACGGTCACTCCCGGCGCGCCCGTGAGCGTCGAGGCCTGGGCCGACCCGATCAAGAACGTCTACAAGCCCGGCGACCAGGTCACCATCGTGTGGCAGGGCATCGACGCCTTTGAGAACCCGATCCCGGCCCCCGCAGGCAAGGTCACCGCGCCGTCGGTGGGTCTGGCCAAGCTGGACGTGGCCAAATACGAGCTGCTGGACGACGGCTATTACACCTTTACGGTCACCCTGGACGCGGGACCCAAGACCGACGTGGAGATCACCGTGGACGGCAGCGGTCCGGTCATCACGATCAACAGCCCCGAGCGCGGTCAGACCCTTGACGGCGACGGCCAGGTTGTCGCCACCGGCAGCGTGCACGACGTCTTCGGCGGCGTGCAGGAGCTCAAGGTCAACGGCTTCATCGTCTCGGTCGATGAGACCGGCAACTGGAAGTTCAACGTCGCGTCCTCGCACGGCATGAACGCGCTGGTCGTCACGGCCATCGACAAGCACGACAACGAGACCTCGGTAAACCGCGGCTGGTACTACTCCAGCACGTACATCACGGCTGACAAGGCCGACCCCGACGCCGCGTGGCTGCCCAACACCGTCCGCGTGTGGATGAGCCAGGAGATCATCGACGACGGCGACCACACCGAGGCCAAGGTCGACGATCTGGCGCACCTGCTGGAGCTGCTGATGGACAACGTGGACTTCGGCGAGATGCTCGGCAAGCCGGTCCTGTTCGAGCAGGTCACGCCGGGCGTGGTCAACCAGCCCAACTTCCTGGGTCTGGGCGCCGACCTGGTCGGTGACATGAAGATGTGGGCCGAGGTCGACCAGGTCATCTTCGGCGACACGACGCTGAGCTTGAAGTCGCGCGACGGCGGCATCGACATGGACGCCCACTTCATCCCGGACGCCGAGGGCAACCCGGGCATGACGGTGCAGATCAAGGTGTACGTACAGCTGACGCTGACGGCCACGGCGTACTTCGACATCGACGGCCAGATCGGCGTGCCGGTCACCGCGGAGATCCTCCCGCCGCCGACCGTGACGACGACCTCCATCGGCCTGGTGCAGGACATCGACCTGGACACCAGCTTCGACATCTCGCAGGCGCCCGGTGAGGAGCTGAGCGTAGTGGGCAAAGAGCTGAAGGTCGTGTCCAACGGCTGGGACCTGTCCCCGCTGGCCGCCGCAGATGTGAACCTGGGCACCGTGACCTTCTTCGCGGAGCTGCCCTTCATCGGGAAGATCAAAGTGGGCGAGATCGCGCTGGGCACCGTAGACCTGACCGGCCTGGTGTCGGGCCTCAACGGCATCTTCAGCGCGCTGAGCGGCGTGATCCTCGACAACGCGCTGGACCTCGCGGCCGCCGTCCTGGAGCCGTTCATCGCGGTGGTCGGGGGCGACGCGCTGGAGATGGCGCTGAAGTCGCTGGAGATCGAGCAGACCATCGCCATGCCGCAGCTGGTCGACGGTCAGCCCGCCGCCGAGATCGACGTGGCGGCCAAGCTGGCCCAGGTGCAGTTCACCGCCGCCGGCGCCACGCTGGGGCTCGACGGGCGCGCCATCTCAAACAAGGTCATCGACCGCAACCCGCTGGGCTCGATTCTGCGCGACGGCTGCCTGGGCGTGGACAACAACGTGTACGCCCTGCCCAAGACCGGCAAGATGGAGTTTGCGCTGGCGCTGGACCTCATGAACGAGGTGCTCTTCTCCTTCTGGTGGAACGGCGGCCTCAACATGACGCTGGACGCCAACCAGCTGGAGTCCGCGTCGGACCTGGCGCTGAACAAGGCCGAGCTGACCCTGAACCCGCTGCTGCCGCCCATCCTGGACGACTGCAACAGCAAGGGTACGCTGAAGATGCAGATCGCCGACGCCCACCTGGACGTGGACGTGCTGCTGGGCGACCTGCCCATTACGTTCAAAGCCTGGCTCACCGCCGAGGCGGATATCGGCATCGCTGCGCAGGACGGCAACGTCGGCGTGGTGATCAACGGCATCAGCAAGTTTGAGCTGGAGATGTACGACGTACAAGGCCCGTTCAAGGGCAACGAGGGGCTGCTGTCCAACTTCATCGAAGACGTGCTGCTCAAGGAGCTGCTGGGCGCCCTGACCGACAGCGCGCTGGGCTCGTTCCCGATGCCCGAGTTCAACATCGGCGGCCTGGTCCCCGGTCTTGGCGAGGACGTCAAGCTGGGCCTGGACGGGATCGTCATCAAGAAGAGCGCCGGCTTCCTGCAGATCGAGGGCCAGCTCAACTAGCCAGACCAGTCAGACATTGACGCACAGGGTCCCGATCAGTAGCCTGAATAGGCGCTCACCCTGACCCGGGACCCTCTGTGCTGAAACGGCTGTTCTCCCTGATTTGCGTGCTCCTTCTGTTGCTGCTGGCCGGCTGCAACCTCCCGGATATCGAAGACTTTATCGAGCCCGAGCCCGAACCTGAGCCCCCGGTTCAGCAGGTGCTGGAGCCCACGCCTGTGGCGGTCGGCTTCGTCATCACCCAGGTCATTCCCGACCGCGGCAAGCCCAAGGGTCTGGAGCTGATCGAGATCCGCGGCGGTGGGTTTCGCGATACGTCGCGCGTCTTCTTCGGCGGCAGTGAGGCGCTGGATGTGACGGTCACCAGCGAGGGCCGCATCTTTGTCATGTCGCCACCGCACAGCCCGGCGCGTGTGCCCGTGCGGGTCGTCAACATCGACAACACGGAGGCGGAGGCCGAGAAGGGCTTCCTGTACTTCACCGACATCGTCATCGACCAGATCGTCCCGCCGGAGGGGCCGGCGACGGGCGGCGTCCCAATCGAGCTGCGCGGCGGTGGATTTGTCGGCACAGAGGCCGTGTATTTCGACGGGCAGCAGGCGCTGGACGTGACGGTGATCGACGACGAGACGCTGCTGTGCATCCTGCCCGGCCATCCGGTCGGGCGGGCCACCGTGCACGTGGCATCGGCGGGAGGCGTCGGCCGATTGGTCAAGGGCTTCAACTACTTTGCGCCACCGCGTGTCAGCGGCTTCTCACCGCTGGCGGCCCCGTCCACGGGCGGCGGCACCCTGGCGCTTGCGGGCACCGGCCTGGTCGAAGGCGCGTCGGTCATGGTTGGGGGCAGCCCCGCCGAGCCATTGGCGACGACCCCGGACGGCCGCCAGATCGTGGTGCGCATCCCGCCGGGAGAGCCGGGTCCGGCCGACCTGTCGGTGACAACACAGTACGGCGCGGTGGAGCTGGACGGGGCGTTTACGTACCTCAGCCCGGACGGCGCACGCGCGCTGCTGAACGTGTGGCCGTCAAGCGGCCCGGCGAGCGGCGGGGGCGAGATCATGCTGGTCGCCCAGGGGCTGGAGGAGGGGCTCAGCGTCTCCGTGACGATCGGCGGCGTGCAGGTCCCTGTCGAGGCCGTCCTGCCCAAGCAGCACACGGTTCTGACCACCGCGCCGGCCGGAGTACCCGGTGAGGCGGTGGACATCACGCTGACGATCGCGGGCTCATCCTCCACGCTTCATGGCGCCTACCTGTACACGCCCACTTTGAACATCACCTCGATCACGCCGTCGTCAGGTCCCGTCGAGGGCGACACGCAGGTGATCATTCGTGGAGAGGGGCTGAGCGCCGACATGGAGGTCTTCATCGGCGCGCTGCCGGCGACGGACCTGGAGTTCACAAATCCGACGGAGCTGCGCGCCAGGACGCCGCTGGGCAGTCCCGGTTATGCCGACGTACGCGTGCAGCTGGGCGACTTGTCGGCGACGCTGGCGGACGGCTTCTCGTATGTCGCGGGGGAAACCGCCGTGCATATCGTGGTGCCGGATCATGGCGCCATCGCCGGCAACACCTGGGTGCGCATTTACGGGACGGATCTGCCGCCGTATCTGGACGTGCGCTTTGATGGGGTAGCCGCTCCGTATGTCGAGCGTCTATCGCCCAGCGAGGTAGCTGTCCGCACGCCGCGCGCGGACGAGATCGGCACGATCGACGTGCGCGTGGCCGCCGGCCCGACGCTGGACCAGACGGTCGAGCAGGCCTTCACGTACTTTGATCCGACCGCGCGCTGGGGCGGCACGTGGGGCGAGCCGATCGACGGCTCCCTGAACGTGACGGTGCTTGCGATCGGCAGCGACGATCCGGTCGACGGCGCCGTGGTCCTGATCGGCAACGAAGATCCGCCACACTACAAAGGCTATACGGATGACCGCGGGCAGGTCACGCTGAGCGGACCGCACCTGGCCGGACGCATCGACGTGACGGCCGCCAAGTTCGGGTCCTCCGCGTCCAGCATCATGGACTTTGACGCCGAAAACGTGACGC
The DNA here is from genome assembly GCA_964545715.1 of uncultured Myxococcales bacterium. Taxonomy (GTDB): domain Bacteria; phylum Myxococcota_A; class UBA9042; genus CAZJHX01. Next base: position 70,292 of record CAZJHX010000025.1, read on the forward strand.
TCTTCTTGAGCAACCCGGCCCCACCGTCGCCGGGTGACGGAACACCGCTGGAGCCGGGCAAGGCGCACGGCACCGTCAAGGGCATCGGCAAATACCTGGTGACCCCACCGTGGCCGTGCAGCGACGTCGACAACGCCCCACCGGGACACTGCGAGCCGTGCGAATCCGACGATGACTGCGGCGCCGCCGCCCCGGTCTGCACCCACACGGCCAGCCAGCCGGCCTTCTGCTCGACCACGTGCGACAGCGAGGCCACCCCAACAGGCTGCGCCGAGGACTTCAGGTGCATCCTATCGGCCGACAAAACCGAGCGTTGCGTGCCGCAACCCGGCGAGCTTCAGGCGCGCTGCTACGCGTCCAGCCCGAGCATCTTGAGCCCGCTACCGGTCTCCGACGAGAACAACACGCTGGATCTCATGGAGAAGCTCACGTTTGACCTGGAGAACCTGCGGCTGGGCGAGGTGGCGTTCTACTGCCTGGCCGGCGGCTTCCGGGTGTTTGCCGACGACACCGAGAACGGGCGCCCGTCCTTCCGCCCCGTGGTGATGGGCGTCGCGCGGCACGTGTTTGTGCAGCCGGGCGTCGACCCGATCACGGAGCTCGAGAACGCGCCGACCGAGATCGAGATCGAGCTGAACATCCCGCTGAGCCGCGCCGTGAACGTGGTGGTGGGCGAGCAGCCACTGCGCCCGTCCAACGGCGGACCGCACGCGACGACGGTCAACGCACACCTGGACCTGGGCAGCGACGGCTTCATTCCGCTGGCCTCTACCGCGCTGGAGCCGGACGCGCAGGATCTGCTGTTCGAGGGGCTGCCGCAGAGCCTGGTCGACGATCTGTACGACGCGACCTACGTCTTTCACGCTGCCGCCCGTAGCGACACCACGGACACCCTGCCCTCTTCGGAGGTGCTGCGCGCCAAGCTGGGCCAGCTGGACGACGGCAGCTATCTGCACCACAACGGCGCGGACTGGCAGGAAGAGGACAGCGGCTACGGCGGCGACGTGCTCGGCTTGTGGGCCCATGGGGCGGACAGCGTCTTTGCCACCACGCGCCAGGGCACGGTGATCCACTACGACGGCACCTATTGGAGCGCGCAGCCGGTCGCGTCCGGCCCGCCCTTGAACGCGGTCGTGTCCGACAACGCGGGCGGGGCCATCGTCGTCGGGGACGGCGGCCGAATCATGCGCTGGAACGGGGTGGGCTGGACCACCGATGACTCGGGCACCCTGCACGACCTGCGCGGCGTCAACGCGTTCGGGCCGTCGGGCGCGGTCGCGGTCGGGGCCTACGTGATTCTGGAGTGGGACGGCAACGTGTGGACCGAGACGCCGTTTGGCCCGCCCAAGGATCTGCACGCGGTGTGGGGTCCCGGCGCCGGTGACACCTGGGCGGTCGGGGCTGACGGCATCGTGCTGCGACGGACGGCATCGGACGGGCATTGGAGCGCGATAGGCGCGCCCGTCTACGATGACTTGTACGGATTGTGGGGCACCTCTGAGGGCTTTGTCATGGCAGTCGGCGGCGGCGGTCGCGCGATCATGAGCGCGGGGGACGGCGTCTTTGAGGTCGCACAGACGCCGGTCCAGCGCACGCTTCGCGCGGTGTGGGGTCGCTCGGCATCGGATATCTATGCCGTGGGCGACGCCGCCACGATCGTGCACTTTGACGGCACGGCCTGGTCACTGGTTACCGAGGAGACCCTGTCGACGTCGCTGCGGGCGCTGGGTGGGGATCCGGCGGGGGCTGAGCTGTTCGCAATGGGCACGCACGCCGTGGATCTGTCACCGTTCTTGAAGATCCCGACGTTTGCCAACCCAGCGCCGAACCAGGCGTGGAACAAGACGGCGATCAGCTGGAGCGTCAAGCCCGGCGGGGGCGTCGCCAGCTTCAACAACCTGCGCTTGTACGGGCCGTCGGGCGCGCTGGCCTGGGCGATTATGGCGCCCGGTCACTTGACCGACATGACGCTGCCCGATCTGGGCAAGATCGAGGGCCTGCCGCTGTTCCCAGTGGGGCAAAAGCGGGTGTTCCTGTATCGGGTCCAGCATCCGGACTTTGACATCGACGGCTTTGACAGCCGGGTGTTCCGTCTGATGGACTGGCGGGCATGGGTCATCGACTCCTACACGTTCGACGCCGCGGACACGTCCGTGCCGGTGGACACCGTACCCGGCAAATAGCGCTGCTGATGCTGGCGCTGACCCTGGTCGCCGGCTGCTCCTACGAAGAGAGAAAGGCCCTGCGCAACTACGACGAAGCGCTGGAGCCTGTGCGCGACACGATCGATGAGCTGAGCCGCTATCAGCCGCGCGTCAGCGAGAAGAGCGCCGCCGAGAAGATCCGGGGCTACGTCACCGACGAGATCCTGTTTCGGTCCGCCACCATCATCGGGACGATCAACGTCATCGAGCCGGCTGGGCCCGAGCTGGAGGCGCTGCACGAGGAGCTGGAGTCGATCTGGACGGCCTACCACGACGGCTTTGAGCAGTTTGTGGAGGACATGACGGATGAGAACCTCAGCAGGAAGCGACGAAAGCTGAGCGAGGTGTTGTCGCGCTGTGATGTGCGCTGGCGAACGTGGAACGCCGAGCTGCAGTCTTACCACGAGCGCGTGCAGGGCTGGGGCGCCTTGTAAGGAGCTATTGGTCACT
>CAZJHX010000025.1:73045-82001 GCA_964545715.1 uncultured Myxococcales bacterium
TATTGGTCACTAGCGGCTGCTGCCCTGAAACCAGTCCTCGCGGTGCTTGAACAACGAGTTGAAGGTGGTCAGCGAGCCGTAGCAGCGGGTGATGTACTGCTGCAGGGCGACCTTGTCGGGATCGTCCAACTTCTTGTGTTGATTGACCTTCTGCTCCAGCACGCGCAGGTTGTCGCGGATCATCACCACCTTGCGCATCAGCGCGTCGATGGGGATCTCTTTTTCAGCCGCGCCGTCCACGCCGGGGCGCACGACGATGGTGCCGCCTTTGAAGCGGTCCGTGAGCTCGACCTCGCCGATGCCCAGGCTGTCTTCGATGGCCTCGCGAATGATCTCACGCAGTGTCCCTCGGTCCATTCCTTCCTCCCCATCCCCAAAGTCCACTTCTTCTTTGTCGCGCTCTTCGCGGCTCTGGCGGCGCACGACCACCGCCGGACGACCGCGCTTCAATGTGCGGGTTCGCCGAGACGGGCCCGCCTTCGCGGCGTGTGCGATCGCCACGATGTCCTCGGCGTCCGCAAAGACGTCGATCTCAGGCTTCTTGCGCTCCGCGACAGGCCGGATCACCGGCGCGATCTCCGGAATCGGGTCGTACACGTCGCACTTGAAGTCGGACGACGCGATCGAGCCAGACCGGGGCTTTCGCCCACAGTGGCCAAATACCGTGCCGGAGCCACCGCCAAAGTCCTTCTCGAAGCGCGTGCACGCGCCGCAGCGACCCGGCATCACCTCCCATTGGGGCAACGCCATGGCCGACAGTAGACCATCGGCCACAACGCGCCGCAAGCCGCCTCCCATAGCCCGCGCGGCCGTGAGCTTGTATGCTCCCCGCATGATCCGCTGGGTCCTGATATTTGTGGTCGCCGGGGTCGTATCGTGCGATCGCCGCGAGACGCCTCCGCCGGCTGCGGCCGCGTCCGAGGCGGACTATCAGGTCAAGCGGCTGCGGGAGGACACCGAGATCGAGCTGCAGGATCTGCGCGGACGCTGGCTGGCGGCGGAGGGGCTGCTGACGCTTCAGCGCGACGAGACCAAGGCCCTGCGCACGCTGCTCAACGAGGAGCACGAAAAATACGCGGAGCGGCTGGACCGGATGGATGTGGCGCTCGGCGCGCTGGTGGCCGAGCTGGAGTCGGTCAAAAACGCGGCCCCTGAACCCGCCCCCCGCGAGACTGTGCTGGACCGGCTGGCGCGCAGCTACGAAGAGATCCACTGTCTGCGACGGCAGGGCGCGGAAGAGGCGGTCGCCGCAGTCTATCGGCGCTACGGCTTCGAGGACGTGCAGGCCTGGTCGCAGGCGTGGCAGCAGGCCGCGCGCAGCGAGTCGTTCGAGCGGGAAGTCAGCGCACGTGTCGAGCGTTTGTGCCCGTGATGTTTCGCTGCCTCCTGATCGCCGTCACCCTTTACGCGGGCTCGCTGCACGCACGTACCAAGCCCAAGCTGCTGCTTCAGCTGGGCCACACCGATGACGTCGTGGACGCGGATCTCTTCCGCGCCGGCAAGGCATTGCGCGTGTTGACCATCTCAAAAGACGGGCGCCTGAAGGTGTGGGACGGCCGGGACGGCGCCATGCTCTCCGACTGGAAGTGGAAGGGCCAGCGCAAGCCGGCGCAGGTCACCGTGGCACGCGGCGGCAAGACGGCCGTCGTGTGGTCGCGGCTGCGAGAGCCGATGAAGCTGAACCTCACCACGGGCGAGCAAACACCTATCGCGCTGGAGACGCGCGGGGCCATCGAGGTGGTCTGCCGGTCCCGGGATCGCCGCAAGGTGGCGCTGCAGTCCGGCAAACAGCCCGTGCGCCTGTATACGCTGCCGGATCTGCGTCAGGTCGGCGAGGTGCCGGTTGTGGTGGGCCGCATGAAGCACTGCCGGTTCGGCGTGCGCGACCGCGTGCTGGCGCTTGGAGACGGGCGCGGCTACGTGTCCTGGTTCGACCTGCGCAAGAACCTGGCGCCCGTCGACCGCCGGCAGATCGACAGCCTGCTGATCGACGGCATGGACGAGTCCCCAAAGGGCAACCTCTGGATCATCAAGGGCCGCAAGCACGAGGTGCTGTGGGACCTGGCGGCGCGCGCGGAGAAGGGTCGCTGGCGCGCGGGCGGCTCCAACGGCTTTGTGCGCTTCAGTCGCGACGGTAAGCACGTGATTCGGGGCGGACACGGCTCCAAGGCGTTGCGTTATGTGGACCCGATGACCGGCAAGCGCAGCTTTGAGGTGCCCGACGACCTGCAGGTGCCGAAGGGGCGCCTGGACACGTTTCGCTGGCTGGCGGCCGCGGGTGAGCTGGACGAGCTGCTGGTGCTGCGACGGCGCAAGGACACGATGGTCGAGGTGTGGAACGGCGACAAGGGCCAGCGCCTGACGTCACTGTGGGGCCACCCGCAGCACATCACGTCTATCGCGTTCTACGAGGACAATCGGCATCTGGCGGTGGGCAATGCGCTAGGACGCGTGGAGCGCTGGGACCTGCTCTCGGGCGCGCATACCCCGCTGAAGTGGGACCCGCACCGAAGCGCCGTGACCGCCATCGCCTTCAGCCGCGACGGCGCGTGGGTGGCGACTGGGGACGCACGCGGCAACGTGTTTGTGCGCGAGCGAAAGACCGGGCGCCTGGACCGCAAGCTGCGCGCCGGCAGTCGGGTGGAGCGGCTGCAGTTTCTGGCGGACTCCAAGACCCTGCTGATGGACGGCGGCAGTCCCAAGCTGCTGCGCGTGGACAACGGCTTCGAAATGCCGCTGCCCAAGGGGCTGCGTGGACGCGATCACCTGGTCTGGAGCCCGGACGACAAGCGCGTCGCCTACACGACCGGCAACCGGATCATCGTGCGTCGCGGCGACAAGGAGCTCGAGCTGAAAGGGCGCGCCAAAGTGGCGTCACTGGCGTTTACGTCCAAGGGCAAGCAGCTGTTGGTGGCCACAAAGGACGGCGAGCTGTTGACCTACGACGCGACGTCGGGCAAGCCGATCGGCGCGTTCAAGAGCGCCCCGGACGGCGACCCGCAGACGCAGATGGTGTGGCTGGGGCAGTCGGGACACCTGATGGCGGGGCTTGGGCCTGATGCGGTTGTCCGATTCTGGGCCAAAGGCGACACCGAGCCGCGACTGATGCTGCTGATCGACGAGCAGAACGAGTACATCGTGTGGAACAGCGACGGCGCGTTTGATGCCTCGCAGGGCGGCGGCAAGTATGTCGCCTGGCGCGTCGGCAAGCGCGTGTATCCGGTCGACCGCTTTCGCGAGAAATACCAGATTCCGGGACTGATGGGCCTGCGACTGTCGCGCAAGGCCCGCAAGGTCACCGTCGGCGATCTGGGCCGGGAGTTCCGACCGCCGCCAACCGTGCAGATCGTGTCACCAGAGCCCAATGCGTCGACAGAGGACGACCTGGTCTCCGTGTCCGTCGAAGTCGCGGACACGGGGGGTGGAATCGCCGAGATTCGGCTGTATCACCAGGGCCGGCTGGTCGAGAACGTGCGCAAGGGTCTGGGCGGCGCCGAGCATCAGCGACGCAAATTCGACGTGTTGCTGGAGCCGGGGCGCAACCGGCTGTGGGCGACGGCGCTGAGCGACGGGCGCGTGGAGAGCAAGTCCGCACCGGTGGACGTGGTCTACGGCAAGCGCAACGAGCGCGTGCGGCTGCGTGTCCTCTCGGTGGGTATCAACAAATACCGGGATCAGGCGCTGGCGCTGAAGTATGCGGCTGCGGACGCCACGGCGCTGTCTGCGGCGCTCTCCAAGCCCGGTGGGCGGCTGTTCAAGGGGGGCGTGGAGCACAAGGTCCTGCTGGACGAGAAGGCCGGCAGAAAGGGCGTGCGCGACGGCTTCAAGTGGCTGATCGAAAACACGCGCGCGGCGGATGTGGCGGTGGTGTATCTGGCCGGCCACGGCGAGACTGTCGGCGACGAGTATTACTTTGTGCCGCAGGACCTGGCCTTTACGTCTCTGGACGCGTTGAAGGCGGGCGGCATCTCGCAGACGGAGCTGCAGGACCTGATCCGGCGCGTGCCCGCTCGCAAGCTGGTCGTGCTGTTGGACACCTGCAAGAGCGGGGCGGTGTCTCTAGGCTTTGCCACACGCGGACTGGCGGAGAAGAAAGCGCTGAGCGTGCTCGGGCAGGCCAGCGGGATCTACCTGGTGGCCGCGTCGACGAGCCGGCAGCTGGCGCTGGAGGACAAGGACCTGGGCCACGGACTGTTTACGTGGTCGCTGCTGCGCGGCCTGGAGGGCAAGGCCGACATCGACGGCGACAAGGCGGTGACCGTGCGGGAGCTCGTCACCTTCCTGGAGGCGGAGGTCGCGCGCGTGTCAAAGTCCACCTTTGGACAGGAGCAGTTTCCGGTGACGCACGGCACGGGCCGCAACTTCCCGCTCGCGCTGATCCGGTGAGCGCCCGGGCGAGGACCGCCGGCAAGCTGCTGCTGGCCAACGTCGGTGTCTGGCTGCTGCTGGAGCTCGTCGCGTTTGTGGTGCTGTCGGTCGCCCCAGCCGGCGCTGATCCATCCGACAAAGACTGGCTGACGCAGGCGCGCATGTCGTTTGAGGGCGGGCTGTACGTGTGGGACGAGCACTGCTTATGGCGCCTGCAGCCGGACTATGAGGGCGGAGACGACACGGAGCGAAAGTTCTGGGGCGACGGTCCGTTGCGCGTCAACGAGCACGGGATGCGCGGGCCGGCCGTGACGCAGGCGAAGCCGAACGGGACGCGCCGGATCCTGATTCTGGGCGGCTCACACCCGATGGGTATGTACGTTGACTACGACCAGTCATACGGGGCGCGCCTGCAGGCGGCGCTGGGGTCGGGCTGGCAGGTGCTGAACGCGGCGGCGCCGGGACACACGAGCTACCAGGCGCGTGAATACCTGGCCTGGTACGGCGTCGCGTTCTCGCCCGATATCGTGATCGCGGACGTCGGCGTCAACGACACGCTGCCGTTGACGCCACAGTTTCCGCTGCCTGACGATGAGGTACAGCGCCCACCGCGATGGGTCGTGGACGCAACGACCAGCCTGCGGTTCAGCGCCGTATATAGGCTGCTGCGGCGTTGGATGAGCCCCGATGCCCCCGCGGTCTCGGGCGGGCAGCGCGTCTCGGCTGACAAGCGACTGGCCAATGTGCAGGCGATGCGCGCGCTGGGCGAAGAGCGCGGGTTCAAGGTGCTGTTGATCAACCAGTTTCGGGCGGATCTTCGCGGCTCCGGGCGCATTCAGTGCCTGTTTCAGGACACAGGGGCGGAGGCGGTTGTCGACGCGTGCGCCATGTGGGCGGAGCGCGGCGACGTGCGGGGTTTCTTTGCCGATCCCGTGCACGCCAACGCCGCCGGGCATGCGCTGCTGGCCGAGCTGTTCCAGGCGCGGCTGACTCAGCTCGGCTGGCTCTGATCAGAAGAGGTTGTAGATGTACGGGACACCGATGCTGATGTCGGTGAGCGCGATGAACGCCGTCATGGCGACCACGATCAGCGCGGCGGGCAGCAGCCAGTAGCGCTTGCGCACCTTGAGAAAGTCCCATGTCCGGCGCGCCAGGCTCACAGCGGAAACTCCTGGCCCGTGTGCTTCTGCCAGATCCCGGGCAGGTCCGGCGACGCCCGATCGATATGGTCCAGGCCGCGACGCCAGCGCAGGTACGGCTTGGCGTTGGGCGCAAACACAGCGCTCGTCGGTCCGAAAGCGACCGCGATCCCATCCGCCACCAGCCGCAGTGTGGCGCGCCGCTTCCCGGTCGTTGTGTCCCAGGTCGTGATGTCCACGCCGTCCGTGATGGCGACGGAGGCGCCGTCGGGCGCCACAGCCATGGAGCGGACGCGCACGTCGATATCGAAGTCGCCGGCGATCGTCCGCGCGCGGCCGTCAGATGTCACCACGACGAGGCGATAGTCCGAGCCGAGCGCGATATGGCTGCCTGTGGCGGCCGCTGCCAGTCTGGGACGCTTGAGCTTGGGCACCGGCAGCGACCACCTGGGCTCGCCGGTCCCCATCGCGTGGGACTTGAGCCTGCCGCCGCCGGCAAGGAGCACCTGGTCGCGGGACGGATCCACAGTCATCGCGGTACGTCGCTTGATCTCGCCGCCCCACGTGACCTCGACGTCGCCTTTGCCGGTGAAGACGGTGACCTGTTTATCGGCCAACACAGCGACCCGTCCGCCGCTCGCGGTGCCCGACGCATCCAGCACGCGGGCGCCGACGCGACGGCTCCACAGCAGGTCGCCCGTGAGGGTGTCGACCGACGCCACATCGCGTCCCGCGTACCGCACGACGCCTCGGCCGGCCCAGCGCGGCCCGTCGATGAACTCGTCCCCAAGCCCGTCCGTCGCGGGCGCGGCGGTGCCGCTGGAGACCCTGGACGAGCCGGCGTCAAACGTCACGCTGTGAGCGCCGGCGCGTACGCTGAGCCCAGACGACGTCCAGGCCATGCCGCGGACGGGCACGCGCGCGGTCTGTCGCTGAAACCGGGCCTGAGGTTCGCCGACCACCCACATCCCGATCCGATGCTCGCGCGGGTCTCCGCCGACCGACGCGATCCGGGTGCCGTCCAGGGACACGGCCACTGCGGCGGCATTGGACGTCACTGTGGCGACAGGCGCCTCCTCCCGCGTCTCCATATCGACCGACACAACGCGCCCCGTGCGCCCGCCGGCGATCATGCGCGTGTCGTGATCCACAAAGGCGTAGATCTCCTCGTACGGCTGGCGTGTGGGCTTGCCGGTCCACACGTTCCAAATCGACGCCTTCAGCTCCACCTCGTGCCCGGCGGCCCACGCACCCGTCGCGGACATCAGCAGCGGAAACCGGGCGTCGACCCCGGCCAGCCGACGCCAGCGGCGCCCTCCCTCACCGCCCCAGGCCGTGGCCACTTGTGATCCGTCATCCGCGTCCCCGAGCACGATGAGCGTGGAGGCGGACTGGTCGGCGTACACCGAGGCGGCCCTGGCCACGGGCGGCGTCAGGGTGGTCAGCGCATCATCCTTGCCCGGATCGTAGATGCGGACGCGCCCGTCATCGACCAGCACGACGCGCGAGCCATCGAGACTCATCGTGCACCTCAGCCGGCCGGCGTGCTCGACCTCGAAATCCCGGAGCGTGTCGCCGGTAAACACGTTGATCAGGCGCACGTATGGCCCGCGCTTGACCAGCAGCCGGCGGCCGTTGGGGCTGAGCGCGTTCGTGCGGCACGGCACCTCGGGCAGCAGCGACCGCTCCAGCACCAGGCGACCACGCGCGCCGTCAAACACCTGCAACGCGCCGGCCTTGTCATAGACAAACAGCCAGCGCCCCCCCGTGGAGATCCGCGCCCAGGACGCCCGCGCGGACCGCAGGCGGTCCACGACCAGCTGCGGCGCCTCATCGGGCAGTCGATCCGGGGGCAGCGACGCGACTGGATGCACAGGTTCGGACGGCTTGGGGGGCGCCGCGACCGCAGCGGACGGTCGTTCGGGTTCGGCGACCGCCGGAGTCTCAGGGACGTCCGCGTCCTCACAGCCCTTGCAACCGGGCGGCCCAAACGCGCTGCAGAGCAACGCGCAAGCGACTATGCAGCGTGGGATGCGCATACGGCGGCAATCGTACCAGTGTTAGCCGTACCCGACTAACGCTGGTATGCTTCGCCCGCCCGTGAATCGAGCGACCGCTATTGCCGAGACAGCGCTGTTGATGGTGATCGCCGCCGTCGCCATGCTCATGTTTCTGCGACCAATCTGGGACATCGACATCTTCTGGCACATCGCCGCCGGCCGGTGGATGGTCACGCACGGCGAGATCGCCACCACAGACATCTTCGGGCTGGACCCGGAGCGCCCGTGGATCACCTTTCAATGGGGCTACCAGGTCCTGGCCTATCACCTCGAGCAGCTGGGCGGATGGGAGCTGCTGCGAGCCGTTCACGCGGCCGCGATGGCCCTGGCGTTTGCGCTGCTGTACCGAACATACCGTCGCCGGCTGCAGTCCGTGCCTGCCGCGATCGGGCTGCTGTTGTTGACGCTGATGCTCTTTCAGGACCGCATCAACGTGCGGCCGCACATCTTCAACCTGCTCGGCCTCGCGATCATGCTGCCCGCGCTGCTCGGGGGCTGGCGCCAGGCGACTCGCGCCCAGCTGGCGGGGTGGGCGCTGTGGTTTGGCCTGTGGGCCAACCTGCACGCCGGCGGCTGTTTCATCATGCTGGTGGCCAGCTTCGCCGTGGTCGGCGGCGCACTGTTCACACCGGAACGTCCAGACTTGAAACGCGCGATTATCTTCTGGGCAGCGTGCGCCGTCCCCGCGCTCCTCAGCCCGAACTTCATCACTGGCAACCTGAGCGCCTTGATGCTGGTGAAGACCACACAGAGCACTATCGGAGAGTGGCGCGCCCCCATCGCCTATCTGCCGTCGCTGCCGTGGACGTGGGAGCACATCACGCACTATCCCGGACCATCGCGCATAGTCGCGGGACTGGCGCCGTACCTGACACTGCTGACCCTCGGCGGGCTGGCAGCCGCGCGACGGCTCCGCGGGCGAGACCTCAGCTTGGTCGCGGTGGCACTGGCGTTTACCGGCTTATCACTGCTCTATGTGCGGTTCGTTCATTTCTGCGCCCCAGTGTGGCTAATTATGGCGATGTGGTTCGGAGTGCCGTCAATGCGGCGCAGCACCGCCATTGGCATACTGACGGCAGCAATGCTCTGGCATACTAATATCGCAAGACTAAACGGCAACCTCAGTAATACTATATCTGCCGCACAGACCAACCTGGAGACGCGGCGATTCCCCGTTGCTGCGGCCGACTTCCTGGAGTCGATCGGCTTCAGGGGCACGGTTTTCTGCCACGCACGTTATGGCGGCTATCTGCTGTGGCGGCTGCATCCGGACGTCCGTACACTCATAGATGGACGTAGCAATGTTGACGCACAGGTGGCCAATGACGTTCAGTTTGTACACAAACACCATCGACAGCAGCTGACCGACCCAGAGCTGGCGGCATCTAT
>CAZJHX010000026.1:0-80621 GCA_964545715.1 uncultured Myxococcales bacterium
GTGGACTCTGCAAGACTGGTCAAATACGGAACGAACTTCCGATCTCGACAACTAGAACCCGGCACGCCCCATTGACTCCGCAGCGCCGTAGCCGCACGAGGAATCGCATGGTCTCCTCGTGAGACGACCGCCGATTCCAAAGCAGCTCGCCGAGCAGGCCGAACTCCTCGATGGTGTCGCGACTGATCCATTCCCAACCCTCCAATCTCAGACTTCCAAGTGACTCCCGGTCAAACGCGTTGGTCGGCGCTGTGGCGTGTGTCGCCACGATCCCGCAGTCCGTTGTCGCGATGAGCGGCATGTCGATGATCATTTTGCGCAGCGCCGCGATGTAGTCGTCCGTCAGCAGGCTCTCCATCGCGGCCGCCTCATCGAAGTAGAACTTCGCGACGCGCGGACCTCCGATATGTGCGTGCTCGTGGTTGCCCATGATGGAGACCACCCGGTTCGGATATCGATCGATCAGCTCCAGGTACTCCCGAAGCAATCGCGTCGACCGGTCCGGATACCAGTCACCCATTGTCATGTGCTCGGCTCGCCACTCCTCCAGCGTGCACCCAGGGCCGTGGAAGAGGTCCCCCAGGAACAGCAAAGCCGAGTCTTCTTCCCCTTCGAAGAGTTCGACCATGCGCCGGAAATCTTCAAGATTCCCGTGCAGGTCGGACGCGACAAAGAGCCGCCCTGGACCGCGGATTTCCGCGATCCTATCTCTAACCGTTATCTCTGCCATGATGCTGGACTAAGAACGCAAGTCGCGTGCCATTATGTAACTGCCTGTAATTGCAGTTATTAGACATTGTCCATTTTACAGTTTTACTGTCGATGGTTCAATTTGAACAGTTAGAGGTTGGATCCGAGGATGATGTAGAGCTGCTCGGCGGGCGGATCGGTGACTGCTCTCGCGTAGCCAACCCTCAGCGTAAACGGGACGGCGTAAAAGAGCTCCGTCCTGAGAGCGACCTCCCCGCCGACCGTGACCTTGATGTGGTCGAGCGTTGCGTCATCGTAGTACGCCATTCCGGCATCGCTAAAGACCGCCGCAGTAAGCCGCTCCAGCCACAGCGGCAGCGTCCCGGCCGCGGTGAACAGATCGAGGACCGGCAGGCGATACTCGCTGGTCAGCAAGTGAAACGCGTCACCCCGAAACGCGCCGGACGGATACCCGCGCAGGTAGGAGCCGAACAGGCCACGCTCGTTGATCAGGTCCATCACCAGGTCCTGCTGTGGGAACCCGCCGACCGAAAACGAGTCGGGCGCCTCGCCGCCGGACACGCCGCCCTTGAGCTTGAAGACCAGCACGTTGGAGTGCCACCAGGGCATGGGAAAGTACGTGTCGAAGTGCCATGACATGGCCCACCGCTCCGACGTGTTTCCCAGCCAATGCGGAGTTAGCCGAAAGGCCATGCCGGCGCGCCAGCCCTCGTCCGGCGAGATGGACAGCGCGTACCGCTTGACGTGGTCGTACGACCAGAACAGCTCGATGCTGACGCGCTGGTTGTCCTGCTGCACGAACGGCTCATCCGAGCCTGGATCGTGATGCAGGCGCACAGGCGGGTTGGGGTCCACCGACAGCAGGTAGCTGACGTCCGCCCCGATATGAAAGGTGTGCTCCACGTGTGGGATCGACGTCGAGATTCCGGCCGCCGCGTACAGGTTTTCGTGTGCGAAGACCTCGACCTCATCGCGAATATAGCGATAGGCGTCCCCGCGAAACCGGGCCAGAAACACGTTCATGCTGGGCCGCAGTCCGCTGTAGCTGTAGCTGGTCGCGATGCTGACGTCCTCGCGCAGCAGGCTGTAATCCACACCCAGCGTCCAGCTGTGGTGGCCCAGGGCGTCCTGCGCCCCGATCTCCACGCCGACGCCGCCAAGGCCCGTCTGGTCCAACTGAAACACCGGCGACCACGTGCGCGGCCAGGCGCTGCGATACCCACGGTAAGGCCGTATCCGGCCGTCCACCGGGCGCGGATTGTACGGTCTCTCAACGGACTGGACAGTATCCGTAACCGGCGTGCTGCGACCGTCCAGTGGCACCAGGAACAGGTCAAAGCCCACCGCCGAGTACCCGTTGTAGATCAGCTGCCGCCCGTCCGGGCTGACGCTCGGGTTGAAGGCGCCGCCCAGCACACGCGTCACCTGGCGTCGGGCCCTGGTCCGGAGGTCCAGCGCGTGGATGTTCCAGATGCCGCCGTGGTCGCTGGAGTAATAGACCGTGCTGCCGTCCGGTGACACCGCCGCGCCGATCTCGCGCTCGGGCGTCGTCGTCAGCCGCACCAGACGCCCATCCGTCTCCCGCAGCCACAGGTCCCGAAAGCCGCCGTTTCCCTGCGCGGAGAACACGATCCGCCCGTCCGGCAGATACCGCGGCTGGTTCAGCTGCAGCTTCCGGTCGAAGCCGATCAGCGTTCGCGTCTGTTGCGTCCGTAGATCGTGCTCCATCAGCGCAGTGCGCCCCCAGCTGCCGGTCACAAAGACGACCGTGCGTCCGTCCTGGCGCAGGTCCGGCTCGCGCGACCGCTGCCCGTGCGTCAGGCGCGTCGGGCGCGCCGGGCGGGTCTCCAGGTTGTAGCTGACCAGGTCCCGAAAGTAGCGGTGCGGGCCGTACCATCGGGAGCCCACGCTGATGATCTCCGAGTCATCCGGCGACCACATGGACCGTCCGCAGTTGCCGTAGCACTGGTACAGGCGCTCCAGCGTCAGCTTGTCTCCGTCCAGCGTGCCCACGTGCAGCGACGACGCCTCATGTCCGTTGCTCTTGGTCAGCGCGATGCGCCGTCCGCTGTGGTCAAAGGCCGGCGCGTTGTGGCTCCACCCTTCCGTCGTCAGCTTGTGCCCGGTGATCAGCCCGGCCTTGCGCTCCCGCGACTCCACCGCTTTCGCGCGCGCCACCAGATCGGCCCGCCACGCCGCATACAGCTGCTCAAAGTCCTCTCCGAAGGCCTGCCGCGCCACATTGTTCAGTCCGTACGGCAGCAGCCGCCGACCGTACAGTCGCCCAAACTCGATCAACGTCGCGTCGCCGTGCCGATCGGCCACCCACGTCAGGAAGTCGCCCCCAAACACGTACGCCCAGCTCCCGCCCGGCCGGCTGATCGGCGAGCCCGTGAGCCCTCCGATGCTCTCCGGCAACGTGCCGCCCAGGGCCGCCGACCGCAGATACATCTCGAACTGGGCGCTGCCGACGCGCCCCAGCGGCGTATGGCGCGACTCCGCGTAGGTCGCGATCCCCTCGATAAACCACCGCGGCAGCGCCAGGTTGGGCAGCAGCGTCTTGCCGAAGATCGTGTTGACCACCCCGACGACACCGCCGGCCTGGTCCAGATGCAGCAGGTGTGACAGCTCGTGATAGATCAGCACGCGCAGCCAGTCGTCGTAGCGGCCCAGATCCGTGTCCGCCTCTGGTCCAAACGCCAGCAGCGTCAGCGCGTCGTACGGCTGCACCCGCGCAAAGCCGTTGGCGCCGTCCGAGAGATCGTGGCACGTCAGGTGAACGCGGTCCGAGTGAGGCGTCCAGCCGGTGGCCTTGAGCAGCGTCGCGCGGGCCTCTTCCGCGATCGCCGCCGACCGCCGCGCAAACGCCTCGCCGCCCTGATGATAATGCAGGTGAAAGTGCTCGGTGGTCAGCGTGAACCACTCCAGGTCGGGATCCGCCGCATGGCCGACCCCGGGCGCCAGCGCCACCAGCGCAACGGCAACCAGGAGGTGCTTAGTCAGCGAACTCCAGGACCTCTCCGCCCAGCGTGACGGTTCCCGAGGGCAGCTGCACGCGGTTCTCCTGGCGGTCGCCTATCGTCGCGGCCACCACCAGCTTGCCGCTCTGGCCCATATACCGCCCGCCTGTGACGCGCACCGACCGGCCGCTCAGGGAGTAGTCCAGCGTGCACACCTCGTACGGATCCGCGCACGGCTCAGCCGCCAGCGCCACCTGGACAAACGGAAACTCGCGCTCGTCCACGGTCGCGGTCACGTCTCCCGGCAGGTCGCGCGGGTAGCCGGTGATCACAAGGCGAACGCGCTGCTTCATGCTGAACGTAACGACCACGTCCGTCAGGTCCAGCTTCTCGATCAGCGGCAGACGCAGGTGCGCGGCGTGCTCATACATCCAACGGGTAAAGGCGCGGACGAAGGCCTCGTCACGTGCGCCGTCACCGGCCAGGCGGTCAAACAATGCGCTGAGGGGGACGGTCTCTCTGGTGGTCGGGGCGTCTGCGGACATGCCGCGACATCCTACCCGATCGACTCGTCAGGGTTCGACCCTATCTGCGTAGGTGGGTGTCCAGCAGTCGGCTGATTCGGATCGGCTCCATCTCGCTTGCGATGGTGTGCCGGATGCCGTTGCGGGTGAACTGGCCCCAGGTCAGGGTGCTGCGCCGCTGCAGCTTCAAGGAGGGGGCGGCGCCGTCGGCCACGGTGGCCGCGCTCTGGACGATGTTCACGCGCTCGCCGTCCACGCTGTAGATGAACAGTACGGCCGGTCGCCCGTCTTCCGCGACCTCACGCGCGCCCGCCAGGCGAACGCCCTTGCCCTCGGTTAGAGGCGCTTGAATCTTGAACGGCACGCGCGCCTGCATGTACCGGCGGATGTCCGGCTCGCCACCGCGCACGTCGGCTTTCAGGAGGCTGTAGTTGGCCAGCGTGGTTCTGGGCACGGCGGGCACCACGCCGGACGACATCGGCTGACCCACGCGCACGACGGCGGTCTGGACGCCCTGCTGGATCCCGGGTGGGATCTCGTTCGTGCCGCCGGTGGCCATCGCGCTGGTCGTCAGCGCGGTAGTCGGCACCGTGTTTGTCGCCGGGGGCCACAACAGGAACAAGGCGAGAGCGGCGGCTGCGGCCAGAGGCACGTACCGCGTCAAAAATCTCAGGGTCCGGTCGGGGCGCCGTGTGACGGGAGCATCGGCGTCGCTCAGCTGCTCCGCGATGGCGGCGCGTAGGTGGCTCGGGGCGGCGATGGGCTTGAGTGTGTCTTTCAGATCGCGGCGGAAGTCGCGCTCGCGGCTGACGAGCTGCCGGCAGCCGTTGCACTCGGTCAGGTGAGACTCGAGCTCGATGCGGTCGCGCTCGTCGAACTCGTTGTCGACATAGACGTCGACGTATTTGCCGACTTCGTCGCAGTTCATGAGCTTGCCGTACGGCGCGCCCGGTAGTCGTCCAGCGAGGTCGGCTGCGCCACCTTCTCCTCGCTGGGGCCGTCATTTGGGGCGATGATGCCCTGCGAGATGGCGTGTGCCCGAAGGCGTTTCTGGAGCATCTTGCGTCCTCTGTGCAGCCGGCTCATCACGGTCCCAATCGGGCACTCCATGATCTCGGCGATCTCCTTATAGGAGAAGTCCTGCAGGTCGGCGAGCACAACAGCGGTACGGAAGTCGTCGGGGATGGCGTCCAGGGCCCGCTTCACTTCCTCGTGAACCAGTCCGTGCAGGTAGCCCTGCTCGGGGTTTTTGTAAAACGCGCTGGTCTCCGAGATCGGATTGTCCTGGGCGCCTTCCACGTCTACGTTCTCGATGTACGCAAACTCTCTGTGCTTGCCGCGCTGGCGGTTGATGTGGGTGTTCGTCAGGATTCGGAACAACCACGCCTTGCAGTTCGTCCCCGCCGTGTAGCGATGGAAGAACCGATACGCCTTCAGGAAGGTCTCCTGGACCAGGTCCTCCGCGTCGCGGGGGTCCTTGGTCATATAGCGCGCAGCGTAGTAGAGGGCGTCCAGATGGGGGAGCGCCTCCTTGTGGAAGTTGTCCTTCATCTTCTGCCGGCTCCGAAAAATCATCATGCTCCTTCTCAGCTACGAGCAACTGCCAAAACAAGGCTTTTGCGATTCAAGGGTGCGAACACGACCTCCTGACGCACTATTCCATCTTATTCGGGCTGATCCGCAGTTTTCTACAAGCCCAGCAGCTCTCGGGCCTCCTCCACGGTGGCGTGCTGACTGCCCACAGCGCCGCACAGCCCGACCGCGGCCTCGACCAGCGCTGCGTTGCCGTCCGCCGCCTCGCCCGTCGGCAGGTGCAGCCCGTCCTGAAAGCCGACTCGCAGATGTCCGCCCAATGAGAGCGCCGCGGCGTGCAGTCGCCAGGACCCGTTGGCCGCGACCGCCTGCCACCAGGGCTCTTCGTCCCCGATCCGGCGTGCGGTGTCCACCAGGCGGCACAGGCTGTGCGGGGTCGCGGCGATACCGCCGGTCACGCCGATGACGAACTGCGCGCGCACGGGACCCAGCAGGCCGCCCATCTCCCGCAGCGTCTGCAGCGACGCCAGGTGGCCCAGGTCATAACAAGACGCAACGGTCGCCACCGACAGCTCGCGAGCCCGAGTCGCCAGCGTGATCACGTCTGAGAAGCGATTGGCGAAAACATGATCGTAGTCAAACGCCTTCTGGCGCGTGTTGTAGCGCGCGTGCGTCATCGTGCCCATCGGCAGAATCGCCAGGTCCGGTCGCGCCTCCAGCGGCGCTGTGCGCTCTTCAAGCGCCACTCCGAAGGCCGTCGTCGACACGCTGACCAGCACCGGACAGCGATCCCGAATCGCGTTTACGACCTCTCGGTAGCGCTCCACCCTGTAGCTCGGTCCGCCGCCGTCCTCGCGCGCCGTCACGTGGACGACCGCCGCCCCCGCCTCGTACGCCCGCTCAGCTTCGCCGGCGATCTCGGCGGGCGTATACGGCACCGTCGGGCATTGGCCGCGGTGCACGGTCGCGCCGTTCACCGCGCACGTGATGATTGTCTTACCCATGACCTACTCCAATATCGCGACGCCGACCTCGCGTCGCAGTGCCAGGAACCGTTCGCTCACGCTGTAGTGGGCCAGATCCTCAATCGCCTCCTGCAGCGTCAGCTTGGACAGCCGCTCACCCTGCTCCCGCTCCTCCTTCAGCATGCGCACCGACACCTCGATGTCGTTGCACAGAAGGTGGCCGGTGTGGTTGGCGGTGCGCTCGACCTGCTTGAGCCACTCCGTGATGTTGGGCTGCGCCTCGCGCTCGGTCAGCTCGACGCACAGCTTGCGCAGGGCGTCCACGTCACGCCGCTTCATCACGCTCTCGAGCTGCTTCTGAATCCCGCGCACACCCGGCTCGCCGTCCTGTGAGACCTCGGGCATGACCGTGCGCATGGCCGCCAGCAGCAGGGTCCGCAGGTGCCCGACCGGATACATCCCCGCCATCATGTGCGACGGCAGGAAGTAGGCCATCGACTTGCCGATCATGAAGCGCAGCTCTTTGCCCTTCCGGCCGGTCAGCATCTCGGGCCCGACGATCATCGAGGCGGGGAACGTGGCCTCTTTACGCACGCCGCGCGCCCCGGCCTGCCTGTACACGCCCGGGATGGTCACCTGCAGGATCTTGGACACCGTCGTCAGAAAGCTCGTGAAGCGCGACTTCTGCTTCAAGCTGACCGCGTCCTGCGGGCCCAACCCAAGCTCCTTCAGCGACTGCATCGCGCCCTTCGGCCCCAGCGCGCGGCCGACCCGCTCCAGAATCTCGCCCAACAGGCGATCCTGGCGGCGGTCAAACAAGAAGCGCTCCCAGTCGTCATGGCCCTTGAGCGCCTTGCGCAGCGCCAACACCGACTTCTGGTGCTTGGCGTAAAACGCGATCTCCTTGGCGTCCGCCTGCTCCAACAGCTTCAGCACGCCGCACACGTTCCAGGCCGCGTCGCGGTTGCGTTGACGCGCAAAGATGCGACCCAGCGCCTTCCACGCCGGCACATGGCTGGGGTTGAACTGAAGGATCTTTCGATACTCCTGCAGCGCCTGTCCGCTGCCCGGATCCTGCTCCTCCAGCGCGATGGCCAGCTGCTCCCGCGCCTCCACGTCGGCCGGCTTGCGCTCCAGCGCGTCCGCCAGCGCGACCACGGCGTCGTCGCGCTGCCCCAACCCGGTGCGATAGATCATCGCCAGGTTGCGCAGCAGCCGGAATTCCAGCCCGGTGTCGCCCTCGCCCTCGATGCGCTTCAGCATCACCCGATAGCTCTCGGCCTGGCCCTTCCAGTCCTTGTGGTCGACCAGGATCTTGTCCAGCGACTCGAACGCCTCCAGGCGCTTGGGATCCAGGTCCAGCGTCTCGTTCAGAAAGGCCACCGCCTTGCGCGGCTGGTGCAGCTGATCGCGGTACAAAACCGCCAGGGTGTACGTGTAGCGGGCGCGCCGCTCGGGCTCCGTCTCCTCGGCCAGCAGCGCCATCAGCACCTCGACCGCCTGCTTGTAGCGCTCCAGGCTCAGATAGACGTTCAGCAGCTGATGGACCACCGCGACCGAGTCCGGCTTCAGCGTGCGCGCCTCTTCCAACGCGATGCGCGCCGCGTCGGGGTCCTCCAGCTTGTCCAGCTGCAGCGCCGCCAGCTCCATCAGCGTGGCGAACTTCTCCAGCGGGTCCTGCATCGTCTGCGCAAGCCAGCCTTTGTACTCCGCCGCCCCTGCCCAGTCGCCCTGACGCTCGCACACCAGCGTCAGATCGCGCAGAGTCTCCCGGTTGTTGGGCTTGGTCTTGAGCGCGTGCTCCAACAGGCCGCGGCTGTTCACGTCGTCGCCGCGCGCCATCGACAGCTCGCTCAGCGCCGTCTCCACCCGGACCAGCTCGTCCGGCGGCAGCGCCTCGCCGTGCATGTCCAGAATCGACTTGTACCAGGCCTCGGCCTTGTCGTACTCCTTGGCGGCCCAGGCCAGCCGCGCCTGGCCGAACAGGCCGCGCAGGATGGTCGGATCCGACTCCAGCACCAGGTCGAAGCACTTCTCGGCCAGGTCGTCTTCACCCAGCTTCTCGTGGACCTCCGCCAGCTGGGAAAACACCTCCAGCCGGAACTCCTGGTCCACATCGCCCTCGGTGTCGTCCAGCGCCGTGACCATCCCCTGCAGCACCGGTCGCGCCTCCCGCCACTGCTCGTCACGGACGTACACGTCGGCCAGAAACGCCAGCGCGTCGATGTGCGACGGGTTTTGCGTCAGGGCCCGCTCCATCAGGCCCATCGCCTCGGTCTCGTCGTGCAGATAGTCGGCATGGATGCGGCCCTGTCGGGCGAGCAGGTCCGCGCGCTCATCCTCGCGCAGCGTCTTGTCCGCGCGCTCGGCCAGGGCATCGCGCAGCGCCTCCCACTGGCCCAACGATCCGTAGATGCTCTCCAGGATCTGCGGCTCCACCGGGTAGTCGGGGAAGGCCGCCACCAACTGGTCCAGCGCATGCTTGGCGCGCGCCGCGTTTTGCAGCGGACCCAGCCAGGTGTCGATCACCTCCAGGAAGATCGCCGGCTGATCGCTCGAGCCCGCCGTCGCGATGCGCTGCTCCAGCACCGAGACCACTTCCTTCCACTCGCCTTTTTTGCGGTGGTGCATCGCCAGCCCGGCCAGGGCGATGGGGTTCGCCAGGTCCAGCTCCAGGATGTC
The DNA here is from genome assembly GCA_964545715.1 of uncultured Myxococcales bacterium. Taxonomy (GTDB): domain Bacteria; phylum Myxococcota_A; class UBA9042; genus CAZJHX01. The sequence continues at coordinate 9,376 of CAZJHX010000026.1, forward strand.
GGCATAGTGTGCCGCGACCTCCTCGGCGGGCAGCTCCGCGGCCGGCGCCAGCGCCACGATCTGCTCCAGCGCCTCCAGACGGTCGCCCGGATCGGCGGACAGCAGCACCCATCGCTGCAGCACGCTCACCCGCTCGGACGCCGGGCGACCCGCCGCTTCTCCCAGCGCCGACAAGCACTTCAGCGCTTCGGCGTCCTCGGGATCCAGCGCCAGAATCTCCTGATAGACCTCCACCGCCCGTCGCGGGTTCAGCACACGATCGCGCAGCGTCTCCGCCAACGCGTGCAGCCGCCCGATGCGCTTCTCGGTGGTCTCCTCCAGGTCGACCAGTCGCCGCAGCGTCGTGCCGTGCTCCTCCCAGGACCCGATTCGAGCCGTCGCGCCCGCCAGGCCTTCCAGCGCCGAGACGTCCTTGGGCTCCTCGTCCACCGCGTTGCGGAAGTAGTCGACCGCCGCCCCCACGTCCTCGGCGTGGTCCAGCTTCATGCGGCCCAGCTTCTTGCGCCACTGCCGCGAGGTCTCCGGCTCGAGATGCGGCAGCACCGTCTCGACGACCTCTTGCGCCTCATCCCAGCCCTCGGTCGCGTCGGCGAGCTCCACGAACCGTCCCAGGCAGTCGGGCTTGTTCGGCGCCTCCGTCAACAGCTGCCTGTAGGTGTGGAAGGCCGCCGCCGCGTCGCCCAGCAGCTCGTCCTGGACGGCCGCAAGCCGAGCCAGCACCGTCAGCGACTCGTCGCGCGTGGTCGCCAGGTCCGCCAGCGAGTGCAGCACCTGAGCCAGCGCGGCCCAGTCCTCCGCGGCGGTGTACGCCTCGTCCAGATAGTCCAGGGCCTCCCGATCCTGCGGTTCGGCCTCGATGACGCCCTGGTAGAGCTCCAGCGCCCGCTCCGAGTCGCCCAGCTGCTCATGGGTCACGCGCGCCAGACGACGCAGTGAGCTGGCAAAGCCCATCGGGTCGCTCTCCGCCGCCGCCCAGGCCTGCAGCGCCTCGGCCGCATCCAGCCACAGGGCCGCTCGCTCCAGGATCAGCGCTTTGTAGTTGAGCAGCGTCGTGTCGCCCGGATGTGCCTGCAGCAGCTCGTCCAGGATGGCGACGCCCTGCTTTGCCTCGCCGCCGCGAAGTCCCACGGCCACGGCACGCTCCAGCTGCACGCCGTACCGCTCGTCGTCAGCCAGATCCTCACACGCGGCCAGCCCGGCCAGCGCGTTGACCAGCAGCGCGTCGTCGTGAATCTCCCGCGCGATGTCCCGCAGGACCTCCCACGCGCCCGAGCCCGATTCCGGATGCAGCACCACCTCGTGCAGCAGCTCGACGGCGCCTCGTGTGTCGCACAGTGGGCCCGCGCGCAGGACGGCAAGCTCTCGCACGAGATCCAGCCGCTCGTCGCGGTCCGTCACCAGCCCCAGCAGGGTCGCCAGCCCATCGGCCAGCGCCTCTTCGTTGCCCAGGATCCGATGGACGCGGCACTGCCCGTACCAGCCCGACGTGCGGTCGGAGCGCAGCTGCGTGAGCCGCGTCCAATAGTCCATCGCCTGGTCCAGCTCCCGGCGCTCCTCCGATAGCGAGGCCAGGTCGTCCAGCGCCTGAGCCCGCTCCTCTTCGCTGTGGGCGGCGTGCAGGATGCGGCGATACAAGCGCATCAGGTCGCTGCCGCGGATCGCGTCCCGGTACGTCGCCGCGCAGAACTGCAGCGTCGGCAGGTGATCGCCCGCCAGCTCCACGATGCGCTGGTAGATGGCCAGCATCTCCTCGCGGCCCTCGTGCGCGCCGGTCACCTCGACCAACCGCATGACGGTCGCCAGCCGCTGGTCGGGATCCCACAGCGCATCGATCGTGTGCCGCAGGCTCTCGAGCAGTCCCGGCCACTCACCGGACGTCTCGTACTCGCTGGACGAGGTCTCAAACGTCTCCAGCGCGCCCGGCCGAAGCCGCTGCAGGTGCGCAAACGTGCGGTTCAGTGCCACGCTCTGCAGCGCTGACTGGGACTCCGCTTCGACCGACTGCGCAGCGGTACGCAGGTCGGCCCGCATGTTCAGCGGCTCGCGATAGCCGCCGCTCAGCGCGGTGATGATCACGTGGTCCACCGGCTCCGGCACGCCCTTGCGGACAACGCTGGGCGCCAGCGGATTGATCTCGGTTGGGTCCTCGCCGGTCAGCATGCGGTACAGCAGCGTAGCGACGAAGCGCGGACCGTCCTCCAGGCGCCCCTCGGTGCCAGCCAGGAACGGCACGATCTGCACGGACTCGCCGATGGAGACCGCCCAGCCGGGCAGGGCGCTGAGGTAGATCGCGCGCTCGGCCAGGGCATCCAGCGCGGCGAGCATCCCGTCCGCCGCTTGCAGGGACCACGAGATCGGCAGCGTAAAGCCGGGCGGCAGCCGGTCGATCAAGCGGCCGTGGCGGGAGTGCGGCGTGCCGACCACAAAGCAGCCGCTATCGGGGTCGAACCGGCTCTCCACGGGGCACGCCAGGTTGGGATGCTCGACGGCCTGCAGTGTCTGCGCGGTGGCCACGACCCGGCGCAGGTACTCGCTGTCGCGCACCAGGTGACGGTGGATGCGAACGACGTTGTGCAGCCCACCGGTGGCCTCGTGGACGGCCCGGAAGTGCTTGCCGTTTTCGTCGACAGCGGTGGTCACGGCCTCGGCGTAGCCCACGATGTGAATGGGGCGCTGCGCGGCCTTGTCTTCCACGCGCGCAGCCGACGCGGGGTCCAGGTCAAAGGCCAGGTGCTGGGTGCCCCGATCGGCCAGCATGTCGGCCAGGGACCCGGTGGTCTCGCTGAAGCTGCCCGACGGGTAGTGCTCGTACTGCACGCGATCGTCGGATGGCGCGCACAGATAGCCCATCAGCCGCCCATCGGCGCCATGCCGGATGAACGGGTCCATGCGCAGCGCGCGATCGGCGCCTGGACGAACAAGCAGCGCCTCCACCTCGGCCAGGCGCGCCAGCTGCCCGGTGTCGCTGTGCACGATAACGGGGCGCACGCCTCCGGGGCCGGTCCATGGATGCAGATACCATGTGGCCGCGTCGTCCTCGGTGATCGCCTCGGGGCGCATCAGCAGCAGCTCTTCGAGCACGGTCAGGTGGCTGAGCAGACCGACGACGCGGGGCTGCAGCGCTTCGGCCCAGGCCTCGCTGCCCTTCAGATCCAGTGCCGTGCGCTCGATGCGGATGCTGGACGCGTCGTCGACCAGCTTGAACAACAGATCACCGACCGGACCGCTGAGCGCCTCGTTGAGCTCCGGCACGAACGGCTCGGCGACCGCGTCGGTGTTGGCCAGCGCCAGCACCAGGGGCAGCAGGCGCTGCGTACTCGGGTTGGTGAGCGTCGCCAGCAGCTCCTCGACCTTGTCGTCGTGAGCGCCCGCGGTGCCCAGGTAGTCGGACAACAGCAGCCAGCAGAAGAAGCGCGCGGTCTCGTCTATCGATCCCAGGACATGTCCCAGACGCACCGACGGCGTTCGGGCGATCCGAGATAGGCGATATGGGACGGCGATCGGTGTCGGATATCGATACCGAATGCGCCCGTCGTTGACATGCTCTTCCGGGGTCACAGGTCCCACGAAATTACAACGTTAAGGAGAGCAACAGCAAGGGAGCGCACGACCCCTTGCCCGCTTCGATGCCTCCTTGTAGGCTCGGTCGGTGCTCACCGAGGTGATCAAAGGCGTCTACATGTGGCAAGCGCTCGAGCTCGAGCTCAAGCGTCACATCAACGGCTATGTCTTCATGACGCGCATCGGTCCCATCATGGTGGACCCGCCCTCCGCGGCCGAGGTCATCCTCAAAGACATTGAGGCGCTCGGAAAGCCGCGCGCGATCATCCTCACGGGTCGCCGCCAGCAGCGTCGCTCCAAGCAATATCAGGGCTGGTACAAAGCCAAGCTGTTTGCGCCCGAGGGCGACCGCAAGCTGCTGACGATTCGCGCCGACCACTTTTATCGCGGCGGCGAGTCGCTGCCGGGCGGCTTCAAGTCCATCTCTCTGCCGGACCAGCGGTCGCCGGGCGAGACGGCGCTCTACCACGAGAAGCTGGGCGTTATGGTCTGCAGCCACCTGGTGTGCACCAAGGCGGGCTATGTGCAGATGCAGGACCAGGGGCTGTACTGGAACTTCTCGCGCGCGTTCGAGGCCCAGCTGACGCTGCTGGACTACCCGTTCGAGACGCTGCTCCCGGGTCGCGGGACGCCGATCGTGAAAGAGGCGTCCATGGGATTGGCAAAGTTTCTCGCCGGCTTCGAGCCCGGCGCAGCTATCTAGAAATAGTCCGGACCGTTGCGCCAGCGCAGCATCTGCGTTTTGAAGTCGTACTCTTCGACCAGCTCCACGGCCGTGATCCGTCCATCCGCCGTTTTGACGGCACGCAGCTCAGGCATGATGAAGGCGTAGGCGCCCGGCAGCCCAATGCGGCGCGCGCGGCGGCGGACCTCGTCCCGTAAGCCGGCGTCGAACTCGAGCGCGTATCGCTGAAACAGCTTGTGTGCCGCGTCGTAGTCGCCCTCGGCTTTGATCCGCATGAGCTCGGCCAACAGCTCGGCCACGGCGGTGCGCATCTTGGCCATGCTCGTGACGACCTGGTAGCGCTTGCCGGAGTGTGTCTGTACGGCGACCGCGCCTCGGGCGGCGGCATATTGAACGATGAGATGGGTTGCCCGAATGTGGTCATCCGCGATGCGGGCGCCGCCGACCCGATTCAGCGCGACCAGATCCTGGCGCACCAGGGCGCGGTAGGCTGTTTCGGCGCATTGGTTGTCGCATTCTGGCGCGATCTTGCGCATGCGCGGGTCCCAGATCAGATGAAGGGCGACCAGCTCCGCACGGGCCTCCTCCAGCGCGGTGGTGTACTCCTTCAAGAAGATGGCCGGGTTCTTGCCCAGCAGCCCCTCCGACGGGCGTCCCGAGTCGTGCCCGATCGTCTCGTGCAGGGCCACTCGCAGATCGGTGTTCAGGGCGTTGAAGCGGCGCGCGCTCTCCCGCTCGGCCGGCAGGGCGAACTCGTCCAGCGCGACCTCGTCCACGGCCTGCTCGATGGCGCGCAGGGCGTTGGTCAGCAGAAAGGACCTCACGCCGTGCTTTGCGCGAATCGCATCGCTGTTGGGCAGGTCGACGCCCGCCGGGAGGCTTGGGCCCGCGCCGCCGACGCCCACCAGCACCTCGATCGGCTTGAAGCCCTTCGGTTTGGTTTTGGAGCGCTTGTATTGGTCGTCCCACGGCATCTTGCGCTCGAAATACTGGGCGTTGGCCAGGATCTGCGAGACCAGTGTGGCGGCCTGGGCGTCGATGATGCTGACCAGGCCCTGCCACTCGCCCTTCACGCCGCGCGGGTCTTTATAGGTCTCGACGAAGCCGAGGCTGAAGTCGACGATGGGCGTGTCGCCGAGCCACGCGACGTTGTGCTTGTCGAACGACTCCAAGCTGCCGGTCTGAAAGTGGTCCACCAGGTGTGCCAGCGTGGCCTGCTGAGCGGGCTCGGCGTGCGGCATCGCGGCCTGGAGGTGTCGCACGACCTGGCCCAGCTCGGTGGCGTATCGACCCGAGGGCGCCGGACGGTCGCCGGCGCTGGCATCGCGTCCGGTGCGATAGACCTGCTCGATGAGCAGGCCGTCGACCTTCACCAGGCGTGAGTTCAGCGGGTAGAACTCCCGCAGGCCCTCGAGGTCGGCCAGCGTCACATCGACGTAGTAGTTGCCGCCGCTGGCCTCCAGGATGTCGCCGCCGGCGCGCACGGACTTGGCCGTCATCAGCGGCTGCACTGACATGTCGAACATGACGGCGTCCAGGTCGTCCCGATCTCCCATGTAGATGTCCGCGCCAGCCAGTCGCGCGGCATCCAGGGCCGCTCGCCACGTTTTTGCGGTAAGCGGGCTGCGGATCTTGCGGGCGGTGCGCTGATCGTACGGTCCGTTGCCGATCCAGAACAGGTCTGCATAGGTCCGCACGCTGGTCATGACCTCGGGCGCGACCTTGGCGCTGTGGGTAAGCACCTGCTCCAGGTTCTTTCGGATGATCAGCGCCCGCCTGTGCGCTTGATCGAAGGCGATGTCGCGACCGGCGAGCGCTGCCTTGTAGAGATGATAGGCGGTGATCTTCTGATCCAGGGTCAGCTCGGAGAAGCCGCGCACCGGCAGACGGATCAGCGCGTACTCCCGGGCGCGTCCGCGGAGCAGTCCCCGGTCGTCGGGGGTTTTGGCTGCGGTGGGCTTGCCCGGGGCTGTGTTCGTCGACGGGGTGGGCGCGGGAGCCGGCGCCGGAGCAGCGGCGGACGGCGAAGGCGGCGCGGCCTCAGGCGGGGCGTTGGAGCCTCGACATCCCTCCCAGACGCAGGTGACCAGAGAAATCACCGCGACAACTACCGGCAAGAAGGGGGATGGCGCCCGCATTGCGCAGGTTATACGCCAAGACTAAAGATTTACGGCGTAAAACCCGAAGTAGTGGTTGGACCGGAACCTTTTGAGGTACGACATATGCGCTTTTCCGCTGCGGCGGCGCTGACCTGCATGGTGGTAATGCAGACCGCGCCAGCAACCGCCGATGACACGATTGTAATCAAACGAAGTGAGATTAGAGATGTGACCGCGTCCGAGACGTGGTCAGGGGCGTCGTCGGTGAAGCCGACCCGCCTCAAGAACGTGATCGACGGTCGCGCGATCACGGGCTGGATTGGGGCCCCGACCCCGCAGGGCGTCTCGGTCTCGCTGGAGTTTGCAGGCACTCGCTACGTCTCGAAGGTCAGCGTCTTTCCCGGCTGCGCCGGCAGCAACCGCACGTTCGCCGAGTTCGCGCGGCCGCACCACATGGTGTTGGAGTCGTCGACACGCACGGTGAAGTTGGCCGTTGCGGACAAGCGCAAGCTGCAGTCCTTTGTGATCCAGCCGCCGCTCCCGGTTACCGCGCTGAAGGTGCGGGTCGCCAGCACCTACCCGGGCAAGCGGCGCGCCACCTGCATCACCGAGCTTCAATTCCATGAGCAGTCTTCCCTCGCGTCGCTGGATGTCGAGATGCGGCAGAAGCTGGAGCGCGCGATCTCGTCGCTGGGGACGGACGACGCGGGGCCGGCCGTGATGACGCTGGTCGCCGCGGGGCCGGCAGCCGTGCCGTATCTGGTCGGGGCATTGGAGAACCCGGAGCCCGCCGTACAGAAAGATGCCCTGCGTGCACTGCACCGCATCGGCACACCGGTCGCAGGACCGGGGCTGGTGCGCTACTGGCACACCGATCCCCCTGCTGAGCTCAAGGGCCTGGCGATCGAGGTGATGGCGCGCACGCAATACGACGCGGCGATGGGTGTGATCGCGCAGACGATGGCCTCCGAGGACTTTGACCTGGCGGATCGCGCCGCGCACTCGGTGGGCAGCTTCGGCTCGGCCATGCTGCCGTCGATCGAGCGACTGCTGAAGAGCCCCCACAACGACGTCGTGGAGCGCGCCGTCCGCGCGATGGGTCGCATCGGTGACCCGCGTGTGGTCGCTCTGGCGCGCCCCTTCTGCACCGCGCCGCGCGCGACCGTACGAGCGGCCGCGGCGGCGGCGCTGGCGTCGACCCCGTGCGAGGCGGTCGTCACCCACTGCGAGGAGGCGCTCAAGGCGCTGCAGAAGCTGGCGGTGGACGAGCATCCGACCGTGCGGCTGAGCGTGGTGAAGGCCCTGGACGAGTTTGCCAACGATCGGGGGACTGGGCTTCTGGCCGAGCTGCTTTACGACCATGACGAGTACGTGGCGCATCGCGCGCTGGACGTGCTGGCGACCAAGCCCCTGGGCCCCGGTCACCTGGTCGAGTATCTGCGGGCTGACCATGCGCCGCTCGGTGAAGAGGCCGTGATGATGCTGGCCAAAAAGGCGGGTGTTCGCTCGATCAACTTCATGATCGACACGCTGCGTCGTGGCGATTCGCGCTTTCGCGCGCCGCTGCGTGACGCGATCTCGACGATCGGGCGCCGCGCCGTCTCGCGCCTGCTCGATGCTGCGCTGCTGGACGACCGCCTGGTGGAGGACACGGAGCGCGTGTTGGGCAGCAACCCGTCCATCGCGCTGCCCCTGATCGCCCGCGTGGTCCAAGATGATCCCGGTCGCGCCCCCAAGTTTCTCATTCGTGCACTGGGCGCCGGCAAGGCGGCCGGGTCTCTGCCCATCCTGGACGATGTCTGGGAGGGCGCCGCGCCGAGCCTGCGGGTCGCCGTGGTGCGTGCGTGGTCGCGATATCCGTCGGCTGCCGTGAAAGATCGGCTCATCGACGTCGTTCAGCACAAGGACCCCGTCTTGCGTCGCGAGGCGGCGCGCGCCGGAGGCCTGGCGGGCGTAACCGAGATGGGGCCGCACCTGATGGCTGCGCTACAGTCCCGCAGCGTGCCGCCCGAGATCGTCATCGAGGGGCTGGGCCGTCTAAAGGACAACTCGGCCATGGGCTACATGCGCGCACACTTCGCCACCGCCAGGATGGAGGTCCGAATGGCCACGATGACGGCGTGCCGCCGGCTGAACTCCAATGGCTGCATCCGCCTGCTGTACGATGCGACGCAGGACGGCGATCCCGACATCAGCAGAACCGCGTTGAAGCTGCTCGCCGATTGACATGAGCAGTCTGATCGAACACGGTCCCATCACGAGGGATGAACCGTGTCGCACAGGTCCACCAAGACGGAGATCGATCGGCTCTTTAAGCTGCCGCCGCTCGACGAGGACGAACTCGATGAGCGCCTGGCCGGCATAGACGCCGCCGAAGGACGCCGCGCGCTGCTGGAGCGTGTGGCCATGGACCGGATTGTCCTCGAGGACTTCCAGCTTTTTGCAGACACCTGGGATCGTCTGGACGGCCAGCAGGAGGCGCCGCTGCTCAACCGCATGGCGTTTGAGGCCCGCCTGTCGCCCGTGACGCGATCGTGCGCGATTCTGGCGTCCGGCGGCATGGAGGACGACAACGACCCGGGCGCCATGGCCGATCTGGGCGTCTACAACATGTTCTTTCTGTCGGATCCCGACGATGAGGGCCTGGACCTGCTGATTGCGGATGCCCTCAGCGCGGCGCCCGCCGAGGCGCTGATGCCACTGCTTCACCGCTTTGATCGGGTGCGGACGGAGCTCAATTTCACGGCATCGGAGTGCTTTGCCGAGCTTCTGGCGCGGCCCGGTCTGGCGGACCTGCACGACGCGGCGCTGGCGGTGATCGGCGGCGACTGCGCGGCGGACGCCGTTCCCGAGCTGGAGCGCGTGCGCGATCGGTGTGCGTGGAGCGAGAGCCCGCTGACGGGGGAGCTGATCCGCCAGCGGACCCGACGCATCGATCCACGGGGCGGACCGCCGCCGATGCTGGGCGACGCCTGGGTGGGATCGTGTGACGACGAAGGCTGCTTCTCGGTCTTTGCGCGGCTGGAGAAGGCGTTTGGACTCGTTCAGGTCGTCGCGGCGCGGGTGGAGATCGACGGGCCCATTCAAGAGGCCTTCCTGCGCGACTGCGACGTCAACCAGACCCTGGTCGAGGTGATCAACGATGCGCAGCTGGAGACGGGCTGCGAGGTGATCCACACGCATCTGCCGCTGGCAGCGCAGTTGGTGGTCGACGCGCTGGAGAAGTCGGGCCCGAAGAACATTATGAGCGGTGGTGTGCGCCGGGCGCTGGCGCTGTTTGAGCGTGCGGCCGAGCGCGCGCCGGGGCGTCTGCAGCTGCCCGATGCCGCACCGGATGTGACGGTGGGGGTGGCCCGCAGCCTGCTGCGGCGCCCGGAGTTTGAGGGCTGGCACTTCCTGGCGGACGATCCGCTGCGCATGTCGCTGGATCTGGACCCGACGGACAAGTCCAAGCGGCTCGAGCAGGCACAGATTCTGGCCACGCCCGAGCGCTCGGCGGCCCTGGTGGCCATGTGCCGCCACATGGTTCGCTGGTATCTGCTCAATGGCGACCGGCAGGCGGCGGCGATCTGTCTGACCTGCGCGGCGGAGACGGAGGCGGACTTCGTGAAGAGCCCGCTGGTTCACGCCATGCTCCAGCTCTCGGCTGAGGTGCTGGAGGCACTGCGCGCCATCGAGGACAAGCCGGACGAGGACCCCCAGTTTGGCTTCTAAGCGGCTGGCGGCCGCGGCGGTCGCGCTCAGCTATCTGGTGCTGTTCAACACGCTGCTGGTCACCGTGCACAACCTGGGTGCGCGCGACGACATCGGCTACATCAACGGCGGCAAGGTGTTCAGGCTGACGGGGACCATGTGGTACCACATCCCCGGGCTGCAGGAGATCGGGCTGGCGCCGCAGAATATCGGCGGTCAGATCAACCTGCGCAACAACGAGTTCGCCATGCTGGAGCGGGATCTGCGCTCCGTGTCGCGTATCGAGGTCGACTTCGGGTTGGCGCCGGACGCGATGATGATGGTGGTGTTGGACCGCCATCGCGAGGGCGCCTTCTGGGCGGTCCGCCTGACCGCGTTCGAGTCCGAGAAATCACCGTTCGTGAATGCGCTGCTTCGCTTTGAGAAGGGGCGTGTAGTCAAGCGCGTGCCGCTGCCCGAGCTGGGGCGCACTTTGGAGCCTGGTGAGCACTCCGCGACGGTCGAGCTGACGGGCGACGGCCAGCTGATCGCGACGGTGGACGGCGCCTCGCAGGCGGTGCCGTTCGAGGTTCACTCGTTGAAGCCGAAGCTGGCGTTGGCCTGTGGTGAGCGCAACACGACGATTCTGAAGTGGCGCGTGTCCGGCGTGGACGAGGACGGGCAGCCGTTCGAGTGGGCTGAAGAGTTCTCCATCATGCGGTCCCTCGACCGCCGCTTCGGGGCGTTGGTGGTGCTCACCACGCTGGCGTGGCTGATCCTGCTGGGGCTGCCGATCGCGAAGGTAGTGGTCGAGACCCGGTCCAACCCATTAGAGGTGGCGGTGGGCGCGCTTTTGAAGCCGATGCCACGCTGGATCTTCGGGTTGGTGTGCCTGGTGCCGGTGATGCCGATGCTGCTGCAGTGGATTCTGGGCGGCTTGTACGTGATGTACGCGCTGATCACGCTGTGGGACGCGCTGGCTGAGGGGCGACACGCCTGGCTGATCGCGGAGCCCGGCACGGAGGTCTCGGGTTCTCGGCCGCGGCTGCGCTGGCTGGCGGCTGCGGCGGTGATCGGGCTGGTCGGCGTTGGGCTCATGGGCGGTCGCTACGCGCTGTACGGGCAGGTGATCGGCTCGGAGCCCAGCAAAGAGCGCGGCAAGAGCCTGGCGACGGCCCCCGGGATGCGCCGGCTCGGCCTGGGCGAGCGCGTGGCCCTGGAGCTGGCGGGCGGCTCGGTGGGCGGCGATGTTCGGGTGAGATTTCGGACGAAGCTGGGCGAGCGGGATGTGCTGCGTGCCGATCTGCTGAGGGGCGCGCCGCCGACGCGGGCCGACGTGTACCAGGTCGATCGGTCTCAGGACAAAGCGGAGGGCCAGGAAGAGGAGGAGAACCAGGGGCCTGGCGACTATTCGCTGCAGGCGGCGTCGGTGATTATCAGCGCTGATCCGGACCTGCCGGGGCAGCTGCGGCGGCTGCACGCGGACAAAGCAGAGCTGAGCCCGCACATGGGCTGGGTGCTGGAGCCCGGTGAGCACTCCGTGGAGATCACGGCGGGCGGTCGGGTGGTGAGCGTCGCGGTAGACGGCGTGGTGCGCGATTTTCGGGCGGACATGCCGCGCGGCTGGTCGGTGGGGGCCGTGCAGCTCTTGTCGATGTCGGCAGAGGTGACAGCGGCGGGCGATGTGGACGTTCAGTCGGTGCAGGATGCGCTGGCGGACACCCGGTCGTCGGTGTTCTGGGCCGACCTGCTCGGCCTGCTGGCGGCGGCGCTGATCGTGTTGGCGCTGGTGCTGCTCGTCATCGCGGCGGCGTCGCGCGTTGCGTGGTCTCGCGCGACGGCTCTGTTGGCCCTGCGCAAGGGACTGCGGGGGCACCTGTTGCTGTGGCTGTGGCTGGCCTGGTGGCTGATGGAGCGGCTGGAGGTCGTGCATTGGGCAGGCGAGCGCGTGCAGCTGTTTGTGGGCGCAGTGTGCGTGTTTGCGGGCGCGTTCAACCTGGCGCAGCTGCTTCGACAGAGCCAGGGCGCGCGCAGCGTTCTGCACCGCAGCGCGGCGATGGCGGTGGTCGTCGTCTTCGGCATCCTGTCGTTTGAGGGGCTGTCGTGGCTGTATCCCGAGCGTCGCTTCAACTGGACGCACTACTGGCACAACCAGCTCGGACCGTCCTACTACTACGTGCACGATCCGATGATCCGCCGGCTGAACCCGTGGTTTATCGATCAGCGCTTCAAGCGGCGCGACTTTCTACCTGCCCATCCCGGCAAGACCCGGGTCGTCGTGTTCGGCGGCTCACAGACCTACGGCTGGGGTATCCCCGCGATGGACCGGATGGCGTTCAGCGATCAGCTGGAGCGGGCGCTGCACCGGCGCGGCCACAAAGAGATCGAGGTGTTGAACGCGGCGTTCCCGGGCGTCAAAACCGCCACGGGGCTGCGTTGGTTTTCCAGCAATCTGCTGCGCTACGAGCCCGACATCGTGGTGATCAACTTTGTGGTCAACGAGTTCATGAACGTGGACCAGTTTCTGGTCTGGTCCGGCGAGACGCCCTCGGACAGCATCGTGTCACCGCTGGCGGCCGGGGCGCTGCTGGAGCGCTGGCGCGGCGATCTCATGGGCAACCACCTGTCCCAGATCATCGTCGCCGATGTCTACGAGACCTACGCCATGGAGCAGTACCTGCGCTGGTGGGTCGATATCGCCAACAAGCACGGCGTGAAGGTGGTCTTCTCCATCGAGCCGACCAACCTGTACGTCGAGTCGGGCGGCGAGGTCATCATGCGGGAGGAGACCACAGCCAAGGCGGCGCAGCAGGTCTACCGCGACCTCTCCAAGGAGCTGGGCGTGCCGGTGTATGACGTGCTGCCGTTTTTTGTGCAGGAGCAGGAGAACATCTGGTTCTACGACACCATGCACATGAGCCGGCTCGGGCACCGCGTGTTCGCGGAGAACCTGGCGGCCTTGATAGAGCGGGAGCTGCTGACCGAGCAGGTTGGTCTAAAATAGGGTCGCTCCAGCCTCGCTAGCGCGCGTTGCGCTTCATCCGACGACCCCTGCGCTGTCTCTGCTTGCCCTTGCGCTGCAGCCGCTTGCCTTTGCGTTGCAGCCGCTTGTTGCCGGTCGCCTTTCCCGCCCGCTCGACAGCCTTGCCGGCGCGCCGGAGGGCCGTGCCGCTGCGCTGAACACGCTTGCCGGCTCGGAAGACGCGGCGGTTGGCGCGTCGAGTCTTGAGCTGATGGCGCACGTTATGGTGGCGATAGCGGCGCTTGAGTCGCGCGCGCGAGCCGGCGATCCAGGCGGCTGCGACCCAGGCGCCGTTTCTCCAGTGACCCCCGCGCCAGTAGTGGCCCCGCTTGCTGGCCAGCCGCCAGCGACCTTTGATCCAGGCGCCCTTGCCCCAGTGGCCGGGAACCCAGACGTGCCCTGCGCGGACGGCGGTCGGCGTCCAGTGGCCGTGGACCCAGCGGCCGTAGCGATATTGGCCCGGAATCCAGCGATGGCCTCGGTTTGCGGCGCGACGCCAGCGACCTTCGACCCAGTGCCCGCCGACATAATGGCCCCGCACCCAGACGTGCCCGGCTTTGGCCGCGGCCGGTTTCCAGTGGCCGGCGATCCACTTCCCGCGCGCGACCGCGCCCGGAATCCAGACCAGCCCGGCGCGCTTGTTGGGCCGCCAATGACCCTGAATCCAGTAGCCGTTGGGGCCGCGTCGACCGGGCACCCAGATGTATCCTGCGCGGCGCTTGGCCGCCCGCCAGCCGGCCGGGACCCACGTGCCGTTGCTGTAGTGGCCGACACGCCAGGTGAACCCCTTGCGCGTCTTGACGCGGTAGTAGCCTTCGATAGCGGAGCCATCGATCTCGTGTCCGTCGACCCAGACGTACTCGACGTCGGGCGCCGCATCATCAAATTCCTGTGCTGCAGCGGCAGTCGGCAGCAGCACGGCCAGCGCAATGATCCATCGCGTCATGTGTGTCTCCACGGTGATTTTCAATCGGTCGACGATGGTTTCACTTCAAAACTTCACACGCAACGCGTCGCCTGTGGAAAAACCTTGGCGAACTGCCCGTGGGTCGTGCTAGTTTTGACGCGCTTCTAGAAGGAAGCGCCGCGGGGAGTTTGCGCTGCTAGTTTCAAAACAAATGTTCGTTCTGGGGGCCTGCGCTGGATTGGCGGTGGCTCTAGTCGGCTGCGGCGTCCATATGCCGGCGCACGGGCCGGGCAGCAGCGCTGACGACGACCAGGCGCCGCTGGATCAGGATCCGGTGGCAAATCTTGACGACAACATTGACGAGCCTGTTGATTCCGTGACGGACGAGCCTGCAGCGGCTCCGGATCCCTTCCAGGACGACTTCATCTACGCGCCCGCGGGCCACTGCGATGACCCGGCCAACCTGCACACCGTGTGGAACGTCGTCGACGGCGACACCATCGTCATCGCCAGCTCCCAAAAGGTCCGCTACATCGGCGTCGATGCGCCTGAGACGTACAAAAGCGAGTGCTGGTCGGGCGAGGCCAAGCACGCCCTGCAAAAGCTGACACCCGAGAAGAGCGTTGTTTGCCTGCTGATGGACAAGGACTCGTCGCCGACCGACCCGTACGGCCGACTGCTGCGCTATGTCTTTGTGGACGAGGGCGGCGACTGGGTCATGGCCAACTCACGCCTGGTTCGCCAGGGTGCCGCGCGCGCCTACCACCAGTTTTTGAAGGGCAAGGACTACTCGTACGAGATCAAACAGGCCGAGTACGCCGCCAAAGACGACCACCTGGGTCTTTGGGCCAACTGCAACTAGCTACTTTATCGCTCTAGCCCACGTCGGTAGTCTCGCGCTGGGATCCATTGCGCGCGCTTTCAGAATCGACTGGCGCGCGTCCTTCAAGTGGCCCGCCTTGAGGGCGACGACGCCGCGCTGAATCCAGTTGTGTGCCTTCGCCGTGCGGCGTTTGGTGACCTGTTGGACCTCAATGAACGCCTCCTGGTAGCGGTGGGCGTCCATGAGCGAGCCGATGAGAAACAGCGGGTGTTGGGCGAATTCACGCGCCTGTTCGACACGCTGATCCTGGGCGATCCAGTGGACCCTGTTGAGCAGACGCGGCTGGTTTGGAGGGCCGAGGAGCAGCTTTACCGACAGGCAGTCGTGGGCGCGCCACCCGGCGGGTGTTCGGCGCAGCTTATAAAGCTCGAAGATCTCTTCTCGATAGCGCTTTTGCACCTCGATGCCGATGCGCCATGTCAGCTGGGCGGTGTCGCCGGTGACGGTGACCACAGCGTCGTGCACCGTCATTGCGGTAGCAGGTTGGGCCGTGGGGATGAGCAGTCGCTTGATTGGCTCGAACGTGGCGCGCTTCTCGGTGCGGTCATAGCGGTCGGGCGCTGGGCCTCGCTGGTGGGTGATCGTCGCGTCGTCGGTCCACATGGACAGATAGGCGGCGGCGTCCCGCTGCACGACCTCGGCACGGCGAGCGGTTTCAACCAGTGACAGGATGTCGGCTTTGTCGTCGGCGATCGCGTTGGGCGCCGCGGCTAGAAGGCCGACCAAAAGGCTGATCAGGCGCAGGCTCAGTCGAGCTCCAGCATGCGAAAGCGGTCGTCGATCGGGGCGGGCGCGGCCGGTTTTGGCGCCGGTGTCGGCGGTGCGGCGGCCGGCGGTGGCGCGCTTGGTGTCGGCGCCGGGGACTGAGCAGCGGGCCGAGACGGCGGCGCGGCGGAGACCGGCGGGGGCGGTGCGGGGCGTGCGGGCGCCGGGCCGTCCAGGGCGTACTCGGAGTTGCCCAGCTTCACGTAGACCTGGCCGTCCACGATGTTGAACTTCTCCAGGTCCGGCAGATCCAGGTGAAACTTCAGCGTCTCGATCAGCGAGACGAAGTCCAGGCCGCGCAGCGTCTGCGGGATGTGGACACGGCCGACGTCGGGCTTATGCGGTCGCACGCCGTCGATTACATAGGTCTTGAGCAGGTTGCTCATCATTTCGATGAGCTCGTTTTTTGAGTGATGCTGCAGCGCCTCTTCGATCTGGGTCTGCTGTCGGAGATCTTCGCGAATATCGACCATCTTCAAATCCCCCGAATGGCTCGGCGTTGCTCGTCGCCCATGTCCGCGCGCTCGGTGGCCACGTCCAGCAGCCGCGCACCCTGGAACTTGGCGTTGACCAGGTTGCTGTCGCGCATGTCGACCTTGACGAGCAGCGCGTCGGTGAAGTCGGCGCCGTACAGATTGGCCGTGCTGAGGTCCACGTCGACGAGCACCGCGTTCTTGAAGCTGACGCCGCTGAGCTGCGCGTTGTCCATTCGCGGGTCTGCGAAGGTCGTGTGCATCAGCATCGCGCGTTCGAAGCTCGAGCCGTACAGGTCCACCCCGCTGAATTTGCTGTTCAGAATGCGGCTGCCCTGAAAAACGCTGTTGGTCAGGCGGCAGTCGTAAAAACGCGCCTGCTCCAGCAGGCAGCCGACGAACTGCGCCTCGATGAGCTCGCTGTTGAAAAAATTGCTGCCGCGCACGTGCGCCAGAGCGAAATTGGTCCCGCGAAGCACCGCGCCGTTGAAGGAGACCTGATGGAGGGTGCCCTTGTGAAAGCTGACTCCGCCCAGGCCGACACTTTTGAAGCTGACCCGGTCGAGCAGGTACTCCTCGAAGCTCAGAACGGACAAATCCGTGCGCTGAATCAAGCAGCCGTCCAACGTTTGGTCGCGACAATGGTCGCGAACTTCGTGGAGGCTTTCGTACACGTTCTCCATGCTGCAACTCCGCTAATCGAAGCGCCATCATAGCATTGCCGCAGAAGGGGTCGCCATCCCCCATAGACAGCCGTGCCACGCCCCAATATAATCTCTCTCCCTGTAATCAGGTACGCACACACCACTTGGCCAGACTCGAGTACATCGACAACGACGGAGGAAAAGCCGTCGTCAACTTACGCGAAGGCGAGAGCGTCAGCATTGGACGCAATCCGGGCTCGTCCATCCACACGACGAATCCGTCCGTTTCGCGTAACCACGGCCGTATCTACAAGAAGAACGGCGACTGGATCATCAAGGATCTGGGCAGCTCCAACGGGACGTACGTAAACGACGAGCCGGTGCAGCAGGTGCCGCTGTCGCCCGACGATCAGATCCGCTGCGGCGACTTTGTCATTGGGTTTGTCAACGACGGTGAGTCGACGCCGGACACGCCGCGCGCCCCGGCGAAACAGAAGCGGCGGCGCGCTCGAGCCAGTACGCAGGCGCCGGGGACAGGCGATCCGTTCGCGTTTAGTGAGGATGATCTGGAGGCGCCCTCTTCGGGGACGGGCAGCCGCGCGGTGTTGGAGCGGGCGACGGGTACCGGGCAGCGGACGATGAAGCCCCGCATGATGAAGACGACCGACAACAAGATCCCCGTGCAGGACACGAAGGGCAAGGGTCGGAAGTCGCGCGACGCGGAGGAGAAACCGCGCTCACGAAGCCGTCCGTCGTCACCAACGCAGCTGCCGGATGACTCCGACAACTCGGTCGAGGCGCGGCGGGCGCGGCGTGACGCACGACGGGCCGAGCGGGAGGCGGCGCGCGCGGCGCGGGACAAGCGCGCGCAGGAGAAGGACGCGCCGGCCGCCGAGGAAGAGAGCCCCAGGCGCAGCAGCCGGCGGTCGGAGCGCAAGGAGCGTTCGGAGCGCAGTGAGCGGTCGGAGCGCAGTCGGCGGTCCGAGGCTGACGAGAAGCCGTCGCAGGCCGAGCGCAGGTCGGCGCGAAAAGAGTCGGCGCGAGAAGAGGCGCCGGCGCGCGGAGAGAAGCGGGCGCGCCGTCGTCAACGCGAAGAGAAGAAGCCGGAGCGGTCGAAAAACGAAGAGCGCCTGATCCAGCAGATTCAAGAGCAGGCGGAAGAGCTGGATACGCTGACCCAGGAGGTCAAAGAGCGGCGCCGCATGGTCTCGGATCTGGAGGCCAAGCTCGACGACATGGAGAGTCGGGCCACCCGGTACGAGGTCGAGCTGGACTCGATTACCGAGAAGTACGTCCAGATCAAGGATCAGCTCACGCTCAGCAAAGAGCGCCTGGACGAGACCCGCGAAGAGCTGGCGGAGAAGGATGACAAGGTCTTCTCGCTGGAGAGCCGCGCCAGTGAGCTGGACAGCGAGCTCGAGCTGGCCCGAGACCGCGCGCTGGGCTCGCAGGAGGCCACGGCCAACTTCAAGATCAAGCTGACGCAGAAAGACCGCCAGATCGAGGAGCTGCAGCGGCAATACGATCTGATGGAGTTCGAGTTCCGGGCGGTGAAAGACGAGATGGCCGCCCTGGCCGAGAACCACAACGACAACGCCGGTGACAGCCAGAAGCTGGAGCGGAAGGTCAACCAGCTGCGCGAGATCATCGCGGACAAAGAGAACGTGGTCAGCGAGCTGCGCCTGGAGCTGGAGAACAAGGATATCGAGATCCGCCAGATCCGCATGGGCATGGGGATGACGGATCTCGAGGACGAGAAGCGCAAGCTGCTCGAGGACTACTACGAGAAGAACCGCGAGGCGGACTCACTTCGCGACGAGAACACGAAGCTTCAGATCCAGTTCAAGGGGCTGGAGGAGAAGCAGGACGAGCTGGAAGAGGAGCTCAAGCGCAAGGCTGAGGCGTACGCCGACATTACCGCGCATCCCGATTACAAGGCCAAGGTTCGCGAGACCAAGCGTCTGGAAGAGCGGGTGGCGGAGATCGAAGGCGATCTGGCCAGCGCCGAGGACCGGCTGGGCGAGTTTACGGCCGAGGATCGCAAGCGATTGCAGGGTGAGGTGGCGTTCTTCAAGCGGAAGAGCGCGACGATCGAGGACAAGCTGGGGCGCGCCGAGACCCTGGTCGGCGAGCTGGAGGAGCAGCTTGCGGCTGCTGAGGAGGCTGCCGCAGAGCCGCCGCCGCCGGCGCCCGCACCTGAGCCGGCAGGCGTGTCGGCCGAGGAGCTGGACTCGAAGCTGGAGGAGCTCAAAAGTGGCCTCACAGACGAGCTGGAGGGCGTCTACGAGATGTTCATCCAGTGGCGCAGCAATTTCTCGTTGTTCAAGACCTACCTGGGCGAAGTCGAGTCGGCTATCGAGGGGCTGGGTGGCGGTGACAAGGAGAGCGCCAACGAGGCGATGGAGTCGGTGAACGACCTGCTGAGGGTGGTCGACTCGGACGCCAAGGCGCTGAAGCGCGGTCTGAACAAGTTCAAGAAGAAGGTCCAGTAGCATCAAGGAGCACATATGAGCAGCCAAACACCGGCCCGCGAGGAGCTGACCGGAACGTCGCGGGAGATCGAAGACCTCATTCGCGCCCGGTACATCCTCATCTACGTGGTTTCTGCCGAGGAGAAGCGTGTCGAGGACGCGCTGTTGAAGGTCGGCAACAACCGCAAGCGCAAGGTGCTGGCGTGGTCGTGCACCGAGGGCCTGGAGGCCGTCGATGGGACCGAGTCGTTTCAGGACATTCGCGATCCGCTGCGTGCGCTGGAGTTCATCGCCAAGTACGAGGATGACGCCATCTTTGTGCTGCGCGACTTCCACCCGTACCTGAAGGATCCGACTGTTACGCGCCGGCTGCGGGACCTGAACCGCGACTTCAAGCGCGGTAGCAACTACAAGCGCAACATCGTGCTGCTGTCGGGCATCTTGAACGTGCCGATGGAGATCGAGAAGGACCTGGCGGTCGTGGACTTTGAGCTGCCCGACCGCGATGACATCGAGCACATCGTCGACAAGATGATGACCTCGCTGTCGCACCTGCCGATGGACGCGCGCACGGACCCGCAGAAGAAGCGGCGCGTGGTTGAGGGGGCGCTCGGTCTGACGGCCGAGGAGGCGGAGAACGTCTTCTCCAAGTCGATCATCCGCTGCAAGGACTTCGACCTGGACGTGATCGTCAACGAGAAGAAGACGATCATTCGCAAGAGCGGGATCCTCGAGTTTTACGAGACGCACATGGACATGAGCAGCGTCGGTGGTCTCGACGTGCTCAAAGACTGGTTCCAGAAGCGCAGCCGCGCGTTTGAGGACGACGCCCGGGCGTTTGGTCTGCCGATGCCGAAAGGGCTGCTGCTGCTGGGTATCCCCGGCTGCGGTAAGTCGCTGACCGCGAAGGCGCTGGGCCATCAGTGGCAGGTGCCGCTGTTGCGCCTGGACGTCGGCAAGGTGTTTGCCGGGCTGGTCGGTCAGTCCGAAGAGAACATGCGCAAGGCGATCAAGACCGCGGAGGCCGTGGCGCCGTGCATCCTGTGGCTGGACGAGCTGGAGAAGGGCTTCAGCGGGTCGTCGTCGTCGGGTTCGACCGATGGCGGTACGACGGCGCGCGTGTTCGCCAGCTTCCTGACCTGGCTGCAGGACAAAGAGTCGCCGGTGTTCGTGGTGGCGACGGCCAACAACGTGCACTCGCTGCCGCCGGAGCTCCTTCGTAAGGGCCGCTTCGACGAGATCTTCTTTGTCGATCTGCCGACTCAGGAGGAGCGCGGGACGATCTTCAAGATCCACATCCGCAAGAAGAACCGCGACCCGGATATGTTCGACCTGGACCAGATCATCGCGGCGACGCAGGGCTTCAGTGGCTCGGAGATCGAGCAGGCGCTGATCAGCTGCCTGTACGACCTGTTTGAGGACGGGTTGAACTTCAAGGTGGCGGAGATCGAGAGCACCGAGTACAGCGAGGCGATCGCCTTCAACACGGAGCGGATGGTCACCAGCTGTAAGGAGATCATCCCGCTCAGCTACACTATGAAGGAGATGATCGACGGCATGCGCGACTGGTCGAGATCCCGCGCGCGTGCGGCGTCGACCACGACGACTGAGGCGGTCGACGAAGCGGCCACGCGGCAATTGGAGATCTGATGAGTCACTTCACTACGGTCGAGACCAAGATCAAGGACCTGCTGATGCTCAAGCGGGCTCTGAAGGACCTGAACATTCAGTTCTCGGAGCAGACGGAAGAGCAGAAGTGCTACGTCAAGGGCTACCAGGGCCAGACGACGGACGCCAAGATGTCCATCCACATCTCGAAGTCGTACGACATCGGGGTGAAGGTGGACGCCAACGGCAATGTCGGATTTGTGGCGGACTGGTGGGGCGTCGAGACCACCAAGGGGTGGTCGGAAGAGGAGTTCCTGCAGAAGGTCACGCGCAAGTACAGCTACCACAAGGTGATGCAAGAGGTAGAGGACCGCGGGTACACGCTTGAGACGGAAGAAGTGAAAGAGGACGAGACCATCCAAATCCGCGTCCGGACGTGGGGTTGAGACCGTGAAAAAGACCGAGATCATCTTCGACATCGATTCCAACGGAAACATCACCATCACGGTCGAGGGCGCCAAGGGCAAGAGCTGTGAAGAGCTGACCAAGCAGCTGGAAGAGGCGCTTGGGACCGTGACGGCGCGCGAGCACACGTCTGAGTACTACCAGGAAGAAGAGAAGGCCGCGCTGAAGATCACGCTGGGTGACTGAGGAGTTTACCCCGACGCTGTGGCGGCATCTGGAGTCGCGCCACCCGGAGCTGAACCTGGCTCACGACGAGGTGAAGCGGCGGTTCTGGTCCATTCAAGCCGGCATCAAGTCTGAGTCCCTGGTGGGCGAGTTCATCGACGTGACTCCCGATGTGCTGGCCAACGAGGTCGCAGAGCGCGCGGCGCAGCGCCCCGGGATGATCAAGGAGCATCGCGAAGGGGACAAGGAGCTTGAGTACGACACGATGCTCGTCGGCAAGATGGAGCGGACGTGTCCTCAGTTCAACCTGCGCAACGTCGCGCGCGCGATTCTGGAGATCGACATGGAGTGGACGGAGTGGGGCAAGATCGAGCTGCCCGACCGCCACGGCTTTGAGGCCGATCTGGAGGAGGTCCGGACGGCGAGGGTCGAGCCGCCGGTGTTCCTGACCGAGGAGTACTCATCGCTGGCGAACAGGGCGCTGCAGGAGGACCTGTTCGAGGTCTTCTTCGGCAACGACTGGGAGCAGTGGTACGGCGAGGACAAGAAGCGCGCGATGGGCGCGATGTGGCTCTACAAACCCGAGGACGGCGGCAAGCGGACGCGTCCCTGGCCGGATATCCAAATCACAGAGCATAAGTATTGGAAGGGGCGCCTCATCACCGAGGAGTTCTAACGGATGCCCAGGGCCTTCATCTTCTTATAGAGGTGGCTGCGCTCGAGCCCCAGGCTGTTGGCCGCGTTGGTGATGTGACCGTCATGATCCTGGAGCGCGGCGTTGATCAGGGCGCGCTCGGCGTCGGCGACCATCTCTCGCAGCGGGCGATCCCGGACGTAGCCTGAGCCCGCGGTGCCGCTGCCGCCGGCGACGTCGGGGAGGACGCGCAGGATGTCTTTTGTGGTCACCCGATCGCCGGGAGTCAGGATGACCAGCCGCTCGCAGATGTTTTTGAGCTCGCGCACGTTGCCCGGCCACCCGTGGCGGCACAGCGCGGCCATGGCGTCGGTGTCGATCGTTTTTGGGCGGCGGTCGTTCTCTTCGCAGATGACGTTCAAGTAGTGCTGGATGAGCAGCGCGATGTCGTCGCCGCGCTCCCGCAGCGCCGGGACGCGGACCGGGATGACGTTGATGCGGTAGTAGAGGTCCTCGCGGAAGTGGCCCTCTTCGATCTCGGCGCGCAGGTCTTTGTTGGTGGCGGTGATGACTCGGACGTTGACTGGGATGGGGGCCGAGCCGCCGACCCGGTCGACCTCCTCCTCCTGAAGCACGCGCAGGAGCTTGGCCTGGACCTCCAGGCGCATGTCGCCGATCTCGTCCAGAAAGAGGGTGCCGCCGTCGGCCAGTTCGAATTTGCCTTTGCGGGCCTGGGTGGCGCCGGTGAAGGCGCCCTTTTCGTGGCCGAAGAGCTCGGACTCGATCAGCTCGGACGGGATCGCGGCGCAGTTGACCTTGATGAAGGGCTGGCGTGCGCGCTTGGACCCGGTGTGGATCGCGCGGGCGACCAGCTCCTTGCCCGTGCCGTTTTCGCCCGTGATCAGGACGCGGGCGCGGCTGGGTGCCGCCAGAGCGATCTCCTCGCGCATGCGGTCCACGGCGCTGCTGGCGCCGACGATGGTGTCCTTTTTGAGGACGCGGCGCTTGAGAGCGGTGTTCTGCTGGCGCAGGTGCTGAAATTCGATGGCGTTCTTGAGTGAGACCAGGACGCGATCGGCGCTGATGGGCTTCTCGATGAAGTCGCGGGCGCCGGCCTGGATGGCCTGGACGGCGGTATCGAGAGAGGCGTGGCCGCTCATCATGAGGACGGGGAGCTCCGGTCGCTCTTTGCGTAGCCGAGCCAGAACGTCCAGGCCGTTCATGTCGGGCATCCTGACGTCGAGCAGGACAGCGTCGACGGCGGTCGTGGCGAGCTTCTCCAGCGCGATGCGCCCGCCGCCGGCGACGATGGCGTCAAAGCCCTCCAGGTCCAGCATGCGGCTGACGCTGATAAGGATGTTTTTCTCGTCGTCGACGACCAATACTGTGGGGCGGCGCGCCATTAGCGAGGAGGACTCCTAAATGCGGTTTTCCTTCCAGGTGCCCTGGCGGAACTTCCATGTCATTACAGCCGCCAGCAGCAGGATATACGTCAGGGCGGCGGCCCATATTCCGACGAGGCCGCCGTCGAGCGTGATGCCGAAGAGATAGGCGACCGGAATGAGGCAGCCCAGGTGCAAGACGAGCTCCGCGACCATGACGAAGACGGTGACGCCGGCGCCGAAGAGCGACTGCGCCAGGATCATGCCGAACGCGATCGGTGCCGCGCTCAGGCCCATCAGGCGCAGGGCGTCGTGAGCGGCCGTTACGACCTTGGGATCCGGGTTGAACCAGCCGGAGATGGTGTCGGGGAAGAGCACGATCAGCAGGCCGAGACATGCCATGAAGTAGGCGCCGATCTTAACGGACTCCCAGCCGTATCGCTCTGCGAGATCGGGCTTGCGGGCGCCCAGCGATTGGCCGACCAGCGTGGCGGTGGCTTGTCCAAAGGCCATGCACGTCATGAAGACCACGCTCATGATGTCCATGATGACTTTGGTCGCGGCGGTGTAGACGGGCGGGTTGGCCTCTACGATTTTGGTGCGCAGATCGGCGGTCCAGACGGCGGCGGACTCCTGAGTGAAGATGCCTGTGTTGAGGGTGGAGTACTCGGGCATGCCCTGGACGGCGGCGGTTACTGTGGCCGCGTCCAGCCAGCCGACGATGGTGATGAAGACGGCAAAGCCGGTCATGACGAAGAGCGTGGCCAGGCCGCCGGGGATGCCGATTTTGACGACGCTGGCGATAACGGACCAGTCGAAGCTGCGGCGAGCGTACAAGCCGTATTTGCGGCGGGTTTTGCCGACGACCGAGTAGTAGATCATGATCGCCAGACCGATGAAGGTGGCGATGAGCGAGGCGAGGCCGGCGCCGGCCACGTACATCTGCGGGAAGGGCCCGATGCCGAAGATGAGGCAGTAGTTGAGAACGACGTTGGCCACGTTCATGACGATGGCCGCGTGCATGTGGACTTTGGTGGAGCCGATGCCGTCGAAGAAGCCTTTGTAGACGATGGTGAGGACCATCGAGACGACGCCGATAAAGCGGTACGTGCAGTATTGGACGCCGAACCTGACCACGCTCGGATTCGAGTGCAAATACGGATAAAAATCGGCGAGCGTGTAGAGCACCGCGGCGCTGGCGATGAGCGAGACGATGCCGGCAAAGGCGACTGCGTTGTTGAGGACGGCCCCAGCCCGCTTGTGTTGGCCTTCGCCGAAGCGACGCGCCGAGAGGGCTTGCGTACCAACCGAGACGGAAGAGATCAGTCCGCCGACAGCCCACATGAGGATGAGGCTGATCGCGATCGCGCTCTGTCCGGCGATGCTGTACTCCGAGGGGAGCCGCCCGACCATGATCGTATCGACCAGGTTGATGGCGGTCTGTGTGAGCATCGCGATCGTGACAGGGTAGGCGAGTCGCAGAATGCGCTTACCGAGCGTCCGGTCCACTGAGAACGTCACAGCGCCCGGACGTTATGCTCGACCGGCTTGGAAAGCAAGCTTCGGCCGTTCCGCGACCTGACGGTGCAGCGAATTTGACTTTGCGGAAGCGGGCGTTTTATAGCTGGGTTCCACCGAACACTGAGGAGAGAAAAATGAAGGTATTTAAGCTATTGATGGCGACGCTTGGTTTGGTTGCTCTTCTGCTGGTCAGCACCAGCTGTGGCAACGAGCCGGCGCCCGAGCAGCGCGTTGAGTGCACCAAGGATGCCGACTGCAACAAGAACGACAAGTGCCGCGTGTGCTCGTCCGACAAGTGCGTCAAGAAGTCCGACTGCTGTACGACCGACCTGGAGTGCACCGGCGGCGAGCGCTGCTGGAACGTGCCCGGGAAAGCCTACGGCAAGTGCGGCGCCGCCAAGTAGCGACCGTTACCCAACACCGTTGACTCCTAACGGCCCTTCCGCTACGGTCGCGCAGATCACGCGTGGGGGCTTTTAAGTGTGCGTGTCGATTGGGAATTAAACCTGGAGTGGAGCGCAATGATCACGGGTAAGAACCTCGCAAAGCTGGTCGGTTTGGTGCTGCTTCTGCTGCCGTTTGCGGCATGCGGACCGACGTATCCGAACTGCGATACGGACCAGCACTGTGTCGAGAAGAACGAGGTCTGTGTCAACGGCCTGTGCAAGCAGTGTCGGGACGACTCTCAGTGCAACGCCGCAGATCCTTGTGGTGCGTGTCTGGGTAACGCCTGTGGCCGCCGCTCCGGCTGCTGCACCAGTGATGCGGACTGCCCCGGCGGTCGCTGCTGGAACGTGGCGGGCACCAACGCGGGCCAGTGCGGCGCGCAGTGCAACCCTCAGCACCCGTGTCCGGCTGGACAGCGGTGCAACGCGCAGGGCAACTGCGTACCTGACAGCCAGTGCAGCGCTTCGGTGCCGTGCCCGCCCGGTCAGCGTTGCGATAACGGCCAGTGCGTTCAGGCGTGCAGCCTGCAGGCGGTCAACTTCGACTTCAACGAGAGTCGGATTCGTCTCGACCAGCAGGACACGATCAACGCCAATGGCGACTGCATCAAGACCAACGGCAAGTCCGTACGCGTCGAGGGGCACTGCGATGAGCGAGGCACCGAGGAGTACAACATGGCGCTCGGTGAGCGTCGTGCGTCGAGCTCCAAGCGGTACCTGAAGAACCTGGGCATCTCCAGTAGCTCGATGCGCACCATCAGCTACGGCGAGGAGAAGCCGGTCTGCACGTCGAGCAACGAGAGTTGCTGGTCGCAGAACCGCCGCGCCGAGTTCGTCTTCGAGTAATCCGTAGGCACTGCCGTGCCGCGGCTCGCTCAACTCACCACACTTCTGCTGCTGTTCTCCTTTGTGTCGGCCTGCGCCACGCTTGGCCGCCACAAGGAGCTCGAGAAGCGCGTCCTGGCGCTGGAGAAGTTCCAGCGCGACACGACGGCTGTGCTTCAGCGGGATGTCACGCGGCTGGAGAACCTCAACCAGCGTATCCAGAAGGCCACCGCCGAGCTGCGTCGATATGGCGCGGGTCTGGCGGCGAAGGTCGAGGGGCAGGAAGAGGCCGGTCGGCAGCTGCTGGGGCGCATTGAGGAGCTGCAGCACCTGACCGCGAAGTTCAGTGAGGACATGGGCGCGGTGCGGAAGTTCCTGGACCGCAAGTTCGGCTTCTCGCTGGTCAAGCTGCCGGCGAACACCCCGAAACAGCCTGACAAGCTCTACAGCTTTGCGATCTCGCAGCTGAAGGCGAACAAGATCGACCTGGCGCGGGCCTTGTTTCAGCACTTTGTGAAGCATCACTCCAACCACCCGCGCGCGCTGACGGCCGGCCTGAACATAGGCGAGACGTACCGGATGCAGCGTCGGTACAAGGACGCGCTGAAGGCGTATTTTGCGGTCTACGAGCCGTGGGCCAACCGGACAAAAAAGGCGCCGCCGGAGGTGCCGATTGCGCTGTGGCTGGCGGCAAAGGCCCTGCAGGAGAGTGGCGCGTGTCGCAAGTCGATAGACATGTACAAAGAGATCATCCGCTCGTTCCGCAAATCGCCCGAGGCGACCAAAGCCAAACAAAAGCTGAAGACCCTCAAGTGCAACTGATGTAGGTTGCCGCTGTGCGGTACCCCAAACCATATGACGTGATCGTTGTCGGCGGCGGCCATGCGGGCTGTGAGGCGGCGCTGTCGGCGGCCCGGATGGGGCGCGACGTGCTGCTGCTGACGATGAGCATCGACAAGATCGGGGCGATGAGCTGCAACCCGGCGATAGGTGGGGTCGGCAAGGGCCATATTGTGCGCGAGATCGACGCGCTGGGCGGCGAGATGGCGCGTGTGGCCGATGCGACGGGCATCCAGTTTCGGCGTCTGAATACGGCCAAGGGGCCGGCGGTCCGGGCACGCCGCTGCCAGTCCGACAAGGCGCGCTACGCTACGACCATGCGCGGGGTGCTGGAGCGCACGCACGGTCTGGACATCAAGCAGGCGATGGTGGAGTCGCTGGTGGTCGAGGGCCGGGCCATTCGCGGTGTACGGACGCGCCTGGGAGTCGCCTTTCAGGCGGGGGCGGTGATTCTGACGACCGGCACGTTCTTGAGCGGCCTGATGCATGTGGGCGACAAGCAGCAGAGCGGCGGTCGCGCGGGCGAGAAGGCGGCTTGTGGGCTGACCGGCGCGCTTCAGGGCCTGGGTCTGCAGACCGGGCGATTGAAAACCGGGACGGTGCCGCGGCTCGATGAGCGCAGCCTGGAGCTGGACGCGCTGGAGAAGCAGCCCGGCGATGATCCGCCCCTGGGGTTCAGCTTCTCGGGCTCCGGGCCGGTGCTGGAGCAGCGCGTCTGCTGGATCACGGAGACCAACCAGGCGACGCACGACATCATCGCGGCCAACATCCACCGCAGTCCGATCTACGGTGGCGGCATCGACGCGACCGGGCCGCGCTATTGTCCCAGTATCGAGGACAAGATCGTCCGCTTCTCCGAGCGGCGGTCCCACCGGATCTTTTTGGAGCCGGAGGGCCTCGACACCCGGGAGATCTACCCGAATGGGATCTCAACCAGCCTGCCGTTTGACGTGCAGCTGGACCTGGTTCGGTCCATCGAGGGCTGTGAGCGGGCCGAGATCACGCGTCCCGGGTATGCAGTGGAATACACCTACGTCGATCCGCGCCAATTGAACGCGACGCTGGGCGTGCGTGACGTACCGGGCTTGTATTTGGCCGGGCAGATCAACGGCACGACCGGGTATGAAGAGGCGGCGGCGCAGGGGCTGATGGCCGGGATCAACGCGGCGTTGGCGACGGGGCCACAGCCTGCGTCTGAGCCGTTTACGCTGGGTCGCTCCGAGGCGTACATCGGGGTCATGATCGATGACCTGATCACCCGGGGAGCGTCGGAGCCGTACCGCATGTTCACCAGCCGCGCCGAATATCGGCTGCTGCTGCGAGAGGACAACGCAGACGAGCGGCTGACGGGGCGTGGGCGCGAGCTCGGCCTTGTGGGGGATCACGCGTGGTCTGTCTACCAACAGCGCTGGGCCGCCGTGGCTGCCCTGACGGAGAAGCTGCGCGCGATTCGCATCACGCCGACGGAAGAGGTCAACGCGTCGCTCGCCGCGATCGAGCAGCCCGCCATCTCCGTGCCGAGCACCCTGGAAGATCTGTTGAAGCGGCCCGAGACGACGGCTGAGGTTTTGCGCGGCTGGCGTCCCCAGGTGCTGGCGGATGTGAGCATGGACGCGCTTGAGCAGGTGGCCGTTCGCGCCCGCTACGACGGCTACATCCGGCGCCAGCAGAGGCAGATCGAGCGGCACCTGAAGTTGGAGTCGGTCATGATTCCCGACACGATCGACTACGACAACATCACGGCGCTGAGCACCGAAGTTCGGGAGCGTCTGGCGAGCGTACGCCCGGGCACGGTCGGCCAGGCGAGTCGAGTAGAAGGTGTCACGCCCGCGGCCATCAGCGTGCTGCTCGTGCACCTCAGGCGCCAGGTCGCCTAGGACATCTAGGTTACGGAATCTTCTCGACGGTCACGCGCTGCATGATCGCGTCCTCGTGCGGCTTGTCGCGATAGTCGCGCGGCAGAGCGGCGATCGCCTGCACGCACTCCATGCCGGAGATGACCTCGCCGAAGACCGCGTGCCGGTTGTCCAGGTGCGGCGTGGGTCCAAGCGTGATGAAGAACTGCCCGCCGTTGGTGTTGGGACCGGCGTTGGCCATCGACAGCATGCCGGCTTTGGTGTGGCGCAGCTGCGGGTGGAACTCGTCCTTGAAGCAGTAGCCGGGACCGCCTGTGCCGGTGCCCAGGTTACAGCCCGCCTGCACCATGAAGCCCGGGATCACGCGGTGGAAGGTCAGCCCGTCGTAGTACGGCTGGTTCTCTTCGTATCCCTGCGCGTTCTTCGAGGGGATGCTGCCGTCGGCCAGGCCCGCAAAGTTGCCCACGGTGATCGGTGCGCGCTTGTGGAACAGCTGGATCGTGATGATCCCGTGATTCGTCTCGATCGTCGCTCGGACGTCGCTGTAATTGCCGATTGGCTCGATTTCACGCAGACGGCGCATGGCTCCTCCCAAAAGTGAGCCCGCACCATACCAGGCTTGTCGAGCCGTTCAACCGTCGGTACAACGGACACTCGTGCCCCTGAAGAAGCTCATCCGCGTCGTCTGGCAGAACATCGCTCGGAGCAAGAAGAACTTCATCTTCTCCTCCATCGGGATCATTGTCGGAATTACGACGTTCACGTTCTTTCTCGCTCTCAGTCAGGGCATCCGTGACCGTGTTCTCAACCGCATCTTTCCCATCGATCAGCTCGAGATTGAGCCGATGGGCGGTGTTGGCGGCGGCGTGGACGACGAAAAGCGGGAGGGTGGTCTCGGCGATGTCCTGGCGACCGGGCCGCGTCGCCTCAACGCCTCCGCCATAAAGCAGATCAACGGCATCGAGGGCGTCGAGCAGGTCTATCCCAAAATGCGCGCTCGCTTCGCCGCGCGTATCGAGACCGGCATTCTCAACAAGCGCATGGCCGGTGAGGGGTTCTTCGAGGGCCTCGAGCTCAGCGAGGATCTCGTCACCGGGGTGCGTGAGTTCGAAGAGGCGTGCTCGTCGCGCTCCGAAGACATCTGCCACCGCCGCGAGGTCAGCTGCATCCGCAATCGCGACTGCCCCCACGAGGGGATGGAGTGTCGCGAGGGCCGCTGCCGCCCCCGCCAGTACTGGCGCAGCTTTCGCGATCGCCACGACGGACGCGCCTGTACGCGCACCGAGATCTGCAGCGACAGCCAGGTCTGCGGCTACGACGTGTGGATCGTCCTCAAGACCGACGTCAAAGAGCACATCGCTGCCGTTCGCAAGGCGCTCGCCGACCTCAAGCACCCGACCTTGGATGTGGACATCTACCTCGCAGTCGCCGAGGTCGGCGTCGTGACCAAAAAGGACATCGCCTCAACGATCCGCGCCTCCGGCGAGCTGTGGACCATCGGAGTCGGGCTGGACGACCAGGCCACCGCCGCCGCCGCCCCCCGCCCTCCCCCCACCCACCACTTCCCCACCGTCGACGCCGCGACCCAGTACATCGCCGGCCTGGCCGACACGCTCACCGAAGGCCGCTGCGTCGGACGCCCCTGCATGCTGACCAAGGCCGAGTCCGCCATCGGCAGCTGGAAGTACTTCGAGATCGCCGACAACCACCGCGCCGACTGCCCCCAGGGCCTGTACTGCGAAGCTCGCAACGTTCTCAGCCGCCAGGGTCGCTGCGAGTCCTACATGCCGCTTGCACTGAATCCGCTGCTAATCGACTTTTATAACTCCTCCGTCGTCAGCCAGATCGGCACGGCGACCATCCCCAATCCCTGCCTGGTCTTTGGCCTCAAGGGCTTCTTTCGGCTCGGCTTCTCCTACCTCGGTAAGTCCAGCGCCACCGTCTGGCAGCGCATCCGCTGGGCCGAGGTCGTCGGCTTCAGCGACAAGGCCATGCAGGTAGGCGCCACCACGCCGCTGGCGTACGTCGAGCGCTTCAACCACTTCTATCTGGGGCCCGACGCCGTCTCGCACTACGACAGCGTGCTGCTGCAGATCCCGCGCAACGAAGAGGTCGCCAGCGTCATCGAGGCAGTCCAAAAGCAGTCCTTCGACCTCTCGTCGCGCTCCAAGTTCGCCCGCAAGGCCGGCGAGATGCTGCTCATCGTCACCCTGACCTTTCTGCTCATCTCGATCATCATCATCGTGATCAGCGCAATGAACATCAGTCACACGTTCTTGATCATGATCTATCAGCGGCAGTACGAGTTCGGCATCATGCGCGCCATCGGCGCCTCGAGCTGGGACATTCGCAAGATCATCCTGGGCGAGTCCCTACTCATCGGCCTCGTGGGCGGCATCATCGGCAACATCGCCTCCTTTGCGCTGTCCCGCCTGGTCAACCTGCTCGCAGGCGGGCTGCGCGAGCGCTTTCCTGTAATCCCCGACGACTTCTTTGTGTACAGCTTTGTGCTTGTTGCGGGATCCATCGGCTTTGCCCTCCTCTTTTGCGTCGTGGGCGCCTGGGTGCCCGCACAGCGTGCGTCCAACCTGGACCCGGCTGTCGTGCTGACGTCTGCCTGATTACTTCACCCCTTCAGGCTTATCCGCCTCATCAACCTCGCCGGCCTCCAACAAGAAGTAGAAGAGGGTATTGGGCCCAACCTGCGTCAGGCACGACAAGAGCGTGTCCTGGCGCTCCTCGTCAGTGCAGTCCCGAAGCTTGGCCAGCCAGGCGGCCCATGACCCGTGGTCGGCCGCTACCGCGCTGAAATGCCGAGCGTTGGCCACCACAGCGGCGATTTTGCGCCGATTGCGGATGATCGCCGGGTCCTGCGCCAGACGGTCGATATCGGCGTCGGTCATGGCCGCGACGCTGGGCGGGTCAAACGCCAGGAAGGCGTGCTCAAACGCGGCCCAACGCCGATCGATGACGGTTTTGGTAAACCCCGAGTGGAAGATCTTGCGGGTGAGCAGGCTCAGATACCCGGCGTCGGTGTCCAACTCAACAGCGTAGCTTTGCATGGTGGCCTCCTGACCAGTTCGTTCGGTCAGCTCTCACTGCGAGGAGCGTGCCTGCGGCGATGGGCCATGATTTCAAAGGGTTGGGTGGGGGCGGGTGTCTCATGGACTCCCAGTATGGGACTCCAGTCTCATTATTGGGAGTAGGTGAGACAAGATGGTGACCGTCGGGACAGCCGGTCGGTTAGGTCGTGTGTGTGGATAGAACGGCTGTCCCGCCGGTCATGAGGGCAGCTGCCCTCTCACCAGATCGGTTTACTTGCGCAGGAACGTCGGCGTATCGAACTCGCTCTGATCGCTCGCCGCGAAGGGGTTGGTTTGGACCGGCTCACGCACGCCCGCGCCGCTGCCGGCACGTCGCGCATACGTGGGACGATCGTAATCCGTGGTGTCCTCGCGCTGGCCGCCCGCGGCCTGACGACGGCCGGGCTGCGTTCCCGCATGCACCCACACCGCATCCGTCTCTTCCTGAGTCGGCACGCGCGCCTGGCGCCGCGGCTCATAGGCGTGCGGCTGCGAGTGCTGGAAGAAGTCCTCGTCCTGCGTCTGAGGGCGCGCAGACTCGAACCCGGTCGCCACGACCGTGATCTTCACCGAGTCGACCAGGTCCTTGTTGATGACCGAGCCGAAGATGATGTTGCAGTCGGGGTGTGCAACCTCGTTGATCACGCCGATGGCGTCGTTGACCTCTTGCAGGCTCAGGTCCGGACCGCCCGTGATGTTCACCAGGATGCCCGTCGCGCCACGAATGCTGGTCTCCTCAAGCAGTGGGCTCGAGATCGCCGTCGACGCCGCATCCACCGCACGGGTCTCGCCCTGCCCGGTGCCGGTGCCCATCAGCGCGCGACCCTTCTCCGCCATGATCGTCTTCACGTCGGCGAAGTCGACGTTGATGATGCCGGACACCTGAATCAGGTCACTGATCCCGCGCACGGCGTTCATCAGAATGCTGTCCGCGATGCCAAAGGCCTCTTTCAAGGACGTGTTTGGCGCCGCGATCTCCAGCAGCCGCTCGTTGGGGATCACGATCAGCGTGTCCACCGCCTGGCGCAGCTCCTCGATGCCGCTCTCGGCCTGAATCATCCGGCGCTTGCCCTCGAACGGGAACGGCTTGGTCACGACACCCACCGTCAGCGCGCCGCCCTCGCGGGCCACGTTGGCCACGATCGGCGCCGCACCCGTGCCGGTGCCACCGCCCATGCCGGCGGTCACGAACACCATGTCCGCACCCTCCAGGTACTCGGACACCTTGCTCTGGTCCTCGACCGCGGCCTTGCGCCCGATCTGCGGATCCGCGCCCGCGCCCAGACCCCGCGTCAGCTTGTCGCCGAGCTGGATCTTCTTCGGCGCCAGGTTCTGATGCAGCGCCTGCGCGTCGGTGTTGGCCACGATGAACTCGACGCCCTCGACACCGGCGTCGATCATGTTGTTCAGCGCGTTGCCACCACCGCCACCGATCCCGATGACTTTGATGTTGGCGCCCGCTACCTCTGGCGTTCCCAGGTTACCGCCCCGGTTCTTGCCGAGACTGGTATTTGCAAGCTCGATCATTGGTAATGCTCCCCCAAAAGGTCTTTAGATTTCTGAAACTTAGTTGTCTATCGAACCGAAAATGAACTGTGGGCCCCTACTAGAAGATGTCGGCAAACCAGCCCTTGGTTTTGCCCCACCAACTCTTGAAGCCGCGCGACTGCTTGGTGGCCGTCGTCCGCCCCACCGGGCGGTGTCGGAAGCCGTACTGGACCAGCCCCACGCCTGTGGCGTAGCGGGGGTTGCGGACCACGTCGACCAGACCACCGATGCTCTCCGGCCGGCCAAGCCGCGCCGGAAGTCCCAGCACCTCTTCAGCCAGCTCGACCATGCCCTCCATCAGCGACGCGCCGCCTGTGAGGACAACGCCGCTGGTGATCAGGTCCTCGAACCCGGACTTCTGGATCTCCTGCTGCACCAGGCAGTAGATCTCCTCGATCCGCGGCTCGATGATCTCGCACAGGATCTGCCGGGAGCGTGTCTGCGCCTTGCGGCCACCGACCGCCGGCACGTCGATGCTGTCCTGGTCCCCGACCATGGACGTCAGCGCGCAGCCCGACTTGACCTTGATCTTCTCGGCCTCACCGCGCGGCGTCCGCAGCCCGACCGCGATGTCGCTGGACACGTGATTGCCGCCGATGGGGATAACCGCCGTGTGCACGATGGCGTTGTTGTAAAAGATCGAGATGTCAGTCGTGCCGCCGCCGATGTCGATCAGCGCCACGCCCAGCTCTTTCTCGTCGTCGAACAGGCAGGACTCCGCCGACGCCAGCTGCTCCAGCACCACCGCGTCGACATGCAGCCCGGTCCGGTTGCAGCAGCGCACGATGTTCTGCACGCACGTGCTTGCCGCGGTGACGATGTGGACCTTCGCCTCCAGCCGCACGCCGGACATGCCGATCGGCTCCCGCACGCCATCGTTCTCGTCGATGACATACTCCTGCGCCAGGATGTGGATCACCTCCCGGTCCATTGGAATGGCCACCGCCCGAGCCGCGTCGATGACTCGCTCCAGGTCACCATCGCTCACCTCGCGGTCCTTCCCCACCGCGACGATGCCTCTACTGTTGAAGCCTCGGATGTGTCCACCGGCGATGCCCGCGTACACGTTGGCGATGGAGCACCCCGCCATCAGCTCCGCTTCCTCCACAGCCTTTCGGATGCTGGCGACGGTCGACTCGATGTTGACCACCACCCCCTTCCGCAGGCCCTGAGACGGCGCTGTTCCGATACCTATGATGTCGACACCACCCTCGGTGCGCTCACCGACGATGCAACACACCTTCGTGGTGCCTATGTCGAGTCCTACGATGACTTCGTCTCGAGTCCCCAAAGTTCCTCCTTACAACCGCTCCGGGCGCTCCTCAGCGTCCGTAGCATCCACGGCCGACTCCAACCCACCGGGCCGAAATCGAACCGCCACACGACCAGGATCTCTACTGTCATTGAGCCGCACCTCACCGATTCGGCGCCCCCTTCGCGCCGCATCAGCCAGGATGGCCTGAAGCCTCTTCAGCTTCTGAATAATCTTGCCCCGCCCCAAATGGACGATGGCTCCCCTGCTCTGCTCCGAACCGGCCCCCAGCACGACGCTGTAGCCAAACAGCGGATCCATATGGATCTCGCTGACCCGGTTCATCTTGCCCGCGCTGTGAGTCCACACGCCCAACAGGCGAATGGCTCCACGCACCAGGCGCTGTGCCAGCAATGCGCGGTCCCCAACAGCGTCCGGGCCCAGGTCCCGGCGCGTCAGCCCCGTCAGCACCGGAAAGTCAAAGTGCTCTCCGGGCTCCACGCGCTTGAAAATCTCTCCACGCGCATCCGTCAGATACAGCGCACCCAACGCGATCAGCGCGAGAGGCTCGTGCTCCTGCACGTCCACCATCAGCTTATCCGGCAGCTCGCGGCTCACCTCGGCCGCCTTGATCCACGGGTCGGACACCAGCCGCGCCTCGACCTCATCCAGATCCAGCGACAGCATGTTGGGGCTGTCATCCACGCGGGCGATCTCCAAGATCCGCTCCGCCGTCACGCGCGTGTTGCCCTCGACCGTCACCTCCTGGACCTGGAAATCAGGCGCCGCCGTGACATACCGATAGCCGTACAGCACCGCGATCGGCACCAACATCGCCGTCACCGCCAGCAACACGTACGGGATGGACCGGGCCAGGTACCGCAACGCCAGCCTGGCGCCATAGCGCGCCGCCTCGCCCATCGCCGTCAGCCGCTCGCCGATCAGCGCCTTCAAGCGCCACCGCCGGCGATTGCCCCTCAGCCCGCTCAACATTCGACTAAAGCGCTTCATGAGCGGCCCTTCCTGCCCGACGGTCGGGCAAACGGCACCACGCCGCTGTCGCGTTGAGTGATCGGCTTGCGCTTTTTGGTCGACCGCTTTCGCTTCGGCTTGTCGCCGCCAGACGGGCTTCTGCGGCTCTTCCGCGGTCCCTTCGCCACCAGCGGCCGCCACGCGCCCGGCGTCTCGGCAAACCGGGAGACGTTGATCAGCACGCCGATTGCGAACAGCGTCATCACCATCGACGACCCACCGCCGGAGAGCAGCGGCAGGTTCAGGCCCTTCGTCGGCACCAGCCCCACGGCAACGCCCATGTTGAAGGTCGCCTGCACACAGATCAGCACCGTGATGCCAAACGCCAGGAACCGTCCAAACTTGTCCGGCGCCTTCCAAGCCGCGCGAAAGCCCCGCCACAGCAGCGTCCCGAACAGCGCGATCACCACACAGCACCCGATCAGCCCCAGCTCCTCGCCGATCGACGCGTAGATGAAGTCGGTCCAGCCCTGGGTCAAGAAGCCCATCTTGTTGCGGCCCATGCCCAGCCCCAGCCCCGAGATGCCACCCGACGCCAGACTGGTCAGCGAGTTCACCGTCTGGAACCCCGCTCCGTAGCGGTCGCTCCACGGGTCCAGCCAGGTGATCACGCGCGCGATCCGCTGAGAAGACAGCGCGATGTACTGCGCTACCAGCGGTATCGCCACAAAGCTCAACCCGAAGACGTAGCTTGACTTGCTGCCCGCCACCCACAGCATGGCGAAGAGCACCGCGCCCATCACGATGCATGTACCCAGGTCCGGCTGCGCCAGACACAGCCCCATGAACAGCAGGTAGACAAGCAGGTGCGGCGCCCACCCGATCAGGAACTTCTCCATCCGGGCCAGCTTCTTCTCCAGCGAGTAGGCCAGGTAGATGACGAACGCGAGCTTCGCCAGCTCGGACGGCTGGAACTCGAACGCGCCGGTTCCGATCCACCGGGTCGAGTGCCCGCGGTTGATGCCCAGCCCCCCCACGGTCAGCAGCATCAGCAGCAGCGAGAAGCCCAAAATCCAGTACACGTGGCGTTTGTAGACCTGGTAGTTCACCGAGATGCCGACCACGAGGGCGATCAGGCCGACAAAGATGTGCCGCAGGTGCGCACGCAGGTACCGGTTGGGGTCGTCGAACCGCATGTCCGCCACGCCCACGGACGCGGAATACACCATCACAACGCCGACGCCGAGCAGCCCCATCGCCGCCACCAGGATCCACACGTCGTACGGCTCATCGCCGACCAGGATCCCGCCGTCCTTGCCGCGCGGACGAGCCTGCGTGGCCGCCGTCATCGGGACGTCGCCGCTGGTGTCGTGTGAGCCGGTCCCGCGCGTGTCGGGGAAGGCCGGCCGTCTGGCGGTGCTCGTGGCCATGCTTACTTCGTGTGGTCCTCCGGCAGCAGGGCGTGGACCACACGCTCCATCCGCATTCCGCGGCTCCCCTTGACCAGCACCCAGTCACCCGGGCGCACCATCGCCGTCACCTTGGACACGAGCTCTGCGGCATCGGCTGCCACCACCACCGAGTCCTCCAGATAGCCGGCCGCCACATCCGCAGCGAACCGTCCGGCCACGAACAGCGTATGCACGTCCAAATCCGCCGCCAGCGCCCCGATCTCCTCATGGAAGCCCGGCGCACCGTCACCCAACTCGAGCATGTCGCCCAACACCGCGATCTTGCGGTCCGCGCCGGCCACCTCCGCCAGCGTCGTCAGCGCCGCCCGCATGCTGGCTGGATTGGCGTTGTAGCTGTCGTCGATCACATTGACGCCGGCCTTGGAGAACTTCCACGTCAGCCGCCCGCCCAGACCGGCCGTCTGCTTTTGCAGCGCCTTGAGCCCCGGTCCCGGATCCAGACCCAGCGCCACCAGCGCCCCCACTGCCAGGGCCGCGTTCCAGACGTCGTGCCGCCCCATCGCCCGCAGGCGCAGGTCGTATCGCTTGCCGCGCACGTTCACCGTCGCGCTGAAGCCCGCCACGCCCGTTCGCCGAATGCCCTCGACGGCCACGTCCACGTCTTTGGAACCGACCGTAATCGTCTTTGCCGCGATGCCTTCCGCCGCACGCACTACCTGTGGGTCTCGCGCGTTCACCACAGCGACCGCATCGTCAGCCAGCCCGCAGTACAGCTCGCCCTTGGCCCACATAACGCCGTCCAGCGAGATCAGGCCCTCCAGATGCGCGGCCGCGATCGACGTGATCAGGCCCACCGATGG
Organism: uncultured Myxococcales bacterium; assembly: GCA_964545715.1. GTDB lineage: Bacteria > Myxococcota_A > UBA9042 > CAZJHX01. The sequence continues at coordinate 47,427 of CAZJHX010000026.1, forward strand.
CTTCGCGATCTCCGTCAGCCGCGCGATCTCGCCCGGCCGGTTCATGCCCATCTCCAGCACCGCGAAGTCGTTGGCGTCCGACACCTCAAACGCAGTCAGCGGCAGCCCGATCAGGTTGTTGAAGTTGCCCGGGTTCGCCGTCACGTTGCCGTACGCGCCCAGCATCACCGCCAACATCTCTTTTGTGCTCGTCTTGCCGTTGGACCCGGTGATCCCGATGACCCGGGTACGCAGCTTTGCAAGGTGGTCGGCGGCCAGGTCACCCAGCGCCGCCAGCGTATCGGGCACCACCACGTTCACTCGGTCGCCGACATCCGGGCTCTGGCCCGGCTGGGACAGGCAGCCACACGCGCCACGCTCCATCGCCTTCTCGATAAACGCGTGACCGTCCAGTCGCTCGCCGACGATCGGCACGAACAGCTCTCCCGGTCGCAGCGTTCGTGTGTCCGTGGAGATCCCCGTGCAGCGTCTCTTGGCCCCGCTCTTGAGCGCCCCGCCCGTAACGGTGGACACATCGGCTCCAGTAAACATCATCCGCCCAACACCTCCGCCGCGACCACGCGGTCATCGAAGTCGATCTTTTCGTCGCCGATCACCTGCCCGGTCTCGTGGCCCTTGCCCGCGATCAGCACCACGTCGCCCTCGCGCGCGGCCTCGATCGCCATCTCGATGGCAGCCGCGCGGTCGGGCTCGACCAGGATCGACGTCGGGTCCGCGTCCACCGGGATTCCCAGAAGGATCTCCTCTATGATCTGATGCGGCGGCTCACTGCGCGGGTTGTCCGACGTTACAACCATCAGATCCGCGCCCTCCGACACCACGCGCGCCATCGCCGGACGCTTTGTCTTGTCGCGGTCCCCACCGCAGCCGAAGACCACGATCAGCCGCGCATCCGTCAGCTCGCGCAGCGACGCGGTGGCCGCCTGCAGCGCATCCGGGGTGTGGGCATAGTCCACCAACACCGTGATGCCCTTGTCGTTGGGAACAGCCTCGAACCGCCCGGGTACGCCACGCACCCGCATCAGGCCTTCCACGATCGCGATCGGCTCCACGCCCAACACCTGGGCCGCGCCGATCGCCGCCATGGCGTTGCGCACGTTGTGACGCCCCGGCAGCTTCAGATCAAACGTCAGCGTGCCCTCCGGCGTCGCGATCCGACCCTTGCTGCCCGTCGGGGTCAACTCCAGCGCGCTCGGGTAGACATCCGCGTCGTCGTCAAAGCCGAACGTCAGGATGTTCTTTCGGAACTCCCGGTGGACCTCCATGCCGTAGTCGTCGTCCGCCGGCACCACGACGCCGCGGCACTGTTTGCTGTCCTGCACCTCGCCCAGGATCCAGTTCACCTTGGTCTGCGCGTACTCCTCGTGGTCGGCGTGGAAGTCCAGGTGATCCGAGCCCACGCCGGTCAAGACGCCCACCGTAAACGTGCACCCTTCGGACCGCTTCAGCGCGATGCCGTGCGACGAGACCTCCATCGCAGCCGTGGTCACGCCACACGCGACCATGTCCGCCAGCACCTCCTGCAGCGCGGGCGCCTCGGGCGTCGTCAGGCCCGTATCGATCACTTTGCCTGCGTACCGCGCGCCTGTTGCCGTCCCCAGCAGCCCCGGCGAGCGCCCGGCGCTCAACAGAATCGCCTCCAGCAGATGCGCCGTCGTCGTCTTGCCGTTGGTTCCGGTGATGCCGATCAGCTCCAGCTTCCCGCTCGGGTGGTCCATCAGCGCCGCTGACATCTGGCCGAGCGCGGTCGCGACGTGCGGCACCACAACAATCGGGGCGTTGGCTGCTGTGGCGGCAGTTATAATCGCCTCTGTTGGGGTCTCCCCGAGCACTATCGCGACCGCGCCGGCCTCGAGCGCGGTCTCTATAAACTGTCGTCCGTCGCGGTATACGTCCACGATCGCCGCAAACACATCTCCCGCGCCGACCTTGCGCGAGTCGCAGTGCACGCGACGGACTTCCACGTCCAGCCCCTCCGGCTCGCCGGTCGTCGAAACGACGATGACCTGTTGCAGCAGCTCTCGCAGCGTCATGGCTTGTCCTCACCGCCCTGGGGGCCGAGCGCCGGTCCGGGCTTCAAGTAGATCGTCACGCGCGTCCAGGGCGCCGTCATCGTGCCAGGCGACAGGCTCTGGCCAACCACGCGACCCGTCCCGTCCACGTCCACCGACAGGTAGCTCTGGTGCGCCAACCGCACCGCCTCACGCGCCGCCAGGTCCGTGAACTCCGGCACGCCAACGGTCACAGGCTCCTCGAGGTCCACGCCCGGCTGCTTGTTGTTTGGCCAGTCGTAGTACGCGCCCTCCGCCGACGGGTGCGGCTGGCCGTAATGCTTGATGACCGTCTCGCGCCGCACCGCCTCACGCGACCCGTACGACGGCGGCACGCCCAAATAGTTCAGCGTCCACTCGGTGATCGCCTTGTACGCCGGCGCCGCCACCACGCCGCCGTAGTACTGGCCCTGGGGCTCATCGATCGCCACCAGCACCGCCAGCTTCGGTCGATCGGCCGGTGCCAGGCCGACAAACGACGCGATCCAGCGATCCTCGGCGTAGCCGCCGGCGATGTTGTCCGGCTTTTGCGCCGTCCCGGTCTTGCCGGCCACCTCGTAGTCGTAGATCCACCCGAGGGGGCCGGTACCGTCGTGCTCGACCACGCCCTTCATCGCCTGCACCACTTTCCGCGCCGTCCGTGCCGACACCACGCGCCGCACACGTTCCGGCGCAAACGAGCGCAGTACCGCGCGGTCGGAGTCCAGCTCCGCCATCAGCACGCGCGGCCGCATCAGCACGCCGTCGTTGCCCAACGCTGCCAGCGCCGTCACCAATTGCAGCCCGGTCACCGCCACGCCCTGACCAAACGCGATGTTCGCCAGCGTTATCTCCGCCCAGGTCTTGGGCGGGCGCAGCAATCCGGCCGCGTCACCGGCAAGACCCACCTGCGTGCGCGAGCCGAAGCCGAAGCTCTTCAAATACGTGTGCAGGCGCTCGCGACCCAGCATCTGGCCAATCTTGATACAGCCGATGTTGGAGGAGTACTTGATGACGTCTTCGATCGAGCGCTTCTCCTTGAAGCGGTGCGTGTCGCTGATCGTCTTGCGACCTACGCGATAGCGTCCGCCCTCCAGATCCAGCTTGTCCTCCAGCTCGATCAGGCCCTCTTCGATGCCCGCCGCGACCGTGAACACCTTGAACGTCGAGCCCGGCTCGAACTGGTCAGTGATGCAGCGATTGCGAAAGCGCTGCACGATCCGCTTGCCCGCCTGGCGCAGCGTGTGGTCCTCGGCGATCTGCTCGCGATACCGATTCGGGTTGAACCGCGGGTAGTGCGCCATGGCCAGCACGTCGCCGGTCTTTACGTCCATCACGATCGCTACGCCCGACAACGCCAACGACGACAGCGCTGCACGCTCCAGCTCGCGCTCGGCCACCGCCTGGATCTTCTCGTCGATGGTCAGCTGCAGCGAGTGCCCCGCCCGCGTCTCGATCGGCGGCAGCGCCTCCAGCATCGCGTAGCGACCGCGCGCATCACGGTGGTAGCGCGCCTCCAGCTCGCCGCCGCGCAGGTATGTGTCGTACGTGGCCTCCAGTCCCTCCTGGCCACGCGAGTCGAAGCCCACCACCCCCAGCAGCTGCCCGGCCAGCTCCTTCTTGGGATAGAAGCGCTTGGCTTCACGGCTGATCATGATGCCGGCCAGATCCATCGTCTTGATCTTCTCGGCTTCCTCCGCCGTCACCTGCCGCTTCAGGTAGCGGAAGTGGCTGTGCGCGGTCAGCCTCCGCATCAGCGACTCCGCGTCCAGCGACAGGGCCTCAGCGAGCTGCTCGGCCGACTCTACCGGGTCGTCCACCTTGCGCGGGTTGGCGTAGATCGTGTCGACCTCCACCGAAGACGCCAGCGCCTCCATGTTCCGGTCGAAGATGTCGCCTCGCTGCGTGTCCAGGCGCAGCTTCCGCAGGTAATTGCGCTCAGCCTCCTCCAAGAAGGCCTCGCTCTCGCACCCCTGCAGATAGATGCACGTGCACAGCACGCTCAGGATGCACATCGCCAGCAGCGTCCCAACCAGACGCATGCGGCGCAGCATCATCAGCTCCGTGTCCACGGCCGTGGTCGGACGCTTCTTGCGCGGCTTCTTCTTCTTCTTGGGCGCGAGCTTCTTGTTCGTCGCGCGGCCGGTGATCTTCGTCGCCATGGAGTTGTTGTGGTCTACAGCCTCCGTTGGCAGCGACGGCCGAACGTGGACTCAGGGCCGTCTTTCACGCAGCTGCGCAGCTGCTGAGCAGCCAACGCGCGCCGCCCGATCGACTCGTAGATCGAGGCCAGGTGGAAGTGCGGCTCGGCATACACCGCGCACTTCGTTGACGCGCTGGCCAGCTTCTCGATCGCGTCCTCCAGCTGGCCGAGCTCTTTGTAGAGAACGCCGAGGTTGTTGTAGCCCTTGCAGAACTTCTGGTTGTGAAACAGCGCCAGCCGATAGTGCTTGAGCGCCTGCGTGCGTTTGCCCAGCTTGTGGTAGGCGTACCCCATGTTGTTGTGGGCCACCCACGGCGTCGAATAGAGCGTCTCGCTCAGCAACGGCTCCAAGACGTCGATCGCGTCCCGCCAGCGGCGCGTCTCAAGCAGCAGCGCGCCCAGGTTGGACCGCGCCTCGTGAAAGCCGGTCCGCACCTTCAGCGCCCGGCGGAAGTGACGCTCCGCCCGCGCGTGCTCCTTGCGCCCAAAGAAGATGAACCCGAAGAGATGATGCGCGTCCGGGTGGTCCTCATCGAACTTCATGCACTCGGTCAGCTCTTTGAGCGCCGGCACGATCTGATTCTCGTAGAAGTACCCGTTGGCCAGCTTGTAGTGGAACTCCGCCTTCTTGTCGAGCTGCGCACGCGTCGGTCCCGCGCTGCATCCCGCCAGCAGCGCGATCGTGGCTACCGCTGTCGTGAAGTTTCTCGCCGTCATCATCCGTCTCCCCAGAGCTGTTCTCACCGGATCTCCACAATGTCTTGAGGCGCAGGGACCCGCATCCCCAGACGGTCCGACGCCTCTCTCCGAATTCGTTCCACGCGCTTGAGCGTCGCCAGCTCCAGTCGCAGGCGGCGGCTCTCGTCCAGCATCGAGCGGTACTTCAGCGTCTCCGTCGAGAGCTCCATACCCAGCTGGTAGACCTGGTACCGATGCCAGACCTGGTAGATCCCGAGGCTGGTCAGAATCGACACGAACACCGCAACCAGCACGAAGCTGCGCAGCCCCCACGAGAGCTTCGGGCCGCCGCGTGACGGCTCCTTGCCCTGCTTCTGTTTGCGTTGCGCCATCTACAGCCCCAGCTCCGACATCGTGTTGAGCATGGAGTCGACGGTCGCGTCCTCGTCCAGCGTGTCCAGCTCGGTCTCCCAGCGACCGGGCGCCCAGAGCTCGACGTAAGTGAGCTGTCCGACAAAGACCGCCTCTTTGACGATGTCCGCGTACTCTCGCAGCTTCTCAGGCAGTAAGATCCGGCCATGCTTGTCGATCGAGCACGGTGTGGCCGCATGGAAGACCTTGCGCCGCAGCTTCATCAGCGCCCGGTTGCCGACGCCGCGCGACGCGATCTCGGTGGCCAGCTTCTCAAACAGGCTCTGCGGAAAGGCCCAAAGGCAGCTGTCAGCCGGCGAGCGGGTCACGACGAGCAGCTCGTCGTCGTGCTTCGTTTTCAGCACGTCGCGAACGCGCGAGGGAACGGAGACCCGTCCCTTGCCGTCGACTGCGTGCTTGAACTCACCGCTAAACAATTGGCTGACCTACCGCTCTCAGCGTCCCCATATGTCGTGGAGGGCGTTATCCCACCCTATCCCACTCTATCCCACACTACTCCACTCGTAAGGGTTAGAGACCCCGCCGGTCAAGGGCTTTTTTTTCAATAGAGTCAAGAAATTGCAGCCCGAAAAGATGAGGTGCCATATGTGGTGTCTAGCAGTGCGCGAGCCACCACATGTTGTGGGGTCGGCCCCCGGCTCAGAAAGCGGTCGCGTTCGGATTAAATGGAGGGTGTTTGTGGAAAAAACGCGCCGAGATCCGGTGAAAGATCCGGGCGCTTCCGGATCTCTCCCACTCTAGACGTGCTTTGACGCGGTTAGCTTGCGCCGCAGGCCTCGAGGGCGGCTGCAACGTCACCTGCGCGCTGATAGCGGGCTGCGCGGTCCTTGGCGACCGTCTTCAGCAACACGTCCGCGACCCCGGCGGGCAGCGTCTTTACGAGCTCGGTGGGATGCGGCGGCGCGGTGTGCTGGTGATGATAGAAGACGTTGCCCTCGGGGAACGGCACGTCGCCCGTGTACATCACGTACAGCAGGCACCCCAGGCTGTAGAGATCGGTGCGGTGGTCCAGGAAGTCGCGACGGATCTGCTCGGGGCTCATATAGAAGGGCGTGCCGCACAAGAAGACCGACTTGTCCGGGTTCTCGTCCAGCGCCTTGGCCAGGCCGAAGTCCAGCAGCTTCACGTTGCCGTACTTGTCGACCATGATGTTGCCCGGCTTGATGTCGCGATGGATGACCTGGCGCTCGTGCGCATAGTCCAGCGCCGACGCCAGCTGTTTCACCAGCGGCAGGCATTGCGCGTGCGTCAGGGTGCCGCCGCTGTCCACGACCAGGTCTGCGATCGTCTGCCCCTCGACCATCTCCATCGAGAAGTAGAGGGTCTCTTCTTCCTGCCCGATATCGAAGATCGTCACGATGTTCGGGTGCGTCAGGCTGGCCGCCGTCTTGGCTTCACGCTTGAAGTACTTGCGCGCGACCTCCGTGGGAAGCAGCGCCTGGTGCAGGAACTTCACCACCACATCGCGACCCAGCGCGCGATCCGTCGCACGGTAGACCACGCCGTTGCCGCCCTGGCCCATCTGGCCCTTCCACTCGTAGCGGCGGTTCAGCTCGTCGATGTCCGGTGGCGCCCCGGCAGCGCCCTCGGGAGCCGTAACGATCTGCGGACCCAGCGGCGCTGCCGGCTTCGGCTTAGCAGCTGCCTCGCCCTCAGGCGTCTCGCGTCGTGCACCCGGCGAGCTCGCGGTCCGGCGACGACCTGCCAGCGGCTGTTGTGACCGCCCAAAGGTGCGGGTGGCGCGCTTTCTCTCAGACGGCGCCGACTTTGCGCCGCTCTTGTCCAGCGCCTCGGTCTCGAACTCCGCCAGCCCGGACTGCTCCAGCCGCGCCGCCCACGCAGTGACATCCGGCGTACCCAGCCCCGCCGTGATGATGCGGCCCAGGATGTTCAGCGCCGCCCGCAGGCGCCCGATGCCCTCCTGAATCTGCGCCACGCGCATGAACAGGACCTTGTTTTTGGAGTCGGGCTGCCGCTCCTTTAAGAAGATCGTGTAGGCGTCCGCCGCCTCCTGCAGCTTCCCGCCGCGCTCATAGATCTGGCCGCGGAACAGCCCGGCGTCGTCAAAGTGCTTGTCCAGCGGGCCCAGCGCCTCGAAGTACTGCAGGGCGCGCTCAAAGTCGCCTTCCTCAAAGGCCAGCCGCCCCGCCTGATAGCTGCGGCCTGCCTTGTTCAGCGACTTCGCCTGGCTGTCCAGGTCGCCCAGCCGCCCATAACACTCGGCGGCCTCTTCCCACTGGTTGGCCTCTTCGTACAGCTTTGCGGCCGGTCCGTACTCGCCGTTCATCGCAAAGAGCTTGGCCGCTTCGTCCGCCTTGCCCGCCCGTCGCAGCGCCTCCACCGCTTTGGGCATGTCGCCCGCACGGATGAGCTCCTGCGCGGCCTTCAGCATGTCCTTGGCGGCCACGTAGTAGCGCGCGGCCTCCATGTGCATGCCTTTGCGCGACAGGGCCTCGGCGTCCAGAATGTTGGCGCGCTGCTCGTCGCCGATCTGGCGCAGCACCTTGGCCGCGGATGCGGGGTCGTCGCCGGCCAGATAGCAGTCGACCGCCTTCTTGTGCGCGCCCGCCTGCAGGTAGAGACGCGCCGCCTTGCCCGGCTCGTTGGCGTCGATGAGGATCTTGGCCGCGCGGTGGTACTCCTTGACATCCACCCACGCGTTGACGGCGCGCTCGATGTCGCCGCTCTTCTCCAGCGCCTGTGCGTACAGGCGGCCGTCGTGCATCTTCTTGGCGTACAGCGCGGCCGCGGCGTAGTCCCCGATCCCGATCGCCTGGTCATAGCTCTGCCGCAGGTTGCCGATCGTTCCGCTGCCGGAGACGGTCGTGCCGCCCTCGGTACCGCCGCCTCCCTGCGCTCGCCGATGGCTGCGCAGGTACTCGATCTCTTCGCGCCGCTTTACGTTGCGGAAGTGCAGCATGAGCGCGATCCCACCGCCGCCCAGAATAGCCGCAGCTATCCCCAGCAGTACGTAGTTGACGCTGCTCCCCTTGGCCAAGACGACCAGGACTGCGATCACGGGCGAGGTCAAAAGGTCTCCAATGCCCTTCAGTAACGCTCTTTGGCAACCTACATGGTTTGCCAGCAAGGCTACAATTTTATATACCCGCGAGGTTGTCACAACCGTCGGGGGAGAAGAAGTATGGCAGACGCGTTCATTCTGGAGGCGATTCGTACGCCGATCGGTAAACGGAAGGGCGGTCTAGCTCATATTCGGCCTGACGACTTAGCGGCACAATGTCTCAACGGATTGGTCGATCGGGCCAAGATCGAGCCGGTTCACGTCGAAGATGTGGTCATGGGCTGCGTCACCCAGGTCGGTGAGCAGGGGCTCAACATCGGCCGGACCGCCGTGTTGGCCGCTGGGTGGCCCGTCACCGTGCCGGGCACCAGCGTCAACCGCATGTGCGCGTCCAGCCTGCAGGCGACCAACTTCGCTGCTCAGGCCGTGATGGCCGGGGCGATGGACCTGACGGTCGGCGCCGGCGTGGAGAGCATGACCCGAGTTCAGATGGGCGGCGACGCGGGCCCGATCAGCTCGCTGGTCAGCGACCGCTTCGATATCATCGGTCAGGGCGTCTCCGCTGAGCTGATCGCCGAGCGCTTCGGCTTCAGCCGGCAGGACCTGGATGCGCTGTCGGTGGAGAGCCACACGCGCGCGGTCAACGCCATCGACAACGGCTACTTCGAGCGGGAGATCATGCCCGTGCAGGCGCCCGATCCGGACGGCAATGAGGTCACGATCAGTGTGGACGAGGGACCGCGCCGCGGCTCGACCCTGGCCTCGGTGTCGGGGCTGCGTCCGCCGTTCAAGACCGATGGCGTGGTGACGGCGGCCAGCGCCAGTCAAATCTCCGACGGCGCGGCGGCGATCCTCATCGGCAGCGCGAGCAAGGCTGCTGCTCTGGGTGTGAAGCCGCGCGCCAAGATCCGCAGCATGGCGGTGGCCGGGTCCGATCCAACGATGATGCTGCTGGCGCCGGCGCCCGCAACGCTGATGGCTCTGGACAAGGCGGGGCTCACGCTGGGGGACATCGATCTGTTCGAGGTCAACGAGGCGTTCGGCTCCGTCGTGTTGGCGTGGGAGAAGCTGCTCGAGGATTACAACGACCGCGATGACCTCATGGCCGTCACCAACGTCAACGGCGGCGCGATGGCGCTGGGACACCCGCTTGGCTGCTCGGGTGCGCGCCTGCTGGTGACGCTGCTGCACGAGATGGAGCGGCGTGACGTGCAGTTTGGGCTCGCCACCCTGTGCATCGGCTTCGGTCAGGGCGTTGCTACGATTATTGAGAGGGTCTGAGATGGGCATTCTTGACGGAAAAGTCGCGATCATCACTGGTGCGGGCGGCGGTCTGGGGCGCGCTTATGCGCTGTTGTTCGCCGCCGAGGGCGCCAAGGTTGTGGTCAACGATCTGGGCGGCGCCATGGACGGCGGCGGCGGCGGCAACGCGATGGCCGATCAGGTCGTGGCGGAGATCGCCGAGGCGGGTGGCACCGCGGTCGCTAACTACGCGTCCGTGTCCGATCCGGACGGGGCCCAGTCCATGGTCGACGACGCAGTCAACCACTTCGGCGGCCTGGATATCCTGATCAACAACGCCGGGATCCTGCGGGACAAGACCCTGCTGAAGCTGCCTATCGACCACTTCGACCTGGTGATTGCGGTCCACGCGCGCGGGTCGTTTCTGTGCGGCAAGGCGGCGGCGGCCAAGATGCGCGAGCTGGGGGGTGGCGGCACGATCGTCAACACCAGCTCCATCGCCGGGCTGAAGGGCAACTTCGGGCAGACCAACTATGCGTGCGCCAAGGCCGGCATCGCCGGTATGACGCGCGTGTGGGGCATGGAGCTCGGGCGCCACGGCATTCGCTGCAACGCGATCGCGCCGATGGCAAAGACGCGGATGACCGAAGATATCTCGGCCGTGCCGGACGACATCACGCCTGAGCAGATCGCGCCGATGGTGCTGTATCTGGCGAGCGACATGTCCGAGGCGGTGAACGGCCGCATCTTCGGGTGCCACGGCCCGCACCTGTTCGAGTACCACATGGTGCTGTCGCCGGGCGTCAACCTCGACACGCCGCTGTGGACCGCGGACCTGATCCACGAGCGTCTGGACGAGATCTCGGCGCTACCTGAGCCCGAGGGGCCGGCCAGCGCTGCGGGGGACGGCGAGCGCAGCATCAGCGAGGTGTGCAACGAGGTCTTCGAGACGATGGCGACCGTCTTTGTGGCGGAGAAGGCCGGCGACTGGGAGAGCGTCATCCACTTCGAGATCACGGGCACCGGCTCCTGGGGTGTCACGGTAAAGGACGGCGGCTGCTCTTCATCCAAGGGTCAGCCGGACGGGACGAAGTGCACGATCACCTACGACTCCGCGGACACGCTGCTGGCCACGGTGTCGGGCAAGATGAACCCGCAGCAGGCCTTCATGGGCGGCAAGATCAAGGCCGACAACATGGGCGACCTGATGAAGTTCGCCACCTGCTTCGACATGAAGAAGGCGGCGGCGATCGCGCGTGAGCGGGCGGCCGCCGGCGAGCCCAAGAAGCGCAGCATTCACGACCAGGTCGACGAGGTGTTCACGCGGATGCCGGCGGCGTTCGTGCCTGAGAAGGCGGCCGGCTGGGCGGCCACGATGCACTTCGAGATCTCCGGCACCGGCTCGTACACGATCACGGTGGCCGATGGCACGTGTGACTCCTCGAAGGGCGCGCCCGACGACGCGACGTGCACCATTACATACGACACGGCGCAGACGCTGCTGGACACGATGACCGGCAAGGCCAACCCGCAGCAGGCGTTTATGGCCGGGCGGATCAAGGCCGACAACATGGGCGACTTGATGAAGTTCGCGCAGTGCTTCGACCGCAAGAAGGCCGGGGAGCTGGCCAAGGCGGAGGCCGCGGCGGACGATGCACCGAAGGCGGAGGGGATGAACCGCGCCGTGATCGGGCGGACCTATCGGACGGGCGCGGAGTTCGTCTATCGCGAGCACACCGAGGCCTACGCACAGGCGACCAACGACGCCAACGACGCCTACGTCGGGACCAACGGCGTGGTCGCGCCGCCCATCTTTCCGGTGCGGGCCCTGATGCCGGTGGTGGGCGAGGCGGTGATGGACCGGGAGCTGAACGCCGATCTGATGCGCCTGGTGCACGGCGAGCAGGACATGATCTTCCACAGCACGCTGCAGCCCTGGGATCTGGTGGCCGCGCGCGCAACGGTCGAGGAGATCGAGACCAAGGCCAGTGGCGAGCTGTTGAAGGTGCGCCAGCGTTTGCTGCGAGACGGCGAGACGGTGTGCGAGGTGATCAGCGGCTACTTCGTTCGCGCCAAGCGCAAGCCCGACGAGCCGAAGCCCGAAAAGAAGGCGGACGAGGCTGAGGCGGAGGAGCGCGAGATCCTGTTCGAGTCCACGTACACCGTGGACAGCGACCAGACATATCGCTACGCGGACGCCAGCCTGGACAAGAACCCGATTCACGTCGACGAGAACGCCGCCAAGGCCGCCGGGCATCCAAGCGTTATCAACCATGGTTTGTGCACCATGGCGATGACTTGTCGGGAGGTCGTAAACGAGCTGTGTGCCGGTGATCCGACGCGTCTGCAGCGGCTCAAGGTGCGGTTTACCAAGATTGTCCTGCCCAACGACGAGTTGACGACCCGTTCGTGGCCGGTGGAAGACAACGGCGACTACGTCACAGTGGGTGTCGAAACGACCAACCAGAAGGGCGAGATCGTCATCGGCAACGCCATCGCTGAGATTCGCGCGATTTAGCTAAACGCGGTACTGCGTCCCAGTTTACTGTTCAATCAGTCAATATGTGATTTTTAACTGTACAGTGTACATATAACTGTGCAACACTCCTCGTAACCCGCGGTTTATGCGGGGGAGGTTCCAACATGTTGCTCAGCGCAAGCGAAATCTGGCGACCGACGACTCTCAGCGGAAAGATCACGGGCAGTGTGCGGGCCAAGCCCAGCAAGCCGGATCCACGGACCGTTGTGGAGCGGCCGCTCGTCGTGGCGCTGCTGGACGTGGCTCTACATGGCGCGTCGGCGGTGATTCGGGTGCGGTCGTCCTGGGAGCGGATCACGCTTCTGCTGGACCGTGGCCGTCTGGTCCTGGCCACCAGCGACCGCGAGAGCGACGATGACGGGCTGGCCACGGAGCTGGTTGACTCGCGCCTGATTCCACAGCCCATGCTGGACGAGATCCGCGCCGAGCGCGTGCCTGAGGCGCAGACGCTGGCGCATCTGGTCTATCGCTGTGGCGCCCTGGGCATGGGCGAGCTGCGGCAGGCCATGCGTCGCGTGTATGCGGCGCGACTGACCCGAGCGCTGGCCATGACGGACGGTCAGATCGGCGTTGAGCAGCGCCCCCACAACGAGAGCCTGCGTCCGCGCATGTCGACCGACGTGCTGCCGGCGGTGGCCAAGTGCCTGCGCGACGGGCTGGACACGTATGCCTACAACCGCCTGGTGCCGCTGCTGAACTACAGCAGCGAAGAGCATGTGTGGCTGGCCACCGAGGACGAGACGGTGTTGGACACGCTCGGGTTCTCGGAGCGTCAGTGGTACCGGCTGGAGCGCCTGCTTGGCGGTGACTACACCGAGCGGGACATCATCCGCCTGTGTACGCTGGCAAAAGACGAGACGGCCCAGCTGCTGCTGGTGCTGAAAGCGTTTCGCCTGCTGGTGCCGGTTACCGTAGCGCCTCTGGAAGAAGCCAGCGCCACGCACCACCTGATGGACGAGCTCTAAACGAGGGCGCCGCCGCCGCCGCATCTCCCCCGCGCGCCAGCTGAACGCTGGACTTCTGAATCCCGACGACCCGCCGCACCTGGCCGCCCAGCACGACCGTATCCCCGATGTTGATCCGCGTTAGCGCGGTGCCGATGACCCGTCCGCTGGCCGCGTCCTTGAACGTGAACTCGCGCGTGTCCGGGATGTTGCTGTGGATGTGGCCCTTTTCGCCGCTGTCCATCAGCTTGGTGGCAGGCTTGACCTGATCGCGCCAGGGCTCGACCCACTCCTCGTCGATCAGGTGCTCCAATAGCAGATCGACCGTGTGCTCGTCGGCCAGCGGCGCCACGATCGCGGCCACTCGCGCGACTGGAACCCCGCGGGGCGCCGCAAATAGCACACTCAGGATCTGTTGCAGGGCTACGCTGGCGTCGCCGGTGGCCTCGGTCTCCTCCACGGTGCCGGTGGCGGCCAGCTCGCCCAGCGTTTCGAAGGTCGCCGGGTCGTCCTCGCCCTCACACAGCCCGATGGCGAAGATGCTCGGCTCGCGGCGGCAGGCTCGGCCGATGCGCTGCTGAAAGGCGCTGGGCACGAGCGGAGGCCCGTGCAGCACGACCGCGGTGACGTCGCCGATGTCGATGCCGATCTCCAGTGTCATGGTCGCGACGCACAGCCCCCACGGCCACTGCTGCATGGCCGTCTCGACGCTGCGGCGCTCGCGGGCGCTGAGGCTGCCGTGGTGCGCGACAATCCGGTTCTTGGGCCAGAAGCGGGCCAGCTCGGTGGCCATGGTCTCGACCTGGCGGCGGGTGTTGCAAAACCACAGCACCTTGTGGCGCTTGGCCTCTCGGCAGCGTTTGATGGCGTCCTCGGGCTCGTACACCAGCTGCAGATCCAGCGCGCGGGGCTCGCCCACGTCGACGATGGTGGCGTCGTCGCCCACATAGCGCTCTGCCAGCGCCTGCGGATCGTGCACGGTCGCTGAGAGGGCCACGCGCTGCAAGCCCTGGGGCAGCCGGTTGAGCAGTACGCGCAGCTGGTCGCCGCGAAACGAGCCGTCCAAAAGGTGCAGCTCGTCCAGGACGATCGCCTTGAGGTCGGTGAAGATCGACGCGCGACGACACAGCAGAGAGTCCAGGCTCTCGGGCGTCGTGATCAGCACCGCGACGGGCTCGGTGGCCCGCAGGGTGGGCAAGTCCCCCGTTTTTGCAGCCAGCGGCAGGCGCAGGGCGCTCAGTGGGCCCTCCAGGCGGCGGCGCAGATCGTTGACCAGGGCGCGCGTCGGCACGACATAGAGCACGCGCAGGGTCTCGGTGCCCGCCGGCAGATAGCGCTCGACCAGCGGGGCCATCGCGGCTTCGGTTTTGCCGGAGGCGGTGGGTGAGCAGATCACGGCGTGCTCGCCCTCCAGCAGATGCGGGATGGCCACCGCCTGCACCTGCGTGGGGCGGCCGAAGCTGGCAAAGAAGGGGCCCCAGGTGCGCCGCAGCAGGCGTCTCATTGGAGCAGCTCTTTCAAGGGGGTGTCGGGATGGAAGCGGCGGAAGTCCAGGCACTCGACGTGCGCCTTGATAAAGGTGCGGGTCGCGCTGCTCCCGAAGCGCTCGATCAGCTTGCCGACCAGCGCGGTGACGGTCACCGGGCGAAAGCTCACGCCGTACAGGCTCTCGTAGACCTCGTTGATGCGCTCGGCCAGGCGCCGCAGCGCTTTGGGTCGCACGGGCTCGATCTCCAGCACGGTCTGCTCACCGCGCCACTGCTTGTATTGCCCGCGCATGGGTCCCGGCGTGGTCGCCAGCACCACTTTGAGGCCGGAGGGCGCCTGGTACAGGTACGGGATCCGGCGGTGGCCGGCGTAGATCAGCTTGGTGGTGCTCCCGACGTAGGTGTTCTTGCCTTTGGCCACGACGTCGTCGAACAGGTCCGGGTCGTCGTTGGCGGTCATGGTCAGCCCGCGAAAATAGCTCTGCGCGCGCTGCCAATGAAACTTGTAGAGGCAGGCGCTGGCGGTCTCCACCTCGTCGACCAGCACCAGCAGCCCTTTGAAGCCGAGCACCTCGCGGCACAGCCAGCCCAGCCCGCTGAGCAGGTTGCAGTAGACGTTTGCGCACGTTGTGAAGTCCGGCAGGTAGCCCGTAGCCGCTGTGGCGGGGCCCTCTCCCGCGATGGCCTGCCAGTCCTTGGCGCGCATGGTGCCCTTGGCGATGCGCTCCAGGATCGGGCCCAGGATCGGGTGGTCGGGGATCGGGTTGCCGCCGAACTTGTCCACGGACGCCATGAGCACCTGGTTGAGCCCGCCGACGCCGGGGGCGTCGAGACCGCGCACGATCTGCCGGTATAGGCGCTTGGGAAACGCGGCGCTCTCCTCGCCCGCGTCCAGGTGGGAGTAGCTGACCGCATACTCCGTGGCGGCTGCCCGCGCGCGGAGGACTTGCAGCATGTGGCTCTTGCCGCTGCCGTAAGCGCCTTCGATCAGCAGGGAGCCGTCGGCCTGATCCTCCAGCCAGTGATGCATGTGCGCCAGCTCGTCGTGCCGGCCAAACGTCCACGCTTCAGCATGGGCGTCCGGCACGATGCCCAGGCGAAAGGCCTCCAACACGCAGCGGTCCGCGTGGGTGGCGGGCGGTGGCTCCGGACCCTTGGGCAGCGCGTCTCGCAAGCGGCGATATGCCGTCACCTGGTCGCCGACCGGCAGCGAGCGACTTCGCGGGCGGGCGGCCACCGGTGGCGTACGCGATCGCCGGCGCGCGGGCGGCTCGTACGTCAGCTCCGTGCCTTTGACCCAGGCCCGCATCGACTGAAACTGCACGTAGTACTCGTAGCCGTTGTAGCGGTTGGTCAGGATCTCGCCGGGGCCCATCAAACGGTGACGGACCCGCGCGCCGTCGGGCAGTACCGTCACTGCAGCAGCGTACGGGCCCGGTCGAGGTCGATCACCTGACCCTTGCCGGCGCGCAGCAGGTGAAACGCCCGGACGCAGCCCTGCACGAACAGCCGCTTGTAGCCGATATCGCCGAAGCGCTGCTCGTATGCGGCCTTGGCCACAGCGGTGACCACGTCCTTGGGCTTTTTGACTTTGAAGCCGTAGGCCTTCTGATACACCTTGGCCAGCTTCACGCCGATCTCGACCAGCAGGTCCTGCGGGTCCCCGTCCAGGTCGTCCAGCCGGATGCGCACGCCGGTCGGGTTGAAGACCTCGAACACCGAGCTGATGCGCTGATTGAGCGCCTCGTACACGCTGCTGCGCCCCTCGAAGAAGTTCTCGTCGGGCACCGCGTACATCATCAGCACGCCGCCGAAGTGGTGGTGCCCGCACTCGTCGATCAGCTCGCGCAGGTTGGAGAGCAGTGAGTCGCGCTGCTTGGTGGACAAGCTGGGCACCTGCTCGGCCTCATCGAAAAGGATGACCAGGCCCGGGTGTCCCAGCGCCCGGATCCACTGGATCAGCGACCGCAGCATGGACAGCGCCACGCTCTTGTCGACCCCGTGCAGCAGACCGTAGCGCCGGTGCCGGTCGCGGGCGTATCCCTCGGCGCCAAGCCACTGCAGCAGCTCCGCCAGGTCCGCGTCGTCCTCGCGTGCGACCGCCTCCAGCGCCTTGGAGAGCGCCGTTTGCATCTGCAGGCTCTCGCAGCCCTGCACCGTCTTCATGGCGACCTGCAGCTCGGCCTCGATCAGCTCGTCCTCGGGCAGGCCACGCTCGCGCAATTCGGCCGACAGGCGCATGTGCCACTGCTTCAACAGCGGCAGGATCCCGTACTCGATGCGATCGAAGACCGCCTCGCCCTGGACGGGTAGCGTCAGGCTGCGCACCACCGCGGCGTACACCTTGTCCAGGCGGTGAAACGGCGATGCGTCCTGGCTGAGCGTGACGTAGGAGACGGGGAAGCCGTACTTCCATGCCAGATCGCGCACGCTGTACAAGAAGTGCGTCTTGCCGCCGCCGTAGGTCCCGACCAGCAGCTTGAACGTGGAGCCGCCCTCGGCCATGTACTCTTTGAGGTAGTCGTCTTCCAGCACCGACAAGTAGTCCTGAAGCCCGGCCGTGAAGTGCTGGAAACCCCACTGGGGCGGAGTGCCGCTGGAGCCTACCGTTTCGATGATGCGGCGCGCCGCGAATGTCGAGAGATCGGACATGAACGGTGCAGCTTACACGATCGAAACGGAGGTGCTACTCGCTTTGACGGAAAGCGATGAAGGCGTAGTGGGTGCCGCTGACCCAGAGGTGATCTGCCGCGTTGCGGGTCTGATCACGCGTCGCGACGGTCAGCAGCAGCTCGTACCCGCCGGAGGTCCTTGTGCGGGCGCGGCCCAGGTCGTGGCTGAACTGCACGCGTGAGTACTCTTTGAAGCCCGAGCGCGTCGGCTGGTTGCGCCACTTTCGGCTCTGCCGCGTCAGCGCCATCTCCGCCAGCACGGCTACGATCGGGGCGCGGTCTCCCGGTTCGCCGCCTGCCCGGCCCACAGCCGCGCGCCAGGAGGCCAGTAGATCGGCCATGAAGGCGGCGTCCGTGAAGTCCGCGGTGTTCAGCTTGGCCAGGGTCTCCGCGATCGTCTTGGCGGCGGGCTCCGGCTCCAGCGATGTCGACCCCAAGGACGCGACACGTGGGCCATACCAGATGGCGATGCCGGATGAGCCCGAGCCGCCAAGCTCCAGCGTCAGGGGACCGCATCGCAGCTGCGGCAGGCGTCCCTCCAGCTTGAGCCCGTGGGCTTTGAGGGCGTCATCCAGTCCGCCGATCACGCGCGCCTTCATGCGCTCGGCTTCGCCCTCCGCCTCTTTGGTCAGCGCCTTCAGCTGATCCTGCAGCGGGCCCATGATGCCCGGAAGGCCCGCGAGCGCAGTGCACGCCTTGCGGGCGACGGCCAGCGCCTCCAGCATGGCAAAGACGTTGTCCTTCTCTTTGGACTTGGCGATGGCTTTCAGCGCGTCGGCGAGATCGCCGCCGGCCGAGGCCGCCTTCTTGATGGCTTTGCGCTCGATATCGAGCAGTTTCTCACTCACGGTGCCAGTAGCCCCTGCAGGGTGACGAGTTGTTTGGTGTCGACGGCAACAAAGCCCTTGATGCGCATGTCCTTGCACAGCTTGGCGTCGTCGGTGCAGACCGTCTTCAGAGCCGCCGCCAGCTTCGGGGGGGCCGAGCCGACGCCGGCTACGATGGCGCCCGGCAGCTCCGGTCCGCTGACCAGCGGCACCAGGTCTTTGAAGCGCGGGGTCTTCTGGCAGCTCTTCAGCTGGTTGTCGTTGAGGATCGCGGCGACAGCCTTGCCTTTGGCCACGTTTTTGGCCGCCCGCAGTGCGCTGCGCGTGCGCTCCAGCTTGAAGTCTGTGGACACGTCAACCTTGCCGTGAAAGCCGATCTTGCTGAGGAAGCGCGCGCCTTCCTTCAAGCCCGTCAGCACGGCCTGGCCCTTGAGGCTGTCCAGGGTGGTGCCGGCTTTGCCGACCACGTGATAGCGGGCGGCTGTCTCCTCGTTTTTCAGCGTGGAGACGGGAGTGAGCTTCCAGGCGGTGTGCGAGGCCAGGTAGATGTCCAGCGGCACGATGACCACGCTGGCGGGGGCGGCCTTCATCTGCGCGCGGCAGGTGGCCATGTCGTTGTAGTAGGCGCCGGTGGCCGCGCTCCAGCCGGCGAGCGCCGCCAGCTTGGTCAGGAATCGGTCGACCACGGGCTGAGCGTCCGCGGTGGAGCCGGGGCCGCCGGGGAAGCAGAGCAAGACGCGGGTGTCCGCGCCGTGGGCCCGCTGCGCCGGTATGGCGGCCGCGGCCAGGGCGACTGCAGTGACGAGAAGAACACGTTTCATTTGGGCAATGATCCTAACATGCAGTTACTCCCGATCGAACAGTTTGGACACCCGCGTAGCTCCACCTATTCACAGCGTCTTGAGGTACTCCATCAGCGCATTGCGCTCCTCGTCGGTCAGGACGTCACCGAAGTTGTGGCCGCCATTGCCGTATCCGAGTTTGGTGGTGTCGTAGATCAGGCGCCTCTTTGCCGAGTTTGGCTCGTCGTCCTGGCCGGTCTCCAGCTCGATGTAGGGCCAGCCGAGGGCGTCGGCGTCATAGTTGATGTTGCCGAAGCTCTCGCGCTTCCAGTAGGTGGGGCGCTTTGAGCTGTCGAGCAGCGCGGCCAGCGTCGGGACCGAGCCGTTGTGGAGGAAGGGCGCGGTGGCCCAGATGCCGTCCAGCGGCGGGGGCACGTAACCCGGCTGTGGGTCCAGCCACGAGATCTCGCCGTAAAACGAGGCGTTGAACCAGTCGATGAAGCGGTCGACCAGCTGCGCGGCGCCCAGGCCAAGCGAGTTGTCGGTGCCGACGACGTCCAGGTCGATGATCAGGTTGGGATACGTGTGGGCGCCTTCGTCGTAGGTGCCGTGGCAGATGGCGCAGTGCGTGGTGAAGACCTGTCGCCCCTCTGCGGCCAGCGCGTCGTCCTTGGCCCACGGCCAGGCCGGGGCCTGCAGGCTGTAGATGTAGGCGCGTACGTCGGGGAACCACGCGTCGATCGTCTCGGCCTCTTCGACGCTGTCCACGCAGAGGGTGGACGCGGCCATCATGATACGGGCGTGGTCGCCTCGGCCGCCGGCGGAGTAGAGCATGGTGTGCTTTTTGGCCATGCGCCACCAAGGGGGGACGTCCAGCGGGACGACGATGTCGGGCGGCAGGTCCATCAGCGGCTCGTCGGACCACGCCAGTGTGATCGGGTCGCGATGAGCAAACAGCACGGCGGCCAGGTTGTCGGCGGAGTTCACGCCGGTGGTCAGCGGCTGGACGAACGGCGCGATGGCGCTCATGCGCTCGACAAACTTGGACAGCTCGGCGAACTCCGTCTCGTTGAGGAAGGGCTTGGCCTGAGGCAGCAGACCCTTCAGCGCGCCCGCCTGGTTGGCCAGCCCCCCGAAGTCGACGTTGGTGCTGCCCAGGCCGATGACGACCTCGCCGTTGAGCGTGTCGGCGTGGCAGCTCATGCAGTTTGGTCCCACGATGACGTCGCCGGCCGCGTTTGTGTACTCCGTCAGAAAGTAGGGGACGTCGTTGTCGCGTCCGGGCAGGGGTGCGCCGGAGAAGGTGCCCTGGCCCTGGGCCAGCGTGTAGACGGTTTTAGGTAGCCCGCAGCCGACGTAGCCCTTGTAGGCCAGGGCCTCGAAGCCGGCGTCGGGGTCGCCGGGCCGCTGGTCGTAGGCGGGCAGGACCGCGCCTGGGAGGCTGCTGTCGTCGCCGGTGCCGTCGTCGCCCTCGGTGCCTGCGCCGGTCTCGTCGGTGGTGCCGCCGGATGAGCCTGCACCGTCTACAATATCGGGGCCCCCCGGATTAATAATCGAATCGGCGCCCGCTTCCGCTCCGTCGTCGTCGCCGGAATCGCTGCACGCCGCCGCAAAAAAAAGTGCCGGCGCCAGCATCGCCGCCGCCATCGGCCGGCTCATTTCGGTCGCGAGGCTGCGCATCAGAAGCTGAACCGGGCCCGGGTAAACACCGTGCTTGCGCCCACCACCGGGCTGCCGAACTTGGTGTCCTTGTCCAGCCCGTCGAAGAGGCCCGAGTACAAGAAGGCGCCCACCGAGAACTCGCCGCCGCTGAACGGCTTGATGATCAGCTGCGGAAACAGCACAAACGACGTGTCGGTCAGCGAGATGATGCTGAACAGCCGGATGGTCAGCTTGTCGTGAGCCAGCTTGAAGTCCATGCCGCCCACGATGTAGTCGTCCAGGTTCCCGGCGCCAAACTCATCGATAAAGCCGTGGATGTACTGCACATTCAGGTACCACCACGGCAGCGGCGTGTAGTCCATACCGACCACCGCTTTGACGAACTGGCCGGCCTCGTGCTCCTGAACCGGCGGCGTGTTCAGCGCCTCGATGCCCTCGTAGCCCGTGAAGCCGCTGCCCTCGATGACCACGTACAGGTCGTCGTGGAACGTCACGCCGACCTCCGCCCACAGCCCGACGCCGTCCAGCCAGCCCAGGCTGGTCGCCATGTCCGCGCCCAGCACCTGCACGCGCGGGTAGGTCAGGTGCAGGTTGGTCCGCACGTCGGTCGGGTCGCCGGTCACGATGGCCTTCTCCGCCCGCGGAAAGTCCTCGTAGCCCCGGAAATAGCTGATGCTCATGTCCACGCCCAGCAGGTTCCACCCCATCCGCACGCCCACCTGGGAGTTGACGATGTTGCGGTCCGGCAGGTCGATGTCCACGTCGTAGGACAGCAGCGCCCCTGCGTCCGCAAAGTCCTTCTGCTGCACGGCCAGGGCCTTGAGCTGCCGGGTGGTGGCCAGGCGCACGGCCTCGTCGGAGTCTGTAAAGCCCAGGCTGCCGCTCTCGGGCAGCTGCGCCGGCTTGAAGATCGGGACCAGCACGGCCTCCAGACTGAACTCCTGGAACCACGGGTCGTCCTCGTCCCCAAACCAGAAGTACGGGCGATACCGCAGCGTCAGCATCTCGTTGGCCAGCGTCTCGCCGAACAGCAGCGGGTCTTCAACATCCAGCGCGTTCAGGTTGCTCGTCGGGTTGAAGCGGTCCGCGCTGCCCCACGCGATGCGCTGCCGGCCCATGCGCAGGTCCAGCCCGTCCAACACCAGGTCACGCAGCTCCACGTACAGGGCGTCGCTCTCCCACCGAAACGCATCCAGCGCCTGGCGGTCCGTCAGCCCGGCAAACTTCTGGGGCGCCGGCCGCTCCACAAAGGTCAGCCGCACGTCCGCGACCGCGGCCAGGTTCGGCCCGTACTTGCCCCCGATGCGCCCGTAGAGCGTGGACTCGGACCGCTCCAGCGGCACGTCCTTCTCGATGGCAAAGCGCAGGTCGGTGTCGATATAGCCGCGCCAGTCCAGCTCCAGCTGCGCCTGCGCGACCGTCGGCAAAGACAGGGCAACAAGCAGCGCGCACGGGATTAATCGCCGCGTATCAGGCTCCGCTTTGTGAACATCCTGTTGGGGATCGCCTCGCCTATCTTCTGCTCCAGCATGTCCAGCGTGGTCGAGTGGCCGGTCGCGACCGTCGTCACATGGATGCGGCGATAGCTCGGCACGTTGCCGTCCATAAAGAAGTCGGTGCGCTTCTGCACCTTCACCGCTTTGCCGCCGTCCCAGTACTCGATGCTGTCGATCAGCACGTCCTTCTTGCTGACGCCCAGGCGCAGCTTGGGCCACGCCGCGTCCGCGCCCGGCTTGGGCTTCAGCACCAGCCAGATATGCGTCGCCGTCTGCTTCTCCAGCGTCGCCGCGTACGAGGTGTTGAGATCCACCTGGCTCATGTCGTCAAAGCCCAGGTCGCTGCCCAGCAACGCCTGCCGCCGCGCCGACGACGCCACCAGTCGCGCCTTGCCGCCGGTCTCGGTGGAGTAGACCCACATCTTGTCGGCGCCCTTGGACAGGACGCTCATGCCCTTGACCTCGCCCGGGGACAGAAAGCGGACCAGGCGCTTGTCGCCCTTCTGCCACACGCGAAACACCATCGAGCGCGCCGTGCCGCCCTTGGACTTGACGCTCATGCGAAACTTGTACTTCTGCGTCGGATAGTCGTTGTGGCGCGCGTCCAGGGTGACCAGCAGCGTCTGCGCGCCCGACTTGAGCAGCGCGCCGACATCCGGCTTGTCAGCCAGCGCCGGCCCGGCCATCAGGCAGCTCGTAATCAGCGCAAGCATCGTTGCTCTCATCTATTCTCCTCCAGCCCGGGTCGGTGTGGTCGGTGTCCACCACTCAACCATCGCAGGCATCAAAATCAGAGTCGCCACCGCCGCGGTGAGCAGCGTCTCGGCCGTGAGCAGCCCGAAGTTGCTCATGGGCACGATACTGGCAGAAACCAATACCACAAACCCGGCCGTGATCTCAGCGGCGTTGATGACGATCGCCCGCCCCGTATTACGCATCGCGCCCTCCAATCCGGACTTGCGATAGCGCCACAGAAAGTGGATCGCGTAGTCGATGCCGACGCCGAGCGCGATGCTGGCCAGCATGGAGCTGCCGATGTCCAGCGGCAGGCGCTGCGGAAACAGCCCCATCAGGCCAAATGTGACCAGCAGGGTGAGGCCGGTCGGCAGCATCCCGACCAGTCCCGCGCGGAAGCTGCGAAAGACCAGGATCAGGATCAGCAGCACCAGCGGCAGGCTCGCAAACAAGCTGTTGATCTGGTTGCGTCGTACGGATTGGGCCATCGCCTCCTGGACGATCGGGTAGCCGCTGACCTCAGCGGTGATCGGGCGCTTCGCAGCGTCCGCAGGCGCCAGGGTTGCCGGGACGTGCCAGCTGGCGCCGTTCAGGTCGTAGACGATCGCGGCCAGCCGAAACGTCACCGCCGCCTCCAACCCGTCGCCTGCCATCGCCACCAGCCGCGTGACCACGGCCTCCACGTGCAGCGTCTGAAGCTCCGACGCCGCAATGTCGTAGATGTATTTGACGCCCTTGTCGAAGCCCGCGGGCTCCTCCAGCTCTTCCGGATCGGCCACCACAACCAGTCGCTTGCGCAGCGCCGCCTGATCGAACCGCGCCGCCGCCACGTCCTGTCCGATCCCGTCCGCCAGCACGCCGAAGTCCGTGCCCTCGACCACCATGACCATCTCGTCGTCGCCGATCTCGCGTGTCAGGATGGGCTTCAGCAGCCGGGCCGCCGCGGTGGCGCTCACAGCGTCCGCGCCCGTCAGCGCCGACTCGATCTTGGCCAGGTCCGCCGGCATGCCGGTCAGGCTCTTGATTCGCTGCGCCGCGTCCGTTGTCACCGCCTCCCGAAGCTTGTTCGACGGCGCGACGATCGCCAGCTCAGCGGGCAGATGTTTCGCCGCGATCGCGCGGATGTCGTCCGTGACCTGCCGCACGACCTGAGTGTCGAAGCCGCCGATCGCGACCTGGATCAGCCCGTGGGTCCACGACTCGTCCGCCAGCAGGCGCACCGCCGGGTTCTCCTTCTCAGCTAAAAAGCCGTGCCGCTCCACGTCCTTGGGCTTCACCGCGATGTGGCGCCGTCCATCGCCGATCGCCTCGTTCACGATGCTCAGCACGCTCGTGATGCTCTCGACCCGGGTGACGCCCGACACGCCGCGCACCCGGTCCTCAAAGTCCGCCATCGCGCGCACTACCGCCGGGTCCTTCAGGTCGCCGCGCACCAGCACTTGCAGGAAGACCGCGCCCCCAAACTGCTCCGACATGAAGACGTCCGCCCGCTCCGGCTCCGACCCCTCCTCAAAGAAGGATCGCGTGTCCATGCGCGTCGCCACGTTGGACAGCTTGGACCCGAAGAAGCCCCCGACCAGCGCCAGGATCAGGATCACCGCCCACCGATTCTGGCGGCTGTTTTCGGCCATCGAGACCAGCGCGTTATCGATCGCCTCGGACGCGCGCGTCGCCCCCCGCCGCTCGATCGGCCAGCGCGACAGCACCGCCGGGATCACGGTCATCGCGACCAGGCCGCAGATCCCCGCGCCAAGCGCCATCTGCCACCCAAACTCGCGCATCGGCGGCAGGTCCATCACCATAAACGACAAGAAGCCGGCCACGGTCGTCAGCGTCGCCACCGTCACCGGCCAGCCGACCTCGACCATCATGCCTTCCACGCCGTCGTCGTGGTCCAGATACCAGACCAGCAGATGCACCGCGTACGCAGAGCCGAGGGCTACCAGGATCACCGGCAGCGACGTGCTCACCAGCGTCAGCGGATACCCCAGCGCGCCCATGACGCCCATGGTCCACAAGATGCCGATGCCCACCGTGCCCAGCGCCAGCAGCGCGGCGTTCACTGAGCCCAGCGAGCCGAAGATCAGCAGCACGATGATGAGGCACACCCAGGGCGCCAGACGCTTGAGGTCCCGCTGGGATCCGTTGGCTGCCGCCTCGGCGATAAAGGGCGCGCCGCCGTAGTGAATCGTGACGCCGGACGGGCGCTCGATGCGGTCGATGATCTCGCGAATGGTCTCGGCTGCTGCCTTTGTCGAGACCCGCTCGCCGTCCATCTCAACCTTCAGCTGCAACAGCAGCCGGGTGGAGGTCCCATCCTGAGAGATGATCGACCCGACCAGGTAGTCCAGCCCCGTGACCCATTTCCCCAACGTGGCCAGCTCATCGCGATCGGTGGGGATCGTCTGCGGCACCACGGGCGCATGCCGCGTCTTCTCAGCGCCGTCCGCCGTCTTCTCGACCTCGGTGACCGTCAGTCCCGTCACGGACGTCACGTGCTCGACCACGTCGATGTCCGCCAGCGCCTTGTGCAGCGCCCGGATGAACTCCAGGTTGTCGTGGGTAAACAGCCCGTCGGTCTCCACGCCAACCAGCGCCACGTGGATGCTGCCGAACTGGTCGGCGATCTCCATCAGGCGCTCCACTTCGGGGTCGCCCTCGGGCAGGAACCGGATCACATCATCGTCGTACGCCAGCGGCAGCTGTGTCGCAGCCAGCCCGCAGATCGCGACCGTGGCGAGCAGGACGAGCGCATAGTGGCGCTCACAAAAACGGGAGAGTGACAGCAACCGACTACTTCAGCGGAAACTCGCTCTTGAAGAAATCGACGCTGCCGCTACCGTGGCAGCCTGTACACGCGCCGGCCCCGATCGAGTCCGCGTAGACGGTCTCATTGTACTTTTCGTACCAGAACCAGCCCTCGCCGTCGCCGCTCTCCGGGGAGACCTTTACCATGGCGGACCAACCCAGCACCGTGTCGTCGTCGCCATACAGCTCTTTGATCGCGGCAGCGCCCACCGGGTGCAGCCCGCCGGCTTGCAGAGACGCCTCCATCGACGCGTTGACGAACACGCGCACGCCGCCGAAATGAGGGCCCGTCGACTGATGGCGCTCGGCCTCGGCCGTCCACCCCGCGTACTTTTTGTCCTCCAGAAACGCCAGCAGCGGGCCGGGCTCTGACGGCACAGCCCCAGACGTGCTGTCTTCGGGCCCTGTGCCGGGCGAGGCCGTGTCTGTCGCGGACGGGTCGATTGTCGCGGCGTCGTCGCTGCACGCAGCCGCGCTCAGGGCGATCAATACGCCCGCTGCGGCGATCCCAAGAGTTCTGATCATGCGGCGATATTACACGCTGAGCGCGTTGTCGTGAGATACTGAACGCGACGTGTCCGTTCTTTCGCTCAAGAAGGCGCTTACGAGACAGCGCCACAGCGCTCGTACCCTCGACGGCTGGAAGATCGCGTTACATCGCTACACTTCGCGCACCGGCACTCTGCCCGGACAAGCGCCTGTCTTCTTGTGCCACGGGCTGGGCGCCAACCGATACAACCTGGACGCCCCCGGCCGGCTCTCTCTGGCCCGATACCTGGCGCGCCGCGGCTTCGACTGCTGGGTCGTTGAGCTGCGCGGCGCCGGTCGCTCGAGTCGCCCCAGGTTCTACAACAAGCTGCACTACAACTGGACCTTCGACGACTACGTCAACCACGACATCCCCGCGGCGCTGAACGTGGTGCGCAAGGCCACCGGCCAGCGCGACGTCCACTGGATCGGGCACAGCATGGGCGGCATGGTGGCCTACGCTCATCTCATCACCAGCGAAGCCCCCGCCGTGCGCTCCATGACCGCCATCGCCTCCCCGTGCTTCAAGCACACGGGCAACACGCTTCTGGACAAGGTGATCGGCCTGCGAAAGCTGCTCAAGCTGCTGCCCGCCGTCCCGTACGAGGGCGCGGGGGCGCTGGTTGTCCCGGCGATGCCCGTGTTCAAGGAGACGCTGGGCCGCCTCTTCGGCAATCCACGCAACTTGAGCACCCGCGACCTGGCACAGCTCATCGTTTTAGCGCCCAACACGCTGCCGACGTCGCTGATCACTCAGTTTGCCAACTGGTATGCCGAGGACGGCTTCGCCGACGGCTACGACAACGTGCACTACTATCGAGAGCTGCACCGCATCACGTGCCCCGCCCACATCATCGCCGGCGTCTACGACAAGCTCACGCCCCCCGAGGACATCAAGTTCGTCTATGACAGTCTCGGCAGCACCGACAAGGCGTTTGCCGCGTTCGGTCGACACAACGGCTGTCGTCACGATTATGGTCACATCGACCTGGTACTTGGCCGATATGCTCAGACCGAGGTCTGGCCCCATATTTACGAGTTCATCCGGGCCCGCTGAGCGACGATGGCAAAGTTTCTGTACGCACTGGGCTTGAGCAGCGACTACGGGTTGAAGGTCCAGCCGCGCCTGGATGTCTTTCA
Source organism: uncultured Myxococcales bacterium (assembly GCA_964545715.1). Classification (GTDB taxonomy): domain Bacteria; phylum Myxococcota_A; class UBA9042; genus CAZJHX01. The sequence continues at coordinate 74,654 of CAZJHX010000026.1, forward strand.
CCTGTACGACTTCCTCTTCAATCGCGTGGAGGCGGGCGGCTGCGCCAAGGTCTCCGCCCATCTCGTCGGCGATTCAGAGCGGCACGACGAGGTCGAAGAGCGCTACGGAACGGTCAAAGTGATGCGCTATTTCGACAGCGACAAGTACGCCGCGGTCGCGCGTCCTGAGGGCGACCGCTATCTCCTGGACCTTTTCCACGAGGCTTACGTCGGCGCCGCCGAGGCCCGAGACTGGGACCAGCAGCCGTTCACCGACGCCTATGAAGAGGTGCTGAAGCGTGAGCTGGAGTTCTCGGGCTACTGGGCCAGCCCGATCAAAAGCCCCGACGGCAGCTGCCACGCGCAAGTGCACTTTCACTTCGACGACGGCATCCGCACGAGCTTCGTCTTGCTGGACAAGAAGAAGAAGACCGAGCTGAAGCGCACCCTCTTCACCGTGCTCTCGGGCGAGCTGCCCACGCTCAAGATGATGCACAGCAAGCTGGAATGGACGGGGGCGAACGAGGTCCGGCTGACCCACTCCAACGGGCGCGATTACTGGGTCTACGATACGGTGGCTCACACCGCACGCCTGCACTACGGGCGCGCGGAAGACGGCGATCCGGGCGGCCAATACGATCTGGGCATGATGTACCGGCGCGGCCAGGGGGTGTTGGTCGACGAGGCGCTGGCGGTCCACTGGCTGGAGAAGGCCGCTGCGCAAGGACACGAGCGCGCGGCAAAAGCGCTGACCTAGCCCTTCCTACCCCACATCAGAATACGGCGATATTGGTAGTAGAACGGCTTGGCCTGCCCGATCTCCTGGTGCAGCTTTCGCCGGTAGTCCTGCAGATACCGCTGGTACATCGGCGGCGACATGCGCGCCTCATACGCAGTCATCAGGCTGCCGCTCACCCAGGTGACCACGTCGTCCAGGCTCGGCAGCTCGTGGCCGTAGATCTGCAGCCGGACGTGGCGCTCGGTATAGCCCAGCTCCCGCAGGATGTTGTCGTAATCGATCGGCCTCAGCACCGGGCTCTTGCGCTGATACCCGCTGAGCACGCTCGCAAAAGGCGCCTCCGCGGCCACGGTGTTGGCCAGCACATGCGACGGCTGCTCGTGATTGGCCGGCACCTGCACCGCCAGCTGCCCTTCAGGCGCCACGTTGGCCGACACGTGAGCCAGCAGGGACTCGTGGTCTTCCAGCCAATGCAGCGCCGCGTTGGAGAACACCAGGTCGCGCGCCGGAGAGATACGGATCTCCCCCAGGTCGCCGTGCTCGAAGGCCAGGTTCTCCAGCACGTGCTCCGCGCTGCGGGCCAGCATCTCGCTGCTGTTGTCGACGCCCAGCGTATGGCGGGCGTTGAGATGGTCATGCAGGACGCGCGTAAGCTCGCCCGTGCCGCACCCCAGATCCAGCACCAACATGTCGGGCTGGGGCTCCACGAGCGCCATCAAGTCGTGGAACGGCTGTCTGCGCTCCGCCTTGAAGCGCTCGTAGCGCGCCGGGTCCCAACTCATGCCGCTACTTGGGGCAGACCGGGTCGCCCTGAGCACGCTGATCGATACCCAGGTACGGGTTGAAGCACCAGTCCTTGCTGAAGCCGGTCTTGGAGGTCTTGTCCCAGGCCTTGTTGAAATACTCGGTCTTGTGACGCTTCTGCAGGTAGGTCGGCGTATCGAACCACACCAGGCCCTGCTCCAGATCGTCCTGGAACGGCTTGCCGTCTTTGGGGTCCCAGATCAGCGCCCACGGGGCTCGACCCTCGCCGCTCTCACCCTCGCCGTTGACGAAGCGCTGCGAGAAGGTCGCCATGTACGTGTTGCCCAGGTACTTGATGCTGTACTCGCCGAACTTGTCGGCGAAGATCGTCTTGGTCACGGTCCGGCGCGGCCACCACTCCCGCAGCATGTCCACCAACTCGTAGTTTGCCGAGCCCGTCTTCAGCCACTTGTCGCCGGCCTTGGTCACCGCCGCCGGCTGTGCGGCCGGGTTGAGCGTCCACATCTCGTAGAACTTCTTGTCGTCGTTGAGGATGCAGGTCTCGGTGAACGCCAGCGCGCCCTCCTGCCCCGGGTCGTCCCAGATGCAGCTCTCGTGGCGGCCCGCGGGGATCCAGGACTGGAAGCGGCCGTTCAAGAACAGGTCCTTCTCCGCGTACTCACCGTCGATCGCCTCGGCGTCCGCGCTGCCCTTGAAGATGCCGCTCTCCGTGGTCGAGAAGGCGCGGATGTACTCACCTGCGCCCTTCTTGAACCAGGTCAGCACCTCGACGGGACGCTCGGCAGGCCACTTCTCCAGCACGACGATGGCGCCGGCCAGATCGTTGATCCGGACCTCCTCCTCGCCGTCGTATTTGTTCTCCCGCTTGGACCAGTAATAGACGTAGTGGATGAACGTGTGGCTCTCGGACTCCAGCACGGCATAGTGGACCGCGGAGTTGAACTTCTTGGTCTTGGGGTCGTCCAGGTACGCCACGTTGTTGGTGATGTCCCAGTTGGCGTCCACGTTCAGGCGGGTCGGCGCCTCGTACTGCGCGGCCAGCGGATAGGCGGCCGGCGCTCCCACGCGGATGTTCGGTGCGTACTTAAACGCCAGGGCGTCGTACTTGCCCAGATCGCCCGGTGCCGCGGTCGTAAAGCTGGACTCAAACAGGCCCTGCATCTTGTTGCCGGCCGCGTCCAGGATCACCTGCGTCGGGTAGTTGACCCGCACGTCGTACGGGCTGGCCAGGATCGCGTTGTCGGTCGGCGTAAACACCCACTTGGTGTTGTTGGGGCCCGCCGCAAACGTGCCGTTGAGCTTGACGCCGTTGATGTCCTCCACCAGCACGGTGTTGGGATCGACGTTCTTCACCGGCTCCGAGAAGTTGATCTCGATCTTAAAGGGCACGGGCACGTTCATCGCCCCGTTTGCCGGATCGATCGACTTCACCGTGGGCGGCGTTTTGTCAGGCAGCAGGTCGGGCTGAGGCGTCGTGTCGGCCTTGTTGGTGTCCGGCTTGGGCTTGGGCACGTCCGGGATCGGACCGGCGTCCGGCGTGTCCACGGCGTCGCCCTCCAGGATGTCGTAGTCCGGTGTCGCGCATTTATTGTTGAAGCAGATCTGCCCGGGATCGCAGTGCTCCTGGGTTGTACACTCCTGATCACCGCCTGCGGGCAGCGCGTCATCGCCACATCCCAGCACCAGAAAAAGCAGCGGTGCCGCTCCCAAAATCCCTTTTGCTCTCATGCACTTCACCTCGCCGCCTGTTGCTGTATAGTGCCGCGGACCGTATGCCACACCCCTGTAACGGGGGTCAATCATAACGAAAATTCACAGCGCTTTGGCTCGACGACTTCCCCGCTCCGGTTTTGAATGGCTTTTGGCCTGGCGCATCATTCGCGCCCGAAAGAGCCGTTTTCTGAACGTCATCAGTGTCGTGGCCATCGTCGGCATCGGCTTCGGCGTCATGATGCTGACCATCGTGCTCAGTGTCACGGGCGGCTTTCAGGAGAGCTTCAGAGAGCGCATTCTCGGCCTGCACCCCCATCTGCTGGTGTGGCCGCGCGACGATCAGTTCACGGACTACCGCGTCGCGATGGAGCAGCTCAAACAGGACCCGCGCATCCTGGGAGCGACGCCCGCCACCTACGACGAGATGATGCTGGCGCATGGGGATCACCGCGCCGGGGCCGTCATCAAAGGCGTGGATTACGGCACGATCGGCGAGGTGCTGGACATCCAGACGCTGACGAAAGAGGGCCGCCTGGAGGAGCTGGACGAGACGCCGGTGCTCGCCCGCGACGGACCCGACATTCGCATCACCAACCTGGTGCAGGAGACCAGCTGGACCCTGGTGTTGTGGGGCGATCAGCAGATGGCCGTGTATTTGGACCGGACCGCCTCGCCGCTGCCGGACGAGGCACACGTCACCATCGTTCACGCGGCGCCGGACCTTGGGGCGATCGACATCGCCATCCGCGACGCCAAGAACGCGCGCGCGTCGGCGCTCAAGCCGGGTGAGGCCTCGCGGCCGGTCATTCTGCCGGCCGGGACGGTCGGGCTGGACATCGGCGACAAGGCGCTGGGCGAGGACCTGGAGCTGGCGTCGGGCAAGACGTACATTTACGTACTGAAGTCGGGTGGGATCGGGGAGCTGCTGCAGGTGGCCACCGCTCGTCCGTCGCCGGGAGAGGCGCGCGTTCGCCTGGTCGATGCCCGCTCGGACACCAGCGTGGCCGTAAACGTGACCGCCTCGGGCACCGCGGTGGCGCTTGGCACGACCCAGACGGTGCCCGGACGCCAGCCGATCATCGTGCTGGGCAGCTCTCTGGCCGAGCGGCTGGACGCAGCGGTCGGGGATCGCATCGCCGTGTCCAGCTCCAACCGCGGGCTGGGCGATCGCGGCATGGCGCCCATGGGCATGATGCCGACCTCGGGTCGCTTCCGGGTCGCCGCGATCTTCCAAAGCGGCTATCACGACTACGATAACCGCTTTGCCCTGGTCGCGTTCAGCGCCGCCGCCCGCTTCCTCAACACCGGCGACCGCGCCAAGTGGCTGGAGGTGCGCGTCGACGACGTGCTGCACATCGACAGTCGCCGCCAGGCCGTACAGGACATCCTGCAGCCGTATTCGCTGTCCACGTTCTCGGACGATGTCCAGATCAGCCACACCCGCATGGACGCGGTGCTCAAGGGTGAGGTCAGCCAGTTCGATATCGAGCCGAAGCCCGAGCACGCTCTGGGGCTGCTGCGCAACGCGGCCCAGGTGCTGACGGTGATGCGGACCAGCATGCCGCACACGTTCAGCCGCGAGAACAACTACTCGGTGCTGACCTGGCGCGAGGTCAACGAGCCGCTCTTCCAGGCGCTCAAGCTTCAGAAGCTGGTGCTGTCGATCTTCTTTCTCATCATCATCGTCGTGGCCGCGTTCAACATCGTCGGCACGCAGATCATGATGGTGCATCAGAAGACGCGCGAGATCTCGATCTTGAAGGCGCTGGGCTCAGACCGCTGGCGGGTGCGCAAGGTCTTCCTGATCCAGGGCTTCATCGTGGCGTCGCTTGGCACGCTGAGCGGACTCTTCTTCGGGCTGGGGGCGTGCCTGGTGCTGGATCGCATCGGCTATCCGCTCGAGCCCGAGGTGTATCTCATCGACAAGCTGCCCGTTCAGATCGATCTGATGGAGATCGGTCTGGTCTGCGTGGCCGCGTTGCTCCTGACCTTCTGCGCCACGTTGTATTCCGCCGGTCGCGCGGCTCGCCTGATGCCTGTGGAGGGCATCAGGTACATCGAATAGGGCCGCCGTTTCGGCCATGCATGAGCCGAACGTTTCGTAAAGAAAATCGCCGGGATCATCAGTTGCAAATTCAAAAAACGGGTGTTAGGTTCCGCTTGCCCCATGGTGGGGTGGACTTGTAACTGCTTTACGGGATTAGGAAAAACGCTCCAATGGCAAACCCCATCGGACGACTCCTTTCGACTGCGCGCGACGATGTCGGTCTGACAACGACCGAAATCGCCAAGACGACGCGGATCCCCGCAGCGTCCATCCTCGCTATGGAGAGCGGCGACTTCGACGTCCTTCCGGCGCCGGTTTTCGTCCGCGGCTTCATCCGGTCGTACTGCCGAGAGGTCGACCTGGACCCCACAGAGGTCCTGGGTCGCTACGACGCGTACATCCACGAGGAAGAGCGCACCGCCGAGTTCGAGGAAGACGGCTCCAACCTGGGTCCGCTTTTGCTCGTCGGCAGCGACATCGGTACCCAGCCGTCGCACCGCGGTCTGCAGATCAGTCACATGTTGCTGTTGCTGCTCGCCCTGGCCACCTTCATCATCGCCTACGTCACTGCGGGTCTGCCGTCCAGCGCCGCCGACGAGGCCGCCGTCAACGACCGAGCTGACACCATTCAGCAGGCAGCGCCCGACGGGATCCGACCCGACGCCAACCGCTAGGTGACTGGTGCCGAACGACGTCACGCCCCTCGCGGAGCCTCGCCGGCGCTC
>CAZJHX010000027.1:0-80133 GCA_964545715.1 uncultured Myxococcales bacterium
GGAAGCCCAGGTTGTTGTTGCGGTTGCCCGGCGAGTTGTTGTTGCGATTCGCCGAACGGACGTTGCGGCCGGTGTTGTTCCAGCTGCCGCCGCGATTGACCCGGTTGGAGCCCCGTGCCTCCCCGCGCCGCTCACCCCGAGTCGGGGTCCATGGCGGCCAGTATCGACCGCCGCAACGAGACGGTGTCTGCCAGCGTGGCCCAGCCGATCAGGCTGCACGCCGACGCCACACTGTGCGAGTGGGGCACGTCGCCGGCGCGCCACACGCGATTCAGAGCCCGAAACCGGCGTCTCAGGCGCCGCACACGCGCGCCATCCAGGCGTCGCAGTCTCGGCCAGATGCGCAGCCCGAGAAAGGGCACACCGACACGCACTGGGCCTCTGCGAGTGGCGTCGTGGCGGAGCTGAAGGCGCAGCGAGTCGCGGCAGTAGCGCTCGATGTCACGCGCCCAACCGCGCAGGGCGGCTGGGTTGTCGGCAAAGAGCAGCAGATCGTCCATGTAGCGAACATACCCCGCGACGCCGAGCGAACCGGTGATGAAGTGGTCGAGCGCGCCGAGGTACAGGTTTGCGAAATGCTGGCTGGTCAGATTTCCGATGGGCAATCCCGTACCCGTTGCGCTCCCCGGAGCGCCGGCGCTGACGAACACCTTGGACAGCCAGCGGATTCCGGGGTCTCTCAGCAGTCCGTCCAGCTGACCCAGCAGCACCGCGTGGTCCACAGTCTCGAAGTGCCGCTGGATGTCCAACTTCAAGAAGTAGTCAAAGCGTCGGCTCAGCGCCTGGGCCCGGTCGAGCGCCGCCACGGTGCCTTTGCCCCGGCGGCAGGCATAGCTGTCGGCGATGGCGTACGCCTCCAGGGTGGGCTCGATCGCCGCGCACAGCGCGTGGTGCACCACGCGGTCCCGAAAGTGCGCGGCGCTGATCGTGCGTGGCTTGGGGTCTGTGATGTGAAACGTGTGAAAGGGCCGCGGCCGATAGGTTCGTTCGAGCAGCTCACGTTGCAGCCCCAGGACCTCCGGCTCGAGGTCCATCAGGAACGCACACGTCTGCCGGCTCAGCCGCTTGCCGCGCGCGGCGCGGCGGGCGGCGCTGCACAGGGCATGAAAGCTCACCACGTCGTCGAAACGGGGGCTCATGCTTGCGCCTGCTGCGTGCGCCAGCCGCCCAGCATGCGGCCCGTCTCGTCGAGCTGTCGCGCCGCGTGTTCGTAGCCGCGATGGTCAAGGTAGCGCCGCTGATGGGCCAGACGCAGCAGCACGCGCAAGCGAGCCAGCGCCCGGTCCGCGTCTCGAAGCGCGGCCGCCTTGCCTCGACCGCCGCTGTAGCGGGCGTCCACCAGGCGCTCCAGCACGTCCAGCGCCAGGTTGTCGATACGCGCTGCAAACGTGAAGCGCACGGCTTTGGGAAAGCGTCCGGTGCGGTCCAACAGGTCCCCGATGGTCCGCTCCCACAAGACGAAGATGGTCAGCGCATCATCCGGCATCGGACGGACCTTGAGCGATCACGGTCAGCAGCGCCTCGCCAAAGGCCTTCAGCCGCGCTTCTCCAACGCCGTCTACCGCGCTCAGCTGCGCCAGCGTGGTGGGGCGCGCACTGGCGATCGTTGCCAGCTGCCGGTTGGTCAGCAGCACATAGGCCGGCTTGCCGTCCGCCTGCGCTCGCTGGTTACGCCACTGCCTGAGTGTGTCGTACATCGGCCGATCCGGTTCGGGCACCTGGTTGCGCCAGTCTACGCGCTCCCCGCCGTCGCGCGTCGAGCGCCGGACCGCCGACGGACCACCGTCTGAGCGATATGACACCAGCAGCGCCCACACGGGTGCGCCGTCGTGCACGAAGAAGCGCTCGCTGACGTCCAGAACACGCTTGTCGGTCAGAAAGGCCTGTAGCTCGGTGTCGTCAAACGCGCAGCGCTCCGAGTCGTACGCCAGGGTAAAAGCCTTCAGCTTCATTGCCGCTCCCCGCATGTGGTTCGTTCAAACGGCGCATCAACCAACCGGCCGGCTCGGGTTGTTCCCAAAAAATTTTTCGCGATCGTCGCCTTCGGCGACCAGGGGGAGACTCCCCCCTGGACCCCCAACCAGGCCTCCGCTTCGCTACGGGACTCGCTTGGGACACGCGGCTGCGCTCGCGGACCCGCTCGCCCCTCCGCGCGCTGCGGCTCAACACAAGACAAGGGATCAAGGGGACAAGGGTCAGGGGATCGACCTGGCAGGGCGGAAGCCCAGGTAGCGGTCGCGGAGGCCCGGCGAGTAGTCGCCGCGATTCGCCGAACGGACGTAGCGGCCGGAGTAGTACCAGCAGCCGCCGCGATTGACCCGGTAGGAGCCCCGGGAAGGGCCTGTCGGGTCGGTTTGGCGGCCAGATGCGTAGCTGCCTTTCCAGTCACCCGTCCACTCCCAGACGTTGCCCAGCATGTCGTACAAACCCCACGCGTTCGCCCGCTTGCGGCCCACGGGATGCGTCTTGCGGCCCGAGTTGCCGCCATGCCACGCCACCGAGTCCAGCGGCCCGTGGCGCGCCCCCGTCGTCCCCGCGCGCGCGGCGTACTCCCACTCAGCCTCTGTCGGAAGACGGTAGCCCCCACACGACAGCCCCTTGAACGACACGGTTTTGCCACGGATGGCGTAACAAGCCGGCAACCCCTCGCGCTTGGACAGCGCGTTGCAGTATTTCACCGCGTCAAACCAGGAGACCTGCTCCACCGGACAGGTGCCGCCGCACGACGAGAAGCGCGACGGTTTGCTGCCCATCACCGACTGGTACTGCGACTGAGTCACCTCCGTGGCCTGCAACAGAAACGCCCGCGTGATGCGCACCGTGTGCACCGGCCCCTCGTCATCGTCGCGGCCCGACTCCGAGGACTCAGACCCCATCTGGAACGTCCCCGGCGAGATGCGGACAAACCCCTTCGCAGATGCCGAAGCGGCGGGTGCCGGCGTTGGACTGCCGAGTGTGGCTACCACCCGGCTCACGCGCTTCTCGGCCAATGTCAGCGCGGCCTTCCAGGCGCCCAGTTTGGGGTGCCGCACCTCGACCTGTTTTGCGCACACCCCCACCTTGAACGTGCCCGGCGTCTTCCCTGCCTGGCGCCCGTCCACCCATACGGACGCCACGACCGCGTTTTTTCGCCCGTCGACCGCCGACACCTCGATGGCCGACGGGCGCGGCTTCGGCGCCAACTCAAGCTTGCGGGTCTGGCCGCGCGCCACTGTGATCTCACGGCCCGCGCGCACGTGACACCGATCCTCGACCACCACCTTGTGTCGCCCGGGCGAAAGCTCCAGCCGCTTCAGCGGCGCTGTGCCGGCGGGTCGCCCGTCCACCGTGATCGCCAGGCCCGGCGGTGTGGTCACCACGTCCACGACGCCGAAGTTGCCCGCCAGCGTCCAACGCACCGTCTTGTTGGCCGATAGCTCCATCACCTCCGAGCGCGGCAGGTAGCGCTTCTTTTGCAGCTGCACGGTGTGGCGGCCCGCCGTCACCTCGGCCGAGCACGGGGTCGGGGTCTCGCACGCCACCTGACCATCCACCAGCACGATGGCGCCGGCCGGCGTCGACTCAAACTTGACGACGATCTTCTGGGAGCCGCCCGGATCCCACTCCGCGTCGTCCCCGCCGAGCACTTTGTCGCCCCCCGGCGACGGCGCTGGATCCACCGGCGCCGCGACCCGCCCGCCTGGCCGCTGCGGCGGGCGGCGCATCGTATTCAGCAGCGCGGCGACGGCCTCCCGTGCGGACGCCGAGCGCGACCCGGGGTCCCAGCGTACGATGGCCGAGGTCAGCTCGCAGCCCTTCTCCACCGAGAACAGGCTCAGCACCAGCTTCGCGGCCCGTCCTTTGCCCACGACCCGCGCCGTCAGCCGGGAGTTGGCCGATACCTCCTGGCCCAGCGCGCACTTCTGGCCCTCGGCCACGCCGGGCGCGTGGGAGGCCCGCTTCAGCCTTCGCAGCACCGCTCGCTCCTCGGCGTCCGCCACCACGGTCAGCTTGCCCGCCTGCGACAACGCTGTGCGCACCTCCAGCCGCAGCCCATCGCTGGGCTTGCCGCGCCCGTCAAACGCCTCCACCAGCGCCCGCGGGTTGCGCTGCAGGTACGTCTCCACCGCGCGCCCGACCACGTCGACGTGTCCGCGCCGCACCAACAACCCTCCCTGCCACGACCACAGATACGCCGCGGGCAGACTCGCCGCACCGCCAAACGAGTCCAGGATGGTCCCGCGCAGGTCACAGATCTGATCGTCGGGCTCCCACGCCAGGTTGGCACACTGTGCGGCCTTGGCGTCCTTGACCGCCACCACGACCAGCCGCAACCCCTGGCTGTAATACCGCTCCCGCAGCTTCTGCCACACCGGCACCGCCGCCATACACGGCTTGCACCAGGTGGCGTAAAACTCCACCGCCAGCAGCTTCACACCCGGCCGCTGTAGAAACCCCTGCACGTCCAACCGATCGCCGGCGGAGGCCGGCCCGATGCACGTCACCGCCACCAGGGCGGCCGCCACGAGTCTGGTTTGTGCCTGCGACACGATGCGACCTAAGGTAGCGCCAAGGTCGCACAGGTAGCAAGGCACGGTCATCTTCGGCAGCGCCCGCACCCGCGAGCGCCGCGCCGGCTTGGGGAGAATGGTCTCGGCAGTGCGCTGGATCGCCGGCCGTGGGCGGCGGTCATCGGGCGAGGGCGCCGAGAGCTGGCAGGGCGGAAGCCCAGGTTGTTGTTGCGGTTGCCCGGCGAGTTGTTGTTGCGATTCGCCGAACGGACGTTGCGGCCGGTGTTGTTCCAGCTGCCGCCGCGATTGACCCGGTTGGAGCCCCGTGCCTCCCCGCGCCGCTCACCCCGAGTCGGGGTCCATGGCGGCCAGTATCGACCGCCGCAACGAGACGGTGTCTGCCAGCGTGGCCCAGCCGATCAGGCTGCACGCCGACGCCACACTGTGCGAGTGGGGCACGTCGCCGGCGCGCCACACGCGATTCAGAGCCCGAAACCGGCGTCTCAGGCGCCGCACACGCGCGCCATCCAGGCGTCGCAGTCTCGGCCAGATGCGCAGCCCGAGAAAGGGCACACCGACACGCACTGGGCCTCTGCGAGTGGCGTCGTGGCGGAGCTGAAGGCGCAGCGAGTCGCGGCAGTAGCGCTCGATGTCACGCGCCCAACCGCGCAGGGCGGCTGGGTTGTCGGCAAAGAGCAGCAGATCGTCCATGTAGCGAACATACCCCGCGACGCCGAGCGAACCGGTGATGAAGTGGTCGAGCGCGCCGAGGTACAGGTTTGCGAAATGCTGGCTGGTCAGATTTCCGATGGGCAATCCCGTACCCGTTGCGCTCCCCGGAGCGCCGGCGCTGACGAACACCTTGGACAGCCAGCGGATTCCGGGGTCTCTCAGCAGTCCGTCCAGCTGACCCAGCAGCACCGCGTGGTCCACAGTCTCGAAGTGCCGCTGGATGTCCAACTTCAAGAAGTAGTCAAAGCGTCGGCTCAGCGCCTGGGCCCGGTCGAGCGCCGCCACGGTGCCTTTGCCCCGGCGGCAGGCATAGCTGTCGGCGATGGCGTACGCCTCCAGGGTGGGCTCGATCGCCGCGCACAGCGCGTGGTGCACCACGCGGTCCCGAAAGTGCGCGGCGCTGATCGTGCGTGGCTTGGGGTCTGTGATGTGAAACGTGTGAAAGGGCCGCGGCCGATAGGTTCGTTCGAGCAGCTCACGTTGCAGCCCCAGGACCTCCGGCTCGAGGTCCATCAGGAACGCACACGTCTGCCGGCTCAGCCGCTTGCCGCGCGCGGCGCGGCGGGCGGCGCTGCACAGGGCATGAAAGCTCACCACGTCGTCGAAACGGGGGCTCATGCTTGCGCCTGCTGCGTGCGCCAGCCGCCCAGCATGCGGCCCGTCTCGTCGAGCTGTCGCGCCGCGTGTTCGTAGCCGCGATGGTCAAGGTAGCGCCGCTGATGGGCCAGACGCAGCAGCACGCGCAAGCGAGCCAGCGCCCGGTCCGCGTCTCGAAGCGCGGCCGCCTTGCCTCGACCGCCGCTGTAGCGGGCGTCCACCAGGCGCTCCAGCACGTCCAGCGCCAGGTTGTCGATACGCGCTGCAAACGTGAAGCGCACGGCTTTGGGAAAGCGTCCGGTGCGGTCCAACAGGTCCCCGATGGTCCGCTCCCACAAGACGAAGATGGTCAGCGCATCATCCGGCATCGGACGGACCTTGAGCGATCACGGTCAGCAGCGCCTCGCCAAAGGCCTTCAGCCGCGCTTCTCCAACGCCGTCTACCGCGCTCAGCTGCGCCAGCGTGGTGGGGCGCGCACTGGCGATCGTTGCCAGCTGCCGGTTGGTCAGCAGCACATAGGCCGGCTTGCCGTCCGCCTGCGCTCGCTGGTTACGCCACTGCCTGAGTGTGTCGTACATCGGCCGATCCGGTTCGGGCACCTGGTTGCGCCAGTCTACGCGCTCCCCGCCGTCGCGCGTCGAGCGCCGGACCGCCGACGGACCACCGTCTGAGCGATATGACACCAGCAGCGCCCACACGGGTGCGCCGTCGTGCACGAAGAAGCGCTCGCTGACGTCCAGAACACGCTTGTCGGTCAGAAAGGCCTGTAGCTCGGTGTCGTCAAACGCGCAGCGCTCCGAGTCGTACGCCAGGGTAAAAGCCTTCAGCTTCATTGCCGCTCCCCGCATGTGGTTCGTTCAAACGGCGCATCAACCAACCGGCCGGCTCGGGTTGTTCCCAAAAAATTTTTCGCGATCGTCGCCTTCGGCGACCAGGGGGAGACTCCCCCCTGGACCCCCAACCAGGCCTCCGCTTCGCTACGGGACTCGCTTGGGACACGCGGCTGCGCTCGCGGACCCGCTCGCCCCTCCGCGCGCTGCGGCTCAACACAAGACAAGGGATCAAGGGGACAAGGGTCAGGGGATCGACCTGGCAGGGCGGAAGCCCAGGTAGCGGTCGCGGAGGCCCGGCGAGTAGTCGCCGCGATTCGCCGAACGGACGTAGCGGCCGGAGTAGTACCAGCAGCCGCCGCGATTGACCCGGTAGGAGCCCCGGGAAGGGCCTGTCGGGTCGGTTTGGCGGCCAGATGCGTAGCTGCCTTTCCAGTCACCCGTCCACTCCCAGACGTTGCCCAGCATGTCGTACAAACCCCACGCGTTCGCCCGCTTGCGGCCCACGGGATGCGTCTTGCGGCCCGAGTTGCCGCCATGCCACGCCACCGAGTCCAGCGGCCCGTGGCGCGCCCCCGTCGTCCCCGCGCGCGCGGCGTACTCCCACTCAGCCTCTGTCGGAAGACGGTAGCCCCCACACGACAGCCCCTTGAACGACACGGTTTTGCCACGGATGGCGTAACAAGCCGGCAACCCCTCGCGCTTGGACAGCGCGTTGCAGTATTTCACCGCGTCAAACCAGGAGACCTGCTCCACCGGACAGGTGCCGCCGCACGACGAGAAGCGCGACGGTTTGCTGCCCATCACCGACTGGTACTGCGACTGAGTCACCTCCGTGGCCTGCAACAGAAACGCCCGCGTGATGCGCACCGTGTGCACCGGCCCCTCGTCATCGTCGCGGCCCGACTCCGAGGACTCAGACCCCATCTGGAACGTCCCCGGCGAGATGCGGACAAACCCCTTCGCAGACGCCGAAGCGGCGGCCGGAGTTGGGGTGGCCGCAAACGTTGCCTGAAGCGTGGTCGTCTGCTTCTCGCGCAGGGACAGCGGCTTCTTCCACGACCCCAGCTTCGCGTGTTTCACCTCGACACGCTTGGCGCACACCGACACCTTGAACGCCCCCGGCGTGCGACCCACCGTCACGCCGTCGACAAGCACGTCGGCGATCAGATCGTTGCCCTTGCTGTCCGCCGCCGACACCGACAGCCCCGCCGGCTTCATCTGTGGGGCCAGCGCCAGGGCGCGGTGCTGGCCCCGCCCGACCGTCAGGTTCTTCTTGCCCGCCGCGTAGTGGCACGGCCCGCTGACCGTCACGTCGTGTGCGCCGTGGGCGACCTGGAGCTTCTGCGCGGGCGTGCGGCCGCGCTCCTTGCCGTCCACCAGCACGGTCAGACCCGGCGGCGTTGACGTCACGGTGACCGTGCCGAAGTCCGGCGTCAGGCGCCACGCCACCTTGCTGCCCTGCTTCACTGTTACCGACTCGCGGCGCACCACGTGCTGGTCTTTGGTCATCACCACCAGCCGCCGGCCCGGCGCCACCGCTTTCGAACACGGCGTGGGAGACGTCAGTGGCACCCCGTCCACCGCCACCATCGCGCCCGGTGGCGTCGACTCGAACCGCACCACCACCTTGGCGCCGCCCGCGTCTGGAGACCACTCGCCCGCGTTGCCGCCGATGTCGGCCTCCACCGGCTTCGGCGCAGGGAGCGCGGTCGCGGTCGGGGTGCCGCCCGGCAGCGCCGCCGGACGGCGGATCAGCCGGTTCATCAGCGCATAGGCCGCCTTGCGTACCCATCGCGCCGGTCGGCCCGCGGTGCGGTCGGCCACCACCGTCACCGCGCAGCGCTTGTCCAGCTGCTGCAGCGACAACGACACGCTGTCCTTGAAGACCTCAGCCTTCAGCACCATGTTCTCCGACAGCGCGCCGCCCAGCTTGCAGCGCTGATCGTCGCGCCGCGTCACATCGTGGCTGGCCTTGGCGCGGGCCCGCAGGCGGCGTTGCTCAGCGGCGTCCACGACCAACTGCACCTTGCCGTCGCGCGACAGCTCGGACTCCAGCAGCCGCCGCACCTGCTTGACGTTGACGCGCTGCCCGCGGGTGGCGTCGACGACCTCGACGGCGATGCGCGGGCTGCGGGACAGATAGCGCGTGATGGCCGCCTCCGCCTCGGCGACGTGAGACTTGCCCGACACCAGCAGCCCGCCCTGCCACGACCACACGTACGCGCGCGGCACCGCGCACGCGCCCCCCGTCTTGCACACGCCCAGCTCGGTCGCCATCTGCCGGTCGCACTTCAGCAGGTCCGGGCGCCACGGCAGCGTCTTGCACTGCCGGTCCGACTCGTAGCCGTCTACGTTCAGCGCGACCAGCTTCAGGCCGTCGTCCGCATACCGTTTGCGCAGCGCCTCCCACCGGGGCGCCGCCGCCTTGCAGGGCTCGCAATAGTCCGAGTAGACCTCCACCACGACCACCCGCACCCCGGGCTCGTCGAGCCACCGCGCCAGCTGCACCGCAAGGCTCTCCGTCGCCGCCGCCGGTGCGCATACGGCCGCCACAAGACAGGTAACGACAAATGCGGATGCCAGGCGACGATGACTCACAGTATGTGCAAGGCTGTCACAGGTGTCGGGACCGGCGCAATGATACCGTCTCTGCTGTCGAGTGGCGCTGGGCAGCCTGAATGTGTGGGAGAGAGCTGGGCGGCAGACTATAGCTGCAGCGGCGCGCCCTGCCAGTCGTGGACGGTCATGGCCGACTTCACGTAGGGGTACCAGGGCAGGGTGCTGCGGTCCTGGCGGACCAGCGCTGTGATGGACGTGTAGGCTTCGATACCTGACCCGTCCGCCAGCATCTGCGCGGTCGGCTGGCCCTCGAAATACATCAGCTGCCCCTCGGTCTTGAAGCCGGCCTTCTCGTTGACCCGCTGACTCGCTGCGTTGCCCGCGTTGTAGGCGCACTGAACGCGGTCGCACTTGAAGTGTTCGAAGCCCAGCACGGCCAGGCTCTTGGCGGCGGCCGTTGCGATGCCGCGACCCGTGTGCGACGTGCGCACCCAGTAGCCGATCTCCAGGCCAAGGGCGTTGAGCGTGCGGCGCATCAGTGACGCGCAGCCGACAAGCTCGTCATCCACAAACAGGTGAAAGGTGTACTCTGTGCCGCCCCAGTACGCGGCCTGGACCTCGACCAGCCGCTCGTATTGCGTCTCCACGGTCTGCTCCAGATGGGCCCAGGGCATGAAAGCGCGCAGCTCGGGCAGGCTGAGTTGAATCGCGTCCACGAGCTGCTGTGCATGGTGAGGCGCCGGCGGCAGCAGCGTCAAAGCGCCGTGCCCACCCACATATTCGACTCGTGATGGTGGCTTCATGCCCCGATCGTACTGCGGTCACGAAAAAAAACATCCGCCCGGAAAAAACTTTTCGCCATGTGATCCGTTTCCCGGCACCGAGCGTAGAGATGCTGACTGAGACATCGCGCTCTCTGTCTACAACCTAACGAAATAAAGGAGCTTTCAAAATGACCAGCCTCTTCCTGAGTATCTTGAGCGTCGTCGCAATCAACACCGCCGACATCCCGGCGGATGCATGCGCAATTCACAATGCGGCCGGCACAAGCTGCGCCGCCGTCACCTTTGAGCCAATGCTCATCGGCGCAGCCAGCGATGAGCTGACGGTAATCGAGATCACCGAGCCGCTGGTTATCGAGGTCGACCTCGACGAGGTCTGAGCCGCCTCGGGCGCCTTATCTAATTTTGTTTTGCATATGCGACCACGGCGCTGACCAGCGCGGCGGTCGAGTTGATGAGGGGGACAGTGACGTCCTCCGTCCGGAGCACCAGGGGAATCTCGGTGCAGCCGGCCACGATAACCTCTGCACCGCGCTCGATTTGGGCGTCGGCCAGCGCCCGCATCCCACCCCTCACCGCGTCTGACAGCTCACCCCGCTTGATGAAGCTGAGCACGTTCATGAACTCGGTGAGCTCGGCGGGTGTCGGCACGATGGTGCTCAGGCCCCGCGCCGCGAACGCGCGCTGATAAAGCTCGGCCTGCAGACACCCCTGCGCCGCCATGATCCCGGCGACCTGCAGCTGTGGCGCCTGTCGCGCGGCCTGGTCGCAGGTCGCGTCCAGGATGCTGATCAAGTCGATGCTGACCGCGGCCCGGATCTCCGCTTGAAACGCGTGCGCCGCGTTGCACGGCATGGCCAGGGCATGCGCGCCGGCCGCCTCCAGACGACGCGCCATCGCCGCCAGATACGGCCCCGGCGACGGCCCGGTGCCCGCGATCCCCGCATTGCGGTTGGGCACGTGCGGGTTGTTGTCGATGATCAGATGAATGTGGTCCTGGTCGCGCTCCGCCGGCGTCGCGGCCACCACGCGTGCAAAGAAGTCCACCGTCGCCGCCGGACCCAGGCCCCCCAGCACGCCGATGATCCGTGCATCAGCCAAGCAGCATGTCCCGATATGCGTACAGCGACGGCGCACCGCCCGTATGCAGAAACAGCACGCGCTGTCCGGCCGTGAAGCGACCCTCGCGGACCATGCCGATCAGCCCGGCCATCGCCTTGCCCGTGTACACCGGGTCCAGCAGCAGGCCCTCCAAGCGGGCGCACATCCGCACGGCCTCGATCATGGTGTCCGTCGGCAGCGAGTATCCGTCGCCCACAAAGTCGTCTCGCACGCGCACGGCGGTCGCGTCCACGCAGCCCGCTGCGCCTACCAGGTCACAGCACGCCTGAGCCAACGCCAGAATCGACGCCTCCTGCTTCGCCTGGGGGTGTCGCACGCTCACCCCGGTCACCGGCAGCCGCGCGTTGCAGCCTTCGAGCGCGGTCAGCAGCCCCGCATGGGTGCCGCCGCTGCCGCTTGCACACACGACGGCGTCCAGCGCCAGCCCCATCTGAAACGTCTGCGCCAGCAGCTCCTCGCCGCATGACGCGTAACCCAGCGCCCCCAAAGCGTTGGAGCCGCCGCCCGGGATGACGTACGCCTTGCGGCCCTCGGCTGCCAGCGCCTGTGCTTCGGCGTGCATCGCCGCCCTCAGGTCGGTGCCGCCAGGCACTACGATCTTCTTCTCCACGCCCAGCAGGTCGTACAGGAAGTTGTTGCCGCTGGCGTTCGGGTCGAAGCTGTTCGGGACGCGCTCCTCCAGCACCAGCCGGCACTTCAAACCCTCCTTGACCGCGGCGCCCAGTGTCAGCCTGCAGTGATTGGACTGCACGGCGCCGCACGTGATCAGCGTATCGGCGCCCTGCGCCAGCGCGTCCGCGACCAGAAACTCCAGCTTTCGCGTCTTGTTGCCGCCGCCGGCCAGGCCCAGCCGATCGTCGCGCTTGACCCAGATATCAGGCCCACCCAGCGCAGCGGTCAGATTGGGCAGGTGGTGAATCGGGGTCGGGCCGGCGGTATATCGGCGACGGGGAAAGCGAGCCAGGTGCATGAGTCCTCCACAGAAGAAGGCGAACTGTAGCAGACCTCAGAAGCCGGCCGCGACTCCGAAGAAGGCCTCATGCCGTACGTAATTCCAGATGGTCAGGTCCGTTCTGATGCCGACGGTCGTCGGAGCCACGACCTGGCTGCGGAAGTTGGAGCGCACCATGTCCAGCCGATAGTGCAGGCTGAGGCGCAGCCACTTCGTGGTGACCACTCGAATGGACGCGTGCCCACCGATCAGCTCGCCGGTGCGCTCCGCGTGGCTGATCTCCATCGTGTCCGACGACGGCTGGAACTCGGCGAAGTTGAGCGGGCTCCACTCGGCGTCCAGCGCCATGGTCACGTGGCTGCCCAGCTCCAGATACGAGCGCAGTGAGAGCCGATGCTGGATGTAGTAGCCGCCCCAGGTCGACGTGCGAAAGTCGCGCGTGAGGCTGAGCGTGATCGTGCCGGACCCCCCGATGAGCCAGCCGGCCTCCAGCTCGCCGATCACGTGTTGAAACCGCGCCGCCGGCTGCGACAGCGAGTCGCCGTAGCCGACGCGCAGGCCGCCAAAGAAGTACCGGGTCATCTGACCCTCGATCCCGGTCGACACCCGCAGGGGGCGCTGGTCCGGTGTAGCGTCGATCGCGGCCGGCTCGCTCCAGGCGTGAAACGTCTGGTCCAGCGACACGTCCAGTACGCCGCGCCGGGCAAACTGCCACCGCAGGACGCCGCGCAGCATGTGCGCCGTGTAGTCCGCGTCGGCCCGCTCCGAGTAGCCGGCCGCCGTGTTTTCGTACGACACGAGCCCGGCCACCGGCGACCGCCCGTGCAGCGACAGCTCGACTCCGGCGTGGTTCACCGTGTGCGAGACCGGCACCGTAATCGCGCGATCCGTGGGCTCCGAGCTGCGGCGCACCGAGTCGAACAAGGTCACCGTAAACGGCCCGTGAGGCGCGAATCGAAGGCGCAGATGCGCGTCCACCCCCGATGCGTCGGGCGGCTCCGGTGCGTCTGGCGCGTCCAGGTTGACGCGCAGGTCCGCCATGGCGCCAAAGGTCAGATCGAGGGCGCCCGGCGACGGCGTGTGCAGATGGAGGCGCGGCAGCAGCCGCAGGACGGGGGCGTGGATCCGGTCCACAGTCGCATCTCGGCGCAGCGGATTGCTGTCAAAGCCGCTGAGCAGGGCGAGCTCGCCGCGCAGCATCAGCGACTCTAGCGGACGCGACGTCCGCCGTGGCGCAGTCGGCGGCGCGAGCGCGATCGCGACCGCCACGGTGGCGAGAATCGATGATGACATCCGGCACAGGGTACCTGTAAGGTCCGCGCCGATGTCGGATTTTGACCGGTGCATCCTGATCCTGGTGGACGGCGCTCGCGCGGACGTCTTCGCGGAGCTGTTGGCGGCCGGCGAGCTGCCCAACTGTAAAGCGCTGTTCGCCGACCGGGGCGGCTTTCAGCGCGGTACGACCGCCATGCCGTCGGTCTCGGGTCCGGCGCACCTCCCGCCCATCACCGGGTGTTATCCCGGGCGCTCCAACATCCCGGGGATCCGATGGTTTGATCGCCAGCGGTACGCGCAGTCGGCGTTTCAGGGCCAACGCGTCCGGTCGTACATGGGTCTGAACAAGACGGCCCGCATGAACCGCGAGGTCAGCGCTACGACGCCCAGCATGTGGGAGAGCTTTCCCGACGGCGCGGCGATGTTCTGCTGGTTCACGCGCGGCTTGCAGCCCGGCGGCAACCTGACCCGCGGGGCCAAGGTCACCAGCTGGATCAAGGGCGCCGTGACCCGCAAGTGGGAGGCCGGCGATGCTGCTTCGGGCGAGCGCCTGCTGGCGGCCGCGCGCGGTGATTGGCCGTTCGTGTTCACGGTCTTTCCGACCATCGACGAGCTGGGGCACGGCCAGGGCCCGCTGTCGGATGACTCTCGGCAGGCGTACCGCTCTTTCGACGGCTTTTTGCCAAAGCTGCGCGACGCACTTCACGAAAACGGGGACGCAGACCGCACCCTGATCGTGGCGACCAGCGACCACGGCCAGTCGGCCACGCACACGCACTTCGACCTGCGCGCGCTCGTAAAGCGGCACTGCAAGCGCGTGATGCACTTCCCCTTCGCGTGGCTGCGGTGGTTCGACTGCGATGCGGTCTCCAACGTCTCGGGCAACGCGCTGGCGCATCTCAGCTTTCGGGGCCCCAGC
Source organism: uncultured Myxococcales bacterium (assembly GCA_964545715.1). Lineage (GTDB taxonomy): Bacteria > Myxococcota_A > UBA9042 > CAZJHX01. The sequence goes on from CAZJHX010000027.1 coordinate 14,263, forward strand.
GGCTGGGCTGAGCGGCCCGACGTGACCCGCTCAGGCACGCCGGCCGCCACCGTGGTCGAGGCGCTGCTGGCCGAGGAGGCCATCGAGTTGGTGGTCCACCGGGAGGGCGACCGACTCCGCATCCGCAGTCGAAAGGGCGCTGCGCTGCTCTCGCGAGACGGCGGGACGCTGATGTACGACGTGGAAGGCGCCGACCCGTTCGGCCTGCCGCCGCTGCCCGGCAAAATGACCGACTCCGAGGCCTATGCGCTGACCGTCGACTCCGACCATCCCGACGCGTTGGTGCAGTGGGAGCAGCTGTTCTGGTCCCCGCGCTGCGGCGATGTCGTCTTGACCTCCGCGCCGGGATACGACCTGCGGACGCACTTCGAGTACCAGGATCACAAGGGCAGCCACGGCTCCACCTGGTGGGAGCACATGCACGTGCCTATCCTGGCTTCGACGCCCCTTCGAGCCGATGCTCGCACCGTCGATGTTTTCCCGACCGTTTTGAACGCTTTGGGCCGCCCGTTGCCCGATCAGCCGATCGACGGCCGCGACCTCAAACCGGCCTCGGTGTAGCGAACGATGGGCCCCCAGGTGCACGCAAGTTCGGGATATCCTTGCTACTTCGGGTTTTGCATGGCACGGTTTACACCGTGATTGCTGCGCTGACCATCGTGGGTGCGCTCGCTGTCGCGCCTCCACCGCGCTCGCCTGAGGTGACTGCGCGGGTTGCCGTTGTCGCCGATATGGCGTCCGGCGAGCTCCTCTTCGAGAAGGGCGACGCGCGACCGCACGCCATCGCCTCCCTCACAAAGCTGCTGGCGCTGCGCGTGATCTGGAAGCACAACCTGGACCTCGCGGGCAGCACCACCATGATCAAAACCGACTACCTGCTGACCAAGGGCGGGGCCCGCAGCAGGCTGCGGACGGGCCATGCGTATCGGCACGAGGACCTGGTGCATGCGGCGCTGCTGGGCAGCGATAACCGCGCCGTCGTGGCGCTGGGGCGTGGTGTCGGGCTGGACGCGAAGGCGCTGGTGGCGGCGATGAACGACGAGGCCAAGGCGCTGGGACTGCAGCACACGAAGTTCATCGATCCCACGGGCATCGATCATGGCAATCAGGCCACGGCGGCGGAGGTCGTGGCGATGCTGCGAGCGGTCTCGGACATCCCGGCGCTGGCGGCGGTGACGCGCAAGAAGACCTGGCAGACCGGCGCTCTGGAGCGCTCGGGTCGACCGCTGGCGTATCGCAATACAAACCTGCTGGTTCACCACGAGACAAGGAAAGTGCTGGTCGGCAAGACCGGGTTCAACTCGGCCGCCGGCTGGTGCGTCGCCAGCGTGATTCAGCTGCGCAACGGACGCCGCGTCGCAATCGCGGTGATCGGCTCGTCCGGCAAGTACATGCGCTTCCGCGACGCGCGCAAGCTGGAGTCCTGGGCCGCGCGCCAGCCGTATGCGCCGGTCAAGGCCGCCGTCGATCCGGCTGCCTCGCCGCGGGTTCAGCACTGACACACCGCCCTGTGGCTGCCATCGTCGCCGTCGATTTGACGCCGCTGTGCAGCGGCTCCCGCTTTCGAGGCATAGGCACCTATGCCTTTGACCTGGCGACCGCGATGGCCGCCGCGCCGCCGGATGACATGGACCTGCGGTTTCTGGTCGGTGGGGTCGCCGACTACGAGCTGTGGCCGGTGGAACGGGCGCTGGATCGGCTGGCCGTGATCGACGCGTGCGGCGGCGACGAGCAGGTCAGCTACCAGCGCTACTATCACGCCAAACGCACGACGATGCGCCGCTTTCTGGACGACCGGGGTGTGGCTCTGTACCACGCGACCGATCCCAAGGGGACGACGCGCGACGGCGCTTACCGGACCGTCATCACCGCTCATGACCTCATCGGGCTGGTGATGGGCTATCCGTATCGCCTCATGCCTGCGTTTATGAGCCGCGCGATGGAGCGCCGGCGTTACGGTGGCCACGACCACGTCATCTCGATCTCTGAGTGGACCAAACGCGACCTGCAGGCGCACCTGGGGCTGACGACGGCGCCGATCTCGGTCGTGCACCACGGTGTGGACGCACGGTTTCGTGTGGATGAGGCCGCGCCTGCCCCACAGCGTCCGTACTTTCTATATGTCGGTGGCTTTGACGTGCGCAAGCAGGTGCCGCAGCTGATCGAGGCGTTCGGTCGCGTCAAGGATCGGGTCGCCGAGGACCTGGTCATCACGGGGCGGCCGAAGGGCGGCCACAAGACGGCCATCGAGCAGGCGGCCGTGCGCGCGGGTCTGGGCGACCGGCTGAAGCTGCCCGGGTTTGTGCCGGTGGACCAGCTGCCGGGGCTGTATGGCGGCGCGACGGCACATCTTCTGCCCACGCTGTACGAGGGCTTCGGCATGACCGCGCTGGAGGCGATGGCGTCCGGGTGTCCCGTTCTGACGCTGAACGCCAGCTGTGTTCCGGAGATCTGCGGCGACGCTGCCGAATATGCAGAGCCCGGCGACTGGACCGCCTACGACGCTGCCATGGTCAGGGTCTCTACCGACGAGCCGTACCGCGAGGGGCTGCGTACTCGCGGACTCGCCCGAGCGGCGACGTTTACCTGGGCTCGCGCAGCCGAACAGACGCTTCAGGTCTATCGCGCCGCATTGGCGCGGTAGTAGACTGCCGCCATGGAACGACTCATGGCTTTGATTCTGGTGGGAGCGCTGACGTGGTGCGGGTGCGGCGACTCGGATGACACGGATTCTGAGCCCGCCGCCAACGACGCCGTAAACGAGCCCGAGGTGGGCGACACCTCAGACGCTGATGCGCCGCCTGACACGGCCGACGACTCCGCCGGGTGTCTGGAGATCACCCCAACCGACGTGAAGTTCGGTGGGGTGGTCGTGGGCGATACCGCGGCCGAGACCGTGACGCTGACCGCGTGCGGCGAGAACCCGCTGGAGCTTGCAAGCGCCGAGTTTTCCGCCGGCGCGAGCGCGGCCCTCTCCCTGGAGGCGCCGGCGTTGCCCGCGACGTTGCAGCCCGGTGAGTCGGTCGAGCTGAAGGTGACGTTTGCGCCTACCGCTATCTCCGGCACCCAGCCCGGCAGCGGCCAGCCCATCTTCGAGTCCGCTGAGCTGGCCATCACGTCCAACGCCCCCGACTCCCCGGCAACCGTCGCCGTCAGCGGACTGGGCGCCTGTAAGGACCTGATCACGGCGGCCGCGGTCATCGAAGAGGGCACCGAGGTTGAGGTCGGCACCATCCTGCACCTGTCTGACGCCTCCAGCCCAAGCTGCTCCGGTGCGCCGGCCAAAGCCTGGAAGTGGACCGTGAGCGCCCCTGCCGGCGCCAACAAGTTCTTCAAGCCCGATGACCAGTCCGCAGAGGTGACATTTGAGGTGGACGCCCCGGGCCAGTACGACTTTGGGTTGGTTGTGACCGACGAAAACGACTTCAACGCCCCGGTGCCGTGGACGGCGACGGTGACTGCCAGTCAGTGAAAGTCTGATATGCTCGCGCGATGGCATTTCTGAAGAAGGGCGATGCAGCCCCGGATTTCGATCTTGGCGACGGCCGACGCGCCTCTGAGGTGTGGGCCGACAAGCACCTGGTGCTGTACTTCTTCCCCAAAGCCTTCACCCCTGGGTGAAACCTGGAGACGCGCGGGTTCCGCGTGGCATATCCCGACTTCGTGGCCGCCGGCGCCGAGGTCTTTGGCGTCAGTCCGGACAGCGCCGAGACGCTGAAGAAATACGCGGCCGCCAAGGAGACGCCCTTCGGCTTTGTCTCGGACACGGATCGGGCGGTGTCCAAGCTCTTCCAAACCGGCAAGCCGGGTCGCCAGACGCGCGTGACCTACGTGGTCGGCCGCGGCGGCACCATCGCGGCTGCGATGCACCACGAGATACTGATCCCCAAGCACATCTCCAGTGCGCTGAACACGGTGAAGTCGCTCGGCTGATCAGGGACGCGCCTGGCGCCAGAAGCGGTCGGCGGTGGCGCGTAGATAGGCGTCGATGCTCTCCAGATCGTCTGTGGCGAACCAGGCCTCATCCGCGTGCTGCACGTTTTCGTTGATCATCAGCTCGCACCCCAGCAGCTTGGCCTCGATGACCAGGCGCGGGCAGGTGTCGCCGCCGGGAGGCAGGCTGACCAGTCCGTGCGCGCCGGCCAGCAGCTCGAGCGCGGCGTCCGGCGTGAGCCCGTGCAGCTCGGTGTGGGGGACGCCGCGGTCTTTGCACCACGCGATGGCGGGTTCGCGGCCCTTGATCCACGACGGGGAGCCCGGGACGACCCAGTGGTCCGACTTGGACGTGTTCTTGAGCGCCTGGATGCGGTCCAGCGCGCTGTGCTCAAACACCGACGACAGCGTCGTGCATCGCTCGGGATCCAGGTCCAGGCGGTGCACGTGAATGTCGCGCTGCTTGTCCGACATGAAGAACACCCGGCGGGCTGCGTTCAAAAATCCGGCGACACGGCGGCCCCGAGCTGTGCGCTCGCACTGGCAGTCGCGTCCCTTGCGGTATCGATGCAGCTCCGGGCTGCGGTGTTTGCAGAAGATGTAGTCGAACGCGATCACGACATAGTCGACGGTGCTGTCGGTGACGGCGCGCATGGCGAAGCGGTTGAGGCGGTTGTGGTTTCCAAAGACCCACAGCCGATCCGCGTAGGCCGCCAACGCGCGCTTGCCCACATCTTTTGACCTGAGAGCGACGTGTGGTGACGGACCGGCCCGCATGAGGGTCTGCAGGCTCAGCTCGGCGCCGCCGTTGCGGTCGGGCGCGTAGAAGTCGCTGACGTAGACCACGGCCGGGGTCACGTCTTCGGCGCCCGTGCGGCCCATTGGGACGAGCAGGCTCATGGCGCATCCGTGGGGGGATCGTCGCGCCGCCCGGCCGCGTATTCGATGGCGTGGCGGATGCGCGGCAGGATGTCGGCCCAGCGGTAGTGCTCGCGGACGTAGGCGGCGCCCAGCCGGCCCAGCGAGCGCGCCTTTTCCGGGGCGTCCAGCAGCTGATTCATGGCGTCCGCAAACTCGTCATAGCCTGTGTAGGTCAGGCCGCCTCCGCTGCGGGACACGTGGCCGGCCAACACATCGCAGCCCTGATTGACCAGGGCCGGGGCGCCCACGCTCCACGCCTCCAGCAGAACCACCGACAGGCTCTCGTATTTGGAGGGCATGACAAAGACGCGTGCGCGCCGCAGCCAGCGCCACTTTTCGGCCTCGGGCACAAAGCCCGGGGCCAGGATCCGCGGGTGCTTTGGGATGGCCCGATAGGCCTTGCCGACCAGGATCAGGCGCGCCTTTGGCCGTGTCGACGCGTATCGCTTGAAGTGTGAGAACAGGTCGCCGACTTTCTTGTTGGAGATGCGACCGATGAAGACGATGTCCTCGTGCTTGTCCGCTGGCTCAGGCTCCCCCTGCGGTGGATCGTCGATGCCCACGCCGGCCAGAATCGACGGGACCGACGCGTTGTCGGCGACACGCTGTACCAGGGCCCGCTCCTCTTCAGTGTTGTAGAGGATGACCCGTGGCGCCCGGAACATGGGGCCGAACACAGGGAGATGCAGCTCGGGCTCGTCGTGCGCCGTTGGGATGAGCACCGCTCGGTCCGCCACCTTGGGCAGGCCCACTACCGTCGGGTGGTACAGGTACGTGAAGAAGACAAATGCGTCGTAATCGCGGCCGTGCTCCTCCAGGTGCTGCATCAGGCCGGGACAGCGCGGTCCGTGCGCATCGACCCAGTCGCGTTGCTGCGCTGCGGAGGGCGAGCCCAGCCGGTTGCGTGCGACGTGCAGTCCATACTTGATGCCCAGCGGACCGCGGTCCGAGTCCGTGGCAAACCGCGTCACCGCCAGGCCCTTGTGCTCGTCATCGCCCACCGGGAAGTGGTTCTGGTGCCACTTGCCGGCGTGCAGCACCGTGGAGGTCAGGATCCGGACGTTGTCCTGCTCTGCAATGCGCCGCGCGACCTGGGCGCAATGCCACTCGGCGCCGCCCTCCACGCCGGGTCCGAAGCGCTGCACGACAAAAGCCACCTTCATGGGGCGGCGACCCTTCGCCGGTCGGCGATGATCCGCCACACGGCGATGACGATCGCGCCCAGCCACAACAGCAGCCCCATCACGCTCCAGCCCATGATCTCCTGGATGAGCAGGTCCGAGCTCTTCTCGACCTCGACAAGCTGCACACCCAACGTCTGAAGCGCCTGCGCCAGGATCTTGAAGCCGCACGCGATGACCACCCACGGCGCCAGCTGCAGCAGCCGCTCCGCCCCGACGGCAAACGCGGCCGTGAGCAGTACGACGATCAGCGCCAGGAAATACCGAATGCCGACCAGGGTGGCGACCGCGCGCGCCAGCTCGGCCTCCACCTGGATGCTGTCGGCGATCCAGTGCAGCGCAAAGTCCATGCGCATGTTCTTTACGTAGAAGCCGTCCAGCGTGGACCACCCCAAAACGAACCCGATGCCCACGATCAGCGCCACCTGCCAGGCCGTCCGATACGGGTCCTCGGCGCTCTCCAGCAGCTGCAGGCCGCCGGTCAGCGACAGCACGAGGACGGCAAAGCCGCCGACTCGATAGCCCTCGTAGTCGAAGAAGGTCAGCATCAGCGCGCCGTCGATGAGCAGCAGAATCACACCCGCGATCGCCGACGTGCGCTTGCGACGGGCCCAGAGCAGTCCCGCCAGCCCCAACAACACCACCGACGCCGTGACCTGCGCAGCCGCCGGCCAGCCCATGAGCCGGTTTTGGATCTGGTAGTGCCACACCCAGCCGCCCGCCTCGATCGACATGAACGCCGCGCCGACGCCGAACGCCGCCAGCAGCACCCACTGCATGCGGTCCAGCGGCCAGCAGAGCGCCCCAATTGCCAGCGCTGCCGCCGGAAACAGCAGGTGGCTGACGTTTTGCGCCACGCCGTAGTAGTAGATGCCCGGCGCCGGCAGCAGCAGCGCCACCGCCAGCATGAACAAGGTGGCCCGCGCGATGCGAGTGCGCGCGCCCGGCTGTCCGATGCCGCCGCCCAGCGCCAGAGGCACGCCCACAATGCCCGCGAACCAGGCTCCGATCACCCACGACACGCCGGTTTTGACGTGAAAGAAGCTCACGATGGTCGGGATCAGCAGCCCGCTGACAAACGCGATGACTCCCCACGCTGCCAGCGGAACGGCGCCGCGCCACCCCATGAGCGCCGGTCGCGACAGCCACGCCTGCACCGGCAGCGTCAGCCACGCCCCCCACGCCGGCAGCAGCCACGCGACCGCCAGCATCCCGGCCTGTGCGGCCAGGTAGCCCTTCTTGAGCGGGCCGGCGCCGGTCAGCGCACCGGCCAGCGCCGCCGTGATCAGCACCAGGTGCAGCCACCACGGCAAAAAGCCCAGCGCGAGCTCGGCCGGTCGACGCAAAAGCGCCTCATGTCGTCGATCCAGCTCCGCTCCCAGCGTCTCGCGCGTCGCATCCCCGGTGACGCCCCACTCGCGCGCCTGGTCTTTGAGCCACTGCGCCTCGTTCGGGTCGGTCGCCAGCGTGTCCCACTCCAGGTCTCCCTCGTATCCGCCGGGCAGCTCGATGCCGTGGATACGCGACAGCAGAAACAGCATGCTGGTCTGGTCCAGCGGGACCTCGGCGGCCTTGGCGATGATGGGCCCAACCGCCGCGTACCACGCTTTGCGATCGTGGTGCCCCTCGGGGCCGTGGCCATGGTCGCCAAAGACGACCAGCGAGTCGCGCGTGGTGTCCAGGCGCTTGAGCACGTCGCCGACAAACGCATCCGCGCGCGTGAAGACCCGGTTGTATTCGGGGGAGCCGGGCGGCTGCGCGTGAGAGACCTTGTCCGTGCCGATGATGTGGATGATCAGCACGTCGATCTCGCCGGAGTCCAGCCACTCGAACGTGCGCTTGAAGGCCCACGGATCGCGGTCGGGCACCGGGATGCCGAAGTCCTCGTAGTTGCCGCCCGCCACGTAGGTGCCGGGGTACAGCTCGGGCAGCGTGTGGTCGCTGATCAGGGCGATGCGCAGCCCACGACGCCGCACGGCGTCCAGCCAGTTGGGGGCGTTGGTCGCCTGCGCCGAGAAGTTGCTCAACGTGGTCAGAAACGGGGATTGGCGCCCCTCGAACGTCGTCAGCAGACACGGCAGCGTAAACCCGGCGAAGCAGGACTTCAGCGGCCCGTGCAGCGCCGTTGTATTGAGCTTGGCCATCTCCGGCATCAGCACCGGATCGGTGGCGTTGGACTCCCGCATGCTGTCCATGATCAGCACGACCGTGCGTGCGTCCGCCTGGCCCGTCTTCAGTGGCGCCCGTGTGGCCTCCGGCAGGTCCGGCCCGGTCTCAGCCCCCGCGCGGATGAGCACGTGTGCGCCCAGTACGACGAGCAGCAGCCCGGATGCGGCGACCGCTCGCAGCGCGCTGAGCCGGCTGGTGTCGGCGCTCATGGGGTCGCCATCTCTCGGGCCTCTTTGCCCAACACCAGGTCCAGGCGCTCTAGAATACGCAGCAGGGTGGGCCGGCCGATCACGTCCTTCAAGAGCTGGAGGCGCTCTGCTTCGCTGACGTCGTCGCGCAGATCCTGGGGCTCGCCCGGATCCGCTTCAACGTCGAAGAGGTAGGTGCCGGTCTCGTCGACGAGCCACTTGCGGTGGCCGCGATAGATGGCGAAGACCTCGCGATCCCACCACCGGATCTCGCCGGTGCTGGAGACGACCAGCTGCCGATCGGCGGGGATGGGCGTCAACAGGCTGTGGCCCGCCAGCGGCAGGCTGTCCAGCGGCGCGGGCAGCGGCCAAATGCCCCAGAGATCGAGCATGGTCGGCAGGATGTCGATGTTGCCCACGCGCGCGCCGCGGTTGGCCTGTAACCGGGCGAAGAGGTCCGGCTGGGTCTCTGCCAGCGCGCTGGGCACGTGGATCCACAGCGGCACCCGAGCCACGGCCTCGTTGAGGTTCTCCACCCGCGGCGGCTGGCTGGTCCCGGTGTTCTCGCCGTGATCGGCCGTGCTGATCATCACGGTTTGCTCCAGCCGCCCGCGCGCCTTCACAGCGTTCACGATGGTGGCTGCGATCTCGTCGACATAACGCGCTGCACCCGCGTATCGGACGGGCGCGGTGGGCTCGGGCGACTCCTCGTACACGCCGGGATACCACCACGGTCCGTGCGTGGAGTTGAACTGCACGATCAGCAGGACGGGCTTGTCGGTGGGCGCCGCGGCCAGCCATGCAGCGGCGGCATCGGCCATGACCGAGTCGGCGACCCCGTTGTCGTTGACGCGCTTGTGGTCCCCGTAATCGGGCGCCGTCATCACCTTGTCCGGCGGGTCGTGCTCCAGCAGGAACTCCTCGAAGTTGGAGATGCTGTACTCCTGCGACGTGAAGAGGGCGGTCGTGTAGCCCAGCTTGCGCGCGTAGTCCCACAACAGCGGCGCTTTGGCGTACTGGGCGCGCGTCCCGTCGGGCGGCAGGCCGCTGAGCATGGACGGGACGCTGACGTCGGTGGCGCTGGCCGACGAGACGGCGTGCTCAAACCACACGGTGTGCCCCGCGTGCTCGCCCAGCAGCCGCGCGATGTGAGGCGAGCAAGACGCTTGCTCACAGCCCCACGGGTGCCACTGGAAGGCGGCCAGGCTCTCGTGCACAAACAGCACGACATCGGGTCGGCGCGTGGCGTTGAGCTCTGGGATCGTCAGCCGCTCGGGCTTTGGCAGTCCGGTGCGCGTCGTGATCAGCTGCCAGGCGCCGCCCAGCGCGGTGGCGACGCCGCGGATGTCGGCGACGGCAGGCAGGCGCGGTACGGCGATGGCGGTGACGAGGAAGCCGACTGCGGCCAGCTCAACCAGGCGGCGTCGCCGATCCGGTTGGGTGTGCGCGGCGCGGGTGGCCAGCTCGATGGCGGCGACCATCGCGATGGGGATGACGATGAAGCCGGCGCCCTCGGCCCAGCCGGATGCTTCACGCGCCAGCGCTGCGGCGTACAGCGGATACCGCAGGAAGAACGCAAACACCGATGGTGAGGCGTCGATCTCGTAGCGTGCGTAATAGCCGATGGCCGAGACGGTGAGGATGGACACGACCAGCGCGCATAAAACCAGAACGGCGCGTCCCACTCGCGGCCGCCGGCTGCGCAGTCCGCTCAACCCGCGGATGGCCGCCAGCCACAAGACGACGCTGGCCGCGATGGACAGCAGGTAGGCCAGCGCAGTGCCGGGCGCGCTCAGATAGTGGGATCCGCGCACGAACAGGTCGGGTCCCAGCACCAGCGCCACTGGGATCACGGCTGCCTTGTGGGGCGCGCTCAGCATGCGTGTCACATGCCCCACTGCCGCGCTGCGGTCAAGCAGGACGCCTGAGCAGGGAGGCGCCAAAGCCCGCTGCGGCCGCCAGACACACCAGCTGGACCAGCGTGATCGGGCCCAGGTGGACCGCCGGATCCCCCCGAAAGAACTCGGTGACGAAGCGGATCACGGCGTACCCGATCAGGTACATGCGAAACAGGTGTCCGCGCGGGCGCTCGCTGCGTCGGGTGGCCCACAGCGCGCCGGCCAGGGCCAGGTCCAGCACCAACTCGTAGATCTGCACCGGGTGGCGTGCAAACCCGTGCATGTGGACCCCGAGCGCGCTGTCGGTCACCGCGCCGTAGCAGCAGCCGTTGAGCAGGCAGCCGATGCGCCCGATCGCCTGGCTCAAGGGCAGGGCCACCGCGAACCCGTCCCCGGTGGACTGACGGATCCCGACCAGCTTCTTGGTCAGCTCCACCCCGAGATACCCGCCGATCAGCCCGCCCACGATGGTCTTGCCGGTGAAGTCGAGCGAGAACACCTGCGAGAAGACGTCGCCCGCGTCCGCCGGTGCGATGAAGAGCAGCATGCCGAGCTTGGCCCCCAGCACGGCCCCGATCAGCGCACCCAGGCCCACCCATTGGTGCCCAGGCTCGCGCGCGTAGCCCAGCCGTCGTACCTCGCTGCGACGCACGCTCAGGCCCACGGCGAAGGCCAGCAGCACGAAGACGGCGTAGCTGCCTACCGGAAGAGACCCAAGCTGGAATAGTATCGGCTGCATGCGACGTGAAACCCGCCCGTACCTATACTACGACCTGGCGGTGTCGATCTGCCCCACCTGCTATCGCAAGTGCGAGGGCAAGATCCTGTTCATGGACGGCAAGGTGATCCTATCGCGGCGCTGCCCGGAGCACGGCAACAGCAAGGCGATGATCGCTGACGACATCGAGTATTATCGCCGCAGCCGCGAGCGCTACATGAAGCCGCCCGAGCGCCCTCAGCGGTACGGCACGCCCGTCAGGTACGGCTGTCCCTACGACTGTGGGCTGTGCGCGGACCACGAGCAGCACTCGTGCGTAGCGATTTTGGAGGTCACGGACGCGTGTAATCTGCGCTGCCCGATCTGCTACGCCCACAGCGGTCCCGAGCGCACGGGCTTTCGCTCATTGGCCCAGCTGGAGGGCATGCTGGACGCGCTGGTGGCCGCCGAGGGGCAGCCGGATGTGCTGCAGGTCTCCGGGGGCGAGCCGACCCTCCATCCGCAGTTCTTCGAGATTCTGGATGCCGCGCGGGCGCGCCCGATTCGGCACCTGATGGTGAACACAAACGGCATCCGCGTCGCCAACGACGCCGACTTTACCCAGCGGCTGGCCGGCTACATGCCCGGCGTGGAGCTGTACCTGCAGTTCGACTCGCTGGAGTCCGGTCCGATCAAAGCCCTGCGCGGCGCGGACCTGCGAGGCGTGCATGAGCAGGCGCTGGCCAGGTGCAACGAGCTTGGGCTGTCGGTCACGCTTGTCTGCACGCTGAAGCTGGGACTCAACGACCACGAGATCGGCGGGATCATCGACTATGCGCTGCAGCAGCCCGCGGTGCGTGGCGTGACCTTTCAGCCGATCCAGGCAGCGGGCCGGCTGGAGGGCTTTGATCCGGAGCGTGACCGGCTGACGCTGACCGGCGTCCGCCGCCGGATCCTGGAGCAGACCGACGTGTTTCAGGCAGCCGATGTGATCCCCGTTCCCTGCCACCCCGACAGTCTGGCCATGGCGTACGCGCTCAAGGTCGACGGGCGTGTGCAGCCGCTGACCGGGCTGATCCCCGAGGAGGTGTTGTTGGACTCCAGCAGCACGATCACGTTCGAACGGGAGGCCGCCGTGGCCGACCACGTCTACGGCCTCTTTTCCACCGCGCATTCACCAACTTCGTCGGCTGCGACGCTGCGCGATCTGTTGTGCTGCCTGCCCGGCGTGGATGCGCCGCACCTTGCCTACGACAACCTGTTTCGGGTCGTCATCATGGCGTTTCACGACGCCTACAGCTTCGATTTGCGTAGCGTCAAGAAGAGCTGCGTGCACATCATCCACCCGGATGGGCGTCTCATCCCCTTCGATACATACAATCTCTTTTATCGCGATGAGCTGGAGCAGTCGGTGTTGGCGCCCCTTCAGCAAAGCCAGGGAAGGTAGCAATGAGCACAGTGATCAGGTGTTTGTCGGCGCTGGTCGCGCTGGTCTTCATGTCCAGCGCAGGCTGCGAGGGCGACGGGCCGACGCCGGTCCAGGCAGAGGATGCGGCGGGCACGGACACCGGCTCCCCCACGGCCGGCGACGAGGGACCCGCCCCGGACACCGGACCTGTGGCCGTGGTGTCGGACCGCTTCACCGTGCGTGGGACGATCGGCCAGATATACATCTGGAAGGCGCCGGTCGAGGCGGACATCGAGGTGGTGGGCCCCGATGGCGACGTCGTTGGCGGGGGCGCGACGGACTACCAGGGCAGCCTGATCGTGCGCGGGCTGGAGCCCGGACCCGGCTATGTGGTGCGCATGGCGGACGACCCGGATGAGCTCACCGACCAGATCGAGGTGCTGTCCGTCGAGGGCAGCCTGCCGGACGAGTCCTTTTATGCCGAGCAGACGCTGGAGCCCGGCTTTGGGTACATCACGATGCGCGACGGCACACAGCTCAGCGTGTTTGTCTCGCTGCCGGGCCCCGTGGAGGACGGACCGTACCCGACCATCGTGAACTATTCAGGCTACAGCCCCTCGCAGCCCGGGCAGTCCCTGGGCGGCGCGGCCGAGTCCTTCTGCGGCGACTTTCCAGTGTTGTGCGACGCCCCCAGCCATCCGAGCGGACTGCTGGCGGGCATCGGCGGGTACGCGTCAGTCGGCGTGAACATGCGCGGCACCGGCTGCTCGGGCGGGGCCTACGACTTTTTTGAGCCGCTGCAGCTGACCGACGGCTACGACGTGATCGAGATCGTGGCGCGCCAGGGCTGGGTCAAGCACAACAAGGTGGGCATGGCGGGGTTGTCGTATCCCGGGATCTCGCAGCTCTTCGTGGCAAAGATGCGCCCGCCGTCGCTGGCGGCCATCACGCCGCTGTCCGTGATCGCGGACACCGGCACGTCCACGCTGATCCCGGGCGGCATCTACAACAACGGGTTTGCGCTGAACTGGATCACGCATGTGCTCAAGCGCGCCGATCCGTACGGCCACAAGTGGATCGAGAAGCTCGTGGAGGCCGGCGACACGGTGTGTGAGGAGCATCAGCTGCTTCACAGCCAGAAAGAGGACGTTATCGCCAAGGCGCTGGCCAACCCGTTCTACACGGACGAGGTCGCCAAGCCGGTCGACCCGTCCAGCTTTGTCCACGAGATCGAGGTGCCCGTGTTCATGTCCGGGCAATGGCAGGACGAGCAGACGGGCCCGCACTTTGCGGCCCTCTTCGACAAGTTCACGGGTACGGATGTGGCGCGCTTTGTGGTGGGAAACGGCGTGCACGCCGACGGTTACACGCCCCAGGTGCTGCTGGACTGGAAGATATTTTTGGACCTGTACGTGGCGCGCCAGGTCCCGGGCTTTACCGAGCAGGTGCAGCTGCTGGTTCCCCTGTTTTTTGCTCAATCGACGGGCGCCGCGCTGGAGCTGCCCGAGAACCGCTTCGAGGGGTACACCGACTACGAGACGGCGCTGGCCGATTACGAGGCCGAGCCGCCGCTGCGGGTGATCTTTGACTCGGGCGCGCATCCCGACTATCCGGCTGGGGCGCCGCAGGGCACGTTTGAGCGCCACTTCGACGGCTGGCCGCTGCCCGAGACGGTGGCGCACCGGCTGTATTTCCAGCCCGACGGCACCTTGGGGGACGGCGCGCCCGGCGACGACGGCGGCGCCAGCCTCTTCCACCACGATCCCGACGCGGGGTCGCGCACCACGCTGAACAAGGGCAGCGTCAACGAGCTGCAGCCGGCCTACGAGTGGGCGCTGCTGGCGGACGGAATGGCCGCCGCCTGGATAACCGCGCCGCTGACCGAGGATCAGGTCTACATCGGGCACGGCAGCGTCGATCTGTGGCTGAACTCGACCGCAGCGGATGCGGATCTGGAGGTCAATCTGAGCGAGGTCCGTCCGGACGGTCAGGAGATCTACGTGCAGAGCGGCTGGCTGCGCGCCAGTCATCGGGCCCTGCGTGACGACGCTACCGAGCTGCGCCCCGTCAAGACGCATCGCGAGGAGGATCTGCAGCCGCTGGTGCCCGGAGAGTGGCATGAGGTGCGCGTGGAGATCATGCCGTTTGCGCACGTCTTTCGAGAGGGCTCCAGCCTACGGCTTTCGGTAGACACGCCCGGCGACAGCCGCGCGGAGTGGAATTTCTTGTTGCTGGACCACACGGACGCGGAGGCACACACGATCGGGCACAGCGCCGCATGGGCGTCCAGCGTCGCGTTGCCGCTGATCGGGGGCGTGGACGTGCCGACGGACCGCCCGGAGTCGTGTACCGCGCTGCGTGGCCAGCCCTGTCGAGAGTATCTGCCGCTGGAGAACATGGCGGCGCCTTGAGTCTGCTACCATCGAGTCATCCAAACGGGAGGCGGCGATGAGCGACTTTGTGACCCTCATTACAGTGGAGCAGCGGTTCCTGGCGGCCCCCATTCTGGGGTTGCTGACCGACAATGGCATCGCTGCGCGTGTGTCGTCGGATGACTGCGGCGGTGTCGACCCGGCACTGGCTTTTGTGCGTGGGGTCGAGGTGTTGGTGCCGACCGATGATGCTGAGCGCGCCGTGGAGCTGTTGACCGAGTACCAGGCGGCCCAGCCCGAGCTGCCCGACGAGCTCAAGGAAGAAGACTAGCCCTACCAGTTGAAGCGGCTGCTGATCACCGTGCCGTCCTTGCTGGCGGTCGCGTACTTCGCGCTGTGGGGCTGCTCTCGCCTGGGCACGGTCGGGACGGTCTCCAGGACGCCGCCCGCACCCGGCATGATGGAGGGGCGGCACGGGCTGGGGGTGGCCGGCTCCGCGCTGGCGCCCATCTCGGACGAGGGGCAGCACGACACCTTTGCAAGCGGCCACTTTTCGTACAGCTATCGGTGGGGCAACGTTGGCCAGGTGCGCCGGCAGATGCGTCGGACCGGCGACGAGACGGGGCGCGCCTGGTATTTCGACTTCGGCACCATCATCAGCGGGATCGGGGGCCAGCAGGAGCGCTTCTTCTTGCCGGTCGGCCTGGGGATCACGATGCGCGGCGGGCGTGTGTTCAACGACCGCTTTTCTATTGGCGGGGAGATCTCCGGTGGGGCGGTCTGGGCTGAGTTCGCGCTGCCGTTTGCGGCGCGGCTGAATGACCGTGTGTCGCTGTATACGTCGCCGGCGCTGCTGATAACGCTCGGGGTGGTCCGCCTGCCGCTTGGCGTCGTCGTCGCCGTCTCACGACATTTTGCCCTGACGGTTGAGGGAATGATGGGGCTGCCCGTGATCGACGGGTCCGCGCTCGACGCGCTGGCCGGTGGGTCTTTCGGCCTGCTGTGGCGGCTGTAACTTCCTTCGGTAGGTTCGTAAGGGGCGCCACGTCGGGACCTGGGGCCTGGGGGGCCGGAGGGTTTGGTCCCGACGCAGCGCTCGGTGCGAGTGAGCACCGTGAGTTGTCATGCGACTTCCGCTTCCTGCGGAACGAGTTGCCATCAATTGGCCATTGGTCGCTCCCTCACCTTTTGCATCACCCGTGCCACCTTAGCTGTGTGCTTGGCTGGCGCGCAGTGTCACGTTTAGCTCCACTCGTCGATCAGGCCGGCTCCCTTGCGTCACAAGTTTGTACGGCACGCCTGTAACACCTGCCCCAATGTCTGGCACAGATGTTGACGCCGTAAGGCTTATAACCTGCTGAAAACAAGGGGAGTGGTTGGTTCCGCGGCCAATGGCACGGCCGTTGCTCTGGGCGGTCTGCGACAAAACCCACAAGACCCGGGAGGGGTTCAACAATGCGTCTTTCTACTGTCACGATCTTCTCGCTTGCGCTCGCGCTGGCTTTTTCGGCTCACGCTGACGTTCCGACCAACCAGTTCCACATAGGCGTATACGGTGGCGGCAACATCGCCACCGGCGACTGGGACCTGAATGTGACGCCCAACGCCCCCGGCGGGCCCGATACCTCTGGAATCGTCGGTTTCCGCGCCGGTATGCCGGTCATCAAGTGGCTGGACCTCGAGGCCGGTCTGGGTGTGCTGCCCACGAGCTCCACCATCAGCGGCAACGGCAACACCGTGCTCAGCTACACGGGCGACGCGCTGTTCAACCTGCGCCAGGGTCGCTGGGTTCCGTTTATCGACGTCGGCGCCGGCGCCTACCACAACGTGGACGGCGACCTTGGCAGCGACGTGGACTACCACGTGCACTACGGCGCCGGCGTGCGCGGCATGCTGACCGACAAGATCGCGTTGCGCATCGATGTGCGGCACATGCTGACCGACAGCGAGGAGGGCTCGATCGGCGCCGGCAACGTGGAGCTGACGGCCGGTCTGGACTTCTTCCCCGCCGCTGAGTCCGGTCCCGACCCGGTCTTCGACATCGACAACGACGGCTTCATGGATCCGGCGGACGCCTGCCCCAACCAGCCTGGTCACAAGACCGCGCAGGGCTGCCCCGATGAGGACGGCGACTCCATCGTGGACGCCGAGGACGCGTGCCCGCAGACCAGCGGCAGCCCCAAACACGCGGGCTGCCCGGACTCCGACAACGACAACATCGTGGACAAAGACGACACCTGCCCGACCGTGGCCGGTACCGCCAAGCACGCCGGCTGCCCGGACTCCGACCAGGACGGCATCGCGGACAAAGACGATGCGTGCCCGCACCAGGCCGCGCCCCAGCAGGCGGACGGCTGCCCGAAGAAAGCCGCGCCGCCCAAGGAGATCACAGAGAAGTTCAGCGGCGCGATCGAGGGCATCTTCTTCGCCAGCGGCAGCGCCCGTATCCGCTCCAAGTCCTTCACCGTGCTGGACGACGCCGCTCGTGTGTTGGCCAAGTACCCCGAGGTCGCCGTGACCATCGAGGGCCACACGGATGACCAGGGCGCCGCCAAGTCGAACCAGAAGCTGTCGCAGAACCGGGCTGAGGCCGTTCGCCAGTACTTCGTCAAGAAGGGCATCGGCGCCGGGCGTCTGACCGCGGTGGGCTTCGGCGAGATTCAGCCGATCGCGGGCAACAGCAGCAAGGCCGGCCGCGCGAAGAACCGGCGCATCGAGTTCAAGGTCGTGAACCTCTAGAGGGTCTTAAGGTAAGCGACCAGGTCGTCGATCTCGGCGGCGGTCAGCTGGGCGGTGTGACCCATCCAGCCGGCCGTCGTCGTGATCGCGTCCGTAAGAGTCTCCGCCGTGCCGTCATGCAGGTACGGCGCAGAGTGGTCAATGCCCCGCAGCGACGGGGTGTTGACCTTGCTGATCGAGCCCCCGCCGACCGAGTGGTTCTTACCGTCGGCGCCCCCATCCACATGACATGTCGCGCAGCCGATGGCGGGCGCGTTGAACAGCGTCTGGCCGCGCAGCTCAGCGTCGCTCATGGGCGCGCCTTCGCTCTTTCGTGCAGGCGGGGCGACCAGGCCGCTGGTGATGAAGTCAGCCAACGGCTCCAGCACATTGAGGTTGAACGCCGCGTTGCCGCCCATGCGGTTGATGGTCCCGGTCAGATAGCCGGTCAGCTCGGAGTCGTCACCGTCCCACCCATACGGGGCGCTGGTCGCGCCACGGCCGGCCAGCGCGAGGGTCTGGTGAGCGCCGGTGGACGAGAACCACGTGAGCCCGTCGTCGGTGCCGTCGAAGTGGCAGCCGGCACATGCGAAGTCGCCGCGGAACGAGATTCGGGGGTCACGCGCGTAGGTGAAGAGGCGGCGTCCCTCGCGCAGGTGCTCGGGCATCGGGTCCGCGCCGTACGCCAACACGCGCTGCTGGTGCACCTTGATCGGGCTGCTCTTGCCGTAGCTGCCCGCCGTCATGACGTCTTCCATGTCCATCAGCGGCTGCATCGGGATCTCGCCAACCGTGAAGTCCTGGCTATTCAACACATAGGCGCTGCTGCCGTCCGCGGAAAACGCGATGGCTCGGGGCGCCTGACCGACCTTGATCTCGGCGATAGGCCACTCCAGCGGATCGTTGGCGTCCGAGTTGAGCGCCAGCACGTTGTCGCTGCTGAGGCCCACCACAAAGAGCATGCTCCAGGTCGGGTGGTGGTTGACGTCCGCCGGGGTCGTGATGATGTTCAGCATGGACTCGCCGGTCTGCTGCTCATCGATGATGGCGTCCCGGGCGCTGATGGTGTCGTGGCCGTCCTCAAAGGCGGTCACGGACGTCTCGATCGGGCGCGTGGGGCCGGTGTTGGCGGTGCAGGTGACCATGGAGTAGTAGGTGGTGCACTCCTGCAGCTCACCGGTGTGGGCGATGGTGTGGCCCGTGAAGATGCGATCGCTAACGGGATGCGGCGCCAGCGTGAAGCTGTTGTTGGGCACGACTCTCAGGTCGCCGACGGGGGCCGGATCGTAGCCCGGATTGCTGGTCCGCAGCGACAGGTCCTCCACCAGCCCGCCGGCCGGGGTGAAGCGCAGCACGCCGTGGTTTTTGTGGCCGACGTAGGCGCGGCCCTTTCGGTCGATGGCGACGGACCGCGGGGAGCGGTGGGTCTCGAAATTGGCGACGACCTTGAGGGAGTCGACGTCCAGGGCCAGCAGGTTGGCCTGGCCGGCGCTGACGACGTACACGGTCTTGGCGTCAGCGGACAGCGCCACGCCCCAGGGCTCGGCCCCGACCTCGACCTGGGCGCTGACCTGGTTCGAGTCGCGAGGGATGATGGCTAACGTGCTGCCGTAGCGTCGCGTCACGTAGGCCGTGCCGTTGGGGCCGACCGCGACCTGCTCGGGGCGCTGACCCACGGCGATGGTGGTCTGGATGTCGCCGCTGTGGCGATCGATTCGCACGACGTTGCCGTTGTCGGTGTCGACGGCGACCAGCGTGTCACCGTGTACGGCCAGCCGCCGGCCGCTGGTCCAGGGCAGGGCGCCGGCGCCGCTCAGCTGCGAAGGTTTTTGCACAGCCTGGGTGGCGCCGAAGTTCTTGGGTTTCGCACCGGTGTGCACAAAATCACCACCCGGGGTGGCGGTACTCCAGCCCGTCGGGAGGGTGTTTTCGGCGGTCTCCTCCTGGCATCCGATGGTGAAGAAACAGGTGAAAACAGCGGCGGCAACGGCTATCGCTCGCATGAATGGATCCCTCCCGAGGCGGTCGTCTGTGCGGAGTACGGTTACGCCATAGTCCTTAGGTCTGAACGTCATGCTGGGTGGTAGTGCATGCACCGTGCCGATTTTGGATGTTCGATGTCAGAGGGGTCGTTTGACCGATGCTCAGGCCTGGCAGCGACGCTCGGCGGAGCGTGCCATCGGCACCTGACGAAGCCGCCCCGGGACGTGCCGGACGGTGGCGCGGGCAGTGCGGACGAACGCGCCGTAGGCGAGGCGGGTGCGGATGCCCCAGCCCAGCCCGTATTGTGTGCGCAGCTTGGGATGCAGCAGGCCGGCCGTGACGATGCGCAGCCCGGGCGCGAGCGGGCGAAGAGCGAGAGGTCCGCCGCTGAGCAGGATGTGTCCGAGCTCGCGGGCGGTTGGGCTGACCACGATCTCGTCGCTTTGTATGGTGGCCTCCAGCCAGTGCTGAAACAGCGGCCAGGTCGCCGGCAGCTTGTCGCGGCTGAGGCCGAACAGGGTCGCACCGGCGGCGATCTCCTGGTAGCAGCCATCTTTCTCGGCGTCGGTCATGGGGTGGACAAGCAGGTCGTAGGTCAGGATCGCGGAGTCGACCAGCGTGGCGAAGACCCAGCGCAGGAGGTTGGGGTCGTTGGCGGAGTACCCGTCGCCCCGGGCGTGACGGCCGCTCGAGGTCTTGAGCCGACCGTGCACCTTGGCGTGGATCGCGTGCACGCGGGCGGCGGCTGCTACCGCCTCGTCACGGGTGCCGAACAGGATCGAGTAGACCGTGACAAAGGTGCGTATGGCACGCCCGTACGGGTCTGTCCGAAAGTTGCTGTGATCGGAGACGCCACGGGCGACGGCCGGGTGCGCAAGCTGCATGAGCAGCGCCCGAGGGCCGGCGGCGTGCAGGACGACCTCTCGGTTCAGCTTCCAGGTCAGGCTGCCGGGGCCGAACCAGCCGGCGACAGGGCTGTGCAACCGCGCGCTGACCTTGCGCAGGTGATCGCGAAACTGCCGCGTGCTCACCGTTCGAGGGTCCATGTACGTCAGGATAGCGCCCGCGAGGCGTCGCGGCAAAAAGTGGCGTTTGGCGACGCCGAACGAGGCGGGCATCAAGAACTAGCTGCCCATGGCGGATCTTCGAGAAAAGCTGCGACGTATCGCCCTGAGCAACGACCTGGTCGTGCTGGCGCGCGCGTGCAGTCAGGGCGATGCCCGCCTTCGAGCGCGGGCGCGGCTTCGGCTCCATGAGATAACCGCGACCCCGCTGGACGACCTGATCTGGGGTCTGGAAGAGGCTCAGGCGCAGCTGGCGCTGGGTGGATCCGACCACCAGGAGGAGCTCGAGGCGATCCAGAACGCGATCATCGCAAAGGGGCCCGAGGCGGTTCCGCTGCTGTGTACGGCGATGAAGAACACGGGCTTTCGCGCACGGGCCGCCATTCCGGGCCTGCTGGCGACTTTGGGCGATCGGCGAAGCGTGACGCCGCTGCTCGAGGTCATCCCCGACTCGGATCCAGACTTTGTGGTCACGGTCGTGCTGGCACTCGGGCGCCTCGGAGGCCACCGCGCCATCGCGATGCTCGAGAACGTCGTGGAAGAAGACATGCTGTACGTCACGCGCGTGCGTAAGGTCGCGGCCCAGGTGCTGCACGAGCTGACACTGGATCCGCCGGAGTACGACGAAGACGATCTGGAGGAGCTGCCGCCGGGCCCCCCGCCCGTTCGTTCAGAAATGATCGAGTAGAAAGCGCGCCAAAACCGGCGTATGGTCCGACCCATGGACCGCCGGCTGCCGCTGTTGGCTTATCTGGGAGTCAACGCCCTGGTATGTGTCGCACTGTACGCGATGCATCTCGCACATTTGAGCGACTATGGCTCCTCTGCGCCCTCTCTCGGTGTGGATGTGGCCTTTCTCAGCTACGTGGTGGCCTTTCTCTCGCTGGCGGCGCTGCTGTTCTGGGGCATCGGCGCGCTGGCTGAGTGGGTGGCGATCGCCCTGGCGCCGATCCTGGTCGTGGCCATCTACATCGATACGCGGGTGTACGAGATGCTGGGCGTGCACACGTACAGCTGGGTGGCCGTTCAGGCGCTGATGAACCCGGGCGTTGGGCGCGAGCTGAGCATCAGCGCTGGTACCTGGGCGACGTTTGCCGTGCTCTGCGCAGTCGTCGCCGTGGCCGAAGCGTTCTTGCTGCGGTGGTGTCGGCGGCGATTCGGCGGGTACGGTCGCAGGCAGGCGTGGAAGGCGTCCGGTCTGGTCGCGGGGGTCGCGTTGCTCGGAGTTGTGACGTCAGCGTTGGCCTGGCCGCGCCCGGCGCCGATGGCGGATCGGTTCATCATCGACGCGATGCCGTGCTTCAGGCTGCTGCTCGGCAATCGTGGGTTTGACCCCGATGACGTGGCCGTCAACTATCCACCGGCGCTGCCCGACGTGCGGCTGAAGAAGCCGGTCGACATCCTCTTCATCCAGGTCGAGTCGCTGAGAGCCGATGCGCTGACGGCGGAGCTGATGCCGCTTGTGACCGCGATCGCGAAACGTCCCGGCTGTACGACAGCGGTTCGCCACTATTCAGGCGGGCACACCACCGAGTACGGGACCTTTGCCCTGCTGTTTGGGTTGAACTCCTGTCACTTCGACCCGTTTTCGCGCTCAAAGACCCGCATCACCAGCTGGCCACTGGATGTCTTGAAGCGCAACGGCTATGAGCGCATCGGGGCGTCGAGCTCAACGCTCTTGGAGTGGAACAACGCCGCCTTCGAGGTCGATCAGCTGGACCGCTACGAGGAGTTTCTCGCCGACGGGATCGTTGCCGGGGACAAGGCCGTTCTCGCGATGTTTGCCGACTACGCCGAGAAGCGGGACGCGAGCCGGCCCGTGTTTGGCTTTGCCTTCTTCGGGTCGACACATCACAACTACTCCTACCCGCCGAAGTTCGAGCGGTTCACGCCGGTGATGGCCGAGGATTACAACCACTTTCTGCCAGACGACGAGCTGGCCGCGTCCGAGACGCTGATCCGCAACCGCTACAAGAACTCGGTCGGCTTTATCGACCACCTGATCGACCGAATGGTGAGCCTGTTTTCGGAGCGGCTGGAGCGTGGCGAGCTGGCGCTGGTGATCACCGGAGATCACGGCGAAGAGTTCTGGGAGCACGGGCTGATCGGTCACGCCGGCATGACCTTTGTCGAGCAGCGCGTGCGGGTTCCGCTGGTCCTGTGCCTGCCCGGCGGCGCCCGGATTTCGCAGACGTCCTCGCACGTGGATCTGTGGCCGACCATCATGCGTGAGCTCGGCCCCGAACCCGCGGTGGATCCGCAGCTGTGGTCGGACGGTCGCGTGCTGGGCCAGCCGGCCGACGAGCCGGTCGTCTTTGTGGGCGGACGCGACTTTCCGTACGTGAGTCAGAGCGCCTTGCTGGTCGCAGGGGATCGCAAGCATCACGTTGAGCTGTGTTCCACCGGGGCGCTGTGCCTGCAGCCGGCGTTTACGACTGATTTGGACGACCGCGGCACGGCGCTCACCGGCGATGTGGAGGCGGTCACGCCCCTGCTGGAGCCGCTGTACACGCAGATGGAGCGGTTTCTAACGTTCCCCGATTAACGACGGGCGCCCAACAGGTAGAGCAGGGCTGGCAGGGTGGTCACCGAGGCGACCAGGCACAGCACCATGCCGAGCGCGGCGGTCCAGCCCAGCGTGCTGAGGCCGACGTGGTTTGCCAGCAGCAGCCCGCTGAAGCCGATGACGGTCGTAACGGTGGTTAGCGCGACGGCAGCGCCCGTTTCGCGCAGGGTCAGCGCGACGGACGCCTTGCCCGTCTCGACCCAGCGGCTGACCATGTGGATGCCGTCGTCCACCCCCATACCGATGATCAGCGCAAAGGTGATGACGTTGTAGAGGTTCAGCTTCCACTCCAGATACCAGAAGAGCCCAGCGAGCCACGTCACCGCGGCGACGAGCGGCAGCAGAATCAGCAGCGTCAGGCGCAGGCTGCGGAACATGAACATGAGACAGAAGAAGATCGCGATCAGTGACGCTGCCAGGACGCGCGGGCCGTCGCGGCGCAGCGTGTCCATGATCGCCGGCAGCACGAAGTAGTTGGCCGCCAGCGGGACCACCGTGTCGCCCTTTTGGCCCACCTTGATATCGAACCACGCGACCTCGAGGCGCTTGGCGTCCACGTAATCCACCTTGGCGCCGCGATTCCAGATGATGATGTGGCGGCCGTAGACGCCCTGGTTGTCCGTCCATCGATTGCGGACCCACACCGGCACGTCCTCCAGCGCGACCTGCTTGTCGACTTTGAGGTACTTGCGCATCTTGTCGATCTTCTCGCGGGAGTCGTCCGAGACCTCGTCGTATTTGTCGTCCACGCGGGTGCGGATGTCAGCGATGATCTCCAGCTTGACCGCCTGCTGCGTGGGCACGAACGACCACACGGACAGGTGCTTCCACAAGAAGTAGCGCATCTCGCGCAGGCGCTCGATCGGGTAGGTGTCCACGACCAGCTGCGACTCGGGGGCCAGCTTCTGGGCGTCCACCTCGGCCTGGAGGTCGGCGAAGCGATCGGGCTCGGGCGTCGCGAACGGGTCGTCCTCGTCCTCTTCTTCGACCTCCACGACGGGGGGCGGCTTGTCGCTGAGGTCCGGGTTGT
The DNA here is from genome assembly GCA_964545715.1 of uncultured Myxococcales bacterium. Classification (GTDB taxonomy): domain Bacteria; phylum Myxococcota_A; class UBA9042; genus CAZJHX01. The sequence goes on from CAZJHX010000027.1 coordinate 38,391, forward strand.
TGCGCTTCCACTCGCCCTCGGGCAGCGGCTCGCCGATCAGGCGCTCCATCTGCGCGTCGGTGATCAGCCGGATGCCCTGCAGCTGCTGCTCCACCAGGCGTCCTTATTCGGCTGTCTCGGGCATACCGACCCCCGGCCCGAAGTTGGGGCGACCGATCGCGTCCTCATAGGACTTGGGCTTGGGCCCGGCGGGCGCCGCTTTGGGGTCCGCCTTGCGCCCGAGCTTGCCGAAGTCGTACTCAAACTCGATGTTGGGCGCCTTGTAAGAGCTGTAGGTGCTCAGGGCGACGCTGACGGCGATGATCCCCACGGCGACCGGGCGCCAGTGACGGGACGGCGGGGCTTTGGGGGCGTCAGGGCTGTCGGTCTTGGCCACGATCGGTAGCCAGCGCTTGGGTTTCCACGCCTTGAGCCGCTCCAGCAGCACGATGAGCGCGGGCAGAACCGTCAGGGTGTAGAGCAGCGCGGCCAACACGCCGATGCAGGCGACGACGCCGAACTGCGAGAAGCCCCGGAAGTCTGCGATTGGAAAGAAGCTGAACATCACTGCGGTGCTGAGCCCGCCCATAGCGACATCCAGTCCGCTGTGTCCGCCCGCGATGCGCAGCGCTTCGGCCTGATCATGGCCGCGCAGGCGCTCGTATTCGTACCGCGAGTAGAGGTGGATGCCGAAGTCGATCCCAAGGCCCAGCAGCACCACAAAGATGAACGCCGTGACCAGGTTCAGTGAGACGTAGACGTACGTGGTGATGCCCAGCGTGAGCAGGATCGACATGATCAGCGGGCCCAGGATGAGCAGCACCGCGCGCAGGCGCTTGAAGTGCAGCACCAGGACGATGAGGAGCAGCAGGACGGCATAGGCGCTGGAGCCGAGCAGCTCGCTCTTGATCGAGGAGACCTCACCGCTGCGCTCTTCGTATTCGCCGCGAATAGTGGCGGTCAGCTCCGGGTGGAAGTCGGTGGGCCGGGACGCTGTGAGCGCCTCCTTCATGCGTGCGACGATCTTCTCGGTGAACTCGACGTCCGTGGTGGCTTTGATAGGCCGGCCGCGCACGACCATGATCGTGGTGCCGTTGTCGTCGGTCTCGATGTACTCGGTCGGGACGTCGTACTGCTTGCCATAGCGCTCGCGCAGCGTGTCGTCGTCCATATCCAGAGGGTCTTCTTCCTCCTCCGCTTTCGGGTCGCCGGTCGCGGCCGGCTCCGGGTCGTCGACGCTCTCCACCACTTCGGACTCGACCTCGTCACGGATGCGGTGGATGACCCTGGCGCGCAGGTCCAGCAGCTTGCGGATGGGCAGGAACAGCAGCGCGTTGTGGCGGAACCAGTCGACGTCGCGCCGGAACTCGACGAACAAGAAGGCCTCGTCCATCTGCTCCATGCGCTTTGCCAGCGACTCGCCGTATTTGATCGTGGCCTCGCGGTCGGGGCACTTGAGCTCGACGATCATCTCGGACTGGCTGCCGATGCGTTGGGAGAGCTCATTGAGGCGGACGACGCTGGGGAAGTCGTCGGGGATCAGCTGCTTGAGATCTTGGGAGATCTTGAGGTTGCCGGCGCGCCAGACGCCGAACGTGGCGCCGCAGATGGCCAGGACCAGCACGAGCGCGGCGTGTCGCGCGACCAGGGCGGTCAGCTTCTCGAACCAGCGCTTGACCGGGGTGGATTCGGGCGCCGGCTCCGGCTCACTTGTTGAGATGTGACACCTCGTACTTGGCTTTCTCGGTGGAGACCACGGGCTCCGCGTCGCCTTCCTGAACCGAGACGTGCACCTCGGCGTCCAGTGCATAGTTCACGGGCTGCGCGTACTGCTTGACCATGGCGCCCTTCAAGCCACCGAGATCGGCGATGACGTCTTCGCGTCCGGTGATCTTGCTGGCCACGATCCGGACCTCGATGACGCGGTTCTTGCGCTTCAAGGTCGTGGTGATCTCAAACGGCACCTTGTACTTGTTGCCGTGCTTGGAGTCGCGCCACATCTTGCCGTATTTGATGCGCGGGCTGCGGGTGACCCCGATGACCTTGCCGCCGCGGGCGACGTACAGGTAGCCGACCTTCTTGTTGCCGTATTTGCCCGGTGTCTGAAACTGGTCCAGATAGACCACGGTGTCGCCGTCGATCGACCGGATCTGGATGTAGCGCTTCATCATGTTGTACGGCGCCATGTTGGTCACCGTGTGGGTGACGTAGCCGTAGCCTTTGACCTTGGTCTTGCCGCCCTTGGTGACCCACCCCTCGACCTGCGCTTTGGGCTGCACCCGGGTCTGGTCGTAGTATTTTTCGCCGGTCGCGCCGAAGACGGTGCGGCCCGTGCCGGGGCGGAACGGGGGCAGTCCGCTCTTGAACGTGATCTGGAAGGCGCGCCCCTGAGCCTTGCCGCTGGCTTTGAAGCGGCGCGGCGTGCCGGACAGCTTGTGCCCGGCCGCGCTGACGGAGAACGGTGCGGCCGTGACGGTGTACTTGCCCCGTGCGACCTGGCTCTTGGTGTAGTGCGTTTTGCCGTCCGCGTCGATCCAGCGGCTCTTGACGGTCATGGTGCCCTTGGACAGGCCGAAGTTCTTCACGAGGATGGACACCCACACCCGTGAGCCGTCGTCGAACCAGGCCTCCGCGGTATAGCGATCGCTGTAGAACGCCTCTTCGGTCAGCGGCATGGTCAGGTGCTCGGCGCGCACGCCGCGACCTTCGCCACCCTTCCAGACCTTGACCGGCTCAGCGGCTGCGTCGACGACGAGGCAAAGCAGTGCACAAACGACGATGGCGGGTATTGAGCGCATAGACCTTCTAATCGGGTTGAATGGGTTTCTCGTCCTGATCCAGACGGCCTTCGAACCCATGGTCCGGATCGGCCGCGTCCTCCTCCGGCGACAGCACCATCAGCTTTTCGCCTTCGGCGCAGGCCATTACAGATGTGACGGCCAGGTCGCCCGTCACATTCACTGCGGTTCGGAACATGTCGAGAATACGGTCCATTCCCAGGATGAGCGCCACGCCGACGGCCGGGATCCCGGTGGCCGTCAACACCATCGCCAGGGTCACCATGCCGGCCCCGGGTACGCCTGCAGCGCCGATGGACGCCATGGTGGCAGTCAACACGATAGCCAGCTGGTCGCCCATCGTCAGCGTGATGTCAAAGACCTGCGCGATGAAGATGGCCGCCACCCCCTGGTACAGCGCGGTGCCGTCCATGTTGACGGTCGAGCCCAGCGGCAGGACGAAGCTGGAGACCGGCGGGCTGACCCGCAGCGCCTCCTCCGCCACCTCCATGGACACCGGCAGTGTCGCGGACGACGATGACGTGGAGAACGCCACAAGCTGAGCCGGCCGAATCGCCTTCATGAAGTCCATGTACTTCAGGTTGGTCAGGAACTTGACCAGCCCGCCGTAGACCGCGGCCGCCTGGATGGCCAGCCCGACCACGACCGCCACGCTATACACCAGCAGGGCCCCCAACACGGAGAGCCCGCTGGTGCCCACCACTTCCGCAATGAGCGCCGCCACCCCGTACGGGGCGACGGCCATGACCATGTGAATGATCACCACCATCGCGTGCTGCACCTTGTCGAAGAAGGTGACGACGATTTTGGACTCTTCCACCCCCATCATGGTCAGGGCCACGCCGAAGATCACCGCAAAGAAGATGATCTGCAGCATGTTGCCGCTGGTCAGCGACTCGACCGGATTCTTGGGGATGACGTTCAGCACGTTGTCGATGGCCGACGGCGCCTTGGCCGCGTCCTCCGCCTTCTCACCCGCCGACCCCTCGTACTTGGACTGCAGCTTGGCGCGATCTGACGCTGCCACGAAGTTTCCGGGCTTGATGATGTGCGCGCACGCCAGCCCGATCATCACGGCCACCGCGGTCGTCATCAGGTACAAGCCCAGCGTCCGACCGCCCATGCGGCCAAGCTTCCTGATGTCCCCCAGGCTCGCCACGCCCACAAGCAGTGACGAAAAGACCAGCGGCACGATGACCATTTTGATCAACCGCATGAACAGCTCGCCAATCGGCGAGACCGCGGTAATCACGGTGTTTCCGATGCTGCTGATCGGCGTCGGCGTCGTCAGCACGCCCTCTTCCAACGCCTTGTTCTTCAGCTTGAGCCAGACCGTGACCTTGTCGCCGGCCCGCGCCTTGAGCTGCTTCAGGGCCCCCTCGTCTTTCAGGGCCAGCTGCTTGCTGATCTTGAACTCCACCTTCACCCAGACCGGAACCTCGTGCTCCTTTCCGGCCTCATCGGCGACCTTCCCGTTCTCGGTCTCGAGCGCGATCAACTCCAGCTCGACATCGGGCAGCTTCAGCTCCGACTTGGGGTCGTCCTTGTCCTGGAACAGCCGCACCTTGCCAGCGTGCGCGACCTTGTACAGGTCGTGATCCAGGAACGTAGATGTGGGACCGAGGGTCAGACCCAGCACGGCGCCGACGGCCATGCCGATCAGGATCTTGGTGTAGATCTGCATGGGGTCGGTGATAGCACCGTTGACCGTGTCTCAGCAATCCGTCGGGGTGGTGCCCTAGTCTACGCGCACGCAGCCGAAGTGGGATTCGGTCTCGTCCAGATTGGCGCACCAGCGGATTTGGAAGCGGCCGACTTCGTTGGCGCCGATGCGTGCGCGTATGACCGATCCCTTGGCGAGTCGATCGTCGACGACCGCGATGGCGCCGAAGCCGTGTCGGCTGTGGTCGACGATGACGGCGCCGCCCGTCGGTACGAATGGTCCGTCGCGCTCCCAATCGATTAGGACGCGCTGGCCCTGTAGGGCGTGCGACCTTGTCTCGCGCCGTCTGCTTCGTGCTGCTGATGCGTGGGTCATGTGCTCCAGGTCGGCCTTAATCTCGCGCGACTTTAGGTATTATGTGCGCAGTAAAGTTAACCCCGGGTGGGTCGCTGATGACCCGCTGTGGCAGACCCGTGATGACGGTGCAGTGTGCGCTTTTCTTACCTGGCGCGGTCACTGCAAGGTCCAGCCGGCATGGCTATGCACGAACGACGAAAGTGGCCCCGATTTACGATCACCGGACTGTCGGCGCTGCTGCTCGACCCGGGACCGGAGGCCGATCGCGCGCTGGACGTCTGCGCCAACGGCACTGTGCTCGGCGATGACGGCCGCGCGGCGTTGGAGCTGCGCATCCTGAACGTGTCAGCGGCCGGAGCCTGGCTGCAGGCGCCCGCGGCCCCGGCTGTGGGCGCGCGCATAGAGTTGCAGCTCGTCGCGCCCAACCACCCGCCGGTCCCGATCGTCGGAACGGTGGTTCGTCACCACGGTCAGGCCGGCATGTTTGCCGTCCACTTTCAGTCCAGCGGTACCGAGATGGAGGATGCGATCCATGCCTTTCTCCTGGCCCAGCTCACCCGCTTCTGCGGCGCCGAGCAAACCGCGGTGTAGCTCGCGCCCGTCACGGTGCTAAGATCGGCATCTGCCGCCGCGCGCGTGATGGCGGTTGGGGGGCAATGTGACCAATCGACCTGTTCTGGCGTTGCTGACCGCGGGCTGTCTCGTTGCCTGCACGACGGCCGCTGGCGGCTCGCGATCCGGCGGCGGCACGTCTTCAGACGCCGGCGGCAGCTCCGATGCGACGGCGGACGCCACCGATGTGGTCCAGGCGGACGCGCTGCCGGGCTCGGACGCGTCAGACACGGCTGTCGCAGAGGATGCCGACAGCCCCTCTGACGCGCCGGCGCCCGCGGACGTCGCCGGGGGTGAGGACGTGTCTGACAGCGGTGGGGTCAACACGGAGATCGGGCCGCCCGACCCGCCGGTGGGTCAGGACCAGATCTGCGACGGGGCGTCCGAGCCGGCGGGGGGCGGCTACCCGTTCACCGGCCTCACGGTGACGCCGGGAACGCCCGAGAGCGAAGGCACGTCATGGGCGTTTAGCTGCACCATGTGTCCGGGGGGCACCCTCGGCATCGACGGTAAGTACGTGTACTTCGAAAACGATGACGTGCGGTCTCAGGGGCCGGGCGACTATCAGGAGACGATCGAGTTTTCAGGCAACTCCTTTGTCAACGTCATCAAAGGCGTGGACGCGGACGGCGCGCTCAAGACGGTCACCGCCACCGGCTACTTCTTCTGTCCCGACCCCTCCGAGCTGGCGCCGATGAAGTCGCCCGAGTTCTGGAACATCGTCATCGTGTATCTGTCGGCCGACCCGGCCGGCGCATTCGGTTTGGACGGCGACGACATCGACCTGGCGTTTTTGGGTGTTGAGACGATCGGTGGCCCGGACCGGATCGGCCTGGCCGTCAACCAGTTCTGGGATCTGAACGGTACGTGGCAGAACACGTTTGAGTACTGCCTGGTCGGCTCGGTCTTGGACGGCAAGGTCTGCACCGCGCCGTTCTGAGTTCGTGGGCCGCGTGATAACATCGCGCCGTGCTTCAACAATCCACACTGAGCCGGCATCTGATCGACGCTTTCGAGGACCGCCCCGAGTTTCCGCCCGCGTGGAAGACCATGGCGCAGCTGGAGGCCACGGCTGATGCCTGGGTCGCGCGTCTGCACGCCGAGAAGCAGCAGACGGCGGCGGGGCAGGGCGGCCTGGCGAGACTGCGGGAGCGCCTGGACAGCCTGATCCGGACCGACCGCACCGAGTATCTGGACCGCGACGACGTCAGCGACGCCGACAAGGTGCGCGAGATACACGCGCTGCATCAGATCAACCGCATCCTCATGAACTATCACCGCTTTGCCGCCGTCCTGGCTCCGCACATCCGCGGCGTCGCCAAGGACGCCGGTCGGCCGGCCCGCATCCTGGAGCTGGCCAGCGGCTCGGGCGAGTTCACCCTGGCGCTGGCCGAGCGCGCAAAACAGCAAGGCCTGCCCGCAGCGGTCACGGGGTCCGACATCGTCGAGGCCTACGTCGACCGCGCCAACGCCCGCGCCGCCCGACGTGGACTGGACGTGGACTTTCGCGTCATCAACGCCTTTGACATGAGCAACGTGGACGCCGGCGCCTACGACCTGGTCTTCATCGCCCAGTCCGTGCACCACTTCTCACCGGGCCAGTTGGCCATGATCGTCGCCCAATCGCACCGGATCGCGACCCGCGGCTTCATCGCCGTGGACGGCCAACGCAGCCTCTTCGTGCTGGGCATGACCGGCCTCATGGGCCTGACCGGCTCGCTGATGAGCCGTCGACACCACATGCTGCACGACGCCCTGGTCAGCGGCTGCCGCTTCTACTCCGAAGGCGAGCTGGAGCTCATCGCCCGCATCGCCGCCCCCTCCGCCACCGTCTCGGTCGGCACATCCTTTCCCAGCTACACGGTGTTACGGGTCTCCTGAACCCGGGCGGCTTGCCAGCCACGCCAGCTGGATCAGGGCCAGCTCGTCATACGTCACGCGCTCGTCCAGAGCGTCAAACACCGGGCGTAGAAAGTGGGTCTGCTGAGCCTCAAAAGCGGCCAGCGCCTCCTGCTGATCGGGCTCAGACAAGGTGCTGTCGTCCAGGAAGACCTGCGGGTCGATGTGGTGGCCGGCCGCGATGTACTTGCGGGCGTAGCTGATCAGCGTCCGCTCGTTGGCCTTGCCCGTGGCGGCCAGGGCGCGCAGTGACTCGCCGGCGGCCAGGGCCTCGCCGACCACCATGTGACGCGCCGGCTTCTTTGGCTTCTTCTTTTTCTTCTTCTTCTTGGGCTCGGCGTCGGGGTCGGGCTCCCAGACGGACTCCGGCGGCGGCGGATCGTGCCCGTTCTCCTCGCAGTAGGTCGTGATCTCGGCCATGAAGGCGTCGCCCCAGCGGTTGAGCTTGCCCTCGCCTACGCCGAACGTGGCCAGCATGGCTCCTCGCGTGCGCGGGTATTGGGCGGCCATCGCGTGCAGTGTTTTGTCGTTGAACACCACGTACGGAGGCACGCCGTTGGCGTCCGCCAGCTCCTTGCGCAGCTTGCGCAGCTGCCCGAAGAGCGCCTGGTCGCAGTCCTCGGGTATCGGTGGGCGCTTCTTGTCTCGTGACTTCGGTTTGCCGGCCTTGGTGATGATCCCCTCCAGCGACTGGTGGCCGCGTAGGACGGGGCCGGCCGCCTCGCTCAAGCTCATGCCGCCGTGGTGGACGTCCTGGACGATCAGACCGCGCTGAACCAGGTGGCGGGCCAGATGCATCCACTGGTTGCGCGCCAGCTCCTGGCCGATGTTGTACGTGGACAGGCGATCGTGGCCGAACTTCAGCACTTTCTGGGCCGAGGAGCCGCGCAGCACATCAACGACGTGGCCCGCGCCAAAGCGCTCGCCGGTGCGGTAGATGCACGACAGCAGCTTGCGTGCGGGCAACGTGATATCGACCAGCTCGGGCGGGTCCAGGCAGCGATCGCATGCGCCGCAGGTCTCGGCGCCATAGGTCTCGCCGAAGTAGGCCAGCAGCGGGCGGCGGCGACATGCGGTGGACTCTCCGTACGCCAGCATCTGGCTGAGCTGGGTCTGACCGACGCGCTGCTCCTGTGGATCCGTCTTCTGGCTGATGAAGTACTGGATCTTGTTGGCGTCGGCGAGGCCGTACAGCAGCAGGCACTCGGCCGGCAGCCCGTCGCGGCCCGCGCGGCCGATCTCCTGGTAGTAGGACTCCAGGCTCTTGGGCAGGTCATAGTGCATGACGAAGCGCACGTCCGGCTTGTCGATGCCCATTCCAAAGGCGACGGTCGCGACGATGATTCGCACGTCGTCGTGGATGAAGCGCTCCTGGTTGCTGCGCCGCGTGTCTGCATTCAGGCCGGCGTGGTACGGCAGCACCGAGCATCCGTGCTTGGCCAGATCCGCTGCCAGGTCCTCGACGCCGGCGCGGGTGCCGCAGTAGATGATGCCGCTCTCGCCCGCAAAGCGGTCCACAAAGTCGCGGGTCTGCGCCCGGGCGTTGTCCTTGTCCGCCACCCCCAGCGTCAGGTTGGGGCGATCGAAGCTGGCGACGAACTCCAGGCTGTCGCGCAGGTGCATGTTGCGCGCGATGTCCTCTCGCACGCGCGGCGTGGCCGTGGCGGTGAGCGCGATGCAGACCCCGGCGCCGATCTGGTGCCGCACGTCTGCCAGCTCCCGGTACTCCGGCCGGAAGTCGTGTCCCCAATCCGAGATGCAGTGCGCCTCGTCAATCGCCAGGCAGTCCACCCGCACCGACATCAGCAGGTCCAGCACGCTGCCCTTCATCAGCGTCTCGGGCGCCAGGTACAGCAGATCGACGTCCCCACGCCGCACCCGGCCCAGGTTTGCGCTGTAGCTCTCGCGGTCCAGGGAGCTGTTCAGCAGGACCGCCCGTGCGCCATACGAGTCCAGGTGCAGGACCTGATCGTGCATCAGCGAGATCAGCGGCGACACCACCACGGTGAGGCCCTCGAACACGAGCGCAGGCAGCTGAAAGCACAGCGACTTGCCGCCGCCCGTGGGCATGACCACCACCGTGTCGCGGCCGCTGAGCACCGACTCTACGATCTCCTGCTGCAGTGGCCGGTAGTCGTCAAAGCCGAAGACCTCGCGCAGCTTCTGGCGGGCGAGCGATGTGCGGGCGGAGTCATCCATCATGGGTAGATTCGAATTCGGCGTCGGTTTTGCTCCGCATCCAGCTCACTTTTTTTTGTCCAGCAGGCGGCGATAGGCCGCAAGGGTCTGATCAGCACACGCGCCCCAGTCAAAATGAGCGGCGCGCGCATAGCCACGTGCCCGCAGGTCGGCGCGCAGCTCAGCGCTGTCCAGGATCTCCCGCATCCCGCGGGCGATGTCCTCGGGGCCGTCCGGACTGACGAAGTGCGCGGCGTCTCCGGCGATCTCGCGCAGCACCGGCACGGTGGACGTGATCACCGGGCACCCCAGCCGCAGCGCCTCGATCACCGGGAAGCCGAACCCCTCGATGTGGCTGGGAAACACCAGCGCCCTCGCCCCGTGGAACAGCCGCACGATCTCCTCGTCCTCGACCATGCCGGTAAAGGTCACGCGCTCGCTCAGCCCCAGCTCGTCGACCAGATCGCTCAGGACCGCGTTGCTGTCGCCGCGCCCGGTCATCATCAGCCGCACGTCCTGGCGCTCCGCGGCCACCAGGCCAAACGCGCGAATCACGTTTTTCACGTTTTTGTACGGGCGGCTGTTGCCCAGCGAAAAGAAGTACGGGGCGTCGGGCTCCGGGCCCTGGCGAGCCGGAAAGCGCGCGCCATCGACGCCGTGATGCACAACACAGACATCAGCCGCGTCCAAAAAGCCGTAGCGCTGCAGCGCCGCCTGCCGGCTGGCCTCGCTGATGGCGACGACCGCATCGGTGCGCTTGAGGGCGTGTCGCATCGTAGCCGTGCCCCAGACCCGCACCCCGAGCCCGCGGGCCCATGCCCAGCGCCCATAATAAGACAGGTGGGCGTGCTCCACCCAGATGAGATCGTGCAGCGTCACGATGACCCGCGGACAAGCCAGCCGCAGCGGCAGAAAGTGATGCAGCGCGTGGTACAGGTCCAGGTTCAGCGCGTCGACAGCCGGCCCCGACCAGAGGTTGGCCGTGAGGTCCAGGTCTCCCGGGATCACCACCTCCTCGGCGTCAGAGCCCTCGGCCGCCATCCGAAAGTCCGCCAGCTCGGGATGCTTGATGACGACCCACTGGATGTCGGGCAGGTCCATCGCCGTAAGCGTGCCGACCAGGGCGCGTGCGTATCGCCCCAGCCCCGTCGCCCACGGCTTGTCCATGCGGGCGTCCAGCCCTATGCGCGTTCGCCCCGACATCGGCGCGCATCAAAGCACCTGGCATCGCAACCGGCAAGTGCTAGACTCCCGCGCCATGAGGTGGCTGCTCGCGATCATCGTGGTGTGCCCCGCCGTTTTCGGTGGGTGCAAAAAGAAACAAGAGAAAGAGGCGCCGACCCTCGTGCTCACCGAGGAGAAGGACCCGGTTGAGGAGCGAAACCTGCGCGCGCTGTGCAAGGCGGCCGAGGAGGTCGCCGGGATGCCGGCCGTGCAGGATCGGCTGACACGTGTGTCCGAGATCGCGGCACCCATCAGCGATACCATGGAGATGCTGGACGGCCTGGCCGCGATGGAGGGGCCGGACCGGCTCACTTACATCAAGGGCGTGATCAAGAAGTACGGTCTGGCGAAAGAGTGCGCCAAGGCGCTGCCCGTCTTCGACCGGTCAGCCGCGCCGCCCGAGGGGACCCCGCCGCCCGTGCCGAAGAAGGTCGTGCCCGACAAAGGTGGCGACAAGAAGGGCGGGCCTGACAAGGGTGGACCGCGCAAGGGCGGCGACGACCGCGGCCCTGGCGATGACAGGGGGCCTGGCGATGACCGTGGACCCGGCGATGACAAGGGCCCTGGCGACGATCGCGGTCCTGACGATGGTGGTCCGGGTGATGGCGGTCCGGGCGACGGACCCGGTGATGACAAGGGCCCCGAGGACGGCGGGCCCGATGATGGGGGCCCGGGCGGCGAGACGAAGTAGTCGGCCTCAGGCCTTCTTCTTGCCGATGACCTTCTTCTTCTTGCCGATGACCTTCTTCTTTTTGGGCGCGGCTTCGGCGGCTGCAGCCGGCGCTGCGTCGGCCTTCTTCTTGATGGCGACCTTCTTCTTGATGGCGACCTTCTTCTTGCCGATGACCTTCTTTTTGGCCGGTGCGGCGGTCGCGTCCCCGTTGCCGCCGCCCGACTTGCTGACGGCGGCGCGAGCGCGCGCGAGCTTCTCTTCTTCGGCCTGCACCTGGCGCTGAAGTCGGCGCAGCTCGCGCTCCAGGTCGCGCACCATGCGGTTGATCTGCTGCACGTCGGTGCGCGTCACGAGGTCGGCGTAGGCTGCAAACTGGCCTGTGCGCGACTGCACGCGCTGGCGCACGTCGCTGGGCAGCTGCAGCACCTTCATCATCAGCTTCTGTACATTGGGGTTGGTCATCAGCTTCATCGCCTGAGGCGACGTCGCCCACTTCATACCCGCTTGCTTGAGTTGGTCGAAGATCATCTTGCGCCTTTTCTCCACACCTGTACTGTTCGCGGCACCATGCCGCAGTGCTACCGTTGCGTCAACGGGCTGTGATAGCCTTGGTGGTGGAGGCGACAACTTGATTTGGCTTCAGGACCGGCAGAACCGGCGGGTTAAATACCTGCGATTAAGCGTGACGGATCGCTGCAACATGCGCTGCGTGTACTGCATGCCCGAGAAGATGACCTTTCTGAAGCGCAAGGACGTACTCACGTACGAAGAGATCGTCCGGTGCGTGAAGATCTTCGTGGAGCTGGGCGTCTCCCACGTGCGGCTGACCGGTGGAGAGCCGCTGGCGCGCCGCCACCTCGTGAAATTGGTGCGCATGCTCACGGATATCCCGGGCGTGAAAGATCTGTCCATGACCACCAACGGCATGCTGCTGGGAGAGCACGCGCAGGCGTTGGCCGACGCGGGCCTGGAGCGCGTCAACGTCTCTCTCGACACGCTGGACCCGGCCAAATTCAAGGCGGCCACACGCTGGGGCGAGCTGGAGCCCGTGCTCAACGGCATCCGCGCGGCTCGCGACGCAGGGCTGACCCCTGTCAAGCTGAACGCGGTGCTGGTGCGCGGCGTCAACGAGGACGAGGCGGCGCCCTTGATCCGCTTTGCCCGGGACGAGGGGCTGCTGCTGCGGTTCATCGAGTTCATGCCCGTCGGCATCGACGACTATTGGACCGACGATCGCTTCCTCAAAATCGATGAGATGCGCGCGTCGGTCGAGAAGGCGGGCTTCACGGTCCATCCAATCGCTCCGGACGAGGAGAAGCCGGTGGGTGGCGGGCCTGCAAAGTACTGGCACGTGATCGCGCCCGACAGCGACACGCCGAGCAAGGTCGGCTTCATCGCGGCCCTGACGCACAACTTCTGCGAGACGTGCAACCGCGTGCGCCTGGCCTCCGACGGCCGCGTCCGTGAGTGCTTGTCCTCCGGCGGCGACCTCAGCATGCGCGATATGATGCGCGAGGGGAAGAGCGACGACGAGATGCTGGCCGCCCTGCAAGCGGCCCTGTACGGTAAGGTCGACGGCCACGGTTTCGACGGCAAGTCCGGCAGTGGCGGCCTGCACACGTTGTTACCAATGTCCGCGCTTGGAGGATGAGGCATGGCGGCGGCAAAGATTAGTACCGAGCCCAAGACGCTCAAACAGAAGATGATGCACATGGCGTTTCCCGCGTTTGTCGTGGCGTGCGTGCTCGGTGGCCTGGCGCTCGTCGTCCAATCATCGACCAGCGGCGGCGTCTACGACATGACCATCGCCGAGCTGATGGCGGATGACGTCAAGGTCGGCAAGGGCGTGCGCGTAAATGGCATCGTGCAGGCGGGCTCCTTCCGCGAGCTGCCCGGCGACAAGATCAACATCGAGTTCACCATCGGTGACAGCGAAGGCAACACCCTTCAAGTGCGTTATCACCAACTTCTGCCGGACGCCTTCGCTGAAGGTCGGCAGGTCATCGTTCAGGGAAAGCTAACGTCCAAAAATGAGATTCTCTGCGATCGGTTGACTGTAAAGTGCCCCTCCAAATACAAGGACGAGAACTCGGTCGGTGCCGACACGCCATATGGTAAGAAGCCAGGTGGCAACAACGCGCCGTTAGAAGCGCAATAGGTCCCGGGGGGCCATGCAACCATTCGGTACAGTTCTGCTGTCCGTCGCCTTCTTCAGCACCCTGGCGTCGGGCCTGGCAGCGATCTACGGCGCGGTCTCGCGCAACGCAACGCTCGTGCGTGGGGCGCGCTACGGCATTTACGCCACGGCGTTCCTGTATCTCGCGATGGCGGGCATCCTCTGGCACGGCTACTTCAGCCACGACTTCGCCAACAAGTACATAGCCAGCTACAGCGACACCGAGATGCCGCTGGTCTACCTGTTCACGTCGTTCTGGGGCGGCGAGAAGGGCGCGCTGCTGTTCTGGTGCACCATGCTGACGGTCTTCTCGGCCATCGCGATGCACCAGGCCCGCGACAAGGACGTCGCCTACCTGGGCTGGGCGGGCGGCATCTTGATGGGCGCCGTCTTCTTCTACGACATCTTGATGGTGTTCGAGTCCAACCCCTTTGAGGTCTTCCTCACGCACCACGGCCCGCGTGACGGCGAGGGGCTCAATCCGCTGTTGCAGAACCCGACGATGGCGATTCACCCGCCGTCGCTGCTGACCGGGTACATCGCGTTTACGCTGCCGTTTGCCTTTGGCGCGGCGTCGCTGATCACCGGGCGGCTGGACGACCAGTGGGCCAAGGACACGCGCAAGTGGACGCTGGTGAGCTGGGTCTTTCTCACGACCGGGCTGGTTCTCGGCGGCGCCTGGGCCTACGAGGAGCTCGGCTGGGGTGGCTTCTGGATGTGGGATCCGGTCGAGAACGCCGGCCTGATCCCGTGGTTCACCGCCACCGCGTTCCTACACTCCATCGTCATCCAGGAGCGCCGCGGCCTGCTGCGTCGCTGGAACTTCACGCTGGTCTGCCTGACGTTCTTCCTGACGATCTTCGGGACCTTCCTGACGCGCAGTCAGCTGATCGTCAGCATCCACGCCTTCGCTGACTCGAAAGTGTCCAACTACTTCCTCTATTACATGGCGTTCATCGGCATCGTGTCGGTGTGCCTGCTGGGCTGGCGCTGGCCCAAGCTTCGGTCGGCGGAGCGCATTGAGAGCTTCATGTCACGTGAGGCGTTCTTTGTGCTCAACAACATCATGTTGTGCATGTGCGCCTTCATCATCATCTGGGGCACGCTGTACTCCAAGAGCGCCGAGTTCGCGAACCTGTTTGCCGCCATGGGCACCAACTTCCTGGTCGACGTCGGGCACTTGACCGAGGGGCAGGATCTCGGGGAACCCTGGTTCAACAAAGTGATGGTTCCCGCCGGAGTGATCCTGCTGGGCCTGACCGCCGTCGGCCCGCTGATCGCGTGGCGCCGCACCACCTGGAAGAGCTTCAACCGCACGTTCATCGTACCATTGGCGCTGGCATGCGTCCCCATGCTTCTGGGCAGCGTGGCGCTCATCTACTACCGCTGCAAGACGTTTGGAGACATCGCCCACGGCTCGCTCATCGACGGCTACAACCTGTGGGTGCTGACTGTCGAACCGTCTGACATATTTGCCTTTTTTGGGATCTTCTTCGCCCTGTTCGTGTTTACCGGCGTCGGCACCGAGTTCTGGAAGGGCGGACGGATCCGTCAGCGCAGCCGCGGGGGGTCGCTTGGCGGCAACGTCTGGCAGCTCACCCTCAAAGCCAAGCGCCGCTACGGCGGCTATATCGTGCACGTGGGCGTGGCCATCGCCTGCCTCGGCTTTGCCGGCGTGGCTTTCAAAAAAGAGGCGCCTGAGACCCCGCTGCACCTCGGCGACAGCCTGAAGCTGGGCCAGTACAACCTCACCTACGTCAACATGGAGGACGAGTACCGGCACGGTGAGGGCTTTGTGGCCACGACCGCGCGCATCGTCGTCATGGAGCATCTAGAGGCTGTGCCGACCACCGAGGTGGATCGCGTGACCGCCTATCTTCAGGAGCGCGAGTACGAGCCCTTCCACGTCGAGACCCGGCCGCACAATCCCAAGATCTTTGTGCGCTTCGCCAGCATCGAGCATCGGGATCGCGTGCGCGAGGAGATGTACCTGACCGACGTGATGAAGTCGCGCTTTGAGCAGCTGCCGCGTTCCAGCTCGGACAAGAAGCTGAGCCTGCGCTTTACGTTCAAGGACATGGAGCTGATTCAGACGTTCCCGCCCATCATTCACAAGCAGGTGGACGACGTGCGGCGGACCCTGGGCAGCCTGGCTGTCGGTCGGGCTAAGGTGGTGGCCACGCCCGGGCGCCCGATCTTCACCGTCACCTGGGAGAATCCCGAAGACTTCAACCGCGCCGTCGCGCTGCTGCGGGCCGAAGAGCCGGCCGTTGCGGATGTGCTGATGTGCCGCTTGAACCCCGCTGAAGGCGCTATGGAGATCGTCACGGCCAACACGGGGCGCGTGATGATCCCCGAGGTGCGCCGCTACAAGAAGCACAGCAACCCGACGACCGAGGTCGCGATCTGGAGCCGCATTCACGAGGACGTGTACCTGGCCATGCGCCCGGACCTCAGCCAGCCGTTCATCAACCTGGTCGCCTACATCAACCCCATGATCAACCTGCTGTGGCTGGGCACGGTCGTGATGTTCCTGGGCGGGCTGTTCCTGATCTTCCCGACCAACCTCTTTGTGGCGCGCGCGCGCCGGGCGGCGACGTCATCCGCCGGAATTCTGCTCGCGGCGGCCCTGGGTGTGGCGGCGCTGTTGACCCCGCAGAGCGCGGCGGCCAGCGACGACGCGGACGAAGTGCTGTCCATCATGAAGTGCGCCTGCGAAGAGGGCGGCGATCGCGTCTTCCATGAGCAGGACACCCTCCTGGAGTGCAAATGTCCGCTAGGCGTCAGCATGCGCCGTCGTGTCGAGGACTACATCAGCTCTGCCTCGCCGGCCGAGCTGGCGAGCAAGCAGGCGCAGATGGACTTCTTTGAGACGCTGTTTGACGAGGACCCGTCCAACGAGCGGTACGTCATCTTTCCGTCCGGCGACCACGGCTACTTGATGAAGAACACGATGTGCTCTTGCGGGTGCGGCAAGATGGCGCTGAGCCAGTGCCCGCTCGACTGCCCGTGGTCCCCGGTCTACAAGCGCCGGTTCAAGGTGCTGCTGGCGTTGGGCTTCACCCGCGACGAGGCCCGCGAGTACTATCTGGAGGACGCCAACAAGACGCATCGCCGCGAGAAGTCCAAGTTTACGCTGGCCGACATCTCCCTCAACACCGAAGAGACCTCCTCGTGGGCGGTGCCGGTGGCCGGGGGCGCGGTCGCCGCGTTTTTGATCATCGCGGTGCTGATGTATCGTGCGCGCCTGGTCGGAGCCGAGCACAATCGCAAAGTGGCGGCGGCGATCGACGCCAAGCCGGCCGGCGAGCTGAGCGCGCTGGACCGTGAGATGCTCGATGACGAGCTCGACGATATCGGAGGCTGAGTGTCCGGGCTGGACGTCTTCTTTACGGTCGCCGTGCTGACCATCCTGCTGGTCGCGTTTGGGCACATGTCAAAGCTGATCGGCGCGATGGGCGCGGGCGGGGTCCGTGAATCCGACGTCGACCTGGAGCTGATCGAGCTGGTCGACCGCAAGGCGCATCTGCTTGAGGATCTGCGCGACACCGAGCTGGACTTTCGGATGGGCAAGATCTCCGAGGAGGACTACCTGCGGCGCAAGCGCATCGTGGAGCCCGAGGCGGTCGCCGTTATGAAGGCGCTCGAGGCGCGCGGCTATGGGATCTCGGACGAGCCGGCGGACCCAGAGGATGACGAGGACTTCGACGACGAGGACCTGGATGACGAGGACCTGGACGAGGAGTCGGCCAATGCGTAGCAGCATGGTGCTCCTGGCGCTCCTCATCGCAACACCGGCGCTCGCCCAGCACGGCACCGGACCGATCATGGACCGAACCTTCAACGTGCTGACGCGCATCGTAGAGGTCAGCCCTGAGGGCGTCACGCGTCCGATGCCCGGCGTGGTCGCCTGGCTGTCCGGCAGCGCTGTGCGTCCGACCCCGCACGGGCCTCAGTTCGACACGGTCGGCCGCTGGAAGGCTGTCAGCAACGACAACGGCTTCGTGGCCTTCAAGGACGCCAAGTACATCGAGAAGGCCAGCTACCAGGTGCTGGTCGCGTTTCAGGGCGTCTCGTATCGCAGCGATCAGTTTCGCGCGATGCAGCCGCCGCCCGAAGAGGTGCGCGTCTACCATGTGTCCGCGACGCCCAAGGACCTGAGCCTGCGCGTGCACTGGACGTTGGACGTCGGGGAGTCCTTCATTCGTGTGCAGCAGCTTGTCCGCGTGCACAACGACTCACTGGAGACCCTGGACTACGTGCACTCGGCGACCGGCCTGCGGATGCCGACGCTGTCCTACATGATTGGGGAGCAGGTGCTGACGTGGGGCGTCTTCCCGCCCGGCAAGGTGCACGGTGGCGAGAAGCCCAGCACAGGGCAGGGGCGCCTGGAGGGCGAGAAGGGCGCGGTCGTGTATCGGGGGCCGGTCCCGCCCGGCAGTCCGCTGTTCTTCCAGTTCAGCTACAACATCCCCTACGAAGACGAGCAGGTGCGGCTGGGTGTCGTCAGCGACATCGACATGAGTGACGCTGCCATGACCGTGCGCTGGACCGACCGGGTCTACCCGCGCGCCCGACTGGACGCCGCCCACCGGGCCGTGAACTCCTCTCAGGAGAGCATGCGCCGCAATGACCTGCTGGTGCGCGGGCGAGTGCTTGCCGGGGAGCCGCTGATCCTCACCCTGGACCGGCTGCCCGTGCAGACCAAGGTACCGCTGTGGTTCGCGAAAGCCGGCACCGCGGCGGGCGTGGTGTTGTTTCTGCTCTTTTTGATCGGGCATGCGCTGCGGCGTCGTTGGTCAGCCGCTGAGGGATCGCGAGCGGGGTGACCGCGATTCAGCGAGTTCAGGCCGTTGAGCTCACCCGCACCTACGGCCGCCGTTATGCGCTGAAGAAAGCGGACTTTGCGCTGGACGCCGGGCGCATCACGGCCGTGATCGGGCCCAACGGCGCCGGCAAGACCACCAGCTTCAACCTGCTCGCGCGTCGCATCACGCCGACCTCCGGGTCCGTGCTCTTCGACGGGCAGGTGGCGACCCTGGCCGCCGAGCATCGCCGTATTTGCGGGTACCTGAGCCACAGCTCGTTTCTCTACAGCGCGTTGACGGCGCGCGAGAACCTGGAGCTGATCGGCGGCCTCTACGGCGTGCAGCTGGAGGGCGTGCCCACGATCTTGGAGCGCATCGGGCTTACGCGCGCGGCGGATCGCCCGGTGCGACAGTTCTCCCGCGGCATGGTTCAGCGCCTGGCGATCGGGCGCTTGCTGCTCGTCGACCCGGACGTGTGGCTGCTGGATGAGCCGGCCAGCGGGCTGGATCAGGCGGGACGCGACTGGCTGGCCGACGAGATCCGGCAGCTGGCCCAGGTGGGCAAGATCGTCGCGCTGTCCAGTCACAGCCGGACGCTCGTGCAATCCCTGGCCACGGACGCCGTGGTGCTCAAGCAGGGGCGCGTTGTCTTTGGTGGCCCGGTCGCGGACGACCGGATCACCGAGCTGTTCTCGGAGTACATCGGATGATCGAGACCGCGCTGCTCATCTTCCGCAAGGACCTGACCATCGAGCGCCGGTCGCGCGAGATCATGTTCACGGTGCTGACGTTTGGCCTGCTGTCGACGCTGATCTTTGCGCTGAGCTTCATGATCGACCGCGACACCTCCCGCGCGTACGGTCCCGGCATCATCTGGGTCACCGTGCTCTTTGCCGGCACGCTGGGTCTCAACCGCCTGTTTGAGCCCGAGCGCGAGAACGACTGCCTGACCGGGCTGCTGCTCTCGCCCGCCGATCCGCGGGGCATCTACGTCGGCAAGGTGCTCGTCCAGCTGGGCTTCATGGCGGTCATGGAGCTGATCACCATCCCGCTGATCTTCTTGTTTTTCGACATGTTCGAACTGGTGGACCCGACCCGCGCGGCGGTCATCGGCGCGATCTTGATTCTGGGCACGATAGGTTTTGCGCTGTTGGGGACGCTGTTTGCGGCCATGCTGCTGAACTCCAGCCTGAAAGAGATCCTGCTGCCGGTCATCGTCTATCCGCTTGTGACCCCGGTGTTGATCGCGGGCGTACAGTCCACGCGCGCGTTGCTCAGCGGCGACGCGATCGCTGACGTGGGCGGCTGGATCGCGCTGTTGGGGGCGTTCGATCTCATCTATCTGGCGGTCGCCCTGAGTATCTTCCCGTTGATGATTCGCGAGTAGTCTGCGCAAAGAGGGTTTGGGTTCTGGCACGAGTCTTGACTATTAGACCGCTGGACAAACGAGAGGGTTCGACATGCGAGGGATCGCGATTGTAGTGGCGAGCACGATGTTCGCTATGGGAGTGCCGGATGCAGCGGCGTGTGGTGGGTTTTTCTGTAACGCCGCGCAGCCCGTGCCGATTATTCAAGCCGGTGAGCAGGTCGTGTTTGCGCGACACAACGGGCTCACCTCCATGCACGTGCAGGTGACCTACAGCGGGGACCCGACGTCCTTTGGCTGGGTGCTGCCGCTCAGCGAGACGCCGCTGGGCGATGACGGCGAGGCGCTGCCGCTGGACCGCATGCTGCGGCTCAGTCACCCGGCGCTCTTCAATACGCTGGAGCTGGCCACGCGGCCCACATTTACGATGACCCCGTCACGGGTCGAGAACAACTGCCCGAGCCCGGCGCCGAACAACGCCGGCTGCGGCATGGTCATGATGGCTACAAGCGCCCGAAGCGGTGGCGGGTCCTTCTCCAATTCGGATGTCCCGTCAGCCGATGTCGACGGCGTGACGCTCATCGACGAGGCGACGATCGGGCCATATGCAGCGCAGCTGATCGAGGCGGATAACGTGGGTGCTTTGTACGATTGGCTCAATGAAAACGGCTATCTGCAGGACGAGCTGGCCCGCCCGATTCTGAAGCATTACGTGGCGTCGGATTTTGTCTTTCTGGGCCTGCGGCTGCAAAACGGCAAGTCCGTCGGCGATCTGCGGCCCGTCGCGATCACCCTTGGCGAGGCGGCCCCGTGCGTGCCGCTGCGCCTGACCTCGATCGCCGCTGCGCCTGACATGCCGATTACCGTGTATGTGCTGGGCCCCGACCGCGCGGTGCCGAAAAACTTCCTGCATGGGGTAATAAATCCACAGGCGCTGACGTGGCCCAACGCGCCCGACTATCCGTTTGTGGCTGCCAGCGCGGTGGAAGAGGCCGGTGGGCGCGCTTTTCTGACCGAATACGCGGGCCCCGTCGAGCCGTATCGGGGGCGCTTTGAGGTCACTGAAGAGATGACGCGCCTGCTGCTGGACCCTGAGAGCACCGGCGCAGAGCTCCGAGCCGTGTTCAGCCAGTGGGCCATGGACAACATCCCGGTGACGGTGCCGACGCCGAGCCCGTGGGCGCCCAACGCGGTGGCCGTGCAGCAGGACCCCGTGTACGCCGACCTGGACGCCGAGTTCGCCGCCACCGGTGACGTCGACACCTTCCGACGGCGCCTGGCCGACGAGCTGCTCGTGCCGATGATTCGCATCGAGTCGCTGTTTGCGGAGACCGACGTGCTCACTCGCCTGTACACCCGCCTGGATCCGGAGGACATGACCCGCGATCCCATCTTCAGCTACAACCCCGACCTGCCCATGGTCGACGGCACCCAGCACGCGGAGGTGCTGATCCACGGGTGCGGCAAAGAAGTGATGGAGGTGCAGTACCCCGACGGCACCGTGCACGCCACGGACTGCAACGGCATGTGCGGCGTCTTTGGCGCTATCGTTGTGCCGGTGCCCGGCGTGCCGGCGCTGCTCGTAGGCGAGGTGGCCGACGAGACCGGAGAGCCGCGCGGCGTGCACCCCGAGGATTTGTACCTGGTCGACGATATGCTGGCGTCGGCCGCGCCGGGTGAGCCGAGCGTGCCCGGCGAGTTTGACCTGCGTGCGCCTGAAGAGCGCCCGATGGTGACCGGCGTGGCGATCCCGGCGCCGCGCAGCGCAAATAACCGTGACGACGACGACTCGGGCTGCATCGCGACCGCCGCCGGCACGCGACAGCTCGGCAGCCTGGCGCCCATCTTCCTGCTGCTGTTGGGGATCGCCGCGCTGCGACGCGTCAGCGCCTGATCTCAGCGTGGCCCGTGCTTGCGCACGATGGCGTTCATCACCTCGTCCAGCTTGCCCAGAAAGCGCGAGCGGTCCTTCTTGGACATGGGCGCCGGGCCGCCGGTCATCACCCCGATCTCGCGCAGGTGCTCCGCCAGACCCCGTGACGCCAGCGCGTCCCCGATGGACGCCTCCGAGAACTCCCGGCCTTTCGGTCCCAGCACGCGCGCCTGCTTCTCCAGGCCGCGCGCCGCCAGCGGGATGTCGGACGTGATGATGACGTCGCCCTCACCCGCGCGCTCCGCGATCCAGTCGTCGGCCACGTCAGCACCCTTGCCGACGCGCACTGCGCTGATCAGCGGCGTGTTGGGCGTCTGAATGAACTGGTTGGCCACCACAAAAACACGCCATTGAAAGCGCTTGGCCACCTTGTAGACCTCGTCCTTGACGGAGCAGGCGTCTGCGTCGACGTAGATCGTTCTCATGACCGCTCGGGCCGGTCTTTAAAGAACGTGCGCAGCAGCGCCGGGGTCATCGTCAGGTCCAGGACGACCGCGATGATGACCACCAGGCCGATCAGCATGCCGAAGCGCGCGATGCCCGAGATGATGCTGGCCAGGTACACGAAGAAGCCGGCCGACAAGATGAGGCTCGTGACCACCAGCGCGCGGCCGGTGTGGTCCAGCGAGTGCTTGATGGCGGCCTCGACTTTGCCGTGCACGTCGTAGTGGACGCGGTAGTGGTGCAAAAAGTGGATGGTGTCGTCGACGGCGATGCCCAGCGCGATGGACGCGATCATCAGGTTCATCATGTCGATCGGGATGTCGAAGGCGCCCATGATGCCCAGAATCATCACGATCGGCAGCAGGTTGGGCACCATGGCGATCAGGCCCAGCTTCAGGTTGCGCAGCAGCCCCATCATCAGCAGCGTGATCACGGCGAAGGCGACGCCGAAGGTGCGGATCATGTCCAGCAGCAGCAGGCCGACCGTGCTCAGCAGATTGAAGACGGCGCCGGTCATCGAGACGTCCGCGACCTCTTCCGGGATGTACTTGTCCACGCCCTCCTGGATGTGTTTGGCCAGCGGGATGTAGGACGTCGCCTCCTGCCACTTGATGCCGATGGTCATCTGCGTGGTGCTGGCGTCCAGGGTCATCAGCCGTTTGAGATCGTCCGGACCGGAGCTCTCGACCAGCACAAAGTAGTTGTCGATGACCTCCTGCCGGTCGGGCAGCACATAGTCCTTAGCCTCGCCGCTGCCGACCGCCTTGTTGATCTCGCGGAGCATGTCCGCCACGCCGCGCGCATTGCCGACGATGGCCTCTTTCAGCTTGGGATGGCGGTACTGGCGGATGTGTTCGGCGAGGTCCAGCATGCCCTTCTGCAGCCGGATGTCCTTGACGCCCTTGTCGGATTTCGCCTCGAACAGCAGGTGCACGTTGGCTGTCCCGCCAAGGTTTTTGTCCGTGGCCGTAAACGCCTGCTTGATCGGCTCTGTCGGCGGGATCCACGTCAGCGGGTCGTGCCAGACGTACAGGTAGGAGGCTCCGGCGATCGCGCCTGCGGTGAGCCCGACACAGACCACCAACGTGGCGCGACGGCTGCGGTCGCTGGCGCCGCTGACGCCCGCACACAGCCGCAAAAAGGCGTCGACTGCGCCCATGCGACGCTCCTTGTCGGCGCCCAGCTTGCTCTTGGTGTTGAAGCTCAGCATGGCCGGCAGCAGGGTCACGGTGTTCAAGAAGGCCGCAGACACGCCGAAGGCGCCGACCAGCCCCATGTGACCGATGGCGTCGACCCGCGCGAAGGTAAACGACAAGAGCCCGACCGCGGTGGTCATCGTTGTAAACAGCACCGGGATCCCGGTGTCCGCGACGGCTTGAATCGCCGCCTCTTTGCCGTCCACGCCCTGCACGAGCTGCTGCCGATATACGCTCATGAGGTGCACGGAGTCGGCGATACCCACGCAGATCAAGAAGGCCGGCAGGATGTTCGTGATGCCGGTGACCGGGATACCGAGCGTGGCCATGAAGCCCAGCGCCCAGATCGCGCTGGCGGCGACCACCATGACCGGCACGACCGCGCCCATGGGATGTACGAACATGAACAGCAGCACGCCGCCGATGATCAGCAGCATCAGCCCCGTCAGGCGCTGCATGTCGTGCAGGATGATCTTCTCAAACGTGGCGTTGAGCGCCGGCAGCCCGGCGATGTGCACCTTGAAGTCGTCGGCCTGGTACGTCCCGACGATCTCTGCGATGTGCTGGCTGAGCTTGACCGAGTCCTTCTGCCCCATGAACTGGGCGCGGACCAGCAGCGCCGAGAAGCGTCCGTCAGCGCTGATGACCTGGCCTACCAGCGTCTGGTCCGGCGGGATGCCCTTGTCCCGGTTGCCCAGCACCTGGTCTCGAACGGCGCGCAGGCTCTCCGCCGTCTCCGGCATCGGCGAGAGCAGGTCACCGACGTCGATGCCACCGCCCTCCATCGACCGGATCTTGCGGACGTTGATCAGCGAGGTGACCTCCTCGATGACGGAGCCCCCCTCTTCCTCGCCCCATCCGCCGTCGTCCTCGAACGCGTCGTCGAAGTCCTCGTCAAAGGCCAGGTCGGGGTCGGTCTCTGTCGACTGCTTTACGGGTTTGGGCGCCGCTTTCGGCGGAGCTGACGCAGCGCCCGGCCCCATCACTGTGCGCCGCTGGCCCAGCGTCTTGAGCTCGATGTTGATCGCTGCAAGCTCTTCGTGCAGCTTGGCCAGGCGGTCTAGATACGCTCGCGAGAAGACGTCGCCCTCGATCAGCAGGACCGACATGTCGTCGCGACCGAAGATGTCGCGAAACTCTTCCAGCACGCGAGCCGAGTCGGACCCCGAGTCCATGAACGCTTCGGGGCTGTTGTCCACGTACAGGCCCGACTTGATCTGCAGGACCGCGACGACGACCAGGCCCGCGATTGCGGCCAACACGCCAAAGCGCCAGCGGACGACGAGCTCGCCCCACTTACGAAAAAACGGGCTGTGTGTGTCCTTCATGGAGCCTCCGCCCCCCCGGTAGACGCCGCCCGGGGTTGGCTGCGATGCTTGGGGGATGGGCGCTAGATTGCTTCATTGCAAGCTGCACAGCAAGGAGGTCGCCGCGTGGCGATGCACCGAGTGCGATCGTGCGCTGTGCCCCGACTGCGCGGCGCCGGACGTGCTCGGCAAGCTGAAGATCGCGCGCTGTGTGCACTGCAACGGCCTGGGCGAGCCCATTCGCTACGTGCCCGAGATCGTGCCTTTCCAGCGCATGATCGGACCGTATCTTCGCGTGCTCAAGACGCCCGATGCGCTGATGCAGTTTGCCGCGCTGTCCATCGTCCTCGGGCTGGCCAGCCTGGCGTTTGGGCTGGGCACGCTCATCTCCGGCGGGCTTGTGACCGCGTACTACCTGCTGGTCGTCAATCACGCCGCCGAGGGGCTCAACGGCTTGCCGGACGCCGGCAGCGAGGAGAACGCCGGCATCGTCAACGGGGTGATGAAGACGCTGGTGGCCTCGTGGTGGCTTTGGTTCCCATTTCTCTTTTGGCTTGGACATCAGGGCACCATGTTGGATGCCATGGACGGCGAGCTTTTCCCCTTCAAGAATCCGATCTCGCTGATCTTGCTGATCCTGACGGTCTGGCTGGCCCCGGCCACCATCATGTGCGCCGCCACGGGCGGGTCGCTGGTCGAGATCGTCAACCCGCTGAACTCGCTGCGTATCGTGGCCAGCAGCCCGGGGGGCTACCTGCTGTCCGCCGGGATCTGGTCGCTCACGGTCGTCGCTGATCGCCTGCTCGCAATCCCGCTGGCGGCCATCTACGACGCGTTGCCCATCATCGTCATCGTACCGGCCATCACCGGGTTCATCGGCTTGTTCATCCCGGTCTTCTCGGCCTTGATGCTGGGCCGCCTGATGTATCAGCACGGCGTCGCGCTGGGGATCTACACGCACGAGGATCTCATCCGCGAGCAGGTGCCGGACGCCGAGCCCAGGGCCGCGCTGGATGTCGCCAAGCGCCACCGGCCTGACGAGGACCCGCTGCCGGTGGACCTGGAGCTCGTCGAGCACAACGCGCACACCGCCGAACCGAGCCCGCCGGTGTTTGCCGCGTACGACCCGGTGGGTCCCATCGACGCCGATCTGCCGGTGGACGAGGACGTGGCCATCGAGCTGTCTGACGCGCCGCCTCAAACCCTGGAGGAGGTGCTGGAGGCGGGCGACGACGAGGCCTCCCTACGGCGGTTTCGGGAGATGAGGGACAGCGTAGGCGTGGAGTTCATCCCGGCCCACGTCAACATCGAGCTGGCCCGAGTCATGGAGCGGCAGCGCGACATCAAAGGCGCGGCTAAAGCCTGGCAACGCGCCGCCCGTGACCTCAGCGGCCCGCACGCACCCGACGCCGTGTATGGCCTGGCCCTGCTGATGATCGACCGGCTGCGCAAACCCGAGCAGGGCAGCACGCTGCTGAAGACACTCATTCAGAAGTTTCCCGATCACCCGACTGCGGCAGAGGCGGCCACTCGTCTGGCAGGCCTGGAGACGGCCCCTACGTCTGCCGGCGAATAACCGCGCGGAACCACCAGATCAAGAAGAGCACCGTCAGTAGATTGAGCACGGTGTCCGCGATGGGGTTTGCGGCCCAGGAGGCGGTGACGGTGTCGGCCGCGCTCACGCTCCACGCGGAGGGCAGAGCGGGATTGGGCGCTTCACCCGAGCCGGCCGCCTGCACCAGGGCGCGCACCTGCTTGCGTGTCAGCGCACGTGGGGATTGCACGGCGGCGGCCTGGCCGCCTTCGATAGCCGGTCCACCCCGCGCCGGGCCGGCCAGCACGACCTGCGCGCCCAGGGTGTCCACCGGGCCGGTCTGCCCCGGATACGTGCCGCTGGGAATGCGGGTGACGCGCAAATAGGGCAGGCCGATCGCGCGCTCTGCGGTCAGCCAGCCCGCCAGAGACTTGAGCTGCAGTCCGCCGGACGCCAGCGCCGTGGTGATATCCGCCAGGCCGACCGGGGCCAGCAGTATGGCGCCGTCCAGTGCACCGCTGCTGACCTGCTTCAACAGCGCCGCCGCGTCCGCCGTTGCTGCAGGGGTTTGGCCGGCGGCGGCAAGCATCGCGGTCCCTATCAATCCGGCTCCGGAGCCCGCAGACTGCACGCCGATGCGGCCGTCCATCGGGGCACCTGGGTCGCGTCGCACGACGTGCACCTGGCGCGTCCCCACGACCGCCGCGGCCTCCACTCTCGTCTCGCGTAGCCCGTCGTCATCGAAGAACCGCTCGGAGCCCAGCAGAGCCAGTCGCGCGGACCCGTCGACGACTGAGGCGATGGGATCAAGCGTCGCCTCGAAGCGCACGACATGCTGGGGGAAGACCGCGCGAACAGCCCCCAGCGCCGCCGGCGTCCCACCGTGCTCATCCTCGGCGTGCCCGGTGACGACGATGGCCTTTCGGCCGCTGCCGTCGGAACCGCCGCGACCGATGATGCCGGCTTCGACCAGGAAGCTGCGCGCGACCGTGGCCGGCTTCTGTCGCTCCACGTCAACGCCATAGTTCATGGCCTGCATGGTGGCGGCGTCGATACGGCCGGCCACGGACGCCGCGATGTTGGCCAGTCCGGGGCGCTCCAGCGCGGCGGAGTTGGCGACGACAGCCGCGTTGTACGGCGGAAAGAACCCCAGCGAGTCTTTCAGCGGCGAGAGCTTCAGACCCGACAGCACGCCGTCGGTGGTGTATCCGACCGCGACGACCGCCTGGCCTGCCATGACGGCCCGGTAACGCTCGGCGGGGTCCTCGATCAGCAGCGGCGCGCCAAGCTTCAGCCCGTAGCGGCGGGCCAGCGCGTACAGCCCATCGCCAGGCCGCGGCACAAACTCCGGTGGACACGTGATGTGCAGAGCGCCGGGCAGCCGAGCCAGGTCTTCTATCGTTTTGAGGTTATCCGCGGCGGCGCGGGCCTGTGACACATACAGCGCGTAGCTGTTGTCGAACCCGAGGGGGGTCAGCCACGTCAGCCCCAACGGCTTGTAGAGCGCGGCGACCTGCTCCAGCGGCTTGGCGGTGTCCGGGGCGGGCGATCCCGCAAACTGCAGCCCAGTGCCGGTGTACTCGACCATCAGATCCAGCGACCCTTCGCGGAGCTGTTGCTGGCACCCATAGCTGTCCACGCAGTTGATCACTTTGGCTTCGCCGCCGGACTGCCGCACCAGCAGCGCGAGGATCTGCGCCAGGACCTGCTGCTCCGTAAAGGCCTTGGCGCCGATGCGTACGGGTTGTGGGCTCTCGGAGCATCCAGCCACCAGCGCGCAGGCCGTGATGAGGGCGACCACTCTCATTCGGCGTCCCCCTCCACACCGTCCTCCGCGGCAGCGTCTTCGAACTCGGACGGGAGGACGCGCAGCAGCGCGCCGACCTGGATGACCATGATGAACGTAAACGGGATGGCCCAGATGATGGACAGCGCCTTGATGGCTGCGATGCTCCCCGACAGCATCAGTCCGGCCGAGAGGGCGCCCAGCGTCAGCCCCCACATCAGCTTGCGCCGGGTCGGCGGGTCAAAGGAGCCCTCGCTGGTCAGCATGCCCAGCACGAAGGTGGCGCTGTCCGCGCTGGTGACCAGGAAGATGAAGACCAGCACCAGGGCCACGATCGCCAGCATGGTCTGCATCGGCAGTCGTCCCAGCAAGGCGAAGAGCGCGCCCGTGATGTCCTCGTTGACCAGGGCGGCCATGTCGCCGCCGCCCATCGTCTCCTCGTACAGCCCGGTGCCCCCGAAGACGCAGAACCACAGCACCGACAGCAGCGTCGGCGTGAGGACCACGCCAAAAACAAACTCGCGGATGGTCCGGCCGCGCGAGATGCGGGCGATGAAGATGCCGACGAACGGCGCCCACGCGATCCACCAGACGAAGTACGTCAGCGTCCACCCCTCGACCCAGCCGCGGACGTCCTCAAAGGGGTACAGCCGCAATGTCAGGCTCGGCAGGTTGGAGAGGTAATCACCCACACTGGTCGCAAAGATGCGCATCAAATAGGACGTGGGACCGACGACCAGCAGAAACACCATCAGCGCCAGCGCCAGTGCGATGTTGATGTTGGACAGCCACTTGATGCCCTTGTCCAGGCTGGTGGACGCCGAGATTAGAAACGAGACGGTGATCACGCCCAGCAGGCCCATTGAGGTGCCCATGTTGTCGGGCTCCAGGCCGGTGGCGAAGGTCAGCCCGGCGTACAGCTGGTTGACGCCGAAGACCAGCGCACCCGCAACGCCAAACGCCACGGCCAACACGGCGATGAGGTCCGCGATCCAGGCGACCGGCTCCGTCCAGCGCCCGCTGAATCCGGCGCGGATGGGGGCGCCCGCCAGGTACGGCGTGCCTTTGCGAAAGCCGAAGTAGGCCAGCACCAGGGCAGCCATGCCGTACACCGCCCATGCGTGGAAGCCCCAGTGGAAGTTTGTGATGAGCAGCGCCTGGCGGGCCGCTTCCGGCGTGCCCGCGGCGGTGATCGGCGGGTGGCTGTAGTGCGTCATGGGCTCAGCCACGCCCCAGAACAGCAGGCCGGAGCCGATGCCCGCGGAGAACAGCATGGACAGCCACGACGCGCGCGAGAAGTCGGGCCTGGCGTCCGGTCCACCCAGGCGCAGCTGTCCGTAGCGGCTGAGCGCCAGGTAGAACGAGCACAGCAGAAAGCTTGTGACCGACGCCATGAAGAACCAGTCGAGGCTGCGGAAGATGGCCCGGGAGAACGACGTGCCCAGGTCGGCCAGGGCCTCGGGAGCCATGATCCCGAACGCACCCATCACGACGCACAGCGGCAGGGCAACTCGATAGAGGGTGAACATGAAGAGGGGCAACCATACGGCACGGCCCGTTTGTTGTCATGTGGCCGACCCCTCTGATAGTTTGCGCCTGATGAGCGGCACGACTCCAGCGACTAGACCGCCTGCGTATTGGGCGTTCTTCGGGCTCGCCGCCGGGCTGACCACCATGGCGCTGTACTGGGCGTTCTATATGGCGCCGACCGAAGCCTCCATGGGCATCGTCCAGAAGATCTTCTTCTTCCATGTTCCGTGCGCGATCGCGATGCAGCTGCTGTTTGTGACCAGCGGCTTCGCCAGCATGCGGTACCTGTACAAGCCGGGCCCAAAGTCGGATCGCCTGGCTGTCGCCTGCGCCGAGGTCGGCGTCGTCATGGCCGCCTTTGTCCTCATCTCCGGGCCCCTGTGGGCGCGCAAGGCGTGGGGCCACTACTGGGAGTGGGAGCCTCGGCTGACGCTGACCATGGTGCTGTGCTTCATGTTTGCGGCCTACATCGCGCTGCGGGCCTTCGGTGGTGATGACCCGATGACCCGACGGATCAGCGCGGGCCTGGCCGTCGCGGGGCTGCCCGCTATCTACCTGGTGCGCGTGGCCGTGACCAAGTGGCGCGGTACTCACCCGCGCGTCGTCTGGCGCGGGGGCCTGACGCAATACGACATGAAGGTGGCGTTCTGGCTGGGCGTCGCCGGCTTCGCATCGCTGGCGGTGGTCCTGGTCTGGGAGCGCTATCGGCTTGAGGCCATGCGCAATCAGCTGGACGAGCTGGTGTTGGACATGATGGAGCGCGACCTGTTGGAGGACGAGCTATGAGACGATGGCTGGCTGCTCTCGTGTTTGCCGTGATGGCGGCGACGACGATGGCTCCGATGGTGGCATCCGCGCAGGACGACAAGGGCACGCCTGAGGTGGACTTCCAGGCGATGGACCCCAAGGACTCGCGCCACAAAGAGGACCTCAGCGGCATTCCGTTCATGGTCGGGGCCTACATGGTCATCTGGTGCGGCCTGTTCGGGTATCTGTTTCTGATTCAAAAGCGGCAGGGCAAGGTCGAGGCGGAGATCGCCGACCTGCGCAAGGCCCTCGAGGCGCATGACGGGGCCGCCACATGAACCTGTCGATGACCTCCGACCATATTATCTTCATCCCGGCAGTGCTGGCGGTGGGGTTTGTGCTCGGCTTCGTGATCGGTCGCAAGACGCTGCTCAGCCACCTGGAAGCTCAGAAAGAGAAGCTCAAACGCCGCAAGGCCCGCCGCAAGGCGATGGCGGCCGAGGCCGCGCAGCTCGAGGCGCCCGAGGCCGAGGCCGCGCCCGAATAGCCGCCCGGGGGACGCGCGAATCAGGCCGGAACCAGCGTCACATCCGGAGCCGCCGACAGGCGCGCGGCCGCCGCGGCGAAGCGGCGATCGAACGTAGCAAGACTGTCGCATGAGCCGGCTGACGCCAGGTGCAGCGCGTCAGCGAAGTCCATGCCCGCCTGGTGCCACGCCAGCGCAGCACCGACCTCCGCAAAGGAATCGACCACCAGCCCCTCCAGCCCGACCAGGGTAGTCAGAGCGCCATTGAGCGTCGAACGGTCAAGCCCGTAGGCTGCCCGCAGCACCCATTCCGTCTCGAGCAGCACGGATCGGGCGAGCCACACCGGCCCCGAACTGAGAATCGCGTCCGCTGCGGCCGCCTGGACGGCGTTGTCTCGTACGATGGCCCGCACCACCACGTTTGTGTCGACTGCGATCACACCGGATCACCGTCACGAATCATGCGCGCAACCGCGTCATCCATCTCCTCGACGCTTAGCGCCGGTCCTTCGTAATGCACGCACGTCCGAAGATCGTCGATGGTCGTCACGGGCAACGCCACGGCTGCCCGCAGCACCAGCGTGCCCCCACGCCGTTCTACTTGAAGTTCGGTGCCTGCCCGCCAGCCCAACAGGTCGCGAAGCTCGGCCGGAATGACCACCTGGCCTTTTGTCGACACCTTTGTCGTGCGCACCACGTACCTCCACAAGACGCTGGGGACCGCGCCGGTAAGACACAGGTAAGATTCCTTATCGTCTCTACTATGTCAAACAGAAAACTGTGTCAGGTCGGGACTCGGCGGCGGGGGGGCATGCTAGGGCTAGGTGGCCGTGACGCAGCTGCCGTCCACGCAGGAGCCCGGGATACCGCCGTTGACGCACTCGGTGTCGTTTGCCACCGGCTCGTCCTTAAACGTATCGGTCGCCTCGTCACACGTCGGGATCACACAGTCGTCCGGATCGTCCGCCGGGCCCTCAGGCGGTGTGCCCGCCTCACAGCCGGTCGCGCCGCAGGTCTCCACGCCGTCGCAGAACAGGTCATTGTCGCAGGCCAGGGTGCCCTGACAGGTGCCGTCGGTGCCGTTGCAGGCGTCCGTGGTGCACGCGTCGCCGTCGTCGCATGCGCTGTCAGCCGCGGCGACCACCATGGTGTAGCCGTCGGTCGCGTCGCAGGTCTCCGAGACAACCATGCAGTCGTCGGGGTCCGGGTCCGCGGGCGGCTGCAGCGGGTCCGCGTCCACGCACCCGATCAGGTCCTCGCACGTCTCCACACCGTCGCACACGTCGTTGTTGTCGCAGACCAACGGCGTGCCCGGCTGGCAGCCCTGAAGCACGTCGCACGTCTCAGTGCCGTTGCAGAGGTTGGCGTCGATGCAGGTCGCCGGGTCCGCGATCGGCTGGCACACACCCCCGTCGATACACGACTCAACCGTGCAACCCACGCCGTCGTCACAGGCCGAGCCGAAGGCGGCCGGGACTAGCTCATACGCGCCCAGGTCGGGGTTGCAGGTCGGGTGATACACCATGCAGTCCGACAGGTTCGGGTCGTCCGGAGCCGCCGGCGGCTCGCCGTTCACGCAGTCGCCGGCCTCGACCGAGCAGGTCTCGGCCCCGTTGCAGAACTGGCCGTCGTCGCACTCGCTGTCGGTCGCCGAGCCCGCGCAGGTGCCCGCGTCGTCACAGATGTCAATCAGGGTGCAGCCGATGCCGTCGTCGCAGTCGGTTCCGATCTGGGCGTTCTCCAGCGGGAACTCGTCGGCGTCCTCGTCGCACGCGCCAAAGACCTGGCAGTCCGCGGTATCGGGGTCCTCGGGCGGCATCGCGGGCGGACCGGCGGTGCACCCACCGGAGTCCACGTCGCACAGCTCTGCGCCGTTGCAGAAGAGGTCATCGGAGCAGAAGCCGTCGTTGGGCTTGCCGTCGCACGTGCCGGCGCCGGTGCACCCGTCCTCAAACGTGCAGTCGATCGCGTCATCACAGGCCTTGCCGATATCGGCCGGCACCATGGTGAAGTCCTGGGTCGCCTCCTCGCACGGGCCGGGCACCAGGCAGTCGCTCGGGTCGTCGTCCACACCGACCGGCGCGGTGCCCGCCAGGCAGCCGATGACCGTGTTGCAGGACTCCACGCCGGTGCAGAACAGGCCATCGTCGCAGCGCACATCGTCCGGCGCGCCCTTGCAGCTGCCGTCCGCCGCGCACACGTCCTCTTTGGTGCACGCGATGCCGTCGTCACAGGGATCGCCGGCGGCCAGCGCCACAAGCGTGAAGGCGTCCGTCTCCTCGTCGCACTCGCTCAGAACCTGGCAGTCGACGGGGTTGGGGTCCACGCCCTTGGGCGGTATGCCCTCGATGCAGCCGTCCGGTCCGGACTCCAGCGCGTCCGGCGAGCACGTCTCGATCCCGTTGCAGAACAGGTCGTCGTTGCAGTCGTCGTCGCTGGCGCAGGCCTCGACGTCGCCGGTGTCGGTGTCGTCGGACGTGTCCTCCGTGCCCGTCGTGTCGGTCGTTGTGCTGGTGCCGGCGCTGGTGTCATCCGTGCCGCCGTCATCGGTGCCGGGCACCACGTCCACGCCGGTGGTGCTTGGGTCGGTGCCACACGCGAGGCATAGGGCGCCCGCGGCGAGAATACTTAGTGTTCGAATGTGCATGAGGGTCCGTTTTAGATTTTGATATCGGACATGTAGTTCGGCTTGTCTTTGCTGCCAGGCCGCTTGTGCTTGCGGCGGATCTGGACCAGCTTGGGCCGATACTCGTTGTTTTTTACAGGCTTGGGGGCGTTGGCGTAGACCTCATCCTGAGGCGTGTCTTTACCGGCGCGACGGGCGGCTTCCACCCGCGACATCGGCACGGTCACGACCCGACGGATTCCGACGACGCCGGGATCGAGTCCCTCGACGTGCTCCGTCGTTTCGCCGTCGTCTTTCGACTGGTCTGGTTTCTTCTTTTCCGCCATCGATACGCTCCGGTCCCGCCGGAGTGGAGCATATCATAGACACTTATCTCAATGTTTGGCGACGGACTCCCCGCGGGCGCGGGCGAGGTGCTCCTGAAGGTCCAGAATTCGGATGCACGCCTCGATAAGCTCGTGGCGCAGCGATCCCTGTCCAGTGCTGCGGACAGGCTCGGTGAACAGGCGCGTCCAGCACCACTCAAACGTGGACCAGAAGCGTATCTCGTAGCCCAGCCCGACGCGCTCGGGCTCATCCAACAGCTCGGCGAGGTCCAGCCAGGCCCCGCGCGCGGTGTCGAGCGCCTCCAGCGCGACCGCGCCGGCTTCTCGTTCTTCGGTATCAACGCTTTGCACGCGCTGGTCTAAAGTCAGAAAGTCGTGCTCGCTGCGCTGACCTATCGTCAGAGCCATGCGGACGGTTTCGAGGCTGAATGCCGCTGTCTCTAGAAGTTCTTCAACCTCTTTGAAGAGCGGTGCAGGTCTGTGTTGGGCGTGTTGCATATCACCCATGTCGAACGGGACGGCGCTCGCAAGGGTGAAGGCTTTTTTATGTGCAGTGTTATTCTGTCGGTCCGATGACGACTGTTCCGAGCACTGAAAGGTCGGCGCTGAAGTCGACTGTGAAGTCGCCGGGCTTGGCGTCGTCCTGATTTGGCAGCTGCGTGAGGCCGCCGTCGCGCTCGACGAACAGTCGGGCCTGGCGCGGATTTGTGATCCACGGTGGAATCTCGTCGGTCGGCGCTTTGATGGTGATGCGCGCCACCGGATCGATCGGCATCCCATGCGGGCCCCAGATGTAGCCGACCAGGTCCACACCGTTGACATCGACCACGCTCTTGGTGATCTCGATCAAGGTCCCGATCTCCAGCGCGCCGGCCGGGATGTCCAAGGTGACCTCGCCGTCCAGCAGCTCCAGGCGCTCGCCGTCGGTCGTGATCTCCGCAAAGTCCTTCTCTTCTTCGAGCGGCGGCGGCCAGTCATCGCCGGTCGTCGGATCGCCCGTATCCGTGGTCGGGGGCGGGGTTGCGGTGTCGCGAGGGGCTCGCACTCCCGCTGTCGCCGAGTCCTCCGCGGGCAGGCAGCCCGTCTGAGACTGAGCCGTGAGCACCACCGCTACCGAGATCGCCACCAGAATCGTCGCACTACGCATTATGGTTCCCGAGTCTATAGTCCGTCGCATCTCTGAGCAATCCGCGTGCCATCGCGAGGTTGATCTGCGAGGGGTATCCCTCTAGTCTCGAACATTCGATGAGCGGGATGGCCGATTTTATCGAGCAGGCACGCGCCGTTGTGGCGCAGACTGCGGACGATTCACCCAGCGAGTGCCCCAGCTGCGGCGCCATGGATTGGATTCGCGACGGTCACGCCGCACGTCGCCGCGGCGCCCCGGTCCAGGTCTTTCGGTGCCGCCAATGCGGCAAGAAGCGTGTTGGACACAGCGACAGCCCCTTTCGCCACCCGCTCTTTCCGCCCGAGGTCATGGTGTCTGCGGTGCTGATGCGCCGAGCGGGCTGGACGCTCAACGAGATCTCCGGCGCCATTCACATCGAGGACACGGACGGCAAGGTTCGCGGCCCCAACCGGCAGACGGTGGGCCGCTGGATGAAGCGCTTCGGTCCGCTGGTCGCCGACGCAATCGAGGCCGCTGAGGCCGTGGAGGTCGAGGCCCCGCCGGCCGAGCCCGAGGAGCCGCCGCCGCCTGCGCCCGCGGTGGAGGAGCCGCCGGAGGATGCGCCGCTCATCGAGCTTCTGGATCCAGCGCCCGAGCCGCCCGCGCCGGATTCTGACCCGATCTTCGACCGCTTCGAGATCCTCAAGACACTCACCGGCGACAGTCGCGAGGGCGTGTACGAGGTGCGCGACCGCTGGCTGCCGGACGGCCCCGACCGGCTGGTGCTGAAGGTGCTCGGTGGCGATGAGCTCGTCGATCTCGATCACGAGTTCGAACTGCGTAAGCGTCTGCGTCACCCCAACGTGGCCGGCGTGCGCGACTTCGGCGTGCTGCCGGGTGGTCGGCACTGGTTTACGCAAGAGCTGATCGGCGGCGCAGACCTCTATGACGCGGGACGAGAGGCCGCCTTCGAGCGCGTGCTGGAGTGGATGGTCGGCGTCCTGCGCGGCTGCGCCTACGTTCACGGTCGCGGCATCATGCACCGCGACCTCAAGCCCGAAAACATCGTGGTCGGTACTGACGGCGTCCCGCGTATCATCGACTTCGGCATCTCGATTCGTCGCGGCGAGGCCCGAGAGCGCTCGTCGTCGGGCAGCCTGGGCTACCTGGCGCCCGAGGTGCTCGAAGGCGCCGTGGCAGACCCGACCGTCGACCTGTACGCGGTCGGCATCACGATCTATCACGTGCTCGCCCGCGAGCTGCCCGTGCCCGGCCGGCCGTTGGACACGCTGGCAGGTCGCCGTACGGATGTGCCCCCGTGGTTCGACGAGCTGCTGCGACGCCTGTGTCATCGCGATCCCGCACATCGCTTCCGCGGCGCGGTCGCCGTGATCGACGCCATCGTCCAGCACTCCGGCATCCGGTTCGCTCGGGAGACGCCCGGCACGCTGGCGGCGCGCATCGAGGGCGGCTCCCTCTTTGGTCGGGATGTCGCCCTGGAGCGGCTGGACGAGGCGGTCGACAACGGCAGCTCCATACTTGTCGTCGGGCCCGCCGGCATCGGCAAGTCGCGGCTGCTGGACGCCTGGCGCGCGCGCCGGCAGGTGGGTGGGGACTCGGTACTGGAGGGGCCGATCGCCACCGTGATTCACGCCGTGCTGACCCGGCTGGGCGCAGGACATCCGCTGGTGCGGCGTCACTCGGACGTCATCGGGCGACTCACGGGCGGCGACGCGGAGCTGCCCATGCCGACCCGGCCTCGCGACGGAATCCTGCGCGATCGAGACGCCGTGCTTCAGCTGCTTGCGGCGGGGTGTCCGCCGGGTGCGGTGATCATCGTGGACGACGTGGACCGGGTGGATGCACCGACCTTTGCGGTTGTCGACGCGCTGCTCGGCCGGCCCGGAGATGATCGCGCCAGCAGTCCGCGGCTGGTCCTGGCGGCCAGAGCGTTGGACGGCGAGGCAGCTGGAGAGGACCGGGAGCGTGTCATGGCGCGCTGGCTGTCCATGGCGGCGATCACGCATGTCGCGTTGGGCCCGCTGTCCGAAGAGGCGGTGCAGGCGGTGATCGAGGACGCCTTTGACGGCAGCTCTATCGCGGCCGAGCTGGCGCCGCGCATCACCCGGGCGGGCGAGGGCAACCCGCGCTTTGTGGAGGAGGTGCTGCGGTCGCTGGTGGACAGCGGCGCGGTCAGCCAGGACGAGGCGGGCGACTGGCAGGCGGCGGATCCGGGCGCGCTGCCCGTGCCCAAGCAGCTGGTCGACGCGTGCGGGGCGCGCATCGCGGTGCTGGGCGCGGAAGAGCGTGCGCTTCTTGATCATCTGGCGGCGGCGGGAGGTCGGGTACCGTTGGCGGCGGCGGAGAGCATCCGCGGGGCAAAGGCGCTGGCGGAGCTGAAGCGTCGCGCGGTGGTAGAGACGACAGGCGACGACGTCGTGGGCCTGGTACACGACGGCTTTGGTGAGGCCGCGCTCAAGGACCACGCTGACGCGGGCACGCTGAAGTTGGCCGTGACGGCGGCGGTCGAGCGCACAGTCGAGCGCTTCGGCGATCGGCCCGCAGACGTACTGGCCAGGCTGCTGGAGGACTGTGGCGAGCTGGATCGGGCGGTGCCGTACATGGCTCAGGCGGCCCGGCGAGCGCGCGAGCGCTGGGACGTGGCCGAAGCGCTGGAGTGGCTGACGCGGCTGGACGCGCTGCTCATGGACCAGAACGTGGAGGCGCCGGAGGGGCTGCAGGAGGAGACGCTGCGCAGCCTCGCGGAGATGCTGCGGTTCAGCGGCAGGCACGACGAGACCTCGGTGTGTCTGGAGCGGCTGTCGCTGTTGGCGCAGCTGAGCAGCAACGCGGACCTGTTGCACGAGACCGCCGCGCGCAAGGCGTTGTTCTGGTTCGATCGTGGGCGGGTGGATCTGGCGCGGCAGATCGTTACCGGCCATCTGCCGGGGGCGCGTGACCTGGGGGACCGGATCGCGCTCGCTCGGTTCTTGTGGGTCAACGCGATGGTCGCGCGCTCCGATGGCAAGGTGGAGGAGGGCCTGGCGCTGTCCGACGAGGTGTTGGAGGTGCTGGGCGACACCACGGAGCCCGAGGCGCTGGACCTGCGGGTGCAGAACCACATCAACCGCGGCAACGCGTTTGGCCAGCAGGGCCGGCTGGACCGGGCCGTGAGCGCGTTTGAGCGCGCGCTGGTGTTGTGCCGGCGACATGGGCTGGTGAGCTCCTCGATCGTGGCCACGATGAACCTCGGGATCTGCCACGCGATGCAGTGCCGGTATGGCCCGGCGCTTGGGCACTTCGACCGCGCGAGATCCGAGGCGCGACGGCTCGGCTGGGTTGAGCTGGGCGATGTGCTGCAGGCGAACCAGGCGGAGGTCGAGCGCAACCTGGGACTGTGGACGACCGCGGGTGACCGAGCCAGGGCGCTGCTGCGCACCATCGACGAGCGGCGGGCGGCCAGGGTGGCGCTGTCGGCGCGCTGCACGCTGGCGTCGTGTCGCGCGGCGTTGGGTGACTTGAAAGAGGCGGCGGCGGTCATCGAGGACGCCGTGCGGATGAAGCGCCCGGACGCGCGGCTGTGGCTCACCGAAGCGGAGATTCGGCTGGCGGAGGGCACTCAGGAGGCGCGCGAGCTGGCGCACGCAGCGCTGGACAAGGTGGTGGACGGCGAGTCCGCGCCGCACGAGAGCGGCCTGGGTGGCGCCCGGCTGGCGCGGTTGGCGCTGGATGAGGGCGTCCCGGATCGGGCGCTGGAGCTGGCGGACGGTGCGCTGGAGGCGATCGAGAGCGGGCCGCGGGAGGTGCGCGAGGGGCTGGTGGAGGTGCTGTACACGCGCGCTCGGGTCCAGCTGGTTCTGGGCGATGCGGAGGCCGCGGCCAAGGGCGTCGATCGGGCTGTTGAGGAGCTGGGGCGCCAGTGCGTCGAGCTGGATGTGGGTGTGCGCGATGCGTTTTTGGATACGCCGCTGCACCGTGAGCTGTGCGGTGAGGCGCAGCGCCTTCTAGGGCGGCTGCCGGGGTTTGCGACGACGGACCGGGCGGCGGCAGGGCAGGGGGTGCGTCTGCAGGAGATGCGCGAGGTGCTTCAGGCGACGCGAAAGCTGTCGCGCGCGCCGGGGCTGTCGGCGGCTATCGATGTGGTGTTGGACTCCATGCTGCGCCACGCGCGGCTGGAGCGGGCGTACATGCTGACGTACGAGGACGACCGCTTTGTGGCGCTGGGTGCGCGACGTGCGGGCCGGTCGCCGCTGGATCCGGCGGCGGCTCAGCCGGATCCGGCCATTATGGAGGCGATGCTGCGCATGCGGCGGCCGGTGACGGAGCACGAGGCGCGGGGCAGCACATCGCGGCGCGAGGCGGACGCCATCGCCAGCTATACGAAGCTGGCGGTGCCGCTGTGTTACGGCGATCGGGTGACGGGGGCGGTGTATCTGGAGTCGAGCGCGTCGGCGGCTGGGCTGGATGCGCACCACCGGCTGCTGCTGGAGGGGCTGGCGGACCAGGCGGCCATGTCGATTCAGTATCACCTGCAGATCGAGGAGATCGAGCGACTGAGGCGGCGCGCGCAGGCGGATCTGACCAAGACCCGAGCGCGGCTTGTGGAAGAGGCCGCACGCCGCGAGCAGGCCGAGCGTGCGGTGGAGGCGGAGCGCCGCGAGGTGAAGCTGCGGTACAGCTACGACCAGATCGTACAGAACAGCAAGGCGATGGCGGATGTGCTGGCGCAGGTCGACCGGGTGGTGGATCGCAAGATCACGGTGCTGGTCAGCGGAGAGTCCGGGACCGGCAAGGAGCTGATCGCGCGGGCGCTGCACTACAGCGGGCCGCGCGGCAAGGGGCCGTTTGTGGCGATCAACTGCGGCGCGATCCCCAGCAACCTGATCGAGAGCGAGCTGTTCGGGCACGTGCGGGGTGCGTTCACCGGCGCCGTCAAGGACCGCCGAGGCCACTTTGAGCTGGCCCATCGGGGCACGCTCTTCCTGGATGAGGTCGGCGAGATCGCACCCGATGTGCAGGTTCGCCTGCTGCGCGTTTTGGAGACGGGCGAGGTCACTCCGGTCGGCAGCTCGCGGCGCATCAAGGTGGACGTGCGCATCGTCGCGGCGACGAACCGGGACCTGAAAGAAGAGGTCAAAGAGGGTCGCTTCAGGGAGGACCTCTACTACCGGATCAATGCGGTGAAGATCCGGCTGCCGTCGCTGCGCGAGCGCCCGGAGGATTTGAAGCTGCTGGTGGACCACTTCACCCAGAGCCTGGCCAAGAAGCGGGGCGAGAAGGTGGTGGTCTTTGGCCCGGAGATCATGGCGCGCCTGGCGGAACACACCTGGCCCGGCAACGTCCGCGAGCTCAGAAACGTGGTCGAGTACGCGATGCTTTTTGCAGACGACGGCATCGTGCCGCCCGACCTGACGCTACCCTTCTAAGAGAGAGTTTTATGGTCACCATTCGAACTGCGCTCCTCTCCCTTTTGATGTGTCTTCCGGCGCTGGGCTGCGGCGGCCCCCACTTTGGTTATGGCGGTGAGTCCGGCCCCGACCGCTGGGGCGATCTGCAGCCGCAGTGGTCTACGTGCAAGACGGGCCGCAGCCAGTCGCCGATCGACATCACG
The DNA here is from genome assembly GCA_964545715.1 of uncultured Myxococcales bacterium. Taxonomy (GTDB): domain Bacteria; phylum Myxococcota_A; class UBA9042; genus CAZJHX01. Next base: position 78,798 of record CAZJHX010000027.1, read on the forward strand.
GTGCAGGCCAGCGGTGAGGCCGGCGCGGCCGTGTCGATGCACTACGGCACGGTGCCGATCTCGCTGCAGTTCAACGGGCACACGATTCAGCAGACCAAACCGGGCAAAAACCACATCGTGGTCGACGGCAAGCCCTACGCGCTGGCGCAGTTTCACTTCCACTCGGTCAGCGAACACACCTTCAACAAGAAGCACACCGCGATGGAGATGCACCTGGTGCACAAAGCGGCCGACGGGGCCGTGGCGGTGGTGGCGGTCTTCATCAAGCCGGGGGCCAAGAACACGTCGTTTGCCAAGCTGTGGGGGTATCTGCCGACGGCGGAGGGTGACCCGGTGGAGCCCGGCAAGAACATCAACCTGGGCAGGATGCTCCCCGCCGCCAGGCAGGTCGTTCGCTACATGGGCTCGTTTACGACGCCGCCGTGCACGGAGGGCGTGACGTGGATTCTGCTGCCTTATCCGGTCGAGCTGTCTCAGGCTCAGATAGACGCGTTTCGGGCGATCGTGAAGGACAACTATCGGCCGACTCAGGCTCTGAACGGCCGTGAGGTTATCGGCGCCCGTTAGGGCTTCTCGCAGTCCCCGACATGGTCGAACGAGGCGCCGGCCTTGATACGCTCGCAGTCGTTGGCGTAGGTCACCCCATTGCAGCCGCACACCGGCTTGAGGATCTTGGCGCACGCGTCGTTTTTCTCGACGCAGATGCCGCCGGCGTCCGGGAAACAGCCCTGGATGTCGCAGGTCATGCCCTCGTCGCAGCCGATGACGGCGATGCCGCCGCAGAAGTCGCTCGGATCGGGCGGGTCCACGTCTTCGCACTCGCCCGGGTGGTTCAGGTCGGCCTCGGCGACAAAGCGCTCGCAGTCGTTGCTGTAGGTTACGCCGTCACAGCCGCAGACGGGGTCGTAGTTGTCGTCGCATCCGCCCGGTAGGGGCTTGCACTCGCCCAGCGCGCCGATGCCGCAGCCCTGGATGTCGCAGCCCTGATCATCGGGGCAGAGGCCGTCCGGGATGGGCCCACAGACCTTGGGCTCGGTGACGCACTCGCCGTCGTGGTCTTTGGCGACGCCGGCCACGATTCGGGTGCAGTCGTTGCCGTATGTTTCGCCGTTGCAGCCGCAGACCGGCTCATAGATCGTGGCGCAGTCGACGGGCTCGATCACGCATTTGCCCAGAGAGCCGGGCGTGCAGCCGCTGATGTTGCAGACCTGGCCGTCGTCGCAGACGCTGCCGCCCATGGGACCGCAGCCCTCATCTCCGGTGTCCGTGGTCTCGACGCCGGTGGCCGTAGTGTCCGCGCCGCTGGGCGTGGAGAGGGTGGCCGACGGCGGAGGCG
>CAZJHX010000028.1:0-76381 GCA_964545715.1 uncultured Myxococcales bacterium
GCCTGGATCGTCGCCTCGTGCGGCGGTGACGGCGATGAGACGTCCATGACGCCGGCGGACGTGCCGGACGTGGTTCAAGCCGTGGACACGGTCGCCGATGTGGCGCCGCAGCCGGATACCGCGGGTCCGCAGTGCCCTGCCGGGACGCGGTGGGAGCCCGGGCTCAGTTCCTTTACCGAGGCCACCGAGGCGTGGGGGCTCAAAGGCGTCAAAGGCATCCGGCTCAGCGTGACGGACCTGGACAGCGACGGCTGGCCCGATCTGCTCATCCGGTTGGGCGGCGGCCCCGACATCTTCACCGGCGACGGTGAGCGCGGGCGCTGGCTGCTGCGCAACACCGGGCAGGGCACGTTTGAGGACGTGACGCAGGCCTCGGGCTTTCTCACCGCGCGCAAGAGCGACGATCCCAACTGGGGACGCCCGGGCGAGGTGGTGGCCACCGGCGACGTCGACAACGACGGCGACCTGGACATCTACATGGCCAAATCCGGCAACAACATCACCGACGCGGACGGAGAGACCAGTGAGCTGATGCTCAGCAACGGCGACGGCACCTTCAGCCTGGGGCCCGAGGACAGCTTTGCGCGCTTCGCCAACGAGGTGACGGTGCCGGCCGGGGTCTCGCTGGTGGACTTTGACCGCGACGGCAACCTGGACCTGTGGATCACCCAGAACATGGCGGGCGGCGCGTCCTGGCCGCTGCCGGACCGGCTGTTCAAGGGCGACGGCACGGGACACTTCAGCGACATGACGGCGCCCAGCGGGATCTCGGCGTCGGGCTGGAACGCTGCGGTGCACGTGCTCAACGGCGCCAAGGGCTTCAGCTGGGCCTGGTCGGCGGCGGCCTGCGACCTGAACAACGACGGCTGGCCCGAGCTGCTGGCGTCGTCCTACGGGCGCGCCCCCAATCACCTGTGGCGTGCCGAGCTGGACCCGGCGGGCGCGGTGAAGTTCGTAAACGAGTCGGTCGCGTCAGGCTACGCCTACGATCACCGCACGGATTGGAGCGACAACCAGAGCGCCCGCTGCCACTGCCAGGACTTTCCGCAGGACGAGGACTGCGCCGGCATTCCGGAGCCCGAGCTGAACTGCGAGGCCCTCAAGGCGGCGTTTGGCGGCAACTACCGCTGGAACCACGCCTCGGATCGCGAGGCCTGGCGGCTTGGGGGCAACAGCGGCGCGACCATCTGCGCGGACGTGGACAACGACGGCTGGATCGATCTCGTAACCAACGAGATCGTGCACTGGGACGTGGGCTCCAGCTCCGACCCCAGCGAGCTTTTGGTCAACCAGGGCGACCCGGCGGTGCGCTTCAGCCGGCCGGGCGGGGAGGCGCTTGGCCTGGTGCGCAAAGACGAGCTTCAGAACTGGGACCGCGGAGACATGAGCGGCGCGGTCTTCGACTTTGACAACGACGGCTGGCCGGACATCTATGTCGGCTCGTCGGATTATTTCGGCAACAAGGCGCTGCTGTTTCACCAGAGCGCCCCGCTGAGCTTCCAGCGCCTGGAGTTTGGCGACTACTTTGAGCACGCGCGCGCCCACGGCGTGGCGGTCGCCGACTTCGATCGGGACGGTGACCTGGACGTGGTCGGCGGCCACTCCCTGATGCGGTGCGAGGGCGACTACGGCAAGGACTGCTACGAGAACGAGCAGGTCCGCTTTTTCGAGAACACGACCGCGGACGACGAGACCAGCAACTGGCTGCAGGTGCGCTTGCATGGCGCGGCGGGGACCAACCGGGCGGCCATCGGGGCCAGGGTCCAGGTCACCGCCGGCGGGCTGACTCAGACCCAGGTGGTCGACGGCGGCCACGGCCACTTCGGCACCCAGCGGGACCTGACGCTGCACTTTGGCCTGGGCGCGGCCTGCGAAGCCGAGATAAGCGTGACGTGGCCTGATAAGGATCGCACGCAGGAGACCTTCCAGCGCGCGGGCAACGCCTTTCACGAGCTGACTCAGGGCCAACCCTGAGGGTGCTGGTGTCTATTGAACCCGGCCGGGACATCTGACCCTGGCGATCTGCCGCGAAACCCCGGGTTTTGGCGTTGTTTTTTCCGGCTCGATCCTTGCTAGTGAAGGGGGCCATGCATCGACGACGCGGAAAACACAAAGGGGCTGACAAACACGACCTGGAGTTTGCCTCCGCACCCAGTACCCGCGCACTGCGCATGCGTTTTGCGGACGCCGCGGGGCACGCCGGGGGTCACGGCACGGCGGTCATGAACGACCTGCCGGGCGCCGAGGTCAGGCTCGAGCGCCGCCGACCCTCCAGTCGCGAGGACGCCTCGGGGCTGGACGATCTCAACATGCTTTTGCAGCAGCGCCGCACCGGCATGTCTGTGCCGGACAACATTCGGGATGCCGTAGAGGCGCAGCTTGGGCATGCGCTTGGCGACGTGCGGCTGCATACCGACGCGGATGCGGCGCGGGTGGCGGATCGGCTGGGCGCGCGGGCGCTGGCGGTCGGCCAGGACGTCTACTTCGGCGCCGGTGAGCTGGACACGTCCTCGCGGGAGGGCTGGCGGCTGCTGACGCACGAGCTGGCGCATACCGTTCAGACCGGGCCGGCCGTCCCGTCGGGTGAGCTGAGGCTGGGCGCCGCGGACAGCGCGGCGGAGCGGGACGCGGATCATGTCGCTGATTCGGTGGTCGCGCAGAGCTGGCGCTCCCTGGCCGCTCCCGTCAAGGCGGCCGCTCCTGTGGCGCCGGCGCGCGCTCCGATGACCGGGCTGAGCCCCCAGGTCGTGCGTCGCAAGCACAAGCAGGTAGCGGCCGACGTCAAGGGCGCGGGCGCGCTGATGTTGATGACGCTGGCCGACCTGCACCGCCACGCCGAGACCCAGCTCGACTGGGCCAATAACTCCACGATCACCGCCATCCAGCGCGAGCAGCTGTGGACCTGGGTGCACTTTGCGCGCGAGAGCGACGGCATCCTGTCGGGCTGCGGCAAGTTTACGATCGCGGACCTTCAGCTCGGGGCGGCCAAGGACGACGAGAAGGATGCCCTGCGCGCGTACGGCGGGGCGATGACCGCCAAGGCCCCGGGCGTCTCGCTGGACAAGGCTGCAGCGAACGTGACGGCGGCCATCAATTGGGGCGATGCCATCGCCAAGCTGAACATCACGCCGGGCACCGTGGTCATGAAGCGGATCGTCAACCAGGAGGCGTTTGAGAAGCTGATGGGGGTCGCGGGCGGCGTCGACAAGATGATCGACTATGTCAAGACGTGCAATCCCGTGCTGCACGCCGAGGACGGCGCCGAGGTCGACTCGATCGCGGACATGATCAGCGACGGTATCGACTACAAGGCGATGAACAAGGCGCTGCCGGAGATCCGCAGCTATCACCGCTTTGAAAAGGCGGCGCTTGATCAGCTGGTCATCAACAAGGGCGTCAAGGGCAACGCCAAGCCGTTTACGCTGATCCTGCACTCGGCGTTGGACCACAACGGCGCGTTCCACCGCGACGCGGAGCTGACGAAGCTGATCGTTCACCCGACCAACTTCACGCTGATGATCGAGGGCGCCAAGACCCTTGGGGCGGTCGCCGGCGACGTCGAAAAGCTGGCCAAGAAATACGGCAAGGGCGGCAAGATCGATCAGGTCATGATCGCGGGACACGGCAACTCCGAGAGCATCGAGCTCGCCGGGGACGTGCAGGTCAAAGGCAACAAGCTGGATACCACCGACAACGCGCTGTACGGCGGCGGCGACGTCGACTCCGACAAGGTCTTTGATCAGATCATCAAGTACATGGACCCCAAGTCGCCCAACCATCGGGTGGTCTTCAACGCGTGTCTGACCAACAGCAACGATGTGCCCGCCTCGGCCGTCACGAAGTCGTCGGCGGCGTCGCAGCAGGAGGTGCGCAAGTACATCCGCAACAACCCCAGCATCACGACGTATCTGAAGACCAAGAAGCCGCAGCTGGACGTGCGCGGCGCCAACGGCTCCATCTACACGGTGGAGCTGGTCGAGGCCTCGGGCGCCATCACCATCAAGGACGCCGACGACCCGATGGCCATGGGCACCAAGCTGGAGTACGTGGAGCTGGGCACCGAGGCCGGCGGTGTGCTGCGCGCGGTCGTCGAGTCGTATGCCCACAACAAGGGCAAGTGCATCAAGGCGATGAAGAAGCGCCTGGCCGCGCCCAAGGGCAACATCCAGCACAAGAAGACGGTGCACATCCTCTTTACGATCATCACGGCCGCCAAGGCCGGCGTGCTGAAGCTGGCGGCGAGCCTGGTCAATCCGGCGGAGCATGTGCCGGGGCTGGTGCAGGAGGCGGAGTGTCGGGTGGAGCACGTGAAGGCGCCCAAGACGCCGGCCGCGCATATCACGCAGATCCTGGGCTACATGGTGACCAACGTAAACTGGAGCAACATGCCGCGGGTGCCGCTGGTCATGCACCAGGCCATGCTGGCGCATCGCGGGGCGGCGGTGAAAGACGTGCTGACCGTGGCGGGCGATACCAAGCTCGACTGCCAGACCGCCGAGGACTACGTCGACTTCAGCGTCACCAAGCCGTACCTGGCCGCGATGATGGCCAAGTCCGGCGCTACGCTCAGCCGCGGCAAACAGCTGCTGGCGCTGTTGTCGGTTGCGTCGGGCAACACCGATCCCGCGTGTGAGAAGCTGCTCAAGACGCTGGTAAAGAAGGCCGGCGGCAAGCGACTGCCCGCGACGACCAGCGCGCTGCTCGCCGGTGCGATCAGCGAGGACCAGATCCTGGTGAAGCTGGGCGTCAAGCGGGCCGTGCGCAAGGCCGGAAGCAAGGCGCCCGTAAAGGGCCCGGACCCGGACGCCAACGTCGATCTGGACAACGACGGCACCAACGAGACCTACGTGGAGCCGATGTCCGCTAAGGCCACGCTTTTGGGCCCGGTGCCGACCGACGTGTTCAAGACGCCCAAGGCAGCTGTCACCATCAAGACGCTGGCGACTCCCAAGGACGTCATGATTGTCGGCAAGCACAAAACGCTCTATGCGATTCAGATGGCCGACGGAACGATCGGGTACATCTACAACGGCGGCGTAAGGGTGCAATGAGCCTGAGTATCGCCTTGTTAGCGGGGACATTGATGACAAGCAGCCCGGTGCTCACAGAGGTCGCGCGCCACGATCGCGCCTACTCGCCGCCCACGTGGAGCCCGCAGGCCCTGCACTATTCGGCGGACGGCGCCACCCTGGACGCCAGCCCCTGGCGGCTCGATCGCAAGACGGGCAAGTGGACCCAGCACGAGCCGTCCGCTCCGCCGCGACTGGAGGCGACCGTGGGCAAGCGCACGGGCTTTCACACCTATGCGGCGGCGCGACTGTCCACGAGTCAGTGGGTCATCTCGCGCCAGTACCGTCCCCCGCGGCGCCACGCCACCCAACAAGCCCCTCCGAAGGGTCGTACGGGTCAGCTGCTGGTCGTCGACAGCAGCGCCAAAGTGCTCCGAGAGCTGTGGGCCGGCACCGCTATCGCTCCCAGAGAGGTCGCTGTCTCAAAAGGGGCGATCGCCGCGCGGCACAACGGCGTGACGGTCTGGTCGCGCACTGGAACGCAGGCGCCACGCACCTTTGCCGCTCAGGCTGTGCGAGGTCTGGCGTTTGACGCCAGGGGGGCCCTCCTCGGCGCAGGGGCGCTGAACGACGTGCTGGTGTGGACGCTCAAGGACGGCGCGATGAAGACGATGAAGGGTCACACCGGCGATGTCAGCACCGTGGCGTTTCATCCCAGCCGGCCGGTGCTGGTCTCGGGCGGCTGGGACAACGCGCTGCGCGTGTGGTCGCTGGAGACGGGCAAACAGGTCCAGGTCATCACCTTCAGCGCGCGCGTCGACGCTGTGGCTTTCTCGGCCGACGGGACCCGCCTGGCGGTCGCCACGGCCGAGGGCACGGGGACGCTCATCGAATACACCGTCCAGTAAGTTTGGGACATCGCGTCCCCTGATTTTGGGAAACATCGTCCCGTCCCTAGAAACGGGACAGGGTGCCCCATCACGTTTGGGGTTTGGTACGCCGCTCGCACTACTGCCGTTTGCAACGGCAATAGGAGCGTTTCGTGCAGATTCCCGTTCAACTCACCTTTACCAACACCACACCCTCTGACGCAGTCCGCGAGCGCGTCCTTCAGCATGTCGAGAAGCTGGGGCGACACTCGGACCGCATCATGAGCTGTCGGGTGGTGATCGAGGCACCTCATCGGCCCGGGCGGCCGTTTGTGGTGCGTATCGACGTGAGCCTCCCGGGGTCAGAGATCATCATCAGCAGGCCTCACGAGGATCGGGCCGGACACGACGACGTGTACGTGGCGGTCAGAGATGCTTTTCAGGCCGCTGAGCGGAAAGTGGAGGAGCTGGCGCGGAAGCGTCGTGCGAACTGGCATCCGGCCCGTCCGGGCTCCCGAACTCCGGGTATTTGAGATGGGAGTGACGTATGTACCGCAACATCCTGATTCCACTGGACGGCTCTGAGCGCGCCGAGCACGTCTTTCGGCATCTAGAGACGTTCTTTGACCTGGCGGACGCTCAGTTGACCTTGCTGACCGTCGTTCAGGTTCCGGAGCTGGCTCGCGGGGACTACAATATGCGGATGGCGACCGCTCGCGCCGAGGCCGAGTCCTACCTGAAGGGGGTGACGCGGCGACTGCAGGAGGGCGGACGCCGGGCCGACATCGAGGTGCTGAGCGCGCGCCGGCCGGAGCATGGGATCCTGGCGCTGGAGGAGTCTGCGGACTTTGACCTCATCGCCATCGCGTCGCACGGCTACGGCGGCCTGGACCGGCTGTATTACGGCTCGACCGCCGAGCGTGTCATTCGGGCGGCCAGCACCCCCGTCCTCCTGATCCGGTCCTCCGAGTCGCACAACGCGCCGGCCCAAGAAGACGATCCCATCGACTTCACCACGACGCCGGTCGGCGGGATCGTCGTGCCGCTGGACGGCTCCAAAAACGCCGAGTCCGCGCTCTACGAGGCCAACCGGCTGGCAGAGCACCACGGTGTCGCGATCCATCTGCTGCATGTCATGCCGGTGGTCCCACGCACAGGCTTCTTTGTCGCAGACAGCTTTGTGGCCGCGGATACGACCACAGAGATGTCGAACCTGCGCCAGATCGCGGCCGACCTGCGCGATCGGGGCAGAGAAGTGCAGGTTGCCCTCAGACACGGCGCGCCCGTTGAAGCGATCACCGACTACGTCAAAGAGCAGGACGTCGGGCTCATCGTGATGACCACACACGGTCGGTCGGGCCTGAGCCGCTTCCTGCTGGGCAGCGTCGCCGAAGGGCTGCTGCGCACTGTTCATACCCCGATTCTGTTGCGAAGGGTGACCTCATGACGACACCGAGAGACGGCCAGTTTGTCCTGCTGACCACGGACTTCAGCGAGTTTGCCGAGCGCGCGATTCCACACGCAGCGCGCATGGCCAGGGCGTTGGGGTTGCCGGTGCGCGTGATCCACGTGATCGAGACCTTCACCAAGCACGAGGGCGAGCGCTTCGTGCCCCGCAGCAAGTGGGAGTGGCGCGTGACCGATATGGTCGAGACCCGATTGGCGGAGGTGGTCAAGACCCTCAACGCGCTCGGGGTCGCCGCAGAGACGGTGTACCGGGCCGGTGCGCCGTGGAGGGAGATCCTCCATGAGCTGGACAGCGGCGCGGTGGTTGGGGCCATCAGCACACACGGATACGGCGCGGTCGCTCGATTTCTGCTGGGCACGTGCGCGTACAAGGTCATACGCGAGTCGACCGTGCCGCTGCTGATCGTCGGGCGTGACACACCGGATGGGGACTACGCCAGGTGCCTCATCCCGACCCCGCTGGCGGATGCGGAGCCGCCGTTCATGGAGGCGCTGAAGTGGCCGAAGCTGCTGGGGGCCGAGGTCGAAGTGATCCATGCCGTGGATCCGGGCTATGGATCGGCGGGGCTTCTGTGGGGCGAGGAGGCGCTGGGGCAGATGCTCCGAGACCGCGTCCGGGTTGCCTGGGAGCACATGGATCGCCTGACCGCCCTCGCCGCCGAGAGCGGAGTGACCGCGTCCGCGTACGTCGCTGAGCTGGCGCGCCCGGGCGAAGCCATCGCTGAGCGCGCGGAGGAGACGAAGGCCGGGCTGATCGTCATGCCCGCGCACCGCTACTCGCGGATGGAGCGCTTCTTTCTGGGCAGCGTCACCGAGGGCGTGATCCGGCGCGCAACGGTCCCGGTGCTGATGTTCCGCCCCCCAGGCGAGTAGGTGCCGTCGTAGGCCAAACCCTGTAGAATCGTTCGCATGAACGAAGCTCTGAGCGTCAATGGGCGGCTGGTGCTGGACGGTCTGGCGCTGTTGCGCGAGTTGGTGCCGATCCGGCGCAAGCGTACGCAGGGCGCCGATCCGGAGGCGCTGGTAGACGAGCTGAGCGCGTGGCATGAGCGTCGCCTCGCATGGGGCGAGCAGGTGCAGCAGGCGCACGCCGGTGGACAGTGGGTCGCGCTGGCGCTGCTGGCGGACCGATTCTCGCTGCAGCCGCGCGAGGTGGACGTGTTGCTCATCGCGATCGGCCCGCTCGTGGACCCCGAGTTTATCGCCGAGACCGCCGACCTGCGCCAGGGCGTGCTCTTTCGCGGCGTGGACGTCGAGCTGGTTTTGGGGCTGCTCTTTCACTCCCAACAGGAGCGCTTTCTGGGCCGCGCGCTGCTGGCGCCGAGTGGGGCGCTGGTCCGCAACGGGCTGCTGGTCGTGGAGCGGGTCGGCGATGCGCTGGCGCCGCATGAGGTCGAGGTCCGCGCGAGCAGCGCCCTGGCCAACTTCATCCTGGAGCGCCCGCTGCTGTCGGACGCGCTGTCCGGGTTCTGCGACATCATCGAGCCGGAGCACGCCTGGGCGGGGATCATCCTGCCGGACGAGCAGAAGGAGCTGGTGTGGAATCTGGTCAGCACCGAGCCCGACGTGCGCAAGCGGCTGGACGAGTGGGGCTACCGCAAAGTCATGCCCAAGGGCGGCGGTGTTGTGCTGTTGTTTGCTGGGCCGCCGGGTACGGGTAAGACCGCGTTTGCGCACGCGGTGGCGCATCGTCTGGAGCGTCCGTTGCTGCGCGTGAGGACGTCGCATTTGCTCGGCGTACGTGAGCCGATCCTGCCGCTGCTGACGGAGATCTTCCGGGCCGCCGCGCTGGCGGATGCGGTCATTCTATTGGACGACTGCGAGGGCCTGGTGTCCGAGCGCAGTGCGCGCTTTCTGGCCATGATGGAGGCGCTGGACAGCAATGAGGGCCTGCTGGTGATGACGACCAACCTGGCGCCCAAGATCGACTTTGCCATGGCGCGCCGGATTTTGTATCGCCTGGACTTTGAGCCGCCGTCGTCGCTGCTGCGCGAGCAGATTTGGGAGGTGCATCTACCGCCCGAGGCGCCGCTGGCCAACGACATCGACGTGGTCACGCTGGCCAACACGTACGAGTTCACGGGCGCGGCGATCAGAAACACGGTGCTGATCGCGCTGGCCGAGATAGCCAGCCATCACGAGCCGGAGCTGAAGATGTCCAACCTGGTGTCGGCCGCCGAGACCCGTCTGGGCGCGCGCTTCGACGATCTGGCGGTGAAGGCGGGCGTGGAGGTCGGCCTGGATCGGCTCGTGCTGCCGGAAGACGCGCGCGCCAAGCTGGACGAGGTGCTGGCGGCGTGTCGGCATCATGAAGACGTGCTCAACCGCTGGGGCTTCGGCAAGCGCCTGACGACCGGGCGCGGAATCTGCGTGCTGTTCGACGGGCCGCCCGGCACCGGCAAGACGTTTACCGCGGAGATCCTCGCCGGCGCGCTGAAGCTGCCGCTGTATCGAGTGCATATCCCCAATATCGTCAGCAAATGGGTCGGTGAGACGGAGCGCAACATCGCGGAGATCTTTGTCCGGGCGCGGTCGAGCCGAGCCATGCTGCTGTTTGACGAGGCGGACTCGCTCTTCGGGCGCCGCTCGACATCCGCCAGCAGCGCCAACGACCGGTACGCCAACATGGAGGTCAACCTGCTGCTGCAGGAGATCGAGCGCTACGACGGCATCACCGTGCTGACGACCAACCTGTTCGGCAACCTGGACGATGCGCTGCAGCGTCGCATCCAATTTCGCGTGACGTTTCCGTTCCCCGAGGACGCGGAGCGCGGCGGCATTTGGAAGGTGCTGATGCCGCCCGAGGCGCCGCTGGGAGCGGACGTCGACTTCGCCGAGCTGGGTCGCCGCTTCGAACTGGCCGGCGGTCACATCAAAAACGCCCTGCTGCGCGCTGCCTACAAGGCGCGCGAAGACGGCGGCGACATCTGCATGCGCCACCTGGCGTCCGCTGCGCTGGCGGAGTGCGAGGCCCAGGGCAAGCTGGTGCGCTCTCTGTGACCGACGCCGAGCTGCTGGCGCCCTTCGACAGTCGTGTCGAGCCCGTGGAGGTCACGACGCCCTACCGCGTGCTGCTGGTGTTGGTGGCCCTGGTGATGGTGGCGCTGCCGGTGCTGTATGTCTCGATGGTGGGCGCCGTGGGCTGGCTCACCTGGCTGCACGCCGCCACGAACTCGGGCGTCGCCGGGGGCTCAGTCATCGGGTTTCTGGTGCTGTATTTGGGGCCCATCGTCGTCGGTCTGGTCGCCGTTGTGTTCTTGATCAAGCCGCTCTTCGCGCCGCGCCCGAAGCCGCCTCCACCGTGGACCGTCGACGCCGCGGGAGAGGCGCGCCTGGTGGCGTTTGTGGCCCGGCTCAGCGCGTCGATTGGCGCACCCAGGCCCACGCGCATCGACCTGGATGTGCAGGCCAACGCGTCGGCGAGCTTTCGGCGCGGCTTTCGCAGCTTCTTTGCACAGGACCTGGTGCTGACGATCGGCTTGCCGCTGATCGACGGCATGACGACGCGGCAGATCGCCGGGATTCTGGCCCACGAGTTCGGCCACTTTGCCCAGGGGGCCGGCATGCGGCTGTCTTACGTAATCCGCAGCGTCAGCGTCTGGTTTGCGCGCGTGGTGTACGAGCGCGACGCCTGGGATGAGGCGCTGGACCGGCACGCGGAGCAGTCGGAGTCCTGGCTTGTGACCCTGGTGCTTCAGTGCGCGCGGATCTGCGTGTGGGTCTCTCGGCGCGTGCTGTGGCTCCTGATGGTCATCGGCAACCTGGTCAGCACGGCGCTGTTGCGGCAGATGGAGTTTGACGCCGACCGCTACGAGGCGCGGGTGGCCGGCAGCGACGCGTTTGCGGGCACTTCGGCCCGGCTGACGCTGCTGAGCGTGGCGCGGCAGGCGGCGGACAACGACGTACAGGGCGGCTGGACGGATCGGCGTCTGCCCGATGATCTGCCGCGTCTGGTCAGCCTCAACGCTCAGCGCCTGGCGACCCTGCCCGACGTGGCGGATGCGATCGCCGAGCATGAGCGCCAGGCGGAGGCCAGCGTCTTTGACACCCATCCGCCCAACCGCCAGCGGATCGAGAGCGCGGCGGCGTTGGGAGCGCCCGGGATCTACCTGGTGGACGCGCCGGCACGCACCCTGTTTGCGGACTTCGAGACGACCTGCCGTGACGTGACCGATCACTACTACCAGCAGCTGCTGGGCGATGAGCTGGCCACGGCGCACTCGGTCTCGAGCCAGGCGCTGGCCGACGAGCTGACTGCGCTGAACGAGCAGTCCGACGCGCTGGCGCGCTATCTTCAGGGATGTGTGACGGCGGAGGTGTATCCCGACCTCAGCGGCATCACGAGCGCCACGAACACCGATGATGCGCGCGCTGCGATCGAGGTCGGGCGGGAGGCCCTCATGGCGTCCAGCGATGCCTTTGAAGCGGCGTTGGGGCGCTTGAACGAGGCCGAGCAGCGCCGCCAGAATATCGCGATGGCGCTGACCATCAGGGGCGGGGGCTATCCGATCGACCTGGCGTTCTTCGATTTGGACGACCCGGCGCCGTCGGCGATCGAGCGCGACCTGGCGAGGGCGGCCGAGGCGGTCGACGTGTTGCTGGAGACCGGCATGCAGCTGATGGCCCCGGTACACCGGCGCATGCGGGCGGCGCTCAGCACGGCGGATCCGGCCGCGTTTGAGACACAGACGCGGCTGATGGGCGCACTGGCCCGGGCGTGGCGGCACACCGATGACGTCGCCGACGCCTGCTCAGCGCTGATGACGTGCTTTCAGCTGCTGAACGACGATGACGCTACTGAGCAGATCGGGACCGTGGCTGACGAGGCGGCGAGACGCGCCAGGACCGCGTCGCAGGCGGCGCTGCAGGAGCTGGAGCACGTGGCGTATCCGTATGAGCACCCACAGGCGCCGCTGTCGGTGGGGACATGGGCGCGCGAGACCCAGCTGTCTGACATGGACGAGCGGGTGGCGGCGCACCAACTCGGCACGACCCTGCTGGAGCGTCTCAACAAGCTGAGATTCAGGATGCTGGTGGAGTTGGTGGCGCTGGCTGAAGAGGCCGAGACGGCCCTGGGCTTCGACCCGCTACCGCTTCATCATGAAGAAGACGAAGAGGACGGCTAGGAAGAGCGTCGCCACCACGCCGTGCAACATCTTGAAGTGCTTGGCCGGCTTTTGTGTCAGGTCCGCTTTGAAGACCACACCGGACAGCACCAGCAGTACAAACACCAGGGTCAGCTTGATGTGAAAGCGCGGGCCGACCGCTTTGGCGTCCAGGGGCGCCCAGTCGTAGGCCGCCAGCAACGTGAAGCCGGTCAGCAGGACCAGCGCGATCCCGGGCACGATGCCGCCGAAGAAAAGCTTTTTGGACAGCGCTTGAAACGGGCCCTGCACCGCCGCTTCCTGCTCGGCACCGAACGCTTTGATGCGTGTCAGCAGCATGAGGGTGCCCATCCAGAAGACGATGCCGGTGATGTGAAAAACGAGAAGCGTGTCGATCATGGCGGCGGACATTACTCCGCATTTCTCACAAATGCCACACGGCGTCGGGCGCGCGCGACGCCCGATGGTCTTTGTGAGAAATGTGGGTGAGTCCGATATCGGTCGTTTGTCAGCTTACGTGACAGCAGCGCTCCAGATCGTAGCCTTCCATGCGATTATGGTAATAATATAGCAGCTTTGCGTCATCCACGTGCAGGCGCTCGCCCTCTCGGCGCAGGGGGCGGTTATGGTGATATCCGCCGAAGTGACGCATGGCGTTGTCGAGCACGCCGGCCGCGTCGCGGTCGTCCAGGCGGGGGTCCAGCAGCAGCTTTTTGTCGGCCACGCGGGCGCGCACCTCGGTGAGCACGCTGTCCAGGGCGCCCAACACCTCGCGGGTGGGCAGGCCGACGGGACCCGCGCCCTCGGTCAGCAGGCGATAGAGATCGGTCCGCGGGTTGCGGTCGCGGATGAGCCGGAAGACCGTGAACGCCACCAGGTTGGTGCTCTGCAGCCGGTTGTTGTCCTCGTAGGCGCCGACGATCGACTGACACAGCTGGCCCGTGTACTGGCGGTCGCGCTGCGGGTCGTCGACGACCTTGCCGTCCAGGCTGACGTAGCGGGTGATGTCGATCGGGCGGCCGCGCTGATCCAGGCTGCGACCCTGAAAGTCGACCGGGTTGCCGAAGACGTCCAGCGGGGTGCCGAACGTGATGTAGACCTTGGCGTTGAGCTTCAACAGCTCGGACATGAACTGGGCGATGCGTCGCGGTCGCGAGAACTCGTCGTCGATGATGATGTAGCGGGACTTGCCGACGGACTTCAGGTGGTCCTCGATCAGCGTCTTGGCCTCCAGCACCAGCCCGTAGCTGATCGTGCACGGCAGCACGTACATGTTGGGCTTGCGCTTGCCCAGCTTCAGGTTGGCCGTGTATGCGGCCAGGCCCGTGCCCAGCAGTCCCTTCTTGAGCTTGCGCTCCACGCCGCCGCTGCGGATCCGGGTGCCGCCGGGAAAGAACAAGTTATGGTAGCCAAGCTCCATGCTGTACGTGGCGTACTCTTTGAGCACGCTCTTATAGAGCGCATTCTTCTTGCGCCGGTCGACCCGGTACGCGCCAAGATTGCTCATAAAGTATCCAATCAGCTTGTTTGTGAACAAGTTGAGCCCGGCGCCGTACAGCAGCGGCGGCAGGCCCATCAGGTAGGACGCGTATCCCATCACGATGGAGTCCAGGTTGGACAGGTGCGTGGGCACGACCATCAGGGTGCCTTCTGTCGCCAGGCGGCGGGCGGCTTCGGCCTCGCCCTTGATGATCACGTTCTCGCGCAGGCCGATGTTTGTGCTGCCCGACTTGATGACGCGCCGCGGATCCAGTGACGTCAGCAGCGCGCCCAGCCCCGTCGGCAGCACGCGCGTCGCCATCGAGTAGACCTTGGGATCGAAGTGCCCCATGACCTCGTTCACAAAGCGCGACACCACCTGGGTCAGCA
The DNA here is from genome assembly GCA_964545715.1 of uncultured Myxococcales bacterium. Taxonomy (GTDB): domain Bacteria; phylum Myxococcota_A; class UBA9042; genus CAZJHX01. The sequence continues at coordinate 14,320 of CAZJHX010000028.1, forward strand.
GCTGCTGATGGGTGTGCGAGGACGCCGCCAGCAGCCGGCGCGAGGCGTCTCGCCAGAAGGCGATGTCCTTCTCCTCACCGGGATAACGGCTCTTCTCCAGGCGTTGGCGCTCGTGATAGAGCGTGTCGCCCAGGACGTCAGCCATGTGGTCTGGGTCGGCAGCGATCCGGGCGACGATCCGTGCGGTGACCTCGCTACGGACCCGATCCTTGTGTTCGGCGCGCATGGCCAGACGTTAACAAAGAAACGTGCTTCGCACAGCCGACAGCGGGCAGCGCGACCGTTTTTTCGCACTCGGCCCTTTTGTAAACGGACTGTAAAAGCGGACATTTAAGTGGGAAAAAAACTGAGTGTTCGGTCATTTACGCTGAATAGCGATTCAAGTGCGAATGATCTTACGCACCTGCGGGGTCGCTGCACCGCAAAAACACCCTCTCAGTAGCCTGTTTTGGTTAATCGGACGCTCGTTCTTATTCAGGAACGCCCTGCTGCGGTTTGACGGCGCAGAACTTGCTTATGCGCGCGGTCTGTTTAGCGACAGGGGGCGCGTCACGGCCGTGTGGCGCGCCATGCAGTTGGAGAAGTTAGCTATGGCTCAGCGAGACGGACGACACGATATCGCGATCATCGGTGCGGGGGCGGTCTTGCCTCCAGACGGCGCCGGGGTCTCGTCCTTTCTGGACCTGATCGAGACGGGCGGCGACGCCATTATCGACGTGCCGCAGGACCGTTGGGTCCACGACGACCACTACGACGCGGACGCCTCGGTGCCCGACAAGTCGTACGCGCGCATCGGCGGCTTCGTGCAGAACGCGCCGTTCAAGTCCTTTGAGTTCCGCATCCCGCCCAAGGTCGCTGACAGCATCGACCGCGTGCAGAAGTGGGCGCTGATGGCCACGCGCGAGGCGCTGGCTCAGGCCGGGCTGACCTCGTCCGGATCCACGCAGCCCGAGTTCAACCGGGAGCGCACGGCCGTGCTCTTCGGCAACAGCATGGGCGGCGAGCAGGTCTACCGCACCGCCATCCGCGTGCACATGAACACCGTGAAGCGTCAGATCGTGGACGTGCCGGCCTTTCAGCAGCTGGACTCCGCCGTGAGGCAGCAGCTGCTGGAGTCGATCGACGAGAGCCTGCGGGCCGATCTGCCCCCGATCACCGAGGACAGCATGGCCGGCGAGCTGGCCAACTGCATCGCCGGGCGTGTCGCCTCCGCGTTTGACCTGCGTGGTCCCAGCTGCTCGATCGACGCCGCGTGCGCCGGCTCCCTCGCAGCGATTCACACCGCCGTTCACGGGCTGCGCGCCAAGTCGTACGACCTGGCCGTCGTCGGTGGCGTGGACAGCAACATGGGCCCCGAGTCCTACGTGAAGTTCTGCAAGATCGGCGCGCTGAGCCCCGATGGCTCGCGTCCGTTTGACCACGGCGCCAACGGCTTCGTCATGGGCGAGGGCGCTGCGGTGTTTGTGCTCAAGCGCCTGGAAGACGCGCTGAAAGACAGCGACAAGGTCCTGGCCGTGATCCGCGGCGTGGGGGCCTCGTCGGACGGCAAGGGCAAGGGCATCACGGCGCCCAACCCGCGTGGTCAGGCTCAGGCGCTGCGCAAGGCGTACTCCGATGCCGGGCTGCGGCCGCGTGACGTCAGCTACGTCGAGTGCCACGGCACGTCCACACCCGTCGGTGACGGCGTTGAGGTGGGGTGCCTCAAAGAGCTCTTCGCAGAGGACGGCGTCCCGGACGCGTCGATTCCGGTCGGCAGCGTCAAGAGCCAGATCGGGCACCTCAAGGGTGCCGCCGGTGCGGCCGGCATGCTGAAGGTCGTCCTGTCGCTGATGAACAAGAAGCGCTACCCGAGCATCAACGTGTCGGTGCCCAACCCGGCCGTGTTCGCGGACGGCGCGCTGCGCGTGCAGACGATGGCCGAGCCCTGGGACAACCCGCCCAACAACGTGCGCCGCGCAGGCGTGAGCGCGTTTGGCTTCGGGGGCACCAACTACCACGTGTTGATCGAGGAGGGCGGGGCCATCGGCCTCAAAGACCTGCAGCATCCGGCGGCTGCTCCGGCATCGGCGCCGGCTGAGCCCGCTGAGGAGAGCTGGGGCGTCGCCATCGTCGGCGCGGCGACCCGCGACGAGCTGGTCGGCCGGCTGGATCAGCTGGCGACCGGCGGTGACGCAGACGCGGTCGCCGGTGCGGCGGATCACCGCGTGGCCGTGGTGGGGCAGGGCGCCGCGCGTGACGGGTTGATCGCGCTGGCCAAGAAGTCGCTGCCCTCCGCCAACGACAAGATCCTGAGCGCGCTGTCCATGCGCGGCGTGCACTACGGGCAGGGCAAGCCCGGCAAGGTGGCCTTTGTCTTCCCCGGCCAGGGCAGCCAGTACCCGGGCATGATGCGAGAGCTGTACAACCGCTGCCCCGAGGTGAAGCGGACGCTGGACGAGGCCGACGAGGTCATGACGCCGCTGCTTGGGCACAAGCTGACGGACGTGATGTTCGGCGACGACGCGGAGGCGTTGAAGAAGACCGAGATCACGCAGCCGGCGCTGCTGGCGTCCGACACGGCGCTGATGCGGTCGTTGATGGCCGCGGGGATCCAGCCCGACGGCGCGATCGGCCACAGCCTGGGCGAGTACGCGGCGCTGGTGTGCTCCGGTGCGCTGAGCTTCGCCGATGCGCTGACCGCGGTCTCCGCGCGTGGGCGCGAGATGTCACGCGTGACGGTGGAGGATCCGGGCAAGATGGCCTCGGTCTTTGCGCCCTCGCACGTGATCGAGCGCGCGCTGGAGCCGATCACGGCGGCCGGCGGCTATGTCGTTTGCGCCAACCGGAACAGCTCGTCGCAGACGGTGATCGCCGGTGCGTCGGCCAGCGTGGACCAGGCGTGCGCGGCGCTGGATGCCGAGGGCGTCAAGGTCGTGAAGCTGCCGGTGTCCATGGCCTTTCACACCGACATCGTGGCCCCGGCGGTGGAGCCGCTGAAGCGCGTGCTGCAGCGGCTGGATCGCAAAGCGCCGCGTATCCCGGTCTACAAGAACATCGACGGGCGTCCCTACCCGATGGGCGCGGGCGCGGCCGATGAGCTGGTCGACATTCTGGGGCGCCAGGTCGGCAGCCCTGTGGAGTTCGTCAAGAGCCTCGAGCAGATGTGGGCCGACGGCTTCACGCACTTTGTGGAGGTCGGTCCGCGGCGCGTGCTGACCACGTTTGTCACCGACGTGCTCGGTGGTCGTGGCGCGGTGGCGCTGCCTACGAACATTCGCAAGAAGGGCGATATCGCCAGCTTCTCGGCGGCGATCGCGGCGCTGCGTGCAGCGGGTGTGCGTCCTCAGCGTCCGGCGGCGGTCAAGATGCGGCCCAAGACGGAGCGCATCGTGGTGACCGGGGCGTCGCTGGGCCTGCCCAACCGTCGAGGCGACGTCTTCGACGAGCTGAACCTGGACAAGCTCTTTGACGGGCACACGTTCATCTCGGATCTGCCGCAGGACGACGTGGACGGCATGGTCGCGCAGAACGTCGTGCGCGTGAAAAAGGACGCGTCGGGCGGCGGCAGCTTTGAGCTGCTGGACAACCGGGATGACGCGGTGCACCTGGTCGGTCGCGCCGGTCGCATGGACCTGGTCGAGGACTTCGGCCTGGATGAGCGGATGGTCGAGTCGTTCGATCAGAACACGCGGCTGGGTGTCGCCGCGGGCCTGCAGGCGCTGCACGACGCCTACCTGCCGCTGGTGCGTACGTGGCGCAAGACGACGACGGGCGGCCGCCTGCCGACGGGCTGGGCGCTGCCGGAAGAGGTCGGCAACGAGACGGGTGTGATCTTCGCGTCTGCGTTTGCGGGCATGAACGCGGTGGTCGAGGAGCTCAAAGCCAAGCAGGAGCAGGGCGACGAGTATCGCTACCCGCGCAACTTCCTGCTGAGGGTGATCGTGACCGCGCACGCGCAGCTGGCGCAGCTGATCAAGGCCAAGGGGCCCAACACCCAGCTGACGACCGCCTGTGCCTCCACGACGACGGCCATGGCGCTGGCGCAGGACTGGATTCGCGCCGGGCGCTGCCGGCGGGTCGTTGTGATCGGCGCGGACGACATCACCAGCTCCAACATGGCGGACTGGTTCGTCACCGGGTTCCTGGCCGCGGGCGCCGCGACCAACGAGAAGCTGGTCGAGAACGCGGCGCTGCCGTTTGATCGTCGCCGGCACGGCATGATCGTGGGCATGGGCGCGGTCGGCATGGTGCTGGAGAGCGCCGAGGCCGCGGAAGAGCGCGGCGTGACGCCGATCGTGGAGCTGGTCGGCACCCAGGTCGCCAACAGCGCGTTCCATGGGACGCGGTTGGACACCGAGCACGTGGCGCAGACCATGTGCACGCTGGTCGACCGGTCGACGAGAGAGCTTGGGATCTCGAGCGAGGAGCTCAGCAGTGACTTGATCTTCATGAGTCACGAGACGCACACGCCGGCACGGGGCGGTAGCGCTCAGGCGGAGGTCGACGCGCTGCGAGCGGCGTTTGGTTCCGGCGCGGATGACGTGCTGGTGGCCAACACCAAGGGCTTCACCGGGCACCCGATGGGCGCCGGGCTCGAGGACGCAGTGGTGCTGAAGGCGCTGCAGTACGGCAAGGTGCCGCCCATCGCCAACCTGAAGGAGCCGGACCCGGACCTCATGCCGCTGAACCTGTCCGCGGGCGGGACCCACGAGCGGCGTTATGCGCTGCGCCTGGCGGCGGGCTTTGGCTCGCAGATCGGGATGTCGCTGCTGAAGAAGGTGGCGCATGGCGACGACCGGATCGCGGACCTGTCCACGCTGCAGGCGTGGCTGACCCGCTACGGGGCCAAGAACCGGCCGCAGCTGGAGGTGGTCAACCGCACGCTGCGCATCGCCGAGGAAGAGCTGCCGACGGGTGCCGAGTTTGTACTGCCGCATGGGCCGCATCGTGTGGCCATGGAGGCGCCGCCGGTCGTTGAAGAGACACCGGCCGCAGTGGTCGTGGCGACCAGCTTTGAGCAGGTGCGCGACGTGGTGCTGGGCATCGTGTCCAACCGAACGGGCTTCCCGACCGAGCTGCTGCAGCTGGACATGGATCTGGAGGCGGACCTGGGCATCGACACGATCAAGCAGGGCGACATCCTGTCTGAGACCCGGCTGGTGTTCGGCCTGCCGGTCGAGCGCGAGATTCAGCTGAAGGACTATCCAACGCTGCGTTATGCAATCGAGCGCGTGTGCGAGCTCACCGGCGTGACGGCACCCGCGGCGGCGGCGCCTGCGCCACAGACGGCGACGGCCTCGGCGGACGTGGCTGAGCGGGTCATCGCGCTGGTCGCGTCTCGAACGGGCTACCCGGCGGAGATGCTGGAGTTGGACCTGGACATGGAGGCGGATCTCGGGATCGACACCGTGAAGCAGGCCGAGATTCTGGCGGAGCTGCGTGAGACGTTTGGGCTGCCCGAGGATCAGGAGCTGACGCTCAAGGACACCCCGACCCTGCGGCACGTGATCGAGTACCTGAGCGGCAATGCGGCGCCTGTCGCGGTGCCGGTGCCGGTGGCCGCACCGGTTGTCGTGGCGGCTGAGGACCGTACCGAGGCGGTTGTAGCGCTGGTTGCCAACCGCACCGGATACCCCGCGGAGATGCTGGAGCTGGACCTGGATATGGAGGCCGATCTGGGGATCGACACCGTGAAACAGGCCGAGATTCTGGCTGAGCTGCGCGAGAACTTCGGGCTGCCCGAGGACACCGAGCTCAAGCTGAAGGACTACCCGACGCTTCGCCACGTGGCCGACTACGTGAACTCGCAGGGTGGCGGAGCAAAGCCTGCTCCCGCGCCCGTCGCCGCTCCGGTGACCCCCGCTCCGGTCGCGCCCGTGCCCGTTGCCGCCGCCGCTGCGGACACCCGCAACCTGGAAGAGCGCGTGGTGAATCTGGTCGCGAGTCGCACCGGCTACCCGGCCGAGATGCTGGAGCTGGACCTGGACATGGAGGCCGATCTGGGTATCGACACCGTGAAGCAGGCCGAGATTCTGGCGGAGCTGCGCGAGGAGTTTGCGCTGCCGGAGAACCAGGAGCTGCAGCTGAGCGAGTACCCGACGCTGCGTCATGTGATCGGCTATGTGTCGTCGCGCGCGCCGTCTGAGCAGCCGACGCTGAAGGTGGAGGAGAACATCGCCGCCGCGCTGGAGGCCGCGCCCAAGGTCGTGGTGCCCTGGCCGGTGACGCAGTCCGCACCCACGCCGGTCTCCCCGGCCCCTGTGGCGAGTACAGCAAACCTGGAGGCGGACGTGGTGGCCCTGGTCGCCGATCGCACCGGGTATCCGGCGGAGATGCTGGAGCTGGATCTCGATATGGAGGCCGACCGGGGCATCGCCACGGTCACGCAGGCCGAGCTGATGGCCGAGCTGCGAGAGCGGTTTGCCCTGCCCGAGAGCCAGGAGATTCAGCTCAAAGACTACCCGACGCTGCGTCACGTCATCGCGTATGTCGGGCAGCACAGCGCGACGGCCTCCACCCCGGCGGCAGCGCCTGAGCCCGTCGCTGCGGCGGCGGTCGCTCCAGTGAGTGCGCCGGTGTCCGCGGACGTGGAAGCGACGGTCGTTGGGCTGGTAGCTGAGCGGACCGGGTACCCGGTCGAGATGCTGGAGCTGGACCTCGATATGGAGGCCGACCTCGGGATCGACACGGTCAAGCAGGCCGAGCTGTTGGCGGAGCTCCGCGAGACGTTCGGCGTGGCGGCTGAGGATGGCCTGCAGCTGAAGGACTATCCGACCCTGCGCCACGTTGTGAACTTCATGCAGAGCAAGTCATCGCCGGCGCCCGCAGCCGCCCCGGTTGCCGAGGCCGCGCCGCCCCGGCACACGCTGCCTGCTCGCGCGGGCACGGGTGGTCCGGTGCTGCCCACGCCGCCGATCGCGCCGCCCACGGGCGATCCGCTGACATTGGTTCGCGGCGCGTTGGCCAAGGTCTGCGGCATGCCGCCGTCGTCGCTGTCGATCCACCTGCGTCCGGGCCCCGACCTGGGCGTGCAGCTGTCAGACGTGTTCCCCGGCTTTGACCTGCCGGCGGATGCGTCGGTCGCCGACATCGTCGCCGTTCTCAGCGATGACACGGGAGCTAAAGCGCCGACGCCGGCGCCGATCGTGGCCCCCATCGCCGTCAGCAAGCCCGCTGCGGCGTCCGTGCTCGATGCCGACATGACGGGCGTGCAGCTCCGTCGTCTCGCCTGGCGACTGCGCGGCAACGGCGCCCGCTACGGCGCGACGGGCGTTGAGCCCAAATCGGGAGATACTGTCGTGGTGATGGGCGATGACGCTCAGGTCGCCGAGCTGGTCGCCAAAGCCGTGCGCTCGACCGGCGCTACCGCCATGGTCGTGCCGATTCCGGGGGAGGCGTCAGAGCTGCCTGCCGCCCGAGGGCTGATCTACCTGGGAGGCTCGTCCATCGGGCTCTTCCGTGCCGCGAAGGGGATGGCAGGCACCCTGCAGAGCGGCGGCTTCGTGCTGGCGATCGGCGGGCGCGAGCTGGCCGGCTTCTGCAAGAGCCTGAGCTTGGAGTGGAGCGACGCGGCGCTGGTGAAAGCGGTGGTGACCGACGTGACCGCCACAGCTGAGCTGGCGACGCTGGTGATGGACGAGCTGGCTTACGACGGCGAGACGCGGGTCGTGCGCTGGGCCGGGGGCGCCCGGTGGGTCGAAGGCCTGCAGGTCGTGGAGTTGCCCGAGCCGGCGGAAGGTCGCGCCGAGTCCGCCACGTGGGTCGTCTCAGGCGGCGCGCGCGGGATCACGGCGGAGATCGTCCGTCAGGTCGCGACTCAGCGCGGAGGCTGCTTCCACCTGCTGGGCCGCACAGCGCTACAGACTCCCCTTCCGACGGCGCTGCCCGACGATGAGGCGGCGGCGCGCAAGGTCGTGCTGGACGAGCTCAAGGCGGCGGGCAAAAAGCCGGTGCCGACCGCGGTGCTGGCCGAGGTGAAGCGTCGTCGCGGACAGCGCGAGATCGCGGCGTTTATCCAGTCCCTGGAGGCGCTCCCGGGCGTCACGGCGACCTACCACGCGGCCGATGTCGCGGATGCGAGCGCGCTCAAGAAGGCCCTGGGGCATCTGAAGCGCGTGGACTATCTCGTGCACGCCGCTGGCATCGAGGTCAGCAAGACGATCGATCGCAAGACGGACGACGAGTTCGCCTATGTGACGTCTCCCAAGCTGATCGGGCTGGAGAGCTTGCTGTCGGCGCTCGATGGCGCCCACCTGGACACGATCGTTACGTTCGGCTCGGTGTCCGGTCGCTTCGGCAACTTCGGCCAGACCGACTACGCCGCTGCGAACGAGGGCATGGCCGATCGGCTGACTCAGCTCTCGCAGCGCACCCTGCAGATCGACTGGACGGCCTGGTCCGGCGTGGGCATGGCCACCCGCGGGTCGGTCACCAAGATGCTGGAGGCCGCGGGCATCGGCTTCCTGCCGCCCGAGCAGGGCGTCACGGCGTTTCGCCGGCTGGTGCTGGGCGGGGCGCAGGGCGAGATCGTGGTCGACAAGGGCCTGGGCCAGATGGAGCCGGCAGCGTATGAGCCCTCGCTGCCGACCGCCCCGACGTTCTTTGGCGAAGGCGCCGTCGTCACCGTCGAGGGTCAGGAGCTGGCTTTCGCGTGGCCGCTGGATGCCGGCGCGCGTTGGCTGGACGATCACCGCATTGACGGCGTGGCGGTCCTGCCGGGCGTGATGGGCCTCGAGGCCTTCAGCCAGGCGTCGCTGGCGCTGGTTTCGGGCGCGCGCGTCTCGGGGTTCGAGGGGGTCGCGTTCAAAGTGCCGCTGAAGCTGTTCGGCGACCGGCCCGTCACCGCCTCCGTCCGCGTGCAGGCGATGGCGCCCCAGCGCGACGAGGGGACGCGCCTGCGCTGCCGTCTGGTCTCTCGGCACGTCTCCAAGGCCGGTGTCCCGCAAGGCCCGGAGCGCCTGCACTTCACCGCCACGGTGGTGCTGGCCGACAGCGTCTCGGTGACCCAGCCGGTGCGCCCCAACGGCGAGCCGATGCGCGGTAACGAGGCCGGCGACATCTACGATCGGTTGTTCCACGGCCAGTCCTTCCAGGTGCTGTCCGCCGCGGAGCGTTACGACGGCGGTCTGCGGGCGGCGGTCAACGGCGACCGGCTTCGCGCTCCTGCGACGGATCCGGCCAGCGCACCGATGGAGCTGGAGGCCCTCTTCCAGGCGGTCGGGCTCATGCAAGTCATGGATGACGGCTCCATGGGCCTGCCCTCCACGGCGAGCACCGTCACGATCTACGGCGCCCCGGCCCGCCAGCGCCCGCTGGAGTGCTTTGTCACCCGCGCTGACGGCAACTTCGAGGCCCTGCTGAGAGACGAGAAGGGCCGTGTCTATCTGGAGCTCAGCGGCTACGAGACCGCGACCCTGCCCAGCTGATCGTGACTCTCATCTGAGAGCCGGTCTCGCGATTGCCTAAAGTCGGCGAAACACTGACCCGAATCAATGTTACGTAACGATACGTGAGGTTGGAATGAGGTCAGCAAAAGATGCAGTCGAGCGCGTCCTGAACCAGCACGCGCTGTTGCTTGTCGCGTGCCTTTTGCTGTGCGGCGTGCTTGCCATGGGCTGGTATCACTCCACCCAGCAGGACAAGCTGGTCAAGGACACCGCGCTCCAGCAGGCCGACATTTATGCGCGAGCGTTGGCCGAGTTCCGCACGCTGTATACGTCCAAGGTCGTCAAGGTCGCCAAAAAGCACGGTCTGACGGTGACCCACGACTACGAGGACAAAGAGGCGGCCATCCCGCTACCTGCGACGCTGAGCATGTTGCTGGGCAACCGCATCGGGGAGCAGTCCTCCGGCATTCAGACGTCGCTCTACAGTCGCTATCCTTTTCCCTGGCGGGTAAAGACGGGCGGACTGCAGGACGACTTCGCCCGGGACGCGTGGGTTGCTCTGAATGAGCGGCCGGACGAGCCGTTTCACCGCATCGAGGTGGTCGACGGTCGCCAGTCTTTGCGATATGCCATCGCGGACCGCATGCGCCCTGCCTGCGTGAACTGCCACAACACACACCCTGACACGCCGAAGCGGGACTGGACAGCCGGGGACGTGCGCGGCGTGCTCGAGGTCGCCTATCCCATCGATACCGCGGTCGCAGCCGCCGCCTCATCATCGCGCCGGAGCCTGGCGGTCATCGCCGTGACCATCCTGGCGGCGCTGCTGGTGCTGGCGGTCGTCTTTGGTCGCCAGCGCCGGTTCTCCGTGCAGCTGGAGCGTACCGTGGCCCAGCGCACCGCACAGCTGGCCGCGGAAGAGAGCTTCAGTCGCGCCGTCGTCGAGAACATCGGCGACGCCATCGTCACCATCGACGAGTCGGGGCGCGTCCTCTTCTACAACGACGCCGCAGAGTCCATTTTCGGGCACCCGAAGAGCGCGGCTGTACGGGCCGAATTGGGTGTGCTCATCCCGCTGGCAGGCGCGCGCGAGGGGACGCTGACGGACTATCTCACCGGGACCCAGCGCGTCGGTGATGACCGACGGCAACGTCTTGAAGTGCTCAGAAGCGATGGCGAAGAGGTTGTGATCGAGTTCGACGTGCGCCGCATGACGGGTGAACACACGCTCTACGTGGCAGTGATCCGAGATCTCACCGAGGTCGTTGCCAAGGATCGCAAGATGCGCGCGCTCAACGAGGAGCTGATGCGGGCGTCGCGGCAAGCCGGGATGGCTGAGGTGGCGACGGGCGTGCTGCACAACGTGGGCAACGTGCTGAACAGCGTGAATGTGTCCGCGTCCATGGTTTATGAAAAGCTCCAGCAGTCCAAGCTGGGCAGCCTCGAGGCGACGGTCGGCCTGCTGGCGGACAACTCGGACAATCTGCCCGAATTCCTCGGCGCCGACCGCCGCGGCAAGCTGGTCATTCCGATGCTCAGCCGTCTCGCGGGTCGCCTCCGCGAAGAGCAACAGCAGATGTTGGTCGAAAACCAGCTCGTGCGTGAGCGGGTTGGTCACATCAAGAGCATCGTCTCCAAACAACAGAAGCACGCCAAGTTCGCCGCCGTGGTGGAGCAGTGCTCCGTTCGAGAGCTGATCGACGACGCCGTCGCGGTGGTCGGCTCCAGCCTGAAGCGGCATGAAATCGAGCTGGTCCGGCAGGGCGACGAGGACGCTCTGGTGACCGTGGACCGGCACATCGTGTTGCAGATCCTGGTCAACCTGGTCAAGAACTCCAAACAGGCGATCGAGCTCAGTGCATCAGAGCGCCGGCAGATAACGATTGTGTCGAGTGTGACCGACCGCCTGACCATCAGCGTGACGGACACGGGCATTGGAATCGCCGCCGACAACCTCGAGCGGATGTTTACGCACGGGTTCACCACAAAGTCCGACGGACATGGCTTTGGGCTGCACAACTCGGCGCTTGGAGCCCAGGACCTGGGCGGCACGCTGTCGTGCACATCCGCCGGCATAGGACAGGGCGCAACCTTCACCTTGGACATGCCCGCTACCGCAAAGAACAAGTCGAACCAGGAGGCCGCATGAACGCAGCACGCGTCATAGTCATCGATGACAACGAGGCGATTCACGACGATTTTCGCAAGATACTCGCCACCGAGGCGGACTTTGAGTGCGATGAGCTCGCTGCGCTGGAGGCCGAGCTGTTGGGCCTGACCCCGGAGCCGGAGGGCGCGCAGGGGTTTGCTGTCGATAGCGCCATCTCAGGCGAGGCCGGGCTCAAGCTGGTCGAGGCGTCCGCGCAGACAGACCGGCCGTACAACGTGGCTTTCGTCGACGTTCGGATGCCCGGCGGTTGGGACGGAATCGAAACCGCCCAGCGCCTGTGGGCCGCCGACCCATCCCTTCAGATCGTGATCTGCACGGCGTACTCCGATTACACGTGGCAGGACATGACCGGGCGCCTCGGTGCTCCCGGTCGCTGGCTCATTCTAAAGAAGCCGTTCGAGATCATGGAGGTCCGGCAGATGGCTCATTCGCTCGTGGAGAAGTGGACCTTCCGTCGCGAAGTTGAGAGCCGGCGCGCGCTCAGCGGCGGTCGATAACGGTCGCTTGCGCTCGACATATGCGCTGACGATCGGCACAGTGTGCGACGAATAGACCAACTGGGATGCCATGAGGAAAGTACGTCAACAGTTTTGGGCCCCGGCAGCTGCCACAGCGGTGCTCGTCGTTTCGCTGGCCGGATGGAGCTCCGCGGATGCGGCCGACAGGCAGCCCGTCGTCAGTCCGGAGGAGTGCTCCGTCAAGCTTGCCGTCACCGGCATGGGGTGAAGCGAGGGCTGCCCCCCGCGCGTGACGCGGGCACTGAAAACAGTTGAGGGCGTCAAGACCGTCAAAGTCCACTTCGCCGAAGCAAAGGCGGATGTACTGATGGCCAGGTCAGCATGCATCAAGAGCTCTTTTGATGCGATGACCGCTGCGCTCAAGAAGGCCGGCTACGGTGGGCGCGTCCTCAAGGTTTCGAAAGCCAAATAAGGGCGGCCGGTCTCACCCGAGCCGCGTGCCCGTCGCGATGAATGTGCGGCCGCCGTGAATATGCGGCGAGCCCGTCACCCAGCGCAGCTCAAAGTCCGTGGAGCAAGCCTCCAGAGGCTCCCACACCTTTCGTTTTAGATCGGCGCGCGCCATCAGCTGCACGATCGACGTCTGCGGCACCCACCTCTCGGCGTGCACGTCGAAGATCACGTAGCGACCGCCGGGGCGCAGCAGCGCGAAGGTCTGCTCGAAGACCCGCTCCCAATCCGGGATGACCGATAGCCCCAACGCGCACAGCACGCCGTCGACCGCCACCGGGCCGCCGCAAGCCGCTTCCAGATCGCTTGCTGTCAGCTCTCGCGCATCGCGCTCGAGCAGGGTGACGTGCTGCCACTGTGCCTTCTGGACGCGTTTTTTTGCGCGCGCGAGCATTCCGGCCGAGAAGTCGACGCCGATGACACGGCCGCCGTCGCCCATTGCGGCGATCAGATGCGGCAGGTTCTGGCCCGTGCCGCACGCCAGGTCGATGACCGTGCTGCCGGCCGCGGGATTCAGCGCCGCGACCGCCTCGTCCCGATAGCTGCGATACAGGCGCTCCAGCGACAGATCGTAAAACCAGGAGAAGACGTCGTACCAGGCCATGGGACTCCTCAGGGATCGGGGTGGCCGTCCACCCGCAGCTGGAACAGGAAATACGGCGGCAGGCACGTGCCCATCGCGCCGCCCGGTGGGCGGGAGCACAAGTAGTCGTCGCGGCAGGGTGTGGACGCGTCGCAGCCTTTCAGGCCGGCCCGCACCAGCGAGCCGGTGATGCACTTGGTAAACGGCTGACGCGCCGCCAGACACCCGCTGAACCCGCCGCCGCTGACCATCACGCCGCAGGTCACACGCTTGGACGCACCGCAGAAGGCCTTGCACATACCCAGCGGAAACCCGCCCTCCGTGGCGATGCAGCGCGAGCCGAGGCATTTTTCGGGCTCCAGTTCGACCGCGCGGTCTCGGCGCGGATCCAGCCAGGTGACGGCGCGACCGACCTCGCATGGATCGCCGACCCGCGGACCGCGACGCGGAAGACACGCGCCGACGAGCTTCTCGCCGACCGGCTTGCAGGCGAGGCCCTTGCCGCACGCCCAGTCCGTGAAGCCCGGATCCGGATCATGGCCCTCCTCGGGGGGCAGTCCGCAGTGGGAGCCGTATCCTCCGCCTGTCAGCTCCGCGGTCGGTTGCAGCTCGTCGATCTTGCCGCCCGCCAGCAGCGCCAGGTGGCGCCTCTTTCGGCGATCGAGCTCGGTCTGAAGGTGTGGTGAAGTCGGGAGCAGCATCGCATCCAGCGCTTGCTCGGGGTGGTCCTCGCCCAGCAGGTGAAAGCCCGCGTGGCTGCGCGCCTGGTGACAGCCCGCGCACGTGAGGGCGTCCAGCCGCCGGATCAGCGCCCGGGGCGACCGGATTGTGCGCGTCTCGGACAGGTCCAGGCGCTTGAACCGGCGCGGGCCGATCACCTGTCGCCACGGCCGGTTGGTCTTGCGCTCGAAGCCGCGCGGAGCGACCGAGACGGACCGCCTGGCCAGGAATCTGGCGGGGATGACGAGCGTGCCCTGATCCAGCGCGGCGAGGCTCTCCGGGCGCTTCAGAAACGCGACCAGCTCTTTGACCAGCGACTTGTCGGCGCGCAGCTTGGCGACGTCCGGCGTGTTCTCCAGCGCGGCGAGGGTCAGGGAGACGGCGCCGCCCTCGCTTTTAGCGGAGAAGCGGCGCAGCAGGTACTCGGAGTGTCCGCCGAACGTTCGGTGGACAGACGACGGCCATCGCACCTGCTGCACATTGAAGGCGACCGCTGCCAGGCGGTCTATTGTCAGTCCGGCGAGCGGGCCCGCCTCCGCGGTTAGCCACTGCGCCAGAGCCGCGCCTGCCAGCGCCTCGGGCGGGACCCAGCGGCGCGCGGGGACGGCACAGCTGCCGCGCTGAGCAGGGACGCGATGCACCAGGTTGATCGTCAACGGCAGCCGTGACGCAAGCCGTCCGCCCTCGACCGGGACGTCGTACGCGAGCCGGTAGACCAGGCGCACCTCTCCGCAGCCGTCGTTGCGCTTGAAGGCGGCGCGGTCCATGCGATTGACGACGCCGATGAGCTGCAGCTGAGCGGTTTTGGCCTGTAGCCAGCGGACATCAAAGATGCGGTGGGCGTACTCCATGCCGACGCCGGCGGCCTTGTCTTCAGCCAGCAGCGCCTTGAGGTCCGCGCCCAGCTGATCGGCCAGTACTTTGAACGGTGTTTTGGCGACCAGGTCGGCGGCGATCGACGTCGCCGGACCACCCAGCCGCTCGCCAAGCGTCATGCCGTGCGCCTCGAGCCAGGCCAGCGCCGCGCGGTCGGTGACCAGCATGACCGGGTCCGGCGTCTCGGCCCGGACGGCGGCGACCGCGAGCGTGACGCACAAAGTGACGCAAAATTTGGCCATGTGTGGACTTTTTTCGCACAAGTTTGGCCTTACGACCAACCAAGGGGTGGGAATCGGAGTTGGAACGACATTTGCGTATCCGGATGGGGATGCTGAATAGGTTATTCTGAGGGTGGAGGCCGCGAACATGTTGAATCTGGGGCGAATCAAGGGGCTGGTGACCGTGTTGGCTGCGCTGGCGATCGCCGGTTGCGGGCCGCAGGGTCCCACGCGCGCGCAGGCCGATCCCGACAACAAGCCGGACCCCACGAAGCCGGACCCCACGAAGCCGGACCCCACGAAGCCGGATCCGACCAAGCCCGAGCCCGTCGCTTTTGAAGCGCATGACCTCGATCCGGACGAGGGCCGCACGTTTGGCGGCGAGCTGATCGTCATCGAGGGCAGCGGCTTCGTCGAGGGTACGACCGTCTATTTCGGCTCCTCCAAGTCGCCCAACGTCACCGTGTTCTCGCCCGTTATCATCCACGCGCGCTCGCCCGCGCATAAGCCGGGCATGGTGGACTTGACGCTGGAGGCGCCCAACGGCGCCAAGACCGTGCTGCCGGACGCCTTTCTGTTTCGCGACAACCTGGCGATTCACAGCATCGAGCCGGACCACGGCGCCACCACCGGCGGCGCTCCCATTACGATCAAAGGCGTCGGCTTCACGGCCGAGACGCGCGTCCTCCTGGGCGGCCGGCTGGCCATCGACACCACGGTCGTCGACTCCCAGACCATCCTGGGCATCACCCCGCCGGGCGCTCGCGGACAGGTCGACGTGATCGTGTCCACGCCGTGGACCAATGACGTGATCTTTGACGGCTTCCAGTTCATGCACTCGCCGCGTCTCGACACCCTGTCGCCCGTGACGGGGCCGGTGTCGGGCGAGACAATCGTCACGCTGAGCGGCTCCGGGCTGATCGCGGGCTCGCGCGCGTATGTAGACGGCCAGGAGATCGAGGTCACCGAGCTGGCGGCCGACGGTACAGCCATCTCTGCGCTCATCACCGGCGGCGCCGAGGGTCCGGCGGATATCCAGGTGTCCACGCCCGACGGTCATGCGCTGCTGGCGGACGCCTTTACGTTCACGGGCGCCAACAGCGGCGACACGCAGGTGCTGAACGTGTGGCCGCACGATGGCGACGTCTCCGGATCGGAGCAGGTCACCATCACTGCGTACGGGCTCGTCGACGTGGCGGACACCGTCGTTACGTTCGGTGGCAATGCGGCGCAGGTCGTGGTGGTCGACTTGTTCAAGAACACCGTCACCGTCCTGGCTCCTGCCGGCGCTCCCGGCGCAGTGGATGTCACGGTCGACACCGCCAACGGGGTGTCTACGCTCCAGTCGGCGTATGCGTACCTCACGGTGCCCGCACCCAGCGCGATCACGCCCGGCGTAGGGCGAATTGACGGGGGCGACACAGCCCAGATCCTCGGCGCCAACCTCGGCGGCGAGGTCGAGGTCTTCATCGGCGCGCTGCCGGCTACGATCGTCGGTCAGACCGCCACCACTATCGACGTCATCACGCCTGCCGGCAGCCCCGGGGCGGCCGATGTGCGGGTTGTCGGCGACGGCGGAGAGGGTCTGCTCAGCGCGGCTTTCCAGTACCAGCCGGTCAATGGCGCCGAGTTCTACGCGGTGGCGCCCAATTACGGTGCGGTGGCGGGCAACACGCTGGTCAAGATCTACGGCGCCGGCTTCGACGAGACCACCCAGGTGCGCTTTGCCAAGCAGGATCAGGACGTGCTCCTGGTCTCCAGCAATGAGCTTCACGTGCGCTCGCCCAAGGCGGACGAGCCGGCGACCGTGGACGTCACGGTGGAGCACGACGGCGCCACGACCACCATCTTCGACGCGTACAGCTACTTTGACCCCTACTCGCCGTACGGCGGATCCTGGGGCCCGACGATCCGCGGCTCGGTCAACGTCACCGTGCTGGACATCTTTACGACGGACCCGATTCCGCAGGCCTTTGTGATGTTGTGGGCGGACGCGGACACCCCATACCAGGGCATGACGGACGAGCGCGGCCAGATCACCTTTAGCGGCGACGACCTCAAGGGCGCGCAGCAGGTCACGGCTGCCAAGTCGCAGCACACGGCGATGACCGTGGTGGAGTACGACGCCGAGAACGTCACGGTGCATCTGATTCCGCTGAACCCCTCGTCGCCCGGCGGCGGAGGTGGTGGTGGTCCCGCGCCCCCGATAGGCAAGGTCTACGGTCAGGTCACCGGGTTGGGCAAGTACATCATCATCCCGCCCGTCGCGTGCGACGGCATCGAGGCTCAAGGTCTGGCCGGCGCCGGTGGCACCACCAACTGCCTGTCGTGCGAGACCGACGGCGACTGCGCTGCCGGCGCGTCCTGCGTGCAGTCGTTCTGCGCGGAGGCCTGCCTGACCAACTGGGACTGTCCCGGCGGCTACATCTGCGGCGGGACCATCGAGAACAAGCTGGGCTGCATCCCCGATCCCGGCGAGAAAGCGGCCTACTGCCAGCCGACCAATTACGAGCTGTGGGAGCCCTCCGAGGTTCCGGCGTCCTGGACTGATCCCGAGCGCGTCTGGGTCGACGCCGGGGGCAACTACTCCATGGACACGCGCCTTGGCGAGCTGGCCGTCATCTGCGTGGGCGGCGTCATTCGCGACCCCAGCGACAAGCTCGGGTCCTTTGTGCCGCTGCGCATGGGCGTGGCCCGGCACATCGACATCAACCCCAACAAGCTGCAGCACAACCGGGATATCCAGCTCAGCATCTCGTTGAACAAGGACGTGCCGCTGCGCCTGGACGGTGCGCCCCTGTACTACAAGCTGCCGAACCAGCCGCAGCCCGTGAAGACGTCCAGCCGCCTGCGGGTGTCCTGGGACTTCGGCGCCGAGGGTTATTGGACCGCCGCCGACATGAACGGCCTGGCCCAGGACCGCTTCGACCTGGTCAACCAGCCCGACAGCCTGGAGGGCGATCTCCAGGGCGTGACGTACATCTTCCTGGCGGAGGTCACCAACGGCTTCTATGGGGTCAGCGGCACGCAGGCGCATAACGTCAAGCTGCTGGAGATCGACCGGCTGTTCAGCTTTACCGACGGCGCCTGGACCGTGCAGAAGGCCGGCATCCCGCGCGACATCCACGCGATGTGGGGCACGTCGGAGCAGAGCGTGTGGGCGGTCGGCGCGGACGGCCTGATCGCGCACGGCAAGAGCGGGTCATGGTTCCCGCAGTTCTCCGGGGTCACGGCCCACCTCAACGCGGTGTGGGGCGACGGTGACTCCTATGCGCTGGCCGTCGGCGACACAGGCGCCGCGGTGGCGTTTGACGGCGTGAAGTGGACCGTGGAGGACACCGGCTCGGATGCGCCGCTGTTCGGGGTCTGGGGCACGTCCGCCGAGAACATGTATGCCGTTGGTCAGGGCACAGCGCTGCATCGTGGCGTTGCCGGCTGGACCCCCATCCCGGGCGCGCCGAGCGTGACGCTGCGGGCCGTTTGGGGCCTGAGCCCGACCGAGCTTTTGGCGGTAGGTGACGACGGCCGGCTATGGCGCTACGACGCGCTGCAGGCCGCGTGGACCAGCGAGCACCTCATCAGCGGCATCGCTCTGCACGGGATCCATGGCGCGTCGACCGACCAGGTCTGGATCGTCGGCGCCAAGGGCACCGTCTTCGAGTGGAGCGGCGCCGGGCAGTGGATCAAGCACGATGTACCAACCACCGAGCAGCTCAACGCCGTGGTCGCGCTGTCCAACGGCGAGGTCTTCGTCAGCGGCAGCCGAGGCGTGCTTCTGCGCTACGACGGCAACGGCTGGAGCGCCGAGCAGGCCCCCAAGTACGGCGGCGACCTCAAGGCGGTCTGGGCCTTTGACGCGCCGGGCTCGCCGAGCTTTGCGGGCGGCACACAGGTCGTCTCCCTGGGCCCGATGCTGAGCTTCCCGAACATCAAGCACCCGATCGAGAGCCTGGGCGCCGGCTTCGCCTACCACGTGGACTGGGACGCCGAGCCCAGCGTGCTGCCCACGTTCAACTTCGTCCAGGTGCTGGCAGGCCCGGGCTTCTACTTCCCGGCGTGGTGGACGGTCATCGAGGCCGAGGTCGAGGAAGTGACCTTCCCAAACCTGCCCGAGATCGAGGGCATCTCGCCCCTGGGCCCGTTCGCGGGCAGTCAGCTCCTTCTGCAGGTCAACCGCGTCCTGAAGCCGGGCGCCTCGGTGCACAACTTCGACTTCTGGGACATGTACGACGTCTCGTCTTGGAAGAGCTGGTCGACCAACGGCGTCACCTTCTCCATGTCCGCCAACGGCGGCTTCTAACGGCCACGTCCCAGGCGCTGAAGCGTGTCTCTCAGACGGCGGGCCAGCATGGCCGTGACCTGCGGCGCGACGTCCCCCCGAAGCAGTAGCGCGCGGCACCCGGCGGCGTCCAGCAAGAGCAGGCGCACGCCTTTTTCTCCGGCCGTGACCGACGCGCTGCGGAGGCTGCCGTCCAGCACAGCCAGCTCGCCGATCAATTCGCCCGGGCCCAGCTGAGCGGCTTCGACTTGATCGCCTGACCCGCTGACCTGCAGTGTGACGCCGCCCGAGACGATGACCGCCAGCTGTTTGACCGGGCGGTCCGCCTTCCATAACGCGGCGCCGGCGTCATGCCGTACCTCCAGCGCGCCTGCGGCCAGCGTGTGGAGATCCTCGGGATCCAGGTCGACAAACAGCTGGACGCAGCGCAGGAACAGCATGCGATCGATGATGGTCAGCGAATCGAAGGCGGCGTCCGGCACAACCGCGGCGACGTACCTGCCCGTGCCGGCCTCGTCGACGGGGCGCGCGGTCGGTAGCGTGCCCTGGGCAGCCATCTGCTGCAGCGCCTCGGCCTCCTCGCGGACGACCGGGTGCGGGTCGGCGGCCGCGCGGTCCAGCGCCGCCGAGAGGTCGGGGTGACGCATCTGGCCCATCGCCATGACCGAGCCGGCCCGCAGCCAGGGGCTGTCGGCGGTGGCCAGGCGCTCCAATACGGCGCGGACGTCGATGGGCTCGGCGGTTTGGGACTTCTTGGGCATGCGATCCATCACGATGGGGCGCAGCGTGTCGATTTGAGCCGCGTCGCACGTCTCGACGAGAATATCGAGGGCTGCGGCGCGTGTGGTCTTGTCGGGCGCGAACAGGTCCGGGGCGACGTCCCGCACCCGGGCGGGGGCATCGGAGGCCAGCGCCAGCGCCTCCACCACGCGGTCGACCAGTCTGTCCTGGCGCTTGAGGAGGGCGTCGACCAGGAAGGCGAAGGGGGCGACCCACTTCATGGCGGCCAGGCCGCGCAGATCCTGTCGGAAGGTGCCGATGTGCGCCAGATACCGCCGGGCGGACTCCTGCAGCGGGCCGCCAGCGGCGCGCAGGCTGCTGGTCACCTGGGCGTGGGTGGCCTGGTCGATACCCCAGTCGGCACGCAGCGCTTCCAGAACCGGCGCGGGGGCGCGGTCGAGCACGGCCTGGGAGAAGGCGCGCTGGTAGCTGTCGACCTGCAGCCGTCGCTCGACCGACATGGGCTCCGCGGTCAGCAGGTGCTGTGCCTCGTCGTCCAGGGCATCGACGATGGCCTGGTGGTCGCGCTCATCGATGGCCAGGCTCTCGCGCAGCTGATCGAGGAGGCGGCGCTCGTCCAGGCTGACGATGCCGTCGGCGACAACATCTCGGATGGTGTCCCGGTAGGCCTCCAGCTGGTCCCGGCGGGCGTTTTCGTGCCCTCGGACGTAGGCGGCGACACCGGCGGTGGTGGTGGGCGGGGCCTCCTCGAATCGCCAGCGCTTCAGTAGGGTGCGTACGCTGCGCGTCTGAAGATAGTCCACGCGGGTGCGGCCCCAGCGGCGAACGAGAAAGAGCGTGGCGACGACCGGGGCTACAAATGCGGCCACGCGCACCCCGCCGCCGATACGCAGCAGCGTTGGGGCGCCGGCAAACGCGTAAAAGGCGTTGAACGCGGAGAAGGCGGCCAGCGCCAGCACGTGGTGACGGCGTCTCTCGGCGGCGTCCGGCCCCCTGTACAGGGGGGCGATAGCGGCTTCGAGCGCTGCGAACAGCGCCAACGAGGCGGCGCTGAAGGCCACCAGCGTGAGGGTGGCCGCCACGACCGCCGGGACTTGCGGCGCGAAGAAGAAGCCGGGGCCGAAAGCCAGGTCGGTGGTGGCGCCGCCGGTGGTCCAGCCGCCGTCGAAGTAGGCGGCCCAGGTGCCGGCGCGCAGCCAGTAGTAGACGTAGAAGCCCAGCACCAGGCCCGGGAAGGCGTAGGCGGCGACGCGGCGCGTGTCGGAGCTGAGGTCCTTCCAGTAGCCGTTCTCCTGATCGATGTCCGGGCAGTTGCGCTTGCAGGCGGTGCAGCGCACGCAGCGGGAGGTGGGTTGCACGTCGGCGAGCGACGCAGGCTCGGTGTAGATGCGCTCCACGAGGCCGACCGGACAGATGAAGTTGCACCAGCTCTTGCCGGTGAAGACCGCGTTTGTCGCGACGGCGGCGAGGGCTGCGCCGATGAGTAGGCCCGCGAGCCAGACGCCGTCCCCGTTGGTGGCGATGAGGCGCAGCACCAGCATGGCGAGCAGGACGCCGAACGTGACCAGAAAGAAGCCGCGCTCCAGCCAGGCGGGGACGCGGCGCTGCTCCTTGCGCGGGAAGCTCCGGCCGAGCGTACCCAGGGCGGCCAGCGGGCAGATCACGCGCCACCGATAGAAGCCCATGAGGACGATCGCGAGCGGCAGCAGCGGCAGCAGGACGGTCCAGAACAGGCGTGGGACAACGTCGAAAGCGAGCGCGGCGGCGATGACGCCGAGATACCCGGCCAGGCCTGCGAACTTGAGTAATCGCGTCACGTGGCCCGATTCTGGGCGCGGGCGTGGACACTGTCAACACAGCGCCGGTCGGTGCTATATTGCCGATACGATGTTACTTGCACTGCACGCGCACTCGGACTTCGAGGGCGGTCTCAAACAACTGACTGCGGCCGAGCAGGCGCACTTTTCCACGCTGAAGATCCACAAGCGGCGGCACGAGTGGCTGCTGGGCAGGCTGACCGTGAAGCGGGTGGTCGGGCGCTTCGTGGCGCGGCGAGACGGTGTGACCCTGGCGCCGCACCAGATCGAGGTGTTGCCGGACGTGGATCGGTCGCCGGCGGTGAGCTTTATCGGGCACGAGCTGGCGGCTGTGGAGGTGTCGCTGTCACATCGCGGCGAGCTGGCGCTGGCGGGTGTGGCTGACGCCGGTGCCACGTCCGGCTTTGGCGTGGATCTGGAGCGCGTGGAGCCGAGAGCGCCCGCATTTTTGAAAGACTGGTTCGACGCCGATGAGCAGGCGCTGATCGACGGCGAGGATCCGCTGGCGCGCGATCGGCGCGTGAGCATGTTCTGGTGCGCCAAAGAGGCGGTGCTGAAGGCCGCCAAGAAGGGTCTGAGCGTGTCCGCGGACCGGGTCAAGGTGCGCTGTATCCATGAGGACGGCACTATCGACGTGCGGTGTGACCCATCGCTGTTCTCGGGCGCCGTGGTCGCGCGTTGCTGGCACCTGCCGGGCTACGTGCTGACCTGGGCGGCGTTTGAGGGATCGCGCGGGCCTTTGGATGAGCCGCTGCCGCCTCACCCGGCGTGCCGGCGTACCTGCGCGGGCAGCAGCGCGGGGGTCGCGGCATCGCGCCGCTTGAAGGTGGTGGCCTGATGGACGAAGACAGCGGACCCGGAAAGTATCGAAAGCAGCGTCTGGACGGCCCCGAGGGCTGGACCTGGAAGGAGACCGGCGCCCGCGGACCGGCGTGGTACCCGCCCATCGTCGAGGGCGATGTGGATACCGGCGGCGAGCACCTGGCGCTGTGTCCGGTGGACGGCGATCGCGCGCCGGGTGAGCCGGTGGCCTATGCCGGAGCGGGGGAGGGCGACGCGCTGTTTTTTCACCGGCTGGCCCGCAACGCTGAGGTGGACGAGGCGGTGGAGCGGCTCAACGACAGCTGCTTTGAAGAGGTCGGGGATCCGCCGCTGTTCGAACTGGCCTACGAGTTTTGTGGAAAGTCCGCCAACAAGCTGTATCTGAACCCGATGTGGGTCTACCGCGGTTAGGGCACCGTGATCGGGAAGTCTTGTTTCAGCGCGTTGTGCGCACCGACGTTGGTCGGGGTCACGGCGATATCGACCGTGATCGTGTAGTCGCCTGCCGGCTCCAGGGTGAACGTGCTCTTGGCGTCGCCGATGACGTCTTTGTTGTCGCACAGGTGGGGGGAGTTGACGCTCTCCAGGGTCAGGGTCAGCGCGGTGCCGCTGCGCTGGACGCGGAAGCCGGTGGGCTCCTCGCAGTCTTTGTACACGGCGTTGCGCCAGATCACGGTTACCGAGGCGCCGGCGTTTGTCACCGTCGGGCCCTTGTCGGCGTCGGCGATGTTTTTGTACTCGAGCACGATGCCGCCGAAGTCGGTGCGCCAGAACTCGGAGATCTCGACCGGCAACGAGGTGCCGTCGGCGGGCGCGTCGGGCTCGTCATCGCCGCAACCGGCGACGGGCACGGCGACAAGCAGGCAAATGCAGAGTGTGATCAGGCGTTTCATGGGGCGCATTGTAGGAGGCCCACGGTTCGCTTGTCACCACGAACCGTGGACCCACATGGGGTGGGCGACTATTCGCGGGCGCTGTGTCCGTAAGGTTGAGGAGAGGGTTGGAACTCAGGCGCCCGCGCTGGGCTGTTAAACCGAGTATCTGTCCGGTTTGAGGCCCTGTCCAAAAAACAAGCGCCACTTTCCTTATAATGTGCGCGTGGAGATGTCACCTTTCAGGTGATTACGTGGCGTGGGAGTGGATATGAGAGTTTTTAGCGCTTGGATGGCGCTGGTGGTTTCGGTGGCCTTCGGCGGCTGCGGTGATACTGCGGCGCCGGCAGGGTTCACCGACAAGGCGGTCGATGTGGCCGGCGCCGGCATCGATATCAAGGTCACGATCGACACCCCCAAGCAAGAGACCACGGGCGTGGACGACACCGAGGACCAGGAGCAGCTGGACGAGCCCTGCAAGGAAAACTCGGACTGCGAGTTTGACCTGTGCGTGCTCACGAGTGAGGGGTCGGTTTGCAGCAAGTTCTGCGTGACCGAGTGTCCGCAGGGCTTCACCTGCCAGACCGTCAGCGGTGGCGGCGCGGATACCAACCAATACTGCGTGCCCAGGCACTTGAGCCTGTGCTTTCCCTGCGACGAGGACAAAGACTGTACGACGGTGCCCGGGGCGGCGATCGCGTACCAGAACACGCGCTGCATCTCCTACGGCGACAGCGGGTCCTTTTGTGGTGGTGACTGCGCCAAGGACAGCGACTGTCCCGAGACCTACAAGTGCGAAGAGCGGGAGTTCGGTGACACGAAAGCGATGCAGTGCGTGCCCGAGTCGGGCCAGTGCGCCTGCAGTCCGCTGGCGGAGCAGATTGGCGCGACCAGCACGTGCTGGGTGGACGCGGGCGAGGTCGGCAAGTGCTCCGGCAAGACGCAGTGCACAGGCGGTGCGTTGACGGCGTGCGACGCTCAGGAGCCGAGCGCCGAGCTGTGCGACGGCGTGGACAACGACTGCAACGGGATCACCGACGATCTGTCGGGCGACGCCGGCTCTTGCGCGGAGACCAACGAGTGGGGCACCTGCACCGGCGTGAATGCGTGTATCGGGGGGGAGCCGCAGTGTGATGCGGCGACGCCGGCGATCGACGCGTGTGACGGCCAGGACAATGACTGCGATGGGGAGACGGACGAGGACTTCTTGAACTCGGACGACGACAACCTCGCGGACTGTATCGATCCGGACGACGACAACGATCTGCTCAACGACGAGGTGGACAACTGCGACACGGTGCCCAACGAGGATCAGGCCGACTTCGACCTGGACGAGAAGGGCGACGCCTGTGACCCGGACGACGACAATGACCTGACGCCGGATGAGGCCGACTGCGACCCGTTTGACGACACGGTCTCGCCCGACAAGGACGAGATCTGCGACGGCAAGGACAACAACTGCAACGGGCCGGTCGATGAGGGCTCCCTGGACACCGATCAGGACGGGGACGCGGACTGCGTCGACGACGATGACGACGACGACGGGCTGCTGGACAAGGACGACAACTGCTCCAAGGTGAAGAACGTCGACCAGCTGGACACCGACAAGGATCTGGCGGGCGATGCGTGCGACCTGGACGACGACAACGACGGCGTGCCGGACGGCGCGGATAACTGCCCCCTGGTGAGCAACGCGGGGCAGGAGGATAACGACAAGGACAAGGACGGCGATCTCTGCGACTACGACGACGACGACGACACGGTCGCGGACCTGGCGGACAACTGCCCGTTCGACGTCAACCCGAAGCAGGAGGACAACGACGTCGATGGGCAGGGCAACCTGTGTGACAAGGATGACGACAACGACGATGTCGTGGACGTCATCGATAACTGCCCGCTGGTCTGGAACCCCAAGCAGGAGGACACAGACGGCAACGGCGTGGGCGACGCGTGCGTCACGGACCTGGACAACGACAACATCCTGGATGACGACGACAACTGCCCGCTGGTGAAGAACGAGGACCAGCTGGACACCGACAACGACCAGGCCGGCAATGCGTGCGACGAAGATGACGACAACGACGGCAAGCTGGACGAGGACGATAACTGTCCGGTGCACGTTCTTCCGTTTCAGGTGGACACATAGGACGACGGGGTGGGCGACGCCTGTGACGAGGACGACGACGGGGACATGAAGAAGGATGACGAGGACAACTGCGCGCTGGACGTGAACCCGAACCAGGCGGATACGGACAACGACGGCGCGGGTGACGCGTGTGACGAGGACGACGACGCGGACACCATCCTGGACGTCGACGACAACTGCCCGCTGGTGAAGAACAAGGCGCAGAAGGACCTGGATACGGACCTGGTCGGCGATGCGTGCGACGACGATCTGGACGGCGACACCCATCTCAACGGCGACGACAACTGCCCGTTTGTGTTCAACCCGGACCTGCAGAACACGGACGGCGACGGGCTGGGCGACGCGTGTGACGACGACGACGACAACGACAACAAGCCGGATGTCGATGACAACTGCCCGACGGTGATCAACCCGCTGCAGGAGGACGTGGACAACGACACGCTGGGCGATGCGTGCGATCCGGACGCGGACAACGACAAGGTGGCCAACGCTCAGGACAACTGTGAGTTGGTGGCCAACGCGGACCAGCTGGACACCGAGGGCGACGGTAAAGGCGACGCCTGCGATACGGACGACGACAACGACGGCAAGCTGGACGGCGATGACAACTGCCCGACGGTGGCCAATGCGGGCCAGGAGGACGTGGACAAGGACACGATCGGTGACGTCTGCGACCCGGACTCAGACGGCGATCTCGTGCCAAACGACTCGGACAACTGCCCGCTGGTGGTGAACCCGGAGCAGAAGAACCTGGACGGCGACACCGAAGGCGATCTCTGTGACAACGATGACGACAACGACGGCTGGGGCGACGGCGCCGATAACTGTCCGATCGACACGAACGCGTCCCAGCTGGACACCGACGACGACAAGGACGGCGAGGCGTGCGACCCCGACGACGACGCTGACGGCCTACTGGACGTCGACGACAACTGCCCGGTGGACATCAATCCGCAGCAGGGCGATGAGGACGAGGATGGCATCGGGGACGTCTGTGATGACGACGCGGATGGGGATCTGGTCGAGGACAGCTTCGATAACTGCAAGGACACGTTCAACCCCAGTCAGCTGGACACCGACGAGGACACGCTGGGCGACGCATGCGACGACGACGATGATGACGATGACCTGCTGGACGGCGCGGACAACTGCCCCAAGGTGAAGAACCCGTTCCCGCAGAAAGACAACGATAACGACGGTGTCGGCGACCCATGCGACTCCGACGACGACAACGACGGGTTTGTCGACGTGACAGACAACTGCGCCACGGTCGCCAACGGGGACCAGCTGGACTCGGACCTGGATGGGAAGGGCAACGTCTGTGACAACGATGACGACAACGACAACAAGATCGACGTGGCTGACAACTGTCCGCTGACGCCCAACGCCGACCAGAAGGACCTGGACAACGACAAGATAGGGGACGTCTGCGACGACGACGACGACGGCGACGGGTATGACGACTTCGAGGACAACTGTCCCGCGAACAACAACCCCAGCCAGCAGGACCTGGACGGGGACTCGATCGGCGACGCGTGCGAGACGGACGTGGACGGCGACGGGATCCCGGACGCTGTCGACAAGTGCAAGTTCTTGATCGATCCGCTGCAGATCGACACGGACGGCGACGGCCTTGGCAACGTGTGCGACGCGGACGACGACAACGACAACGTCAAAGACAATCTGGACAGCTGCCCGCTGGTGTCCAATGCGGGTGACTCCAAGGGGTATGCCTGCAACCCGGATGACGATGGGGACGGCCATATCGACGCCCTGGATAACTGCCAGCTGGCGGCTAACAAGGATCAGACGGATACCGACGGCGACGGTGACGGCGACGCGTGTGATCCGGACGACGACGGTGACGGGTGGACGGACGTGGTCGACAACTGCCCCAAGGTCTTCCAGGCCGATCAGCTGAACAGCGACCCGGATGCGCTGGGCGATGCGTGTGACCCGGACGACGACAACGATACGCTGCTGGACGGCGATGACCTGTGCCCTCTGAACGCCGACCTGAGCAACACAGACGGGGACGGTGACGGGCTGGGCGATGTCTGCGACCCGGACTCGGACAACGACGGCATCGCGGATGTCCTCGACAACTGTGATTTCGATGCCAACGCGGACCAGGCCAACAACGATAACGACCAGAAGGGCGACATCTGCGACGACAACGACGACAACGACCTGCTGGACGATACCGTCGACAAATGCCCGTTTGTGTTTAGCTTTGACAACTCGGACACCGACGGGGATGGGGTGGGCGACGTGTGTGATCCCGACATCGACGGCGACGGCGTGCCCAACACGCTGGACAACTGCCAGTACGTGAAGAACCCGTCGCAGGCCAACAGCGATAAGCCGGTGCCGGACGCGCTGGGTGACGATTGCGACACCAACGACGACAACGACTTCTTCCTGGACAACGCGGACACGTGTCCCAAGGTCTTCGACAACTCCAACAACCCGGCGACGTGCACGGAGGACAACGACAGCGACGGCATCCCCAACGCCGTCGACAACTGCCCGGATGTGTCCAACCTGAGCCAGACGGACACCAACACGGACGGAACGGGCGACGCCTGTGATGACGATGACGACGGTGACTCGACGCTGGACGACGAGGACAACTGCCCCAAAGTGTTCAACCCGCTGCAGGAGGACTCGGACGACGACCAGGTCGGTGACGACTGCGATGACGATGACGACGACGACGGGTCGCCGGACTCGGAGGACTGCAAGCCGCTGGACCCGTTCGTGTCGCCGCTGACCCCGGAGGTGTGTGACGGCATCGACAACGACTGCGACTCTAAGGCTGATGAGAACGGGGCGAGCGGCTGCACCACCTTCTACAAGGATGGGGACGCGGACGGCTTTGGGCTGACCGGGGATCTCCAGTGCCGCTGCAACGCGCAGGGCAAATACACGGCGCTGAAGGGCGGCGACTGTGACGACACGCTGTCCAGCACCAGCCCGGACAAGCCCGAGAAATGCGGCGACGGGCTGGACAACAACTGCGACTCGCAAATCGACGAAGAGGATGCGACCGGGTGCCAGCAGCGCTTCAAGGACAGCGACAAGGACGGGTACGGCGTGACGGGGGACACCAAGTGTCTGTGTCAGCCGGCCGGGCTCTACACGGCGTCGATCGACGGCGACTGCAACGACGCGACGGGCGACATTCACCCCAACGCCCCCGAGAAGTGTGACGGCGTGGACCAGGACTGCGATGAGGTGATCGACGAGCCGGGCGCCAGCGAGTGCGATGTGCTGTTCAAGGACGGTGACTCGGACGGCTGGGGCGTGGCGGGGGACTCCCAGTGCGTGTGCCCGGGGGCGACCTCCAAGTACACCGCGTCGAAGGTGGGTGACTGCAACGACGGCGACGCGCAGGTGAACCCGGGCAAGGCCGAGGTCTGCGACGGCGAGGACAACAACTGCGCAGGCGGGCCGGACGAAGAGGGCGCGCAGGGCTGCACCCAGCACTATCGCGATGACGACGGCGACGGCTGGGGCCAGGACGCCGACGCCAAGTGCCTGTGCGTGGCGGCCGGACCGTACAAGACCGACGTGAAGGGCGACTGCTACGACGGCAACCCCGACGCCAACCCGGGCCAGGAGGGCTTCTTTGCAACGCATCGTGGGGACCAGAGCTTTGACTGGAACTGTAATGCCGCCGAGGAGCGCCAGTGGACCGACGGGCACACGAAGGACTGCAGCGCGGCGGGCGAGCTGACCTGCACCGACAAGTTCTGTTGTGTGAACGGGCAGGGCTGGGAGGCGGCGACCCCGGCCTGTGGCGACCCGGGCCAGTGGGTTCAGTCGTGCAACGGCACCTTTGTTGGTGATAACTTCGTCTGCAAGCTCGACACCGAACAACGCGTCCAACTGTGCCGGTAGGAGAACCATTGCTGCGCCTGATTCTGTTGTGTGTGCTGGTGGCGCCGTCCGTGGCGTCGGCGTACTCGGTCACCTTGACCGGCGGCTCCTCGGGTGAGGTGACGCGCTGGCACAAGCCCAACCTGACGTATTACCTGCACCCCGTCGGCAGCGCGGACGTGGTGGATGGCTCCGACCTGCAGGCGGTCAAGGCCGGATGGCAGCAGTGGAACACGATCAGCTGCAGCGAGCTGAACGTGACGTACGCGGGAGACTCCAACAACCTCAACATCATGAGCGTGGGCGGGCCCAGCAACGGCAAGAACGAGATCGCGTGGATCGAGACCAACAAGTGGATCTACGGGCAGTGGGTGCTGGGCATCACCAATACCAGCCTCAACCCGGCCACCGGCGAGGTGAGCGAGGCGGACATCGGGTTCAACGGCTACTTCAACAAGTGGTCGACGACGGGCAAGGCGGGCACGATCGACGTGCTGAACGTGGCGGCGCACGAGCAGGGACACTTCATCGGAGCGCAGCACGTCCTGGGTGGGTGGACGCCGGGCAATCCGCCGACCATGGCGCCGACGGCCGACCCCAACCTCAAGAGCCAGACGCTGGAGGCCGAGGACGAGCTGGCGGCCTGCTATCTGTACCCCAAGGGTGAGTACACGTGCTCGAGCGACGCCGACTGCCCCTTTGTGGTGGACGACGACCAGTTCGGCAACGAGAAATACGTGCTGAAGATCACGTGCGAGAGCAACGGGCTGTGCGGCGGCAAATCGTCCCAGATCCCGGAGGGCACCAAGGACTACGGCGAGGCGTGTGCGAGCGACTTTGACTGCATCGACCCGTATTTCTGCCAGCAGACGGGGGCAGGCGATGGTGTGTGCGCCAAGAACTGCACCAGCGACGCGGAGTGCGGCAGCGGCTTCACTTGCTTCGAGTACCAGAACGGGGGCGGCGGTGTGTGCCTGCCGGGCGGTGGCGGTGGCTCGCCGGTGGCGACGAAAGAGACGGGCGACCAGTGCTCCAGTCCGGTGGAGTGCAAGTCCGGGCTGTGCGTCGGCGGCTTTGGCAGCACGACCGCGTATTGTCGTAACCCGTGCACCCCGGGGTCGAACGACTGCGGCGCCGGCGAAGAGTGCGCGCAGCTGTCCACCGGGTCCAAGGGCGCTTGCCTGCCGACCGAGGGCGGATCCGCGACGAAGGGCCCGGGCGAGACCTGCAGCAGCCCGGCCGAGTGCGTGACAGGGCTGTGTGTGGGCTCTGGAGCCGGCGTCTCCTACAAGTGTCGCGAGCCGTGTACGCCGGCCTTGAACGACTGCCCGGCCGAGCATGCGTGCGTGCAGCTGATGGGGACCGCCAAGGGGGCGTGCTTCCCGTCGAACAAGGAGCTGGGCGAGCAGTGCGCAGGGGACTCGGATTGCATCAGCGGGCACTGCCTGGGTGTGGTCGGGCAGGACGGCTTCTTCTGCACGCAGGCCTGTACAGGTGACGGCGGCTGTCCGTGTGGTCTTGGGTGCACTGAGTTCGTAGGGGGCCAGAGCTTCTGCACGCCTAACGGGGTCACCGCGTGCACACCAAGCGGCAACCCGTGCGAGGGCGCTGAGGAGTGCATCAGCCAGACGTGTGTGAGCGGCGTGTGTCGCGATCCGTGTCAGGTGACGACCGGCGGCTGTCCGCCCGGCAACGCGTGCAAGCGGTACAAGCAGGGGTCGGCCAACGGAGTTTGCGAGCCGGAGGGACCGACCTTTTCCGGCGAGCCGTGCAGCCAGGACGGCGAATGCCAGACGCTGCTGTGCGAGCAAGGCGTGTGCTCGACGCCGTGTGATCCCGCGACGACCGTGTGTGGCGCGGGGCTGGCGTGTCTGCAGCCTGAGGGCGCGACGATTACCATCTGCGCCGATGCCCCGGAGCCTGTGGATACGGGCGCGGATACCGGAGGTGACGACACCGGGCCGGGCGTTGGCGACGGCGTGACGGGCGGGGTTGGTGACGGCCCGACCGGTGACGCGACGACGGGCGATGTCGGCGCTGGAGCCGTTGGGGGCGGTGGCTCGGGCGGCGGCGGTGTCGAGGAGCCGGAAGAGCCGGGTACCTGCGCTGCTGCAGGCCGGTCTGATGCGCCTCTGGGGCCGGTCGCCCTGATGCTGCTGTTGCTGGGCGCGTTAATGCGTCGCCGTACGCTTTCGGCGCAATAACTGAACG
Source organism: uncultured Myxococcales bacterium (assembly GCA_964545715.1). GTDB lineage: Bacteria > Myxococcota_A > UBA9042 > CAZJHX01. The sequence goes on from CAZJHX010000028.1 coordinate 45,993, forward strand.
CCCTAAACTTTTTGCCGCCGTGGGTCGATACCCCTGAGTGACCGGCTGGATTGGCCGGGACAATTCAGGGAGGGATCTCTTGATCATCATCAGAGACATCGATCACCGTAAGTTTCCGCGCCGCAGCTTTGATGCGAGCGTGACGGTCACCGACAGCCTCACCGGCAAAGACCACGTGGTCTCCGCGATCGACATCAACCCCATGGGCGTGCTGATCGAGACGCGCCGCCCGTTCACGATGGGCTCCGTCGTGGACCTCAGCTTCATGTCGCCCGAAGGCGATTACAACCTGCGTTTGACCGGCCAGGTCGTGCGCGTGTTGGAGGCCGGTCCGGGGCGCAAAGCCAGCGCCGGCATCGAGTTCTTCGAGATGGAGGACTGGATTCTCGAGGAGTTGTGTGCGTACGTTTACGCTGCTGATGAGGCACAACCCCTGGTACTCGTTGTGGGTCCGTCGGCCGTTACGGCCTGACGTCCTGCTGGCATTCGCCCTCGCCGCGCTGGTACTCAGCGGTGGCTGCAAAAAAGAGTGGGAAGAGGTCTTTGAGGGCGGCGAAGAGTTTCGAGACGTTCGTGAACAGATGGAGGAGCGGCACCGCCAGGAGCAGGCCGCAGAAGCACGCCGAGAGGCCGCGCTGGAGGCCAAGGTCGCCGCAGCGATGCGCCCCGACAAGGCATTTGGCAAGGAGCCCGTCGAGCTCAATCCGAAAGTGCGTTGGATGATTCAGCACCGCTTGGCGTGCAAGGACGCCGAGTGTACGGACAAGTGGACCGAGCGCATCAAGGGCCTGGGCAACGTGGAGCCTGCGTTGTTGCCGCTGCTCGCTGATCAGACGATGCCGATCCTGATCGAAGCGGTTCGGCTGATCGGGCTGTTGGAGTACAAGACGGCCGGCATGGCGGTGACCGAGCTGCTGGCGCACAAGCAGACGCGGGTGCGACGGGCCGCGGCGTCGACGCTGCGATGGCTGAAGAACCCGGACACAGCGCTGCCGATCATCACCCGCCTGCGGGTGGTGAAGCGCCCCGATGAGCAGAGCGCGCTGCTGAACGCGCTGGCCGGGATGCAGACGCCGGTGGCCCTCAAGGCGCTGCGAACGGGCGCATTGTCGTCGGATTTGAGCGTGGCGATGGCAGCGGTTCGGGCGCTGTCGGAGCGCCACGACGACGAGTTGGTGCCGATCTACAAGGATGTCATCAACACGGCAGAGTCGCCGCCGGTGAAGATGCGGGCGCTCGAGGCGCTGGCCACCAACCCGTCCAAGCTGGCGACCACGGCGCTGAAGCGGGCGGCGCGTAGTCGTGATCCGGCGATAAAAGCGAAAGCGAAAGAGCTACTGAAGGGCCGCTAGATTCTAGGGTGCGATCGCCGCGCCGCTATGCGGGCGATCGCCGTGCACCACCACCTGATCGCGGCCGCCGTCTTTGGCCAGATACAGCGCCCGGTCGGCCTTTTTAAGCAGCGGCTCGCGCTGATCGGCGTGGGTCGGGCTGATGGCGATGCCGATGCTGGCGGTCACGCTGAACGGGCCGTCCTCGGTTTGAAAGGTCAGCTCGGAGACATTGGTGCGGATACGCTCGGCGACGAGGCGGGCGCCGTCCGCGTCCGTGTCCTCCAAAACGATGACGAACTCCTCGCCGCCCCAGCGACCGACCGAGTCGTTGAGACGCTTGGAGTCCTGCAGCTTGGCGCTGACCTCTCGGAGGACCTTGTCGCCCAGCAGGTGGCCGTGGTTGTCGTTGACCCGCTTGAAATGGTCGATGTCCAGCACCATCGTCGCCACGCTCTGCCCGCAGCGTCCGGCGCGCGCCAGGGTCTGGTCCAGCTTGGTCAGGATGGTCGGCCGGTTGTCCAGTCCGGTGAGCGCGTCGGTGGTGGCGCGACTCTCCAGCTCGGCAAGCGCCTTGGCGTGCTCCACGGCGACGGCGGCGCTGCCCGCGAGCAGGCGCAGCACGTTGACTGCGTCGTTGTCGAACTTCTGTCGACCCAGCAGGACCATGGCGCCGATCGGGTTGCCTTTCACCACGAGCGGGACGGCGATGACGGGGTCGCCCTCGCGCAGCTTGGGGCCGGAGTCGGTGCCCAGCAGGGAGCCGTGCGCGGGGTGCCAGGAGCGGGAAGGCGGGACGATCGTCGGCGTCTTGATGACCATCGCGCCCAGGGAGGTGGCGGAGTCCAGGGCGTGACCGACGCACTCGTGCGCGCGCTCGCCCACGGCGTTGACGATGCGCGGCCGTCCGGTGCGCTCGTCGGTGACCAGCAGGGCGCCGAACCGCAGCGGCGTGACCCGGTTGGCGGCGTCCAGCACCGCCTGGTACATCTGCTCGGGCCCGAAGGCCTCGGCCAGCGCGTGGTGCGCGTCGAGCAGGTGCGTCATGACGGACGAGTGGTGCTCGGTGGCAAGCAGCGCGCGCTCGGTCTCAAGCAGGCGCGCCAGCAATGTGGCGGCGTTGCGGACCACGGGCAGGTCCGCGTCCTCGAAGCCGGCGCCGGCGCACCGGTCGAAGAGCAGCGCACCCAGGACGTGGTCGCCGCTGGTCAGCATGACGGCCATGACGCTGCGGATGCGCGCGGGTGTGTGCTCGTAATACGGCAGCTCGCGGTTGCGGCCCTCCAGGGGAGAGAGGCGCAGGACGGGCGCGATGTTGCCCTCGGGCTCCAGGCGTCCGAGAACGGCGAGCAGCCCGGTGCTCAGGGGCGCGGAGCCGGCGGTGAGATGCTCGGTCTCGGGCGTGGCGGCGGCGAAGACCTGCAGCGCGTCGTAGGAGTCGTCGCGGGTCATCAGGATCGCGGAGTTGGCGTTGACCGCTTTGCGCGTCATGACCAGGACCTGGGTGAACGTCTGCCGCAGCGCTGTGACGCGGGCCATGATGTCCGGGTCGGCGGGGGGCGCGGCCAGTCCCAGCGCGCGGGCCTCGCTTTCGGTTTGATCGGCCAGGTCATCCGCGGCGTCCTGAGCGCGCTTGCGGGCGTTGGCCACCTCGACGCGCAGCAGCGTCTTGCCGGCGAAGCCGAAGGCTCCGATGAACGCGATGTGCATCACGACGCCGGAGAACTCGCCCATCCAGGCCCCGCGGCCCAGGAAATGCGCCAGCTCTGCGATGACCGCAAAGGTGATGGCTGCGGCCAGTGAGGTCGGCGACAGCGAGGCGGCTGCCCAGGCGATAATCAGCAGGGTGAGGGGGAACACGACGCCGGCGTCGCGGCCCAGGATCCAGGCGCACACCGACAGGGCGGCCAGCGGCAGCACGACCATATCGATGGCGTGGGTGGTCTGTACCAGCTGGTGTCGCGCGGTCGGGGGCCAGGTCAGGCGCAGGATCGTGGCGCCGATGATGGCGCAGAACAGCACGATCGTGGCGCCTTGCAGCGCGGAGGGCAGGGCGCCGGCGAAGATGGCCAGCAGCACGATGCCGCTGACGATCGGACCCGGGATGGTGGTGCCCCAACGTGAGAGCCAGGTTTTGAAGTTGGTAGGTCCACCCGTGTGGGTGACTCGATTGACGGCCATAGTGACGTCTCCCCTTTTTCAGAGGCGGCCGTGTGGCGGCGCGTCCCCTGCTTAAACACGTCCACTGCGGATGATATATAGAGCCCCTATGCGGTCCAGAAAACTGCCGGTAGCCGTTTTGGTCGTTCTGTGGACAGTGGCGTGCAACCGCTCGGAATCGCCTGGAACCTCGCCGCCGAAAAAAGTGCCGGCCCAGGCCGCCGCGACGGGCGAAGCGGCCGGCCCCCCCACGGAAGCGCGCCGGCGACGACGGCTGCCACCGCCGCTGAGGCCCAACGCATATCAGGGCTTGCAGCCCCAGGATACGGACATTCGGCCGTGCACGGAGCTGGTCAACAAGGTGTGCGCGCTGCTCAGCGAGGGCGCCGAGGAGTGTGGTGAGGCGCGCTCACGTATCGAGCGACGCCCGGGGACAGTCCGCGACGATCAGTGCGAGCGCGCGCTGAGCTGGTACTTCAAGCACGTCGAGCAGGCCAAGCGGGTGCTGCCGTGTGCGTTGCTGGCGGAGGCGAAATGCGCGGCCAACGGCCCCAAGTCCAACAGCTGCGTCAATGCGCGGGCTGATGTGGCGCACCTTAAGGGCGAGTTGGGCCGGGCGTGCCTGGCGGAGCTGCTGCTGTTCAAGGGGTTCCCCTGAGCGGGGCGGGCGGTCGGTGGGCGGCTACTCGTCGACGAACTTGTAGAGAACTTCGCCCTTTCGGATCATGCCGAACTCGTGGCGCGCGACCTGCTCCAGATAACGGTCGTCGTGCTGCACGCCCTCGATTTGCAGGCGCAGGCGCTCGTTGTTGGCGGCCAGGTCCCGGTTCAGCTCGCGCATCCGATCCAGCTCGCCGTGCATGTTGCCCATTTGGGAGCGGCTGTCCACGTTGAGCACGTACTGGCCGGCGCCCAGCACGATGACGACGGCCGCCGCGCGGATAAAGAGAACGCGGAACCAGTGGATGACTCGGTCTACTCTCATCGAACGTGACTATCGACCCAGGTCGTGGCGGCTGCAAGAAACACGACAGATCCGATAGAATCGGTGTCTGGCTGGGACGGTTTGGAGGATCTGATGCGTGCATGCAGTGCGGTGCTGTGGCTCACCGCTGTGATGCTGGTCGGCTGCGGTGACAGCGATCCGCCGATCACGGGTGGTGGTGACGGCTCGGGCGTGTCGACGACTGGGACCGGCTCGGGTACGACCGACACGGGTGTGGGCACAAGCGATACGAGCGCCGACACGGGCACTGCCGATACCGGCGATACCACCGGCACAGACACCGGCTTCGACACCGGCGGGCTCGATTGCGGCGACTGCGACGACGCCAACGAGTGCACAAAGGACGCGTGCGGCCAGGATGGTGTCTGTGTGCATCTGCCGGTGAAATCACCCCAGTGTTATCCGTCGCTGTCGATTCAGTCGCCGGAGCGCGCCGTCACCATGTTGTACCAGGAGCAGGTCGTGGTGGAGGGCAGCGCGGCCAGCCCCGTGGGCGCTTTGGGGGCGGTGACCATCAACGGCGGCGCCGTGCCGACCGCGGCCGACGGGTCCTTCAACGCAACGCTGGTGTACCCGACCCACGGAATCAACGTCATCACGGCCGAGCTGGAGGACGCCATAGACGATGTGCGCGTGGTCCAGGCGTATCTGATGGGCGAGGACTTCTACCCAACTTTGGAGGGCGTTACCGCGGCTGCCCAGGTGCCGAATGGTCTTCAGGTCTTCATGGGCAAGCCGATCTGGGACGACGACAACATCAACGATCTCGATGATGTGGCCACGTTTGTACACACGATCCTGGACAACGTCGACGTCACGGACTTCATCACCAACCCCGTGACCACCGAAGGCACGGAGCCGGGAATCGGCTGGTGCGAGTGGTCGGTCTCGATCAACGGCGTCAGCTACAGCGTGAAATCCGTGGACTTCGCGCCCGCGGACGGCGGCTTCACCATGAACGCCGAGCTGGAGGATCTGGTGGTCAAATTCTACGCCGAGGCGCCGGACTTCGCCTGCCCGGACGCCGGTGGTACGGCCGCCACGGACACCGTCTCTATCGAGGTCTTTGTCTCCGTGTCCATGAGCAACAGCGTGATCTCGGTCGAGGTGGCCGAGGAAGATGTGCTGGTCGAGGTCGGCGAGCTGGAGTTCGACATCACGGAGGGCGTCGCGTCCGCGTTCGACTTCTTGTTCAACTGGTTCAGCGGCACCATCACCGGGTTTCTCAAGACCGCCGTCAAGACCACCGTGGTCGACCAGGTCGCCCCACTCGTCTCGCAGCTGCTGGAGGAGCTCTCCAGTTACGTCCAGAGCTTCGCCATTCCGCCCTTCCTCGGCGGCACGCAGTCCGTACCCGTCACGGTCTCCGTCTCGCCCAGCTCGCTGAAGATCGACAAGAAGGGGGCGCACGTCGGTCTGGGGATTAGCGTCACGACGCCCCCCGGCAAGTCGACCAAAGCGGCAATGGGCTCGATCAAGCGCGCCGGCTGCTTCCTGGACTCCGAGCTGCCCCTGAAGCTGCCGACAAACACGCCGCTGGCGATGGCCGTGCACGACGACATGGTCAACCAGGGCATCTTTGCCGCCTGGTGGGGCGGGATCATGGACGTGAGCGTCGATCAGGACATCATCACGTTGCTGGTCCCCGATCTGCCCATCGAAAAGCTGCAGGTCACGGTCGACCCCCACCTGCCGCCGGTCATTACAAACTGCACCGAAAACGGCGTCACCCAGTTTCAGCTAGGCGATCTGCGTGTGATCGCGTCCTACGATCTCGAGGGCAAACCGGCGACTGTAGAGGCCTTTGTCAGCGCCATCTTCGAGGTCGAGCTCAAGGTCCAGGCCGCGGAAAACGCCACCATCGACATCGGCTTCGGCGTGACCAAGGGCGTGGTGCTGGAGTTTGAAGTCATCGACGCCACGGGCTCCGCGGAGGGCGCCAAGAACCTGCTGGAGCTGATCCTGAAGAACGTCGTGCGAGACCTGGTCGTAGGCTCCCTCTCAGACGGCATCTTCCAGAACTTCCCGATCCCGCAGTTTGACCTGAGCAGCTTCATCGTGGGCCTGCCATCGGAGACCGTGCTGGCCTTCGATCCGACCGAGCTGACCCGCAACGGCGGCTACACGGTCCTGACCGGCGGCGTCATCGAGTAACGCAGTCAGTGGGGTGTCACCAAGTTCGTTGCAGCATTTCGTGCCTGCTGGCCTGGTGGGCTCGGCGAGCGCAGCGGTCCGCCGACGCAGGCGGGGTGGGGCCCCGGCAAGGAGGTGGACGCCGTGACCGCCCAGCCAGCGGGTGCGAAATGCTGTAGCGGACTTCGGTGACGCCCCACTAGATATTCTCGCCGCCTTCTTCACCGGGGTCGCCCTGCCAGTGGTCGCCTCGTGGGCCCCGGCGTTGTCTGCGCTGGCGTCGCTGATCGCGCTTCATGCCGCGTTTCATGCCGCGCTTCATGCCCCGGCGCATCCGGCGCTGCATGCGCTGCATCGCCATGAACATGCGGGCCTGCTGTTTGGGGGTCAGCATGCCGCTCAGCGCGCTGAATTGGCGCTCGCGCAGGCTGCTCAGGGCCTTTTGGACGGCGCGCATCTCCGCCAGCGCGGCGGTGTAGGCGTCCTGATCGTTGGAGTCGCTCTCGATCAGCTGGCGCAGACCGCGGCGGGCCTGCTGCTTGCGCTGGTGCAGCTTGCGGCGCTCGGGATCCAGGCGCGCCAGCTCGGCCTCGATCTGCTGGGCGGTGGCGTCGTCCAGGCCCACACGGTTGCGCAGGATCTGGCCGCGCATCCGCGTCATGCGCTCCTTGAAGCGCTGGCCGTCGTGGCCCTGCCGGGGCGGGGGCTCGTGGGCGGATGCAGGCACGGCGAGCAGCAGCGCTGCGGCGAGGGTGATCAACATGGGCAATCTGGTCATCTGTCTTCTCCTAGCTGTGGTGTCTCGTCACGTGAGTGGGACGGGGCACCAAGGTCATCAGCCCTCGTCCGCTTCGTCGTATAGTGCGTCCCAGCCGACGTCGTCTTCGTCGTGCTGCAGGCCCGCGTCAAAATAGGTGTCTATCGCCAGCTCCAGCTGCTCCTCGTCCTCGGCCTCGCCGATCAGCTCGGCTATCTCGTCGGGCTGTGGGGCCACCACCGGCTGGTCCGGGGCGGGCGTGACCGGGCTTGCGGGCGGCCACAGCACAAAGAGCGCGGCGGTCGCCATGGCAGCGACAGCCACACCGATCGGCAGCGGCGCGCGCCACCACGGGCGACTGCTCACCCCAATCTCGGCGGCGCGGTGGGCCATCCTCGTCAGCTGAGCCGGCGTCGGCTCCGCAGCGCTGGCGTCGAAGAGGCCTTGTAGATTGCTTTCGTCGGTGTCGTTGTCGTTGTTGTTGCTGTTGGTCATCGGCCTGACTGCTCCTTCAACACCGAGCGCAGCTCTTTGAGCGCCAGGTGCACCAATGTGCGGGCCGAGCCTGCGCTCGTACCCATGGCTTGTGCGATCTCCACATAATCCAGCCCCGCGTCGAGACGGAGCAGGGCCGCGGTGCGGCGTTTTTTGGGCATGCCCCACAGGGCGTCGCGGATCTGCCGTTGCATCGCCGACGACTGGGCCAGCTGCTCGGGATTCGCCGACGCGCTGGGCGGGGCCATGGCCTCCTCGCGCTGTCGCCTGCGCCGCTCACCGCGTAGCAGCGTGTGGGCGCGCTTGACCGCGATGCCCGCCAGAAACGCGCGCACCGAGGCGCCCGGCTGCAGCTGCTTGAGGCGCTTGAACGCCAGCACGAGCGTCTCCTGGACCGCATCCTCCGCCAGCGCCGGGTCGCCGCACGCCCGGGCTGCGAGCCGGTAGAGAACAGGCAGATGCGGCTTGACCAGCGAGTCGAAGCGGCGAGCGTCAGCGGATGAGGTTGCTACCAACACACCCCGGTCATGCCGCCGCTCCAGGGTTTGTCAAAATCGATTTCAAAATAGTTCGACTAAAAGTCGTGCTGGAAGTCGATGCCGAACGAGATGATGGTGCCGCCGATCCGGTAGTCGCCGGTGGCGTCAGCGGGGTCGGACTTGATGACGTTGCGGCCGCGCAGCACCGTCGCCTGCAGCGCCAGGCCGATGGTGAGCGGGCGCTTGTGAACCTGGGTCGGGTCGCTGAAGGTCCAGTCCGCGCCCAGGGTCGCCATGTGCGTGTCGCTGTCGGCGTAGTTGCCGGTCTGCACCTGCCGCGGGATTGGCGTGGGGCGGAACATATAGCCCGCCCGCAGTCGGAAGTCGCCAAGCCCGTACTCCAGACCCACGCGCGGGGTCACGATGTCCACCGCCTCCAGCGGTATGGCCGTGGTGCGCACGTCGATGATCGACTCGTCGGTCTCTTGCAGCGCCGGCGCGTTGATTTGAAACTGAATGTCGGGCGCCGGGCTGGGTGCGTGGGACCACAGGGCAAACGTCACGTCCGCGGCGACGGTCAAAGGCGCCCAGGGCAGCTTCCAGCTGAAGCCGCCGCTGACCTGGTGCGGCGTGTATAGATCCGTGCCCGCCAGATTGAACGTCAGCGTGCCGATCTCCTCGATCTCCGCGGACACCGGCAGGGTGAAGGCCAGGTCCAGCTTCTCGCGGTAGCTCACCGAGAAGTTCAGCCCTTTCATGGGCGTCACCGTCAGGCCCGCGGTCACCGCCAGGTCGGAGTGCAAGTCGATGGTAAAGCGGCGACTGGTCACCCGCGAATCCACCATGCTGAAGCTGAAATCCGCGCTGCCGTCCAGGTCCGCCAGCACCTGCATGCCCAGCCCGATCTTGAGCCAATCGAACGGCTGGCCTGCGCCGCCCAGCGCGATGATCAGCTTGTCGGGCAGGTTCTCGTACATATAGAAGTGCGGCGTTTGAGGGTCGACGAACTCGGCCCGGGTCACGCGCACCAGCGGCGCGAAGAACGCCACGCCAAACGCCACCTTGTGCTTGAAGATACCGCCCAGCGGCGTGGAGATCCCAAGGTGGAAGCCGACGTTTGTGGCGGGCAGGCGAGACGGGATCGTGCTGTCCAGGGCGCCGCGCTGCAGGCTCAGCTGCGGCTCGATAATGGTGATCCCCGCGCCGACGTGCACCTCCAGGCGCTCCATCAGCTGCGCCGGGTTGTAGTAGATCGCGTGGTAGTCCTCGGCGGCCGCCGTCAGCGCGTTGCCCATGCCCTTGCCGCGCGCGCCAAAGCCGTAGATGTCGAAGATCGACGCCGACGCCGGCATTGCGACGAAGAGGAGACAGGTCACCAGCGTGAAGCGAGGCAGCACGGGCCGTACAGTAGCCCGAACCGCCGGGGGATCACCAGGCGCAGGCGGTCCAGCCCCCGGCACCCTCGCTCTTGGCCTTTTGCTCCTGAAACACGAAGGCCTCGGAGTGCATGGTCTGCGGCGTGAGGAACTTGTAGCCGACGTGCGCAAAACCCAGACGCACCAGACGCGCGGCGTGATTGACCAGCTTTCCGCCGGCCTCGGGCTCCTCGTAGTACAGGTGCCGCAGAAGCCGCCCGTTTTTGTCCATGTCGGGGTGGTCCGGATCGCGAATCAAGCAGACGTTGCGGTAGTCCAGGCGCTCTTTGGAGTAGGCCGACGCCTCCTGGTTGAAGCACTCCACCGGCGTCCCGAACGAGCCGTCCTCGGGCGTGTTGGCGATCAGCAGCCGAATCTTCAGTGGCGCGCCGTCGCGCATAATCCATACCGTGTCGCCGTCCGCGATGCCCGCAAGCACCTCCCACTCGCCCTCTTCCAGGTCGCACTGGCCCTGCGGCGCCAACACCCAGTCGAGATCGATGTCGCCGCTGCACGCGTCTGCGTAGTCTTCGCAGCAGTTGCCGTACTTGCCGCACAGATCGTTGCATTGGCACGGGTACGAGGGCTTGTAAGCCTGGCCGCACTTGCCGGCGCACAGGTCTTGCGGTGGCTCCAGCGGGGGCGGGGGGCCCGTGTCATCCGCGGCGGGCGGTGGGCCCGTGTCTTCGGGGGCGGGCGGCGTGTCCTCGACGGGTTCGGCAACGACGTCCTCGGGCGCGGACTGGCTGTCTGAGGCGCTCCGCTCAGCGGGGGCAGCGCACGCGGACACCAGCAGCAGAAGGGGCATCAAACGGCAGGCGGAGTCGATGAGGGCAGGTTAGCACGCGAGTGTGGCGCGGTCGGGGCGCGATGGCTTAGCATGGCGTCATATGAAGAAAACGTTGAGGGCCATCCAGTTGACCGGGCTGGTGATGGTTCTGGGAGGGCTGGGGCACTTCTTTGGTGTCACTGAGATGTGCATCTCCGACGGGATGCCGGATGGGCGGCACCTGGCGTATCTGGTGTACATCGGCTTGATCCACCTGACCGTCGGCGCCCTGGATCTCTGGTCGTCGCTGGCGCTGCGCCGCCGAGTCCCCGGGGCGCTGCCCGCCATGGGACTTGCGACGTTGCTGGTCTGCGCGTTTGGCGTGATCGAGACGCCACTGGTGGCCGAGGCCGCGCTCACGGTGCGCGTGCCGACCGTACTGTACCCGGTCGCGCATCTGGTCTTGTTCGCGCTGTTGCGTCGCGGATTGAAAGCTCGGGACGTCGAGACCCCGGCGGTGCAATAATGGCCGTCGTGGGCAACCCCTATCACGTGATGGATGGCGCGCAGGCGGCTGGTGCGGCGCTGCACGGCGGTCGAAACCCGCGAGCCTGGCAGCGTCCGTTCTCGGGCACCGGCGCCGCGGTCGATCGCCTGGCGCTGCGCGTTATGGAGCGTCTCTTCATGTCCGGCGGCGGACCCGAGCTGCGGCCCGAGGTCATGGACCGGGTGGAGGACGGCCAAAAGTTCTACGCCAATCCCAGGTTCTTTCAGGATCCGTCGCTGTTCTATCGCACGCCGATCGCGCCGTCCCGGTTTGACGTCAAGCGGCTGAGTCGGCTGCGCGGCGGTCACCGGCTGCGGTTGGAGTTCACCAGCACCTACCAGACCTACGACCCCGATTACGTCACCGAGTACGGGGCCTTCGGCAACAACGCGCGTAATCGCATCCACGTGTGGCGCCATCGCGGGGAGCGCCGGACGACGGCCTTTTTGGTCCACAGCTGGTGTGGCGGCCACCTGGCGCTGACCGAGAAGCTGTTCGATGCGGCGGCCCTGTACAAGCTGGGCTACAACGTGGCGCTGTTCACCATGCCGTTTCACGGCGTACGGACGCCGAAGCAGGCGCTGTTCTCGGGCCAGCTGTTTCCCAGCCGTGACCTCAAGCTGGCCAACGAGGCCTTTGGACAAGCGGTGTGGGACCTGCGCGTCGCCATGGCCTGGCTGCGTGGCGAGGGCATCAGCGGCCCGATCGGCTTTATGGGCATCAGCCTGGGGGGCTACACCAGCGCCTTGATGGCGAGCCTGCATCCCGAGCTGGCCTTTGTGATCCCGATCGTGGCGCCGGCGTCGTTTGCCGACATCATCTGGGACCACGGCAAAGGCCATCCGCAGCGCCAGGCGGCCGAGGCGCTGGGCATCGATCGAGAGACCATGCGGACCCTGTGGGCGATCCACTGTCCGCTGAACCACACCCTGCAGGTGCCGCGCGAGCGCGCGCTGATCGTCTGGGGCCAGGGCGACCGCGTGGTGCCGACCGTTCATCAGCGCGCGTTGCACGAGCATTGGGGCGGCCCCGAGGCCGTCTCGTTTCACGGCGGCCACATCCTGCACTTTGGGCGCCGGCGTTTTATGAACGCCATTCACTCCTGGCTGAAAAAAACCGCAATCTAGTCCAGGGCTTCTGAAATAGTCCCTGCGATTCCCTTGACGTATGCACTAAGTACGAAGTACGAGTTCGTACATTATGTCGGCCGGAATACGTATGGGGCAGGTGGCGAAGCAAGCGGGCGTGCCCGTGAGCACCGTGCGGTACTACCTGGACAAGGGGCTGCTGCCCGATCCGGTGCGCAAGAGCCGCAACATGGCGTGGTACAGCGAGGACACGGTGGACCGCGTGGTGCTGATCAAGCAGCTGCAAGAGCAGGCGTTCATGCCGCTGAAGGTGATTCAGGAGGTCTTTGAGCGCACCACGGACCCGGCCGAGATCCGGCGTTATCTGCGGCGCCCGGCCGAGGCGAACAATGGCGGCGATGTGGTGGCTGCCCACGTCTTCACCGGTGAAGAGGGCATCCCCCAGGGCGACCTGGACCGGCTGGCGGAGATGGGCCTGCTGAGTCCGCGCGATGTCGATGGGGAGCCCGCTTACGGGCGCCTTGACGCCGAGCTGCTGCAGGTGCTGATGCGCATGCGCTCGTTGGGACTCAACCGGGAGAGCGGCTACAACGTGGACCAGCTGGCGCTGTACACACGGCCCCTGGAGCAGATGGTGCGGGCCGAGGTGGCGCTGGCCTGGCAGGGGCTGGTGGGCCGGGTCTCGCCCGGTGAGCTTCAGGGCGTGGCTGAGCAGATCATGCGGTCCGCAACCGACCTGGTCGCCGTGCTGCACGAGAAGCTGGTGGCCAAGGCGCTGGCCGAGATCGCTGAGCAGGGGACGCCATGATCACGGCGCCTCATGTCTTGCAGGTACGGCGAGAGCAGCGCCCGGATCTGGCGGCGGTCGTCACCTCTGGCGGCGCCGAGCTCACGTACGCGGCGCTGGACGAGCGCTCCGATGTGGTGGCCCGCAGCCTGGTCGCCCGCGGGCTGTCTGTGGGCGACCGGGTGGCCATCGCCTTTCGCAACAGCGAAGCGCTGGAGCATGTGATCGCCTACTTTGGCGTGCAGAAGGCCGGCGGCGCGGTGGTGCCGCTGAACCCGCGCGCGCCCCAGCCTGAGGCGCGTGCCGTGCTGGACGACTGTGATGCGCGGTTTGTCGTGGCGGGGCAGACTCTGGGAGACGGGCTGCGGGAGGTCGCTGGGGCGCGAATCGTGGCGTTTGCGGAGCTGACCAGTGAGGTTGAGGCCGCGCTGCCGGCGCTTGGCGAGCAGGACCTGGCGGAGGTCATCTATACGTCCGGGACCACCGGCGTGCCCAAGGGTGTGGCGGTGCCGCATCGCAACGCAGTCGGTGTCTATGACGGCCGGCCGTCGCGCACCGCGGGCCTGACGTTTTTGAACCCCGTGCCGCTGCACACGTATGCCGGGACGGCCTTTCTGCTGGGGTCGGTCAAAAGCGGCATGACCAATCTGGTGATGGACGGCTTTGACGCCGCGCGGTTTGCGTCGCTGCTGGAGCGGCGCGATGTGGTCTCGGCTTATGCCGTGTCACCGATGTGGGTGCGGGTGCTCAAGGACGTGCCCGATCTGGCGGACCGTGACTTCAGCCACATTCGTATCGTCAGCTTTGGCGCTGCCGCCATGCCGGTCTGGGCCGTACAGCGGCTTGGCGAGCTGTTTGGGCGCGCGCTGATCCAGAACATCTACGGGCTGACCGAGGGGGGGCCGGCGGTTTGCAGGCTGCGTCCGGGCGATCACCTGCGCAAGCCGGGGTCGGTCGGGCGACCTGTGGGCGACACCGAGGTGCGCATCGTGGAGGGCGAGATCCAGCTGCGCATGCGCGGCGTGCCCAACCGCAGCTACTTCGGCGATGCCGAGGCCACGTCCGAGGTGTTTACGGACGACGGCTGGATCCGCACCGGGGACATCGGGCGGGTGGACGACGACGGCTACCTGTACATCGTGGACCGCGCCAAAGACGTGATCATCACGGGCGGCAACAACGTGTCGTCGGCTGAGGTCGAGGCGGCGCTGTCGGCGCATCCGGCGGTGGCCGAGGTGGCGGTGATCGGCGCGCCCGATCCGGACCGCGGCGAGCGCGTGACTGCGGTGATCGTCTTGAGAGACGAGGCCGGTGCGGAGGACCTGCGGGCCTTCGCAGCCGAGCGATTGGCGGCCTACAAAGTGCCGCGCGAGATTCGATTCATGGACGTCTTGCCGCGCAACGCGGTGGGCAAAGTCACCAAGCACGTGCTGCGCACGGGGGGCCACAATGCTTGATACCGGGCTGTTTTATCTGTTTGAGACTCTGGGCCAGATCTCGGTGGGCGACTGCTATCGGCAGGCCGTCAACGAGGCGGCGTACGGCGAGGAGCTGGGCTTCGACGCCGTCTGTCCGGCCGAGCATCACTTTGGCGAGCACTACGGCATCATGCCGCAGACCGAGATGTTTTTGAGCTGGGTCGCCGGCCGGACGCGAAAGATGCGCCTGTGGCCGATGGTGATGGTGGCGCCGCTGCACGATCCGATTCGCCTGGCCGAGCGCGTGGCGATGCTTGATCAGTTCTCCGCCGGTCGCACGGTCTTCTCGGTGGGCTCGGGGTATCGCAAGTACGAGTTCTCGGGCTTCGGCACCGATATCGCGGACGCGACGGACCGGCTGAACGAGTCGATCGAGATCTGTGTGAAGGCGTGGACCGAGAAGAAAGTCGAGTACGAGGGCAAGCACTTCACGGTGCCGCCTGTCAGCGTGTTTCCGCGGCCGCATCAGACGCCGCATCCGCCCGTGTATGTGACCACGGCGCGCGACGACAAGGTCACGGCGGCGGCGGAGCGCGGGTACAACGTGCTGCCGGCGGCCGGGTTCTCGCCCTACGAGATCGAGCACGTGTACGCGCTGCACAAAGAGGTGTCGCTGGCCAACGGGCATCCCGAGCAGGCGGTGCGGCCGTTCTTCAAGTGGATCTACGTCGACGAGGACGAGAAGCGGGCCCGCGAGGTGGCGCAAAACTACTTCATGCGCACGATCCTGGCGTTTGCACACGGCGGACAGCACCTGCTGGGCGCGCTGACCAAAAAGATCCAGAGCACGTGGCCCGCCGACAAGGCGCTGGACGAGTATGACGCGGCGGATCTGTCGTTTGACAAGATGACGGAGCCGTCGCACACGCCGCTGGCCTACGGGACGCCGGAGCAGGTGCTGGAGATGCTGGGGCCGTGCGTCGACGCGGGCGCCAACTACTTCATCGGCGGGTTCAATATGGGCGTCATGCCGCCGGAGATGGTGCGCAGCTCCATGAAGCTGTACGCCGAGAAGGTCATGCCGAAGTTGGGTGCCTGAGCGATGGCGGTGTCGTTTGACTTTGCTGTGCCCGAGGATGAGCGGATCGTCCTGGACCAGGTGACGCGCTTTGCGGCGACCCTGCGCGAGCGGGCAGGCGAGTGCGAGTCCGACGGGGCCGTGGCCGCAGACCTGGTGGAGACCTGGCATAAGCTGGGGTTGGACGACGTGTGGTCGATGGGGGCGCGGCTGGCGTGCCGGGTGTTGGTCGAGCTGGCGGCTGCCGATGCGTCGGCAATGCTGGCGTTGGACGGCAGCCTGGTGGGCGCCGTGATCGACATCGATGAGCGGCTCACGCTGGCCGATGGGCGTCTGACTGGTGCGCTGCCGTGCGTGCCGGGTCAACCGCAGGTGCTGCAGGTCGTGAAGGGCGGCGCGCTGTACCAGGTCGCCGAGGGCCTCGAGATGACCGTTGTGGCGGGCGGCGCTTTGAGTGCGCTGAGCGCGGTGTCGGTGGCGGTCGACGGAACCGCTGTCGAAGGTGACGCGAGCGTTGCGCTGCGGTGGCGGCTGGTGCTGGCGTCGGCGCTGACCGGGCTGGCGCGCGCCTCGTACGAGTACGCGCGGGACTACTGCCTGGAGCGGGTCACATTTGGGCGCAAAGTGGCGCATCACCAGGCGGTCGCGTTCATCCTCGCGGACATGGCGACCGCGGCTGAGACTGCGTCGGTGTCGCTGGAGTTCGCCGCCGAGGCCGGGAGTGCTGCGGCGGTCACGCAGGCGTACCTGCAGGCTGTCGAGAGCGCGCTGTTCAACTCGGACTTTGGGGTGCAGCTGTTGGGGGCCGCGGGCTATGTCTCGGACCACCCGGTGGAGAAGTGGATGCGCGAGGCGCGGGCCATCTCGCTGCTGATCGGCGGCGTCGATGCCGCGATGGAGGGCGCGCTGTGAGCCTGTATCAGTTTGCGCTGCCCAAGCGAATCGCGGGCAACATCAAGATGACGCGCATGATGGGCAAGGAGTACCTGCGGCCGCTGGGGATCGCGGCGGATGCCCAGGGACACCCGCACCCGCCGGACCACCCCTTCTACAAGCAGTGCGCGGCGATGGGGCTCATGGAGCGGCGGCTGCCGCGCGAGAAGAAAGAGCGCGAGCCGGGCAAGGAGTCCTGGATGGCGCGCGGCGCGGTGGCGACGCTGGAAGAGGCGTCGTATTGGGACCGCGGCATGGCGGTGTCGCTGCCGGGCCCGGGGCTGGGGATGCCGCCGGTGATGACGATCGGGACGCCACAGCAGCAGGCGCGCTTTTTGGAGCCGTTTCGCGACCGCTCGCGACCCCGCTGGGCGGCGTTTGGGATGACGGAGCCGGCGGCTGGATCCGACGTGGCGCGCATCGCGACGAAGTGCCGCAGGGTGGGCGATCGGTGGGTGCTGAACGGGGCCAAGGCGTTTTGCTCCAACTCGCCGCGCGCGGACTGGATCGTGGTGTACGCCACCGTGGACCCGGCGCAGGGCAGGGCGGGCCACCGGGTGTTTGTGGTGGAGCGCGACACGCCGGGCCTGGGGCCGTTTCGGCTGGAAAAGAAGATGGGTTTGAAGGCGTACGAGACGGCGTCGTTTCCCATCGAGGACTGCGAGGTGCCGGCCGAGAACCTGCTTGGCGGCGAGGTGGCCTATGAGGGCCGCGCCGGGTTCAAGTCGGCGATGAAGACCTTCAATATGAGCCGGCCGGCGATCGCGGCGATGGCGATCGGCATCGGGCGGGCGGCGTATGACGCGGCGCAGGCGGCGTTTGAGGCGCACTTTGAGACCGGGCGGCCCATCGCGCGGTATCGGCGCATCGCGGACCGGCTGACCACGATGAAGCGGACGCTGGATACCGGGCGGCTGCTGTGCTGGAAGGCGGCGTGGATGGCGGATGTCTCCAAGCCCAACGCGCTGCAGGCGTCGATGGCCAAGGTGTATGCGCCGCGGGCCGCGCTGCAGGCGTGCCGGTTGGCCATGGAGGTGCTGGGCGAGGCCGGCATCACGCGCGACGCGGGCGTTGAGAAGCTGTTCAGGGACGTGAAGGCCATGGACATCGTGGAGGGCACGGGCCAGATCCAGCGCCTGATCATCGCGCGCCGCATTGTCGACTATCCCAGGGAGGCGCGCTGATGGCGTTTATCGATGCGGGTGGGACCCGGATGTTCTACGTGGACGAGGGGACGGGGCCGCCGCTGATTATGGGGCACAGCCTGGCGCTGGACCATCACCTTTACGACGGCGCGGCGGCCCGGCTGTCGCAGCGATTTCGGGTGATTCGGCCGGACTTTCGGGGGCACGGCCAGTCCGACAAGCCCTACGAGCATTACACGCTGGAGCAGCTGACCGACGACCTGATCGCGTTTGCGGACGCGCTTGGGCTGGACCGCTTTGCGTATGCGGGCCTGTCGATGGGCGGGATGGTCGGGCTGCGGCTGGGGATGCGGGTGCCACAGCGGCTTACGGCGCTGGCGCTGATGGATACGTCGGCGGATCTGGAGCCCAACCGGGCGGCGTACGAGGCCTGGGCGGAGATGGCCAAGAACCGGCCGCCGCAGGACAACGACATCGCCATGTTTCTGAGCATCTCGGTGTCGCAGGAGTACCTGAAGCGCAACCCGCCGGAGCTGCAGGCGATTCGAGAGCGGATGCTGGCCGCCGATCCGATGGGCAACTACTACGCGCAGCTGGCTGTGTTGGGGCGGGAGCCGGTGTTGGACCGGCTGAGCGACCTGACGATGCCGTGCCTGATCGTGGTGGGACAGAAGGACATGCCGACGCCGCTTCCGCAGGCGGAGGCGATGCAGCAGGGCGTGGCGGACGGGGTGCTGGTGCAGGTCGCCGGCGCGGGACATCTGAGCATTTTGGAGCGGCCCGACATCGTGGTGGGCGCGATCGAACAACTGATGGAGAGAAGCCGATGAGTGACGAGTTACCAAAAGAGGCGCGCGCGCTGGTGCTGAACGCTGCAACGGGCGAGTACGCGATGGAGACGCTGCCGGTTGTGGAGCCTGCCCAGGGACAGATCCTGGTGAAGGTGCTGCGCGCGAACGTGTGCGGCTCTGACCTTCACATGGTGCGTGGAGAGGCGTTTGCCACCTACAAGCCCAAGCCGTTTGTGCTGGGTCACGAGATGGTGGGTGAGGTCGTGGCCAAGGGGCCGGGGCGTGGGGTGGACTCGCGCGGGACGCCGCTGCGGGTGGGCGATCGGGTCACGTACGCCTATCACACCGGCTGTGGCCACTGTCCGGTGTGCGCGGCGGGCAAGGATCATCACTGCATCGCCGCGCTGACCAGCGTGCTGCGTGAGTGCAGCAAGGCGCCGCATCTCAACGGCGCGTTTGCCGAGTACTACATGATTCGCGATCGGCAGGCCGTGGTGAAGGTGCCGGACGACGTGTCCAACGACCTGGCGGCGGGCTGCAACTGCGCGTTGGCGCAGGTGATCCAGGGGCTGAAGACCGTGGGTGTCGGGATCAGCGATCACGTCGTGATTCAGGGTGCGGGCGGACTGGGGCTGTATGCGACCGCGGTGGCCAAACAGATGGGCGCCAAGCAGGTCATCGTGCTGGATGCGCACGATGCGCGGCTGGAGCTTGCCAAGCAGTTTGGGGCCGACAAGGTCATCTCGATCACGAAGAACGCGGACCCCCGTATGCGGACGATGCTGGTGAAGCAGGCGACCGGCGGCGGCGCGACGGTGTGTGTGGAGGTCGTCGGCAAAGCGGCGGCGTTGAAAGAAGGACAGCGCATGCTGCAGCGCGGCGGCCGGTATCTGGTGATGGGCTGCATCGTGCCCAAGGACATCATCAAGGTGGACCCGTCGATGTGGGTGGGCAGCAACATCAGCTTGCACGGGGTGTCGCTTTACGAGCCGCAGTCGCTGTTGGACGCGCTGGACTTCGTGGCCAAGAACAAGGACCGGCTGCCGCTGGACGCGATGATCGGCAAGACCTTCGACTTTGACGATTACGAGGAGGCGCTGAAGGCGGCGGACGCGTTTGGCGCGGACGCGTCGACGGTCGGGCGCGTGGCGATTCGGATCGGCGAGTCGGAGGCGGGCTGATGGAAGCGCTGAGAACCAAGCACGCGGCGGCATGGACCGAGCTGGAGCTGCCGGCACCGCAACACTATATCGATGGCGGCTTTACCGCGGCGCCGGAGCGCACGATCGCGGTGCGGGACCCGTCGACGTCGGACGTGTGTGCGGAGATCCCGCAGGCGACGGCGGACGAGATCGACGCGGCGGTGGGCGCGGCGGCGGTGGCGCAGGCCAAGTGGCGGGCGCTGGGTCCGGGCAAGCGGGCCAAGGCGCTGGGCAAGCTGGCGGAGGCGCTGAAGGCGCGTGCGCGGCGGTTTGTGTCGCTGGAGGCGCTGGACGCCGGGATGCCGGTGATGTTCTCCAAGCGGTTTTCGTCGCGCGCGATGTCGACGCACGTGCGGTATTACGCCGAGTGGATCGACAAGCTGACCGGCGACGTGGTCAACGCGGGCGGCGAGAACGAGTCGCTGACCATGGTGCTGAAGGAGCCGGTGGGCGTGGTGGGCGCGATTGTGCCGTGGAACACGCCGTGCCTGTTTTTGGGGTCCAAGGCGGGGCCCGCGCTCGCAGCCGGCTGCTCGGTGATCTTGAAGCCGCCGGAGCTGGCGCCGCTGGCCGCGCTGGAGTTTGCGCGTGCGTGTGAGGACGCGGGGCTGCCCAAAGGGCTGGTGCAGGTGCTGTTTGGCGACGGCCAGGTCGGCGCGGCGCTGTGTGCGCACGAGGGCGTGGACAAGATCGCGTTTACGGGCGGCAGCAAGCGCGGGCGGGATGTGATGGCGCAGGTGGCGCCCACGATGAAGCGGCTGTCGCTGGAGCTTGGGGGCAAGTCGCCGCACATCCTGTTTGAGGATGCGGATGTGAACAAGGCCACCATGATGGCCACGTACGGGATGTTCAGCTTGAGCGGGCAGGCGTGCGCGGCGGGCTCGCGGCTGTATGTGCATGAGTCGATCTACGAGTCGTTTGTCCAGCGGGTCGTGGGGATGCTGAAGATGTTGAAGCCGGCGGATCCGCTGAAGGGCGGCACGCAGCTTGGCCCGTTGATCTCGCAGGAGCACCTGGAGCGCGTGCACGGCATGGTCGAGCAGGCGCGCGGGGCCGGGGCAGAGGTGCTGGCGGGCGGCAAGCGGGTCGAGGGGCTTGACGGCGGCGCGTTTTATGAGCCGACGGTCATCGCGGGCGCGGACCCGGACAGCGCGATTGCGCGCGAGGAGATCTTCGGCCCGGTGCTGACGGTGTTCTCGTTCGATGACGACAAGGCGCTGGTGAAGGCGGCCAACGACACGACGTATGGCCTGGCGGCGGGGCTGTGGACCCGCGATTTGACGCGTGCGATGCGCGTGGCGCGACAGCTGCGGGCCGGGATGGTCTGGGTGAACAACTACGGGACGATTCCCATTCAGGCGCCGTTTGGCGGCATGAAGCAGAGCGGCTTTGGGCGTGATGGCGGCCGGGAGGGCATCGAGGAGTATCTGGAGACGAAGACGGTGCACGTGGCGCTGTGATGTGGCGCGTGCCGGCGTTGTGCCTGGGGTTGGTGCTGGGCTGCGGTCCAAGCGATCCGATCCTGGAGTATCCGGGGGGTGATCCGGTGGACTTGCCGGATGACGCCAAGAGCGTGCGCTTTGATGACTCGACGGCCCCGACTGACGCGCCTCCAGAAACGGACGGCGCTGATGTTCCCCCGCCCGATGGGTGGGGTGAGATCCCGCCCGGGGGTGGGGATATCTCCGACGGCGACTCTGACAGCCCACCCGACGGGCGGGATACAGCAGGCGATTCGGATTCTCAAGGCGCGGACGTGCAGGGGCCCGGTTTGGAGCCCGCTGCGACCGTCTTGAGCGTTGACGGGCGGTGGTTCAAGGACCCGGCCGGGCGCGTCGTGTTGCTTCGTGGGGTCAACGTGGCCGGCAACTCCAAGGTGCCGCCGTTTGTGCCGTTCAGCGACATGAGCAAGCTGGACGCGCTGCACGATTGGGGCATGAACGTCGTGCGGCTGGTCTTTACCTGGGAGGCCTACGAGCCGCTGTCCGAGGAGTACGACGAGGCCTACCTGGACGCGCTGGCCACCATCGCCGAGGCGGCGTGGGCGCGCGGGCTGTACGTCATCGTGGACTTTCATCAGGACGGGTACTCGCGGCACCTGGCGCAGGGGTGCGGCGACGGCTTTCCCAAGTGGGCGCTGCCGCCCGAGGTCTCGGCCGACGCGCCGGACAACTCGGACGCGTGCCACGACTGGGCGACCAAAGTGGCGCTGGACAACGACGTGCACACCGCGTTTGGCGCCTTTTACGCCGACACCTACGGCGTTCGCACGCGCTATCTGGACTTGATGGCGCGGCTGGCCAAGCGCTTTGGGCCCATCGAGGGCGTCATCGGCTACGACTTGTTCAACGAGCCCTGGGGCTGGGAGGACAGCGAGCTCGCGCCGCTCTACGAGGACGCCGCGGTGGCGATTCGCGCGCACCATCCGGACGCCATCCTCTTTGTGGAGGGGCACATCACGACCAACACCGGCATCGACCAGACCGAGCTGCCCAAGCCGACGTTTGGCAACTTCGCGTATGCGCCGCACTTCTACGAGAGCCTGGCCCTGGTCAGCGGCATCTGGAGCGGGCTGCCCACCGCCACGGACGTGGCGTATTTCACGATGACGTCCAAGGCCGACGACTGGAACGTGCCGCTGTTCATCGGCGAGTTCGGCATCGGCGCCACGGCCATCAACGGGCTCGGGTACGTCGATCTGCAATACGAGCGCATGAACGACCACCTGGCGTCGGGCGCGTACTGGAACTACACGCCGGGCTGGAGCGCCGCGCACAAAGACGGGTGGAACGGCGAGGACCTGAGCCTGGTGGACGACGTCGGCAACACGCGCCCCACCTTCCGCAACCGCGCTTATGCGCGTCGCATCACGGGCACGCCCACCGCGTTAGAGGTGAGCCCGACATCGATCACGCTCGAGTGGCAGCACGTGCCGGCGCTTGGGCAAACCGAGATCTACGTGCCGTTTGCCGGAGCGATCCAGGCGACGGGCGAGGGGCTCGGGTGCTGGTTTGAGCAGGACACGGTCGTGCTGTGTCAGTCCGATGACGCGGGCAAAAAGCAGGTCACGATCACGAAAGGAGGTCAGTAAATGGGGTTGGATTTCAACTTGTCCGAAGAGCAGAAGCTCATTCAAGACTCTGTGCATCAGGTGCTGAAGCCGTTTGAGGGGCGCCGCGACGAGCTGCGCAAGATGATCCTCAAGGACAAGATCTTCCCGCAGGAGGTCTGGAACGCGCTGGCCGACGCGGGCTACATGGGCTGCCTGATCCCTGAAGAGTACGGCGGCACCAACATGGGGCTGCTGGCGCTCACGCTGGCCATCGAGCAGATGGCGGTCCGCGGCTTCAGCAACGGGCTCATGGTGCTCACGGCGATGGACGCGCTGTGCATCCTGCGCAACGGCAGCCCCGAGCTCAAGCAGCGCTTCTTGCCCGGCATGGCCAGCGGCGAGATGAAGTTTTGCTTTGCGCTGACGGAGCCCAACGCCGGCTCCAACACCTTCCGCCTGGAGACCATCGCCAAGAAAGAGGGCGACACCTACCGGATCAACGGCCAGAAGGTGTTCATCACCGGCGTCGACCACGCGGACTACATGCTGCTGGTCACCCGCACAATGAGCATCCAGGAGGTCACCGACAAGAAGATGCCCAAGGCGTTTGGCCTGTCGCTCTTCATCGTGCCGACCAACGCCAAAGGCATGACCAAGCGGGCGATGCCCATGCGCGGCATCGAGGGCATGACCCAGTGGGAGCTGTTCTTCGACGACGTCGAGGTGCCGGCCGAGAACCTGGTCGGGCAGGAGAACGCGGGCATCATGGCCCTGTTCAACTCGCTGAACCCCGAGCGCATCCTGGCGGCCTGCATCGGCTGCGGGATCACCGAGAACATGATCAACAAGTCGGTGGCCTACGCCAAGGATCGCAAGGTCTTCAAGGATCGGCCCATCGGCAGCTACCAGGGCATCTCGCACCCGCTGGCCGAGCTGCGGATCGAGCTGGAGGCCAGCCGCCTGCTCACCTACAAGGCCGCGTGGGCGTTTGACCAGGACCAGCCGCCCGGCGTCATCGGGCAGTGGGCCAACATGGCCAAGTACAAGGCCGCCGAGATGGCGATCGCCGCGACCGACCGAGCCATCCAGACGCACGGCGGCTACGGCTTCAGTGAGGAGTACGGGATCATCTTCTACTGGGAGGGCACGCGCCTGATGCGCACCGCCCCGGTCAGCAAAGAGATGGTGCTCAACTACATCGCCGAGCACTCCCTCGGCCTGCCGCGGGGCTACTAACCATGTCCCTGGCCATCGCCGGCGTCGGGGCCACGCCGGTCACCCGCGACTTCGACAAGCCGATGCTGGACCTGTGCGCTACGGTCACCCGGCAGGCGCTGGACGACGCCGCCATCGAGCCGTCCGAGGTCAACGGCCTGTTCGTGACGCCCGGCGCCATGAGCGGCGAGCCCTGGATGATGTTTGCGGCCCAGGCCGCGGAGTATCTCGGGTTCACCACGAAGGGCCTGTGCTCCGTGGAGAACGGCGGCTTGACCTCCTTGATGACGCTCCGCTCGGCCATGGATGCGGTCGCGCTCGGCCGCGTCGACGTGGCCGTGGTAATCGCGCTGGACACCCGCCCGACGTTTGACATGGCCCACTTTCAGCAGTTCATCCACGGCGCCACGCACCGGGTGGTCGGACTGCACGGGCCCATCAATGGCCTCATGGGCCTGGGAACGCCGATCCCGATCTACGCGATGAGCCACCAGCGCTACATGCACGAGCACAGCGTCACCGAAGAGCAGGTGGCGCTGGCCTCGGTCCGCTTACGCGAGCACGCCGGCAACCACCCATGGGCCCAGTTTCGCGATCCCATCACCGTCGACGATGTGCTCAGCAGCAAGCTGCTGTCTCCGCCGATCCGGCTGCTGCAGGCCGCCGGCATCTCGTCGGGCATGGTCGCTCTCATCGTCACGCGCGACGACCACGCACGCCAGACAGGCAGGCCGGTTGTCCGCGTCACGGGCTGGGGCGAGCACCACCACCCCAGCCACTTCATCCCGCGCCGCGGCAGCATCACGCGCTTTGAGTCCGTGGTCGCGTCCGGGCAAACCGCCATGGCCGAGGCCGGCGTCACCCCCGGTGACATCGACGTGGCCGAGGTCTACGGGGTCTTCGGCGCCACCGAGCTCATCTTGTACGAGGATCTGGGCTTCTGCGCCAAGGGTCACGGCGCCGGCTTTCTGGCCGAAGGGCGCACCACGTACGGCGGCGACGTCGTCATCAACCCCAGCGGCGGGCGCATCTCGATGGGCCACCCCGCCGGCGCGACCCCGCTGTACGAGGTCGCGGAGATCGTCAAACAGCTGCGCGGCGAGGCGGACGGGCGACAGGTCGACAATGCAGCCGTCGGTCTCGTCCAGGCGGAGCACGGCATGATGAACGGCTCGGCCGTCATGATTCTAGAAGGGGAGGGCTAGCAGATGGCCGAGAACCTGCTGAACGTATTTACAAAACAAGCCCTCAAGGCCTTCGGGCACGGCGGCTCGGCCGAGATGCAGCGCCGCCTCAAAGAGGACGGTCAGCTGTGCGCCACCAAATGCGGCGCCTGCGGTCAAACCAACTACCCGGGCCGCGCCCACTGCCCCGACTGCTTCAGCGACGACGTCGCGTGGGTGGAATTCGGTGACGGCGCCACGCTGTTCGCCTTTACCACTCAGGCGCGCGCGCTGCGCTTCATGGCGCCGCAGGTCATCGGCGTGGTAGAGATTCCGGACGTGGGCATGGTCGTCGCACCGATCAAGGGCCGCTACGAAACACTCGAGATAGGCATGAAGCTGGATGTTGAAGTCGTCGACCTGGAAGACGGCCTCTGCATCCACCGCTTCGTTCCCATCGCTTCCGCAGGAGACTGATTCATGCTGGCAAAAGACGTATCCACTCTCGGTGAGCTCTTTCGCACACGCGTCGACGTGGGCGGCGAGTCCTATCGCCTCAAGCAGCACGGTCGCTGGAACGCGGTCAGCTGGCGCACCTTCGGCGCAAACGTTGACACCATGGCCACCGGCTTGTTGGACGCGGGCCTCACGCGTGGCGACACCGTCGCGATCCTCGGCCATACCGGCCCCACGTGGTGCACCATCGACATCGGCGCCATCTCGCTGGGCGCCACCACGGTCGGTGTCTACGACACGCTGCTGGCCGACCAGATCAAGTACATTCTTGAGGACTGCGGGGCCAAGTTTCTGTTCGTGCAGGGGCAGGAGCCGTTCGAGCGCGTGGCGCCGCTGCTGGCCGACGTGGAGACGCTGCAGCGCATCATCGTCTGGGACCACGAGCCCCCCGAGCAGGACGGCGTCACCACGCTCAAGGCGCTGCAGGATCAGGGACGCGCCAAGGCCGTCGAACACGCCGACGCCGTAAAGGCCGCCTGCGCACAGGTGGACGGCGCGGACGTGGCGCTGGTCGTCTACACCAGCGGCACCACCGGCAACCCCAAGGGCGTCCCGCTCACGCACGCCAACATCCTGGCCCAGCTGACCGCCGGCGAGACCCTCATCGGCGACATCGGCCCGCAGGACATGACCATCTCGTTTCTGCCGATGGCTCATGTCGCCGAGCACGTGCCCGGCCTGTACGGGCGCATCAACACCGGCATGCGCACGTCGTACGCCACCAGCTACGAGACCCTCATCGACGAGCTGGCCGAGGTAAAGCCCACCTATTTCGGGGCCGTGCCGCGCATCTTCGAGAAGATGTACGGCCGCATCCTGGAGCGCGTTTCCCACGCCAACCCGCGCCGCCAGAAGATTTTCGGCTGGGTCCGCGGCCTGGCGATTCGCAAAGCGCAATCCGAGATGGGCGGCGCCCCGCTCAGCTTCCGCGATCGGCTGATGTATCCCGTGGCCGACCGCATCGTGTATCGCAAGCTGCGCGAGGTGTTCGGCGGGCGCGTCAAGGCGTTCGTCACAGGCGCGGCCCCCATCGATCAGGAGATCCTGGAGTTCTTCTACGGCACCGGCATGAAGATCATCGAGGTCTACGGCCTGTCCGAGGCGACCGCCATCTCCTTTGCCAACACCGTGCACGAGCAGCGGCTGGGCACCGTCGGCAAGCCCATCCCGGGCATCGAGTACAAGCTGGAGGCCGACGGCGAGATCCTGCTGCGCGGCCCCACGGTCTTTGGCGGGTACCTCAACCGGCCGCAGGACAACGACACGGTCTTCGACTCCGACGGCTACCTGCGCACGGGCGATATCGGCGAGATCGACGACGACGGCCGCCTGCGGATCACGGACCGCAAAAAGAACCTGCTCAAGACCGCCGGCGGCAAGTACGTGGTGCCCGCCCGCCTGGAGGCGCTGGTCAAGCGCGAGCCCATCGTCAGCCAGGTCTACATTCACGGCGATCACAAGCCGTACGTCGTCGCGTGCGTGACCCTGGACGAGCGCGAGACCGGACGGGTTGCCGAAGAGCTCGGTGTCGAAGTCGACGCGCTGCCGACGCACCCCGATGTCATCCGTCGCATCGACGCCGCCATCGACGGCGCCAACGGTCGCCTGGCCCGCTTTGAGCAGATCAAGCGCCACACCATCCTGCCCAGCGACTTCTCCATCGAGGAGGGCACGCTGACCCCGACCATGAAGATCAAGCGCCGCATTGTCGCCGACATGTACAGCGACGTGATCGAGGCGCTGTACGCGGACGCCAACGCCGCGCACGCGGATC
The DNA here is from genome assembly GCA_964545715.1 of uncultured Myxococcales bacterium. Taxonomy (GTDB): domain Bacteria; phylum Myxococcota_A; class UBA9042; genus CAZJHX01. The sequence goes on from CAZJHX010000028.1 coordinate 73,247, forward strand.
GTCGCGCTGCCGCCGGCTGAGAGCCCACTGCGAGACGAGTAGCCCGAAGTCAGCGGATGGAGCGTGCCCACTGTCAGTGGGCGTGGGTCGCGTGCTCCGACGCATCGCGCAGCAGCGCCAGCAGCTCCTTGGCGGACAGTCTAGCGGCGCTGTCGGCGTCGGCGAGGAGGCGGTCGGCCAGGTCGCGCTTGCGATCGTGCAACGCTACGATCTTCTCCTCGATCGTATCGGCCATGACCAGGCGGTAGACCGTGACCGGCCGCGTCTGGCCGATGCGGTGGGCGCGATCCGAGGCCTGGTCTTCGACGGCCGGGTTCCACCAGGGGTCCAGGTGGACGACGTAGTCCGCGGCGGTCAGGTTCAGACCGGTCCCTCCGGCGCGCAGGCTGATCAGAAAGACGGCGCCCTCGCCGGATTGGAAGGCGTCGACCCGTTTGGCGCGGTCGGCGGCGGGGGTGCTGCCATCCAGGTACTGATACCGCCGTCCAGGGCCTTGACGGCGTCTGTGCCGACGCGTCCGGCGCACAGGTCCCGGCGGGCCTGTAAGCAGCGCAGCTCCGGGTGAGTTGGATGCCAGGCAGTGAGCCGTTTGATCAGCGCTGCGAGCCCCTTCTCAGGCCGCAGGCGCTCGAACGCGCGTTTGTCGATGGCGTTCAACAGGGGTCCTGTCATGGCGATGTCCAGACGCCCGAGCAGGGCCGCGTCCAGCGGCTGAGTCACCCAGTCGATGATGTCCGGCGCGTGACCATACGCCGGCTCCCATCGGGCGTAGAGCTCCGCCACCGTGGCTGGATCGTTGGCCAGCAGCGCGCGTCGCAGCTCGCGTCGCAAGGTGGGGCCCGTGACGCGATACCAGCCCCACCGCTCGGTGGGCAGCGGGTCCACCGCCGCTGAATGCGCAGCCAGGTCCTCATAGCGGCCGTCCTCGATCAGGCCGCGGCGTACCGACTCGCCGACGGGCTCCACAACGCGGCAGCCGGTGTCCGCCTCGATCAGGCCCCTGCCGGCCAGACGACTCAGCGTCTGCCGAAGATCCCGCTGCTTCGGCGGTCGGTCACCGCGCGCGGCGGCGATGCGGCCCGAGACCGCGTAGAAGACGTTCTTTGGACAATACCCGTCGATGACAGCCAGGATCTCCAGTCCTCTGAGTTCAGCGCGGGACAGGTTTTCGGGCAGCAAAGCCATCTGCGCTCCAGTGGCTGCAAAAAGCCAGGCGAAGTCGCAGGGGACCACAGGCGGGCGCTCATGTCGACGCGGTTCACGCTTCCAGGATAGACATCAATCGTTAAGCGCTGTATATATATATGCATGAAGCGCACCCAGATTCAGCTGCCGGAGCCGTTGTACAAGGAGGTGCAACGAGTCGCGAAGATGCACGACTGGAGTATCACTGAGGTGTTGCGCAGGGGCGCCGAGCACATCGTGCGCGTGTACCCGGCGGACAAGGTGCCTGCTGACCGTTGGCGCATGCCGGAGCCCGCAGACCTTGGTCCGTTCCTGGCCCAACCGGATGACTGGCGCGAGCTCGCCAATAATCGGGATGTGTAAGACGTGCTGTCCGTCGACACAAATGTCCTCCTGTACGCCCTCAACTCCAGCTGCGCACAGTTCGGAAAGGCACGGCGCTTCATGGACGAGATGGCGTCGCGCGACGATGTGGTTTTGTGCGAGCTCGTTCTGGTGGAGCTGTACATGCTCCTTCGCAACCCCTCAGTTCTCACGCGCCCGTTGGACGCGGCGGCCGCGACTTCGATCTGCACCGCGCTGCGTAACAACCCGCGTTGGATGGTTGCCGAGTACGGCCCCGTGATGGCGGACGTATGGCGACTGGCCGGAGCGTCAGGTTTCGCCCGACGACGGATCATCGACGCTCGACTGGCCCTGACTCTGCGCCACCACGGCGTGACCGAGTTTGCCACCCACAATCTAAAAGACTTCCAAGACTTTGAGTTTGATCGAGTGTGGAGTCCCATCGACGATTGACCGGTTGATTCGGGGCGCGCAGGACTCCATCGCACATCTCGACCGCCGGTGCGGTGCTTAGGTCACGTACTCATATGGCTCGTCACACAAGTGGTACTCCGCCTCCGCGAGGCCTGCCCAGTCGCGTCGAAGGTAGTTGCTGACCAGTGGTTGGCGGGGCAGTCGTTGCAGTGATGTCGGGGTCGGATCGCCGTCGTTCCACTGCCACAGCCCGATATCACGTGGGTTCACCGTATCGCTGAGACCGCGTTCGACCGCCAGGTGGAAGAGTCCGAAGTTGCCCGGCTCGTGTCCAGCGATCACGTGAGCGATCATGTCGACGCGAAACGGATCCAAGCCGAAGAGCACCACGTTGCTGAGGTAGTCTCGGCTGGTCACGTTGTGGGGCCCGAGCGCGGGATGCGGGCCGACGCCGAAGCCGTTGCCGTCCTGCGAGTAGATCCCCTCCACGATATTGAGCAGCGGACGTGTGATGGTCATGAAGTCCAACGTGCGCTGGCACCATTGCTCGATCCACAAGCCTCCGTAGTCTCCTGGTCGCCCCCACCGGGGTATTTCGTCGGTTACGTGCTCGGCGTACAGCGCCTTGACGTGCGCTTGGAAGTCGCTGTGGAAGTGCTCATGGTACTGGGGTTCGTATGCGCTGAATAGGCTGTGGGCGGGCGTGCAGAACTGGTGAAAGCGTCGCGAGCACAGGCCCTGCAGGTTCTTTACACAGCCGGTTATGCCCATGCTGTGGCCCTTCAGTTTTGCCACGTTGACGATGGCCGTGCCGCGCGCGTGTGAAGGCGCCATGGTGGCCACTCGTTTGAAGACGACGCCGTTGGGAACGTCCGTGAAGATGACCTCGCTACCTTCGGTCAGCTCGGACACGTGCATGGACGACAGGTCGCGAAGGTCCACCCCGTTTCGCTGAGCCAGAGCCGTCCACCCCATATCGTGCCACTGGTGCGGCTTTGCACATTCGCGTAGGTAGAACTGGCGTGGACCCGCCGCGCGTATGCCCCTGATCAGCCCCTCGATGAAGTGCCGGTCGGTTGTCGTGCCCAGCCGCTCGACAACCGGCGCGCCGTCCTGGGGACGGTTGCCAGGCCATCTCGACGGGGCCTCAGTCCACCGGATTGGCTTGGCTCGTGTTGTTGATGCTGCTGT
>CAZJHX010000029.1:0-75731 GCA_964545715.1 uncultured Myxococcales bacterium
GACGCCGGCACCATGCGCTACTCGCGCCTGGAAGCCTTCTTCTACGACGCCGACTTCCGCAACTTCGTACGCGCCATCATCGACCGACAGCGACGCCGTCGTAAGCCGGCCACGTTGGTATTGAACGGCGACGTCTTCGACTTCTTGGCCATGGTGCGCCTGCCCGACGAGCTCTCGCTGAAGTCCACCGGCATCCGGCTCACCGACGTGGAGCAGGAGTTCGGGCTGGGCAACACCCAGGAGAAGTCGGTCTGGAAGATGGACCGCATAATCGTCGGCCACCCGAAGTTCTTCCTGGCCCTGGCAGAGCTGCTGGGCGAGGGGCACCACCTGGTCTTCATCCGCGGCAACCACGACGCTGAGATGTTCTGGCCCGCCGTCCGCCAGCGCCTGATGGACGCGCTGGCCCAAATCGTCGAGGACGAGGACCTCGGTGGACCCGACATGGCACCCGCCATCGATCGCATCGAGTTTCGGCAGTGGTTCTACACGGAGCCCGGGCGCTTCTACATCGAGCACGGCAACCAATACGAGGCGTCCAACGCCTTCAAGTACGTGCTGAACCCCACGCTGCCGCCCGAGTACCACCACAACCGCCACATCATGATGGACTACCCCATCGGCAGCCTCTTCATCCGATACCTCTATAATAAGATGAAGCTGCTCGACCCCTTCACAACGCACTTCGTGACGCTCGAGCAGTACATTCACATCACGCACCACCATAACTTCATGGACCTGCTGCGCACGGGCACGCTGCACTTCCCGTTCTTCTTTCGCGCCATCCGCGAGGCCCGCGTCTTTGAAGAGCAGGGCATGGCCCCTATTAAAGAGGAGCACACCGAGCGCATGGCCTCGCTGGCAAAGACCAGCGGCCTGGACGACAAGGTCTACGAGCTGGAAAAGCTGATGAGCCCGCACGTGGGCACCACGAAGTACAACCTGCTCAAAGAGATGCTCAGACCGGTGGCCCGCGGCGCACTGACATTTTTTGGCATAGCCCTTTTGAGCATTCTCTGCTGGATGTGGATCTTCTCGTCCATCCAGCACTCGGCGTGGGTTGAGCACGGCGTGCTGGCCAAAGCATCGATGCTCGCGATCCTGGCGGTGCTGACCGTCGTCGGCCTCTTTTTGGCCTTCAGCTTCGTCAATCGGGCGCTGCACCGCGCCTCCGATCCGGTGGCCAGGCGGCTGATGGATCGCGCGGAACGCATCGCTGAGCTGCTGGACGTGCCCAACATCGCGATGGGCCACACCCACACCGCCGACCTGCGTCCGCTGAAAGGCGGTGCCGGCGCTTTTGCCAACTCCGGCACCTGGATTCCGCACCCGGGTCCCTGGGACAGCATCAAGCCCAAGGCACGCCAGTTCACGTTTCTGACCATTCGCGGCGACCGCATGAAGCTGCATCGCTGGAACGACCCGGCCCGCAAGTGGGAGCCGGTCACCCTGTTGGACGAGTACCATCCGACCACGCTCGAGCGCCTGCTTGCCGAGGGGGAGCAGCGCCCAGACCACCAGGGAAGCGCCGAGGAAGGGTGAGCCCAGGCGGGTTCTGGTATGCTGCGTCGGTGCTGAGACGGCTGCCGCTGACGCTGATTGCAACGCTGGTTTTGAGCGACGGCTGCGTCGAGGTGACAGACCTGCGCGACGTGAGCGAGCCCCCGCCGACCGGGCAGGTCGACACCGGCTGGATCGCGGACACGTTTCAGCCCGATCTCCCGCCACCGGTCGCGTGCAGCTCAGACGCCGACTGCGAAAAGTGGCTCGGTGATCAAGACTGCCTTCGCGCGCGGTGTGGAGAGTCTCGGACGACGGCCGGCCCCTCCGCGTTGTGCCGGGCCGAGCCGGTCGAGGACGGCACCCCCTGCAGCGACGGCGACTTTCGCACACACGGGGACGCATGCCTGGGCGGCCTGTGCGAGCCGGGCCCGGCGGTGTGCGTGTGCCAGGCGGACGACGACTGCGGGGCGTTCGACGACGGCAATCAGTGCAACGGCCGCCTCACCTGCGACGGGTGCGCCTGCGTCCCGATCGAGACCCCGCCGGGCACGCCGTGCGACGATCTGAACCCGCAGACCATCGACGACGTCTGCGTAAATGAGTCCGTCTGCGCCGGGACGATCCCCTGCCAGTGCACCGAGCCGATCGACTGCGGGGATCTGCAGTGCCGGGAGTACGTGTGCTCGGACTGCCAGTGCATGGTCTTTGCGGCTGTCGTAGGCCTGCTGTACGGCCAGGAGCTGTTCACCGACGGCATCCCAGCGACGTGGACCGCCACCACCGACAACCCGGAGATCGAGTGGCGCGCCGACATCGCCGGCGGGCTGCGGGCGACCGGACCGGACGGCATCTACGACCATGGCGCCACCGTGACGACCCTGCTCTCGCCAGCGCTGGCCCTGCCGCCGGGCAGGGCCGTGCTGCGCGCGGAGGTCGGTCTGCTGTCCGCCGAGAGCGGCTGTGACGATCGGCTGGAGATCTACGCAAACGACACGCTGCTGGAGACGTTGTGCGGTCCGAGCGCGGTCTCCGAGCACACCTGGCCGATCCCGGTTGACCAAAAGGTGGCGCTGAAGGCCGTCTTCATCAGCGACGGGGACGACAACGAGGCGGCCGGCGCGATCCTGGACAACGTCCGATGGATTCGCATCGAGCCCAGCGAGTGTGGTCCGCCGCCGTCCAACCCACCGGAGGCGGCGCTGCCCCAAACGACCGCGGGATCCCAGTCTGCGCCGTCGGTGACCGCGCTGGACGACGGCACCAGCCGCGCGATGTGGACAGCAAAGGACGGCTTGTGGCTGCGCGCATTCGACATCGAGGGCAACCCCACCGGACCGGATGTGCAGGTGGACAAGCTGGGCGCCAATCCGCACCTGGCGGGCGCATGGGCTACCTGGGAGCGGGGCGACAAGGTCGTGGTGCAGAGCCCGGGCGCGACCGTGGAGCTGGACGACCCGGAGCCGGCGTCGCGGCCCAGGATCGGCGCCGACGGGGCCGGTGTGGTCTATCTGGTGGAGACGGCGGAGGGCCCGGTCGTGCGTGGCCGCCTGGCGCCGCTGACAGTGGCGGTGGACTTGTCTGGGCCGGATCCGGCCGTCCATCGGGCGGACGTCGCGGTGCACGAGGCAGTGCCCTGGGTGCTGGTGGCCGGCTCGGCCGGGGTCTCGCTGATCGGGCCCGGCGATCCCGCGGAGCCGCAGCCGTTGTCTGACACGCCCTCGACCAGCCCGCCGGCCCTGGCGTCGGGGCACAATCGGCTGGTGTCGGTGTGGACGGCAGGCACGGGCCTGTCGGTCCGGGGCGGGGCGGTGGACCTGGAGATTCCGTGGCCGGAGCCGCTGTCGCCCGCGATAACGCCGACGGACACGGGCTGGATCGTCTTGTGGGTGTCGGGCGGCGGCAGCGATACCGGCGTGGACGGCGCTTTGCTGCAACCGGACGCGGGCGAGTCTCAGCAGATCCCGACGATCGCTTACTACACCTTTGACGATCAGGACCAGATCCAGGTTGCGCCGCTGGCCTCGCAGGGGCTGGCGGTGTGGCGCTCGGACTGGTTTGACGGCGACCCGAGCGGCGTCGTCTTCCGGCGCATCAAGCCTCCGGGCACCTGAGCCGCAGGTGAGACGCGATACCCCCGAGCGTACCGGCCTGCGCTGCCCCAGATGCCGAGGTCAGCATGGATGCAGCCCGATCGGCTGGGGCGAGATCAGCCGGGAGCACAACGACCGCGTCATCGAGGGCATGCTCGCGTGCGCCGGTTGCAACGCGCTGTTCCCGGTCGAGGACTCGGTCGCCGTCATTCGAAAGGACTGGCTGCACGAGGTCACCGAGGATCCGCAGGTGCAGACCTATGTCAGCCACGACTACGGCGATGAGCCCCTGCCCGACGGCATTCGGGAGGGCCGCCCGGTCGTGGAGCTGATGCTGGAGTGTGCGCCCGCGCCGGGCCGGGTGGTGGATATGGGATGCGGCGTGGGGGGCGACGTCTACCGCCTGGCACCGCACGCGGAGTTTGTGCTGGGAATCGACGTGAGCCCGCCGCGCATCAAGGCCGCGCTCGAGCGGCGCCATGAGGGGGCAGCATGCGACTTCCTGGTGGCGGATGCCGTGGATCCTCCGCTGGGCGCGGAAGAGTGGGACACCGTGCTGCTGAGGAGCATCTATGATCAGGTGCGCGCGCCCGGAATCCTGCTGGGACAGGCAGGCGCGCTGCTGAAGTCCGGCGGATGGCTGGTGGTCGCGACGCCCTACCAGTTCAGTGAGCGCTCGCCGCTGGCGGATGTCGAGGACCCCGCGGCGGACCTGCGCTGGCGTCTGGTAAATGGGGTCCACGGCACACACTTTGAGCTTGTCGGGCAGCACGAGAGCCTGTGGGTGCTGCGCGACAATCCGCGCCGCTTCTTCGGCTACCTTCTCGACATCGTCATTGCGCGAAAGCTGTGACGAGGGTACATTCGGCGCCACTGAATGACGACTCAGTAAAGGCGGAGATCACATAATATGCGAGTAGTACTGTTGGGGCTGTGTTTGGTGATGTCGATCGGTTGCGCTGAGGACGCCGAAGATACCGGCTCGGTGACCGATGATCCGGCTAAAGAAGAGGTCAAAGAGGACCCGATCCCCGACGAGCCGGCGCCACCGGCGTGCAACCCGGCTGCGGATGTGACCGGCACGGCGATCACCGGGGTCGCGTACGTGGATGAGAACCTCAACGACGAGTCGACCTTCCGCATGGGACTGGAAGAGGACCTGGACACACCGCTGGACCGGTTCAAGCTGACGCTGCTGGGCGCCAAGGAAGAGAAGACGGCAGCCAGCTGCGAGGGCGGCGACTACGGCATCTCGGACATCGAGGACGGCACCTATGTGCTGATGCCCACGTTGCCCAACAGTCAGCGTCCCTGCTCCAGCCGAAACTGCCCGCGCCGCTTCGCGGAGGCGGTGAAAGAGGGCCACGTAAAGATCGTGACCTTTGGTGACAGCATCGCGGTCGTCGGCGGTCAGCCCTTCTTCCCGGCGCGCCTTGCCACGCTGCTCGAGCCCCTGGCGACCGTGGACAACGTCAATGTGGCCGTGGGTGGGACCACCTCCCCGCAGTGGCTGCCCGGCACCAACCACTTTCAGACGCGCCTGAAGCCTGAGCTGGAGGACGCGGACGTCGTCATCATCACCCTGGGCGGCAACGACCTGCTGGTCTACATCCAGACCCTGGGTCCGGCCGCGCTGTCGGACCTGCAAGGCGCGATCGACGGGGCCACCGACCTGGTCCAGGTCATCATGGAGAACATCACCGAGACCACCGCGGAGATCCGCAAGATCAACCCGGACGTCGACGTGGTCTACTGCCTGTACCCCAACTACGGGCAGGCGACCTCCACGTCCCCGTGGAGCCTGGTGTCCGGCCTGCTGCAGCCCGAGACCTTCATGACGCTGCTGACCACGGCGCGCCAGGCGGTGCCGGCAGACGCAGGCTTCGTGCTCGCGGACATGTTCGGGTCGTTTGAGGACCTGACGCTGGATGACTACCTGTTCGACGCGCTGCACATGAACGAGGCCGGCGCGAACCACTACGCGGAGACCGTCTTCGAGGTGCTTGGCGGCGTGCTGGTGGGCCCGTCCCCGCTGGATAGCGGAGCGACGCCGCTGGGGCTGGACAAGAGCTACGCCCTCGTCCCCACCGAGTAAGTCACTACAGGGAAGGAAGCAGGGCTTTCTTAACCGCCTGCTCGATGGCATTCAGGTTGATGCCGGTCTGCTTGTAGGTGATCTCCGCCTTGGCGTTGGTGACCACGACGGTCTCTTTGTTGCCGTAGACCTGCGAGCCGAGCGTCGGGTCGTACAGCACGCGACCCTTGATGCCCTGCTGGGCGGCGAACGTCTGGCAGTCGAACTTGCTGGGCACGTTGCCGTTGGGGTTGGCGATCATGATGAACCAAGGCTGAAGGCCCTGGTCCTGGTACGGAGCGGTCAAGTCGTCCATCAGACCGATGAACTTAATGCAGGTCGCTCACCAGGCGGCGAACAGGTTGAAGAATCCAGCCTGTCCGCACAGCTCGTGTAGGGCCACCGGGTTACCGTCGCAGTCGCGCAGGTCCAGATCGGTCAAGACCGAGCCGACATTCGTGCCAAACGGCCCCTCCGGCGGGCAGCCGGTGTCGATGCACTGACCCTCCACGCAGCCGAGGCCCTCTTCGCAGGCGCCGCACGCCACGCCGTACTGGTCCTGGCCGCACGTCTCGGTGACGCAGGTGGCCGGAGTCGCCGGGCAGGTGCCGGTCTTGACGGCGGTGGACAGCACTTTGCCGTCGATGCCCAGGCCGTCCAGGTACATGTCGACCGAGCTGCCGTTGGCCGTGAAGCGAGCGTGACCGATGATGGCCAGCGCGCCGTCCGTGCACGACGAGTCCGCGTCGCCGTCGGCTGTGGGGGCGACCAGCAGCGCGCCTGTCGAGGACGCCGCATCCAGCTCAAAGTCGCCCAGGGACTCGGCCGGCCAGTACTCGCCGCATTTGTCGTCGGCTTTGAGCGAGCCCTCGGCCAGCGTCCACGCGCCGTCCTCAGCCTGCAGCACCAGCTGAAGCTGGCAGCCGTCGTCGATCGAGAACGTCGCGGACAGTCGCGTGAGGCAGCCGTCACCGGCCAGATGCTCCGCGACCGCGCTCAGCTGGCGACCGTGATAGATCAAGTCGACCGCGTCGGTCCGGACAGAGCCGGACGGCGTGGCCGAACAATCGAGGACGACCGGATCGTCGACCGGGTCGTCTACGGGATCATCCACGCCCGTGGCGGGCGCATTATCGTCTTTGGGTGCGGTCGGCTCTGTGGAATCGCCCGCTTCGGCGCACCCGCAGATCAGCGCCACCGCAGCCGCTGCTACTACAACTACCTGTCTCAATTTTTTCTCCAAACAGTATCCGGGCGAGACCTTAACACACCGCTGTGTACGGCCACGAGCACTATATGGATCGAAATCAGGCGTGAAGGCCCGTCCGCGTCCAGCTGCCGCTGGTGTACTCACGGTGTCCCAGTGCCGCCTTGAAGATGAACGCGACCGGAAACGCGGCCCACACGCCGGCGACACCGAAGCCCAGCGGATAGCCAAAGACCCAGCTGAGCGGGATCTGCAGCCAGATGGTCGTCATGAAGTTGATGCGCAGCGAGCGCATCGTCGCGCCGGCGCCGCCGAGCATGCCGGCGTACGCGATCCAGATTCCGACAGGGGCCATGCCGACGCCGAGAATGCGCACCCAGTCGACCGCGTATGCCTCCAGCGCGGAGCCGGGCGCCACGTCGAAGATGTGCACGATGGGGTACGCCAGCGCGACGAACACGATAGCCAGCACGGTCATCACCAGCGTGCACAGGCGGCGGGCGGCGCGGACGACACGCCGGGCCTCCTCGACGTCGCCGCGACCCAGCGCGTTGCCGATCATGGCGCCGGCGCACTGCGAGATGCTCATGCCGGGCACAAACGCCAGCGACTGCACCCGGATGCCGACCCCGTGCGCCGCGACCGCGACCTCATCGATGCGACCGATAAAGGCCACGATGGAGATGAGCCCGGCGTTCAAGATGACGATGTCCCCGGCCGCAGGCCAGCCCACATCCCACAGCTCGCGGATCAGCGGGCGGTCCATCTTGCAGATCCGCAGCGGCACCGTGATCCCGGGCACGGCTCCTCGGCGCAGCAACAAGACCATGAGCACGATCGAAAAGGCGTAAGAGATCACGGTCCCGTACGCAGCGCCCTGGACTCCCAGCGCCGGAAATCCCCAACCACCCAGGATGAAGCCGTAGTTGAGGACGATGTTGACCACGTTGGACGCGATAGCCACGGCAAACGGCAGACGCGTGTTCCCCACGCCCCGCAAAACGGCGGCGTAGAGGATGTTCATGTAAAAGAAGATGCTGCCCGTCAGCAGCGGACGCAGGTAGGCCAACCCCACGACGAGCGGCTCACCCGTCGCGCCCAGCAGCCGCAGCATCCACGGCGCCAACAGGTTGCCGACCGTTGCGACAAACAGCGCGACCAGCCCCGTGAGCTGCGTGCTCTGCATGAGTACGTGAGTGACCCGCCCCGCTTCACCCGCCCCGTGAGCGCGCGCGACCAGGGCCACGGTGCCGACGGTCAGTCCGATCATCGCGACCATCAGCAGAAACACGATCTGTGTGGAGAAGCCGAGCGCGGTGAGCGCTACTTCGGAGTCGGGCAGACGACCGCACATGGCGGTGTCGACGGCAAGTGTGATGACGGCAAGGACATTGAGACCGATGACAGGAGCAGCAAGCTCCCACAATCGCCGGGTGACCGTCCCCCGGGGGGGTGAGCCCTCGATCAACAGTTCATGTTGATCTTGCTGCCTTCCTCGTTGATCTCAGCATCGGACTTGATGTTCATCGTCGACTTGGCCTTCTGGTCCCACGTCGACTCGGTCTCCATGGCGATCTCTTTGCCCGCCTGGACGATGAACTGCTCCTCGGCCTTGATGACGATGTTCTTCTTGGCGTGCAGGACGATGTCCTTCTCCGAGTAGAGGATCATCCGCTGGTCGACACTGTCGAACTTGATGATGAGCTCACCCTTCTTGTCGGAGATCAGGATGTGCTCTTTGCCGTCCGTCATGTCGATATTGATGACGTGTGTGCCCTTCTCGCCATCGGGCACGTCGACTTTGTGCGTGTCGCCGCAGCCGATACCGCAGGCCTTGGCCTCGACCACGTCCTTGCACTCACCCAGCGCCGGCTGGTCGTATACGTTGTCGTCGCAGACCAGCGTCTGCATCACGATCTTCTCGGCCTTGTCCTTGCCGTCGTCCACAAACGCGACCATGTGGCCCGATCGCGAGCGCCAACCGCGCAGGTTGTTCTTCTTGGCTATCTGGACGCCCTTGTCCTCTTTGTTCTGCCAGAACGGCTGATCCTTGCCGTTGTAGAGATTGGCGATGATCACCGGCTCGCGGAAGGACCCGAACAGGAAGCACACAAGTACTTCGTCATCCACCTCGGGCAAAAAGAAGCTGCCGCGCAGCTCGTCGGTCAGGCCGCCCTCGTGGGCTACCGTACCGGCCATCGGAGACGCGATACGACACCAGGTGGACGGCATGTCCTCTTTGTCCTTCACGTCGACGTACTTCTGGTCGTTCTCCATCATCCAGGGGAACTTGACCTTGACCCGATACCGCTTCTCCGGATCGACATTGTCGATCACGATTCCCGGATACATGCCGAAGTACTGGTTTACGGGCCGCGAGGGGGCGAGAAAGGCTTCCATTCAGCTACTCCTGAAAACAACGCGAGAGGGGCCACACGAACGCGCAGACCTTAGCATATAGGGCGTCATTTGTCCAGCCCTGATCGCGGCCCTGCAACGCGTTCAAGGACAGGCGAGGGCCACTGAGAAGCTGGCGGTAAAGCCCGCTTTAGTGTCGACGACAAGCTGGTAACTGCGACCCTCGACAGCGTCAAAGGTGACCGTTCCATCCTCGGCCGCGGCCACACATTTGGTCGGGTCGCAGCCGAAATCGGCGTCCAATACAAAGATGGCATCGTCGGCGCCGCCCACCGTCGCGCTGACGGCCCCCGTGACCGGCGACGTAAACAGGAACGCGCGCTCCGGGCCGGTGTATCCGCTCTGCCCGCAGCCGTAGTCGCTGACCTGCTGCGTCTGCCCCGGCGTGTCCAGCGCCACGAGCAGGTTGTCCCCGCACGAGACGGACGCCTGCTCCTTGCACTGCGCGGCTTTGATCTCCAGATCGCCACAGTCCAGCGTCAGGTCGAACGTACCCTTCGCACCCAGATAGCCGTCCACGATCAGGTAGGCCACATCACCGCTGGCGACCTCGAACTTGCCGCCCTCGGCCGGTCCCCACAGCAGACACTGGTCCAGGTCGCAGCCGTCCTCGGCCGCCGCCAGTACATGCAGGTCCAGCGTGTCGCCGCCGGTCTCCAGCAGGACCTTGGCTTTACCCTCGCCAGGCGCCGTGAATACGAACGCGATCTCGGGCCCCGGATAGGAGAAGGTGCTGCACTGCGTCTGGTCGACCACCTGCCCCGTCGCCGACGCTTTGGTCCCCAGCGAAAACGACTCGCCGCACTCGATGGGTACGGCCTCCCCACAGGCGCCCGCCGCAACGGTCTCCAGCACGGGTGGCGGCGGCACATCCTCAAGCGGCGTCAGATCGGGTCCCGAATCGACGAAGACGTCCGGCGGCTCGACATCCGCGGGCCCGGCGTCCGGCGGCTCAACGTCCGGCGTCGGCGTGTCCTGAGGCTGCGCCGCATCCACGGTGTCGGCGGCGGACTCGGCGTCCTCCACCTCCATCCCGTCCACGGGCTCGACCACGTCGACCGGATCGGTCTGTTCGGACGTGCACGCCACCAACAGCAGGGCCACGAGCAGGCCCCTCACGTACGCAGGGTCTCCTCGTCGATCAGCACATTCAGCGTCTCGCCCTCCTCAAAGCCGGCTCGATTTGGCGGCAGCAGCGCCAGCGCGTTGGCCACCGACTGCCCCTTCAGATCCCCGCTGCCATGGGTCTTGAGAAGCTGCACGCCCTCCCCCCAGATCACGCGCGCGGGCTGGTACGTCGGTCGCCCGCGCGTGCCGCCAAAGCCGGCCAGCAGCGGCAGCGGCACCACCGGGTCGTATATGGTGGTCCGTCCGCCGAGCCCACGCAGAAGCGGCGCCAGGAACAGGCGCGCCGTTACCAGGCTGGACACCGGATTGCCGGGCAGCCCGATCACGTGCACGGCGCCCTTGCGCCCGTACCAGACCGGCTTGCCGGGCTTCATCGCCACCTTGTGAAAGACCTGCTCCACGCCCTCGGCGATCAGGCACTGCGCCACGTAGTCGTACTCGCCGGCGCTGACCCCGCCGCTCAGCACCAGCACGTCAGCCGTCAGCGCCTGCGCGATGGCCTGCCGCGTGGCGTCGATGTCGTCACGCACGATCTCGCTGCGCACCACCACGCCGCCCGCGCGCGTGATGACCTGCCCGATCGTGCAGCGGTTGGAGTCGCGGATCTGCGTTGGCCCCGGCATCTCGTGCAGCTCGACCAGCTCGTCACCCGTCGTCAGCACCGCCACCCGGGGCCGCCGTACAACCGCGGGCTCGGCGGCGCCAAACGACCAGCACACGCCCAGACGCCCGCTGGTCAGCACCGCGCCCGCCGGGACGGCCACCGCGCCCGCCCGCACGTCCTGCCCTTGCTCCGCGATGTGCTGCCCTGCCCGGACCGCCTCGGTGATCGTGACCGTCTCGCCGGTGCAGCTGGTCTTCTCCACCATCTGCACCGCGTCCGCCCCGGCCGGAACGGGCGCGCCCGTCATGATGCGAATCGCTTCTCCCGCGACCAGGGTGTGGTCCGACATCGCGCCCGCCTGCACCTCGCCCACGATCCGCAGCGTGCAGGGCGCCTGGTCCGCATCGGCGCTCCGAACCGCAAAGCCGTCCATCGCCGAGCGATTGAATGGTGGCTGGTCCCGGTCCGCGAGTACGTCCTCAGCGAGCACGCGCCCTGCGGCCTCGGCCAGCGGGATGCGCTCGGCGGACAGAGCCTTCACGTCGCCGTGAACGGCAGCCAATGCGTCTGTGATGCTTATATGCGCCATAGCGCGGCATTTTACACGACCAGGCGACCCAAACTACCAGGCGACCTCGAGGTTGGTCCGAATCTTAGCGATGGTCCCCAGGGACGCGCTGCCGTCCGGCGCCTCAAACGCACCGCCAGGTAGGAAGACGCCGGCCTGCACGCCCACCTTGACCGCCACCGCGCCGCGCACGTCGATCGTGTGGTGAATCGCCGCATCCAGCTCGGTGCCCAGGAAGCGGGAGTCCGACGCGTCGATGCCCAGATAGTTGAAGTTGTAGCCACCGTTCTGCGCGGCCACCCACGGGTCGGTGAAATCCGCATCCGACCACGCGACCAACGCGCCCAGGTCGATACCCAGGCCAAAGTCGGCTTTCCAACGCAACACAGGGTTGACGTAGATCGCATTCGTGACTTTGCCGTCCGTAGCGACCAGCTCCACGCCCTTGGGCGGCGAGCCCGACACGCTCGGGTCGCGGATGCGATCAACCGAGTTCGCGGAGATGCGCGCAACGACCTCGCGGAAGAGGATCATCCCCACCTGATAGCCGGGGTCAAAGCTGAAGCTGCGCACGGTGTCGTCATTGCGATCGTTGTCACCGCTCGCGTAGCCGGCCTCCAGCCGCGCCTCCAGCCCCAGATCCTGCAGCTCCAGCCGGCTGCGAAATACCGCGCCCAGCCCCAGCACGTCCACGCCGTCAGGCGCCTGCTCCAGGGCAACCCGTGTCGTGTGCGCGCTGATCAGCGCCACCTCAGCGCCCAGCGTCAGCTTGGCGTGAATCGAATCAAACGCGGTCGACCACTTCACGAAGAAGTCGTAGGCCTGGGCGGTGAGCGTGTCGTCGTCGGCGTCCTCCTGGTCGCGGAAGGCCATGTAGACCCCGGCCGTCAGGTCGTCGGTGCGGTAGTTGATGGAGACGACGCCCTGCATCGCGAAGTCGCCGTCGATCAGGTTGGCGTTGTCGTCGCGAAACACCACGTCGAAGCCACCGGCCAGGATGAACGCGTCGCCAAAGGCGTTATCCAGCGCCTTGAACGGCTTTGTCGCAAACAGCGCCCGCTCCACCAGGTCACCGGTGCGCGGGCTGTCAAAGACGCTGTGGTCCTCGTCGTCGCCGTTGTTGGCAACAAGCCCGTACCCGTATTGCGAGGTCTGCTGGCCGATGCGGATGAGCCCGATCGGCGACGTCCAGCTCATGTAGAGCGCACGCAGGTCCGTGGCATTGGGCTGGGCAAACGCATCCAGGCGGTCGGTTCGCTCCAGCAGATAGTCCTGACCGCCCGCCCCCAGGTCACCGAACAGCTGCCCCGTCAACAAGTCGGCCTCGGCCTCGATGAAGAAGGTCTTGCCAAACGTGATCCGCGGCTTGATCCGCCACCGCTGCACACCGAGATCGATCACATCGTGCTCGTTGCCCTGGGCGTCCAGCGCAAAGTTGGTGTTGCGGATGTAGTGCAGCTCATAGCGACCGGGAATGCAGACCGTGACCGTGCAGCCCTTTGAGCGCTCGATGAGCGTCTCCTTCACGTCCTGCGCGCCGGCGGACGGCGCGACCACGCACGCGACCAGGCACACCGAAAACAGGCTCCAAAAGCGCACGACGACCCTCCAACCATGGCTAATCGGCGCGACCCTACCAAGTACCTGCGATCACCGCAATCCGGCCCCCTTGAAACGGCCCCCTCAGTGTGGTTCAGTACCGTGTTCCTCTATCGTGGGCGGGGAGATTTAACCAACTCGGATGACCCCTGAAGACCTGTCTTCAGCCATCGCGACTCTACAGGCGTTGGCAAAGAAGAAGGACGCCGCAGGCCTGATCGAAAAGGCTGCGAGCGGTCCCGGAGCACTGCGCCGCCGTGCGTTGGACGCGCTCGTCCAACTGGGTCCCAAAGCCTCAAAAACGCTGGCCGACAAGGCCGCCAAAGGGGAGCCGCCCGAGCGCGCAGCAGCCATTGCAGCCATCGGATTGGCCGCGGGCAAGAACGCGGTCAAGCTGCTGTCAAAAGCCCTGACCGACGACGATGTGGGCGTGCGCCGCGAGGCCGCGCTGGGCCTGGGACGGGTCGGTGACGACAAGAGCGTCAAGGCGCTGAACACCGCGCTGGAGGACACCTCGCCCAGCGTCCGTGCGTCCGCAGCGTGGGCCCTCTCACAGGTCGGCGGCGGCAGCGCCAAGGGACTGCAGCGCCTCGCCGGCTCCCGGTACGTGACCCTGCGGGCCAGCTCGCTGGCCGCTCTAGCGCGCGCGGGCGTGGACGACGTCGACGATGAGGTGATCGACGGCAGCCTGGCCGACGGGTCACGCGTCGTACGCCGCAACGCCGTGGCTCTGGCGTCCCTGCAGAATGTGGGCGCCTCCGCCCGGCTGCATCACTCGCTCAGCGACCGCTGCCCACTGGTTCGCCGCGAGGCGGCCGGCGGGTTCAAGGCCCCGGACGACGCGATCGAGAACGCCCTGGTCAGCCTGCTGCACTCCGATCCGGACCCCGAGACGCGCCGCGCCGCCGTCCGCAGCCTCGGCAGCCGCACCAGCGAACGCGCCCGAGACATGCTGGCTCGCGCGCTGGTCGACGACGACGACGCCGTGCGCCGCGAGGCCTCCCGGGTCCTGGAGGGCGATGGGACCAAGGAAGAGCAGCTGGTCGCCCGTCACTGGGTGCAGCAAGAGCGCTGGGACCGATGCCTCGAGGCCGGTGAGACCGCCGTGCCGGCCCTGCTGGAGGCCGCCGCCGCCCCCTCCCGGACACGCCGGGACGTCAACAACCGCATTCACGCCATCGGCGTGATCGGCGCTCTTGGGGCCAAGGCCGCGGTGAAGACCCTGCTGGCGCAGCTCGGCGAGCAAGACGGCCGTGTCCGGGCTGCGTGCCTGCAGGCGCTGGCGCAGATCGGCGACAAGAAGGCTCACGACGCGGCCCAGAAGCTGACCGCGGACCACGACGCCGCTGTTCGAGGTGCGGCGGCGCTGTGCCTCGGCGCGCTGGGCACCGACAAATCCGCCCAGTGGATCGAGCCTCTGCTCGCCGATTCAGACCCGGGTGTGCGCCGTGACGCGGTCCGCGCGCTGGGCCGGCTCGGTGCGCTGGACGTGCTCAGCGAGCTGACCCGTGCGCCTGAGCCGGACATCCGGGCCGAGGCGATGGGCTTCCTGGGCGCCACGGGCAGCCTGGACGCGCTGGAGCCCGTGCTGATGCGCCTGGGCGACCCGGACTCCGCCGTACGACAGGCCGCAGAGGCGGCGCTGCGGTCGCTGAGCTGGCTGCCGGTCGGGCTGCCGTCGGGTGCGCCGGGTGCAGGCTTCAGCCGATGGATGTCACGCCGGGACTGGGTCGAGGACAAGGACAAGCGCGACGCCCTGACCGTGCTGCGCGATGGGCTGAAGCACAAATCGCCGGCGTATCGCCGCGCGGCGATCGAAGCGCTGGAGGCGGAGCGAGACCTGGACGCGCTGCCGGCGCTGCGCAAGAGCCTGGACGACCCGGACGCCGACGTCCGCCTGACCGCGGCGATCGCCTGCGTGGCGCTTGGGGAGGCGACCGGCAAGGGGCCGGCGTGGGCGGCGTATCACATTCACAAGGGGCGCTGGGACGGCGCGGCGGCGCTGGGCGCGGATGCGGTACAGGCGCTCAAGACCCCGCTGGCGGCGCAGCGACCGTCGCACCGGCGCGAGGCGGCGCTTGCGCTGGGCAAGACCGGCGAGCTGGCCGCCGTGGAGCCGCTGCTGGGCGCGCTGGAGGACCCTGAGGACCCGGTTCGGCTGGCCGCGGTGCAGGCGCTGGGAGTCCTGGCGCGGACCGCCAAGAAGGCGCCGGTGGCGGACATCGCGACGGCACTGGCGCAGCGGCTGGACGACGCGGCACGCTCTGTGGGCGACGAGGCGATCGTGGTGCTGGTCGACATGGGCAAGCCCGCCATCGACCCGGCGCTGGCGGCGCTGACCCAGCTTCAGGGGGCGGGGCGCGCGGGCGCGGCGGCGGTGCTGGGCGGCCTGGCTCACAAGCCGGCGGCCGGTGCGTTGGCGTTGGCCCTGGCTGACGACGACTCGCCGGTAGCGCGCGGAGCCTGTGCCCGGGCGCTGGGCGCCATCGGGGATAAGAAGCAGGTGCCGGCGCTGATCGGGGCCCTGGCGGACCGCTTCTACGGCGTGCGAGAGGCGGCTGCCGAGGCGCTGGGCGCGTGCGGCTGGAAGTCCGATCCCGCCGTATTGGCCGTGGCCGACAACCTGGCTAAGGAGCGCTGGGAGTCGCTGTGGGATGCGCCGCCCAAGAGCGTGGGCGTGCTGCTGGCGTGCCTGGCGGACCCGTCGCGCAATCCGCTGTCCAACCGACGGCGAGCGCGCGTCGCCGAAGCGCTGGGCCGCATGGGCGCCAAGGACGCAGCCGGCGCGCTGCGAGGTGTTCTAGGCGACATGATCCAGGAGGTGCGCTGGGAGAGCGCCAAGGCGCTAGCCCGCTTGGCCGACGCCGACAGCGTGCCCGCCCTGACCGCCGCGCTGCAGCACGCAGATCCTGAGACCACGCGGCAGGCCACCATCGCGCTGGGCGCCATGGCCGGCCAGGCGGCGGACGATGGGCTGGCGCTGGCCCTGACCAACGCCTTCGGGCCGACGCGGATGCACGCCGCCGTTCTCCTCGGAGAGCGCGGCGTCGACAAGGCGGCCGCCGGCCTGGTGGAGCGCCTGGACGACACACACGCGCCGACCCATGAGGCAGCGGAGATCGCGCTGGCGGCGCTGGCGGACAAGGCGCTGGCCGCGCTCAGTGCGGCGACCACCGCGACCAGCACGCAGATTCGGCGCACCGTCGCGCGGCTGCTGCGCCCGTTGAAAGACGCGGGCCAAGCACTGACGACGATGCTGGCCGACGGGGACGCGCAGGTCCGGCGCACGGCGGCGCATGCGGTCGGTGAGCTGGGCTACGCGGACGCCCTGGCCGGCCTCTTTGTGCTGGTGCGCGACGGCGATGCCGACGTCCGGGCGGCGGCCGTGCTGGCGACCGCTCAGCTGAAGGGGTCGCGGTATACGGTTGGGCGCGCGATGGCCGATCCGGCCTCCGACGTGCGCGGCGTGTCGCGCAAAGCCCTGGAGGTCCTCGGCCAGCCCGCGACTGAAGACGAGCTGGCGATCGCGGACGCCGTAGGCCGCGGGGACGTGGACGCCGCCGCCGAGGCCGGCGAGCTGGGCCACGCCATGCTGGCACACGCGCTGACCACCCGGCGCGCATCGCCGGCGTACAAAGCCAAGGTCTGCGCGCGCCTGTTGGGCTCCGCGCTCCCCGACTCCCTGGATGCGCTGGCCCTGGCCCTGGAGACCGGCGAGCAGGACGTGGCGGTCGCGGCGGCCGAGGCGCTGGCGGATCCGTGCGCCGCGCAGTACTGGGACCGCATCGCTGCGATGACGCCCTTTGGCCGCGGCCCGGTGCGCGCCGCGGCGCTTCACGCTCTGGGCGGCATCGACCCCAAAAAGGCCGCGAGCGCGCTTATCGAGGGCGCCGCCGACCTTGAGCCCATCGTGCGCGTGCGCTCCACACAGGCGCTGGCGACCGTGAAGGGCAAGCCGTCGCAGGCGGCCCTGCTGTCGGGGTTGACTGACAAGCTGGCGCCGGTCAGGCGGGCGGCGCTGGGTTCGCTGGCCGCGCACGGCGACGGTGCGGTGATCTCACCCGTGCTGGCGCGGTTGAGCGACACGGACGGCGCCGTGGTGGCGGCGGCCAGAGCCACGGTCACTGCGCTGGCGCCGAAAGCCCTCGCGGCTCTCATGGACGCGGTCATCACCGAGACGACGGCCGCGCGCCGGATGGCGGCGCAGGTGCTGGCCATCGACAAGAAGGCGATCGACTCGCTGGCGAGCGCCCTCCACGACGCCGATCCCCCCGTGCGCCGTCACGCGGCTGATGCGCTGGCCACGATCGGCAAGCCGGTGCTCAAGAACGACCGCGCGGTCGCGGCGCTGACCCAGTGCATCTGGGATGAGAGCTCCATGGTCCGCGCCGCCGCGGTCCGGTGCATGGGCGTGATCGGCGCCAAGAGCGCTGCCGTGGTGGGCGCCCTGGCGGATCAGGACGACACGGCCCGCGAAGAGGCCGGCACGGCGGTTCGCGCGCTCAAGCTGAAGACCTCCGCGGAGCTGATCAACGCGGCGGAGACGCTGCCGGTGGGCCTGAAGCTCGCCCCGGCGCTGGACCTGCGGGCCGAGGGTGTGCCGCTGGTCGGCCATGCGGTTCGGACCTACCGCGGCCTGCAGGACGAGAAGCTGGCGGCCATGGCGGCCATGGGCGAGATGCACGCCGCCGAGGCCATCGAGGTGCTGGTGGTCGGCCTGCGGTTCGACCTGGCCGAGATGCGTGTGGAGGCCGGCAAGGCGCTGGACGGCCACCCGCACGTCAAAGCCGCGACCGAAGCGCTGGTCGAGGCGACGCAGGACAGCGATGCGAGAGTCCGCGCGCTGGCGCTGAGCGCGCTGTCCGGGGCGGACGCGAAGATCGCGATCCCGCTGCTCGAGGCCGCGCTGCACAGCCCCGAAAACGGGGTCCGTGAGGCAGCCGCGCGCTCGTTGGGGCGGATCCCCAAGGCCAGCCCGGGCCCGCTGGTGGCCGTGCTCTCCGATCGGGTCCCCGAGGTCCGTCGCGCGGCCGCGCGATCCCTGGGCGCTCTGGAGAAGGGCAGCGACGCGGTCACCGAGCTGCTACAGCGCTTTGAGGACGACGACCAGCAAGTGCGGGAGGCGGCGGTCGCGTCGCTGGCCGACCTGATCGAGGGCGCGCGGCAGACTCTGATCGACGCGATCGGCACCGGCTCTCCCGAGCTGCGCCGCAACGCGGTCCGGGCGCTTAGTGGTGACAAGGCCGCGGCCGCGCAGCTGATCGAGTGTCTGCACGACGGCGACACCGCCATTCGCTTGAGCGCCGTGCGCGCCGTGGGCCGACTGGGCATCGACGCGATCGAGCCGGTGGTCTCTCTGCTGCACGACGAGGACGCGGAGGTGCGCAGCGACGCGGCGGTTGCGCTGGGACGCCTGAAGGGCCCGGCGGCGGTGCTGATCGGGGCGCTGGCGGACCAGGATACCGGGGTCCGGATCGGCGCCGGCGGCGCGCTGCACGCCCTGGGCACGCAGCCCACGGCCGCCCAGCAGGACGCGGCGCGTGGACTGCGCGAGCGTCAGCTGTTCAAGGCGACCGACCTGGCCGACGATGGAACCGCGCTGATCGCACACGTGCTGTGGAACGACCTGGCAGGCGGGCTGGTGTGGCGCCGCTCCCTGGCCACGGCGCTGTCGGGTCGCCAAGATCCGGTGGCGATGACCGCGCTGGCGGGCGCAACCACGGACACCGACCCGGCCATGCGCGTGCTGGCGTGCCAGGGGCTCGGCCATCCCGCCGCCAAGCCATGGTCTCCGGCGCTGCTGGAGGCGTGTCGGGACCCGGCCGCCGAAGTCCGCCAGGCGGCGCTGTTGGCGGTGGCCGCATCCACGCCCGTCGACGGCGCCGGCGTCATGCTGGCTGGTCTGAGCGATCCCGACGGCGCGGTGCGGGCGACGGCCGCGACTGCGCTGGGCAACGCGCGCTGCATGGACGCGCTCAACCGGCTGGCGACAGCGGTTCAGGGCGCGGATCCGTTGCTTGCGGCCGCTGCGGCAGAGGCGATCGGCAGCATGGGCCCCGAGGCGCTGCCGACCCTGAGAGAGGCGCTGAAGACGGATCGGGTGGACGTGCGCCTGGCGGCCATCCGCGGACTGGCGCTGCAACCGGACGCGGTGCCCGACCTGACCGCATGTCTGGACGATCCCGATGAGACCGTTCGCGCCACCGCGGCCGATGCGCTCACCGAGCCTGCCGACGCGACCCTGACGCGCCTTATCGCCTTGACGTCGACCGATCCGGACGCCGGTGTTCGGGCGGCGGCCGTGCGCGCCCTGGGTCGCAGCAAGGACGACGCCGTCCGGGCGCCGATTATGAGCGCGCTGGGTGACCGCGCCCCGCAGGTCCAGCGCGCGGCCGGTGAGTGTCTGCGCCCCGAGGACGCCGGCATCGCCCCGGTGCCGGCGTGGATCAACCACGTCTTCTGGGACCGCTTGATCGGTCTGGGCGAGCCGGTCATCGCCGCGCTCGTGCGCGTGGCGGCGCAGCCGGCGGAGGATGACGGCGGCAAGCGCGCGGGCGCCGTACGGGCGCTGGTCAGCGTGGCGACGGCGGGCGGTGATCAGAAGGTCAGCGCAGGCGCACGTGATGAAGTCATCGACGCGCTGCGCGGCCATCTGGACGATAGGACGGTCGCGGTGCGGCACGCGGCCGCGCTGGGCCTGGGGGCGCTGCAGGACAAGGCGTCGATCGGGTCACTGGCCATGCGCTTTGGCCGAGCGGATGACGCCGACCGACGCGTGCTGGCACAGGCGCTGGCCATTTTGGAGGCGGCCGAGGCCCTGGCGGCGGCCGTGACCGACGAGGACTCCGAGGTCCGACTGGCGGCGGCGCGCGGCGTGACCGCCCCGAGCCACCTGAGCACGCTGCTGGCGGACGCGGTCGCCGACGTGCGCGCGGCGGCGGCTGACCGCATGGCGGCGCTGGGCCTGTTGGACGAGCTGCAGCGGGCCGCGGGCGACCAACAGGCCATGGTGCGACAGGCGGCGGTGTGGGGTTTGGGCGGTGTCGGGGGCAAGGCGGAGAAGACGCTGCTGCCGATGCTGGCCGATGCGGACGCCCGGGTGCGCCTGGCCGCGGTCGACGCCTGTGCCCGTCTGGCGCTTGTGGGGTCCGCCGAGACGATCGCCGGGCTACTGACCACCGACACCGCCGACGGCGTCCGCATGGAGGCGGCGCGCGCGTTGGAGACGCTGGCTGCGGGACGCAAGCCCAAGAAAGGCGAGAGGGACCCGGCGGCGTGGGCGCTGGAGCTGGCGCTGGTCGATCAAGACGCCGATGTGGGTCGGGCGGCGACCGCGGTGATGCACGCGCTCGGCCTCTCGCCGGCGTCCACAACGGCCGCCATCGCCGACGCGGTGTTGTACGAGCGGTGGCGCAAGCTGCCCGAGATCGGGCTGGACATCGTGCCGTTCTGCGCGCGCATTCTGGCCGAGAAGAACCTGGATCCGCGCTCCGTAGGACGCCGGACCGGAGCGGCCGTCGCCCTGGGGGATCTGGAAGATGCCGCCGCATTTGACGCCCTGGCGCACGCGGCTGGTGATGGTGCGACCCGGGTGCGCGAGGCCGTCGCGTACGCTGTAGGCCGGCTTGGGGAGCCCCGCGCTGCCGAGGTGCTGGCCGATCTGATGACCGACCCCAACCCAGCGGTTCGCGAAGCGGTCTGCCGCGGTTGTCGACCGCAGGGTGGCGAGGCGGTCGTCGCGATCTTGTCCAGCCTGATGGAAGACGCCGAGCGGGCGGTCCGCATCGCTGCCTGTGTCGCGCTGGCCGGACCCAAGACCTTCGCGCTGGACAAGGTTGTGGAGATGCTCACCGACCGTGAGCCCGAGGTCCGAATCAAGGCTGCAGGGCTCATCGCGGAGATGGGCGACCCGGCGGGAATTCAGCCGCTGATCGACGCGCTGGGCGACGCGTACGCCCATGTTCGCTACCACGTGCGCAAGGCGCTGCTGGCGCTGGGTTGGACGCCGGTCGGGTACAAGCACGACGCGGACGACAAGGGCTATGCGGTCTGGACCAGCCACGGCGAGTGGGACGGCCGCGCCGAGGGCCCGTCCGAGCGGCTGATGCTGGAGGCGGGGCTCAGCGATCCCAACCCGGTCGTGCGACGAACGGCGGCCGAGGGCCTGGCGGAGCTGGGCGACGTGAGCAGCGCGGAGGCGCTGACGGCCGTGCTGACCGACCCGGACCGAGACGTGCGGCGGGTTGCGGCGCGCGCGCTGGAGTCGCTGGCCGCGACTCCTCCGTCTCGCGAGCTGCTGGCGGTTCAGTTGGTGGAGATCGGAAAGATCGCGGAGGCGGTCAATCAGTGTGGCGACGCGGCCGTGGCGCCGCTCGTGCGCGCACTGGCCGAGACTGACGACGGACCGCGCGCAGCGGCCGCGTGGGGCATTGGGCTGCTCAGCCTGGCCGAGGCGGGCGACGCCGGGACCGACGCCCTGAGGGCCGCTCTTGTCGACGCCGGGCCGGGCGTGCGACAGCAGGCGACTGAGGCGTTGGGGCGGCTGGGCGCCCAGGTGGCGGCAGCCGATATCGCCGAACGCCTGGCGGACGATGACGCGTCTGTCAGAGGGGCGGCGACCACCGCGCTGCTGGCCCTGGGCACCGACGGCACGGAGCAGCTCTTCGGCGGTTTGAGCGCGGAGTCCTCGCTGGCCCGGGCAGCGGCGGCGGAAGGCGTCAGCGCGCTGAAGACCGGGGCCAAGACCGCCGAAGCGCGCCTGATCGAGCTGCTGAGCACTGACCCCGGACACGCGGTCCGGGCGGCGGCTGCAGCGGCGATCGCGGAGATCCCGACGGATCCGGCTGCCCAGGCGCTGGGCGCGGCGCTGGCGGCGGACGACTCCGAGGTCGTGCGCGCTCGCATCATCGCGGCGCTGGACGCCAACACGCAGGAGGGCGCGAGCGGCCTGAGCCCGGCTCACGACGCCGTTCAGCCGGCTCTCATCGGGGCTTTGAGCGACGAGTTCGGCTCGATTCGAGAGGCGGCCCTGAAGGTGCTGCAGGCCGTCGGCTGGACTCCCGAGGGCCCGGAGATCCAGGCAGCGATGCTGATCGCCAAGGGCGACTGGCGCGGTGTCGTCGCATGCGGCGAGGCCGCAGCGCCGATGCTGGCTCGCGTGACGCAGGAGAGCGGCAACGAGAAGCTGAGCGTGCTGCGCCGAGCGGGGGCCCACTCGGCGCTGGGCAACATCGGCGGCGCGGTCGCAGCGGAGGCAGTGCTGGCCGGCCTCAGCGATGTCGGCGGACCGGCCCGTGCCGAAGCGGCGCGTGCGGCCGGCGCCATGGGTCTGAAGCCGGCAGCCGACGTGCTTATCGCGCTGTTGGACGACCCGATCGACGACGTGCGGCGTACGGCGGCCTCCGCATTGGGCGCGCTGGGCCACAAGCCCGCCGCGGTCCGCCTGGAGGAGCTGGCGCTGGGCGATCGCGATCCGGGCACCCAGGCCGCCGCAGCCACGGCGCTGGCGGCGATCGGCGTGACGTCGGTACTGATCAAGCGGCTGGCCGATCCGGACGTCTCGGTACGGCTGACCGCGGCACAGACGCTGGGGGACCTGGACGATCCCGCCGCGATCGACCCGCTGATCCAGGCGATGGGCGACTCGGTCGCGACAGTGCGGGCGGCGGCTGCGGCGGCGTTGGAGAAGCTGCACTGGGTGCCGATCGGCTTCCGGGCGCAGGCCGCGGACACCGGTTACTCGCGCTGGCTGACCCGCACGGAGATCGTCTCGCGGTACAAGCCGGATGCCCCCGCTGAGGCCATTCTGGCCGGGGAGCTCAAGAGCGAGGATGCCGCAGCCCGCCGCTGTGCGCTGGAAGCAGTCGCCCGCGCACGGATCACGGCGCACGTGCCGCCGGCGTTGGGGCTGTTGGACGACGCCGACCGCTGGGTTCGGGCGGAAGCTGCCGAGACGCTGCGTATTCTGGACGCCACGCCGACCGAGGGCGTGCCGGCCGCGCTGGCACGCGTGGCGATGGGCGACATGGACGATGCTGCGGCGTTGGGTGAGATCGCAATCGCCCCGCTGGCCCGCGCGCTGGCCGAGCATGCTCCGAACGATCGCCGGCGTGCTGCCACCGCGCTGGGCGGGCTGAGCGGCAAGGCCGTCGCGGCAGCGCTCTCAGCTGGGCTGAGCGATCCACAGGCAGAGGTGCGCGAGGCCGTTGCGGCGGCGATGGGTCGGGCAGGCGTCGGCGTGAAGACGCTGCCGGCAGCGCTGGGTGATGCCGAGGCGCGAGTCCGGCTGGCCGCGGCCGCAGCGCTGGCGACTCAAGGCAAGGACGGTGTCGCGGCGCTCGCGAGCGCGTGCGGGGATGCGGTGGGCGACGTGCGCGCGGCCGCAGCAACCGGCCTGTCGGGAGTCGCGACGTCGGCACACCTGACCGTGCTGAGCGGCCTGCTGGCTGACGACGCCGACTCCGCCGCACGGGCGGCCGCGGCGCGGGCGCTGGGCGGCCTGGGCAAGGACGCCGCCGAGGCGCTGTCGACGGCGCTCGCGGGCGACTGGGACGAGAGCGTGCGCGCCGACGCAGCCACCGCGCTGGGTCAAGCCGCGGGTGCGGACGGCAGAGACGCGCTGATCGGCGCGCTGGGCGACCGGTTCGACGCCGTTCGCAGCGCCGCTCTGACCGCACTGGAGTCGACGGGCTGGCGCGCCGAGGGCGCGATCGCCCAGGCGCTGGTGGCGCTGGCGCATGAAGACTGGCGCACCATGGGCTCGGTCGGCGCGCCGGCGGTCCCGCTGCTTGTCAAGGTCGCCGCGGAGACGGGCGACGACCTCGGCAGCATAGAGCGGCGCGTGGGCGCGCTGGATGCGCTGGCCGAGATCGGCGGCGAGACGGCGGTCGCGACGCTGACGAGCGCGCTCGTCGACACGGCCGGGCCGGTGCTCAGGGCCGCATTGCGCGGCATCGGTCGACACGCCAACCTGGTGGATCGCGCAGTGCTGCCGACGGTCCGTTCGATGCTCGTGGACGACGGACGGACGCAGGTCCGCGTGTCAGCCGCTATCGCCATGGGGCGGCTGGGCGACAAGGAGGCGGCGGCGCTGCTGACGACGGCCGCTGTCGACGACCCCGATCCCCACGTCCGCCTGGCCGCCGCCACCACGCTGGCCGATCCCAGCATCAAGGTCATCGGGCTGCTGGTCGCCCAGCTGTCCGACCCCGACCCGGCCGTCCGCTCCGGCGCCGCAGCCGGGCTGGGGCGCAGCGAGAACCTGGACGCGGTCGATCCGCTGATCACGACCCTGGGCGACGCCACGGTCAGCGTGCGCCAGACGGCCGCCGACGCGCTGATCAACCTGGGCTGGACCACGATCGGCGTACGCCAGGCGTCATCCGACGCGGGGGTGAGCCGCTGGCTGACCCGCACGGAGCTGACGGAGCGATACGGCGCCGACGCCACAGTGACCCAGCTGCTGCTGGGCGAGCTGGCCCACGCGGACGACACCGCGCGACGCGGTGCGGTGGAGGCCATCGGTCGCGGTTATCACACCGACCTCAGCGAGCCGGTCACCGAGCGCCTCGACGACGTCGACCGCTACGTGCGCCGCGAGGCCGCGGAGACCCTGGCCCGCTTCGGCAAGCTGCCCACGCCGGATCAATGGCGCGTGCTGGGCACTCCCGACGCCGAAACGCCGACGCTGGGCCCGGCCGCATTGGCACTGGCCGCGGTGGCGATGGGCAAGATGTCGCTGGCGGCGCGGCTCGGTGCTGACAGCGTCGCGCCGCTGGGCCGTGCGCTGATCGAGCACGACGGCCGCGAGCGACTGCACGCGGCGCAAGCGCTGGGCAGCATGGCCGCAACCCCGCCCGCGGACGCCAAGGCAGCAGCGGCGCTTGGCGCCGGTATCATCGGCGCGCTGCGTCCGGGACTGAACGACGCCGAGGTCGGCGTCCGAGTGGCCGTCGCCGAGGCGCTCACCGCATCGGTGGCGTTTGGCGGTGGCGACAAGGCGCTGGCCGAGATCGCAAGCGGACTTGGCGACGCGCTCCGCGACTCGGAGCTGCAGGTCCGGCAGGCGGCGGGTGGCGGGCTGGCCTCCGTGGCCAAAGCGGGTCTCGCCACGCTGGAGAGCGCCTGCGACGACGCGGATGAGCAGGTACGAGAGGCTGCGGCAAGTGGCCTGGGGTGGCTCGACACCCCGCCAATCAAGCGCCTGGGCGCCATGCTGACCGGCGACACGTCGGCAACCGTGCGCGCGGCCGCATCCGAGGCCCTGGCGCGCAGCGGAAAGCCGGCGGTGCCGCTGCTGATCAGCGCCCTGACCGACGAGGACGAGACCGTGCGCGCCTCCGCGGCCGCGGCCCTGGGCCAGGCGTCGGCCGGCAAAGCCGACAAGCCGGTGGTCAACGGACTGATCGGCGCGCTGGGCGATCGCTACTCCGAGGTCCGCGAAGCCGCTTTGGCCGCCCTGGCCGCGACCGGGTGGACACCCGAGGGTGTGCTCGCGCAAGCGCTCGTGGCGCTGGCCCGCGAGGACTGGACGCAGCTTGGACGCCTGGGCGCGGAGTCGGTGCCGCTGCTGGGCCGCGTTCTCAATGAGCGCGGCAAGGACGGCCCAAGCGTCGATCGGCGGGTCGGCGCGCTGGCGGCCCTCTCTGAGATCGGCACCGCGGACGCGATCGCAGCAGTGCAGAGCGCGCTGGACGACGTCGCCGGCCCCGTGGTGGGCGAGGCGGCACGCGCGATCGGACGACACGCGCAACACGCCTCGGCGGATGCGCTTCCGCGGCTTCGGTCGCTGCTGGCGGACGACCCGCGGTCCAAAGTGCGCGTGCAGGCGGCCACCGCGCTGGGCATGATGGGCGACCGGGAGGCCGTGAACCTGCTGCATGCGGCAGCCAAGGGCGATGCGGCCGACACCGTGCGCCTTGCGGCCGCAACCGCGCTGGCGAACCCGGCCATTCAGGTGATCGACTTCCTGATCGGACGCCTGACCGACCCCGATCCGGCCATTCGCGCCGCGGCGGCCGAGGCGTTGGGCAAGAGCGAGAGCGAGGAGGCGATCGACCCGCTGGTCGGCGCGCTCGGCGATGCGGTGTCGCTCGTCCGCACGACAGCGGCGGCCGGCCTCGAGACGCTGGGCTGGATCCCGATCGGCGTTCGCGGCGACGTGGCCGAGACCGGCTACTCGCGCTGGCTGACCCGGGCGGAGCTCTCGGAGCGACACCCCAAGCTGGCGGACCAGCTGTCGATGCTGCGCGCCGAGCTGAGCGCGGCCGACGCGACAATGCGGCGCTGCTCGCTCGAGGCGATCGCGCGCGGCCGGGACGAGGGCTCACTATCCGGCGTAACGCCGCTGCTGGATGACGTCGATGTGCACGTCCGGCGGGAGGCGGCACAGACACTCGAGGTGCTGGACGCGCTGCCGAGCACAGGCACGCTGGGCGCGCTGGCGCTGACCGCGCTGGGTCGCATGGACGATGCGGCAGGGCTGGACGCCTCCGCGCTGCGGGGTTTGAGCCGGGCGATCGTTGAGCACACGTTGTCCGAACGCGAGGCGGCCGCCCGAGCGCTGGCGACGCTGTCGGTCGACGGTGTGGTCGCGGGGCTGATCCCGGGGACGAGCGACGCGGCCCCGTCCATGCGCGCCACGGCGGCCCGGGCCCTGGGCGACGTGATCGCACGCGGCAAAGCCGACGACGACGGCATCACCGCGTTGGTTTCGACGCTGGCGGACCGCGAGTCCGCGGTACGGCGGGAGGCGGCTCGGGCGCTGGCCCGCTGCCACGACGCCGGCGTCAACGCGCTGGCGGGTGCTTGCAAAGCGGAGGCGGCCATCGTCCGCGCCGCGGCCGCGGGTGGGCTGGGCGAGGCCGGCGACGAGGCGCATGCCGGCGCGTTGATCGCGCTTCTGATCGGCTCGGAGGAGCCCGATGAGAGCGTTCGTCTGGCGGCCGCGCGAGC
The DNA here is from genome assembly GCA_964545715.1 of uncultured Myxococcales bacterium. Lineage (GTDB taxonomy): Bacteria > Myxococcota_A > UBA9042 > CAZJHX01. The sequence goes on from CAZJHX010000029.1 coordinate 27,145, forward strand.
CTTGGGCCGGCTGTCGGCAGCAGTGGCGGACGCCCTGATCGAGGGCCTGGCGTCCGACACCGACGAGGGCGTGCGCGCCACCTGCGCCACCTCGTTGGCCGAGATCGGCGCCGCGGACCCCGCGATCAACCCGCTGATCGCGGCGCTCGGCGACCGCTACTCCGAGGTTCGCGAGGCGGCGATCGAGGCGCTGGAGATCCTCGGCTGGACGCCCGAGGATGCGGTCAGTGAGGCGCTGGTGGCGCTGGCGGCCGAAGACTGGTTTGCGCTCGGCGCGTTAGGTGAGGTCGCGGTGCCGATGCTGGCGCGCGTCGTCGCTGAGGCCGGCGCGGACCGGCCCAGCGTGGATCGCCGCGCCGGGGCCGTTGTGGCGCTGGACGAGATCGGCGGCACCGGGGCGGTCGCCGCCATCGAGCGTGGTCTGGGCGACGTCTCCGGATTGGTACTGCTGCTGGCGGCGCGGGCGATCGGGCGCCACACCGACCTGGCCAGCGCGGCCGTTCGACCGCGACTGCGCACATTGTTGGCGGACGATCCGCGACCAGAGGTCCGGGTTGAGGCGGCCATCGCGCTCGGCATGTTGGGCGACGAGGACGCGATCAACCTGCTGCATGACAAGGCGGTGGCGGACGACAACGCTCAGGTCCGGCTGGCTGCGGCCACCGCGCTGGCCAACCCGGCGATCAACAACATCGACTTCCTGATCGAGCAGCTCGCGTCGCCCAGCGCAGAGACCCGGGCAGCGGCGGCGGAGGCCCTGGGCGACAGCGAGAACACGAACGCGATCGACCCGCTGATCGGCGCCCAGGGCGACACGTCGTCACTTGTCCGGCTGCGCGCTGAGGCCGCCCTGCGCAACCTGGGGTGGACCCCGGTTGGCGAGCGCGCAACCCCGGCCGACATCGGCTACTCGCGCTGGCTGACCCGCTCTGAGTTGATCGGGCGCCACGGGCCGGCGCAGTCCCAACTGGATCTGCTGGTCGAGGAGCTGAAGGGCCCCCTGGCGGCCGGTCGACGCTCGGCGCTGGAGGCGCTGGCTCGCGCGCGCGCCTTGGACGCCGAAGCCAATGTGCTGCCGCTGCTGGACGATCCCGATCGGTACGTTCGACGAGAGGCCGCGGAGACGCTGACGATTCTGGATGCGCTGCCGCAGGCGCCCGATGAGTTCATCGGCATCTCCGCGCCCGTCGAGGAGAAGCCGGCTCCGGCGAAGGACAAGCCGTCCAAGAAAGCTGAGAAGCCCGAGGTCGAGTCGGAGGCGGCAGAGGCAGAGGCGGTCCCGGTGGCGGAGCCGGATCCAGGCCCGGACGCGGCGACCCGGGCGGCGCTGGCGATGGTCGCGCTGGGCCGCATGGATGATGCCGGCGCGATCGGCGTGCCGTCGGTGGGTCCGCTGGTACGCGCCGTCGCGGAGCACGATGAGTTTGAGCGACAGCTGGCCGCGCAGGCGCTGGGCACGCTGGCGCATCGTCTGTTGGATGGTGTCGGCAACGATGTCGATACGGCCACGCCGGTCCTGACCGAGATCGCCGCGGGTCTGGCGGTGGGCGTGACCGACGCCGCCGCCGCAGTGCGCCTGGCCAGCGCTCTGGCTTTGGGCCGCCTCACGCACGCGCAGCACGCGACCGATGCCCTTGTGACCGGCCTCGGGGACGGCGATGCGCTGGTGCGGCAACAGGCCGCAACGTCGCTGACCCAGCTCGGAGCGTCCGGGGGCGACGCCCTGAACGGCTGCCTGGACAGCGACGCGGCCTGGGTGCGCGAGGCGGCGCTGGGCGGCCTGCATTTGATAGCAGAGGTCGCCGACGCGGAGGCGGTCGCCCGCCTGCTGCGAGCGGATCCGGTCACCGCTGTGCGCGCAGCCGCAGCGACCACGCTGGGCGCCTGCGGAGCGGGCGGCGCAGAGCACCTGACCGCAGCATTGAGCGCCGATCACGACCCCATCGTTCGGGCCACCGCGGCGGTCGCGCTGGCTGACTGTGTCGCGGACGATACCGGCGCAACGGCAGCGGCGCAGAAGGCGCTGATCGGCGCGCTGGGCGACCGGTTCGGACGAGTCCGTACCGCCGTACTCCAGTCACTGCACGCTATCGGCTGGGAGCCGGAGGGCCCGATGGCCGAGGCGCTCGTCGCCCTGGCGCAGCAGGACTGGCAGACCCTGGGTACGTTGGGCGATGCCGCCATCCCGATGCTGGCGCCGGTAGTCGCCGAGCGGGGCGCGGACATGCCGAGCATGGACCGGCGCATTGGCGCGCTTCGAGCGCTGGCGCAGATCGGCGGTGGCCAGACCGCGACGGCGCTGGAGCAGGGCTTGAGCGACGAGCAGGCGCTGGTCCGGGTGGCGGCGGCCAAAGCGATCGCCTGGCGCCATACACACGCCGCCCCATCCGCGCGTCCAACGCTGCGTGAGCTGCTGGTCTCGGACCCGATCTCGCTGGTTCGGGTCGCGGCGGCGACCGCGCTCGGCGCGCTGGGCGACAACGACGCCGTGGGCATCCTGCGCGCGGCGGCAGAGGGCGACCGGGATGTCACCGTGCGCTTCGCGGCGGCCGAGGCGCTGGCGTCACCCGCTATCCGCGAGACGTCTTTCTTGTGCGAGCGATTGGGCGATCCGGAGGCGGCGGCCCGTGCGGCGGCTGCCGAGGCGCTGGGCAAGAGCGACGACCCGACAGCGATCGACCCGCTGATCGGCGCCCTCGGGGACGCGGTTGCGGTCGTCCGCGATGCGGCGCAGCGCGCCCTTGAGACGCTGGGCTGGATGCCGCTCGGCGTTCGCGCGGATGTCGCACACGGCAGCTACTCCCGCTGGGCCCTGCGCGGCGAGCTGGAGCAGCGCACGGGCGTCGGCGACGATCAAAGAAAGGCGCTGGCGGTGGACATGCGCTCGGACGACGCGGCGATCCGGCGCTGCGCTGTCGAGGCGTTGGGCCGGTGGAAGGACCCCGCGCAGGCCAAGCTGCTGGTGCCGCTGCTGGACGACTCCAGCCGGTTCGTACGCGCGGAGGCCGCCGTCTCACTGGCGCTGATCAATGCGCTGCCCACTGAGGGCCGCGATGGGGCGCTGGCCTGTGTCGCCCAGGGCCGGATGAGCGACGCAGCCGCGCTAGGTAGTGTCGCCGGCAAGGCCTTGTCGCGCGCGGTCGTGGAGCACGCCCTCGATGAGCGGGTCGCAGCGGCCGGCGCGCTGGCCTCGCTGACGGCAAAAGACGGACAGGAGGCGCTGGCTTCAGCCCTGGGAGACGAGGTCGCAGTCGTTCGGTTGACCGCGGCGGACGCGCTGGGAGCGCTGAAGGCCGGCGTGGACGCGCTGAGCGCCGCGCTGGTAGATCCGGCAGCCAATGTCCGACGAGCTACCGGGGCCGCCCTGGCCGCCTGCGAAAAGGCCGGACTCAAGGCGCTGATCGCTGCGTGCGGACACGACGATCCCAACGCACGCCAAGCAGCGTGTCACGGTCTGGGCGCCACGACGGGCGGCGGGCAAGCGCTGGCGTCGGTACTGACGGGCGATACCGTGCCGCGGGTGCGCCTGGCAGCGGCCGTGGCGCTGGGCCGGGCCGTGGATGCCAAGACCGGGGCGCCGGCGTTGGTGAGCGCGCTGAACAACGACAGCGCCAGCGCCGTTCGCGAGGCGGCTGCGCGAGCACTGGCGGCCTACGACCAGAAGGCGGCGCAGGACCCGCTGATCGCGTCGCTCGGCGACCCGTCCACAACGGTCAGGCAGACCGCGCTGGACGCGCTGGCGACACTGGGTTGGACCCCCGAGGACGACCTGGCCGCCGCCGTAGTTGCGCTCGCGCAGGAGAGCTGGCGCGCGCTGGGTGCGCTGGGCGAGATCGCGGTCCCGATGCTGGCGCGGGTCGTCGAAGAGACCGGAACCGACATCGGCGGCGTCGACCGCCGGGTGGGCGCGCTCTCGGCGCTGGCGCGGATTGGGACGCCCGCGGCCGTCGCGGCGGCCGAGGCCGGACTAAAGGACATCGCGGGTCCGGCGCTGGGAGAGGCCGCCCGAGCGATGGGGCGATGCCGAGACCATGTCAGCACCGACGCGCTGCCGCGATTGCGCGCGCTGCTGAGCGACCCGCGAACCAACGTGCGGGTGGAAGCGGCCGTCGCGCTGGGGCAAATCGGCGACGCGGACGCCGTCGCGGCGCTCTCGACCTTGTGCGTGGACGATCCCGAGGTGGATGTGCGCTTCGCCGCGTCGACCGCGCTTGCGAGCCCACGCCTGAAGCAGACGGGCTTCCTGGTCGACCAGCTGTCGTCGGCGGACGACGCGGTGCGGGCAGCCGCGTGCCACGCGCTCGGGGCCAGCGAAGATCCCGAGGTGATCGACCCGCTGATCGGCGCGCTGGGCGACGCGGTCGCCGGCGTACGCGCCGCAGCAACACGCGCGGTCGAGCAGCTGGGATGGACGCCCATCGGCGTGCGACCGACGCCGGAGCACGTCGGGTACTCCCGCTGGCTGCTGCGGTCGGAGCTGCGGAGCAAGCACGGCGACAAGCCCCAGGTGGAGTTGCTGGCGCTGGAGCTGAACGACCCGGATCCCGCCGCAAGGCGGTCGGCCCTGGAGGCGCTCGGGCGGGCGGGAGCGCACGAAACAGAGGCGCTGATCCTGGCGCTGCTGGACGATCCGAACCGGTACGTGCGCACCCAGGCAGCGCATGCGCTGGCCAGCCTGGACCGCGCGCCGGCCGTCCCTGCCGACTTCCTCGGGGTGGCGCCGGCGGCCGATGAGCCGGACAAGAAGAAGAAGAAGAAGAAGAAGAAGGGCAAGAAGGACGAGCCACCGCCCGAGGTGGCGGGACCGCCGCAGGCAGCCATCGACGCCGCGCTGAGCCTTGTCGCGACAGGCCGAATGAGCGAAGCCGCGCGCCTGGGGATCGTGGCGATCGGGCCGCTGGCCAGAGCGCTGGCGGAGCACACGAGCGACCAGCGCCTGAATGCGGCCGTCGCGCTGGGTGAGCTGGCGCTGCGGATCCGGACAGACGCGGGAGCGGACGGGGCGGAGGCAGCCGCGCCGGTCCTGTCAGAGATCGCAACTGGACTGCAGGCTGGGCTCGCAGACGACCAGCTTGAGGTGCGGGTCGCCACCGCCGCGGCGCTCGGCCAGGCAGGCCCGACGCCGGCCGCCACAAAGGCGCTGACCGGCGGATTGGCCGACGGCGAGCAGGCGGTGCGAGCGGAGAGCGCGCGTGCCCTGGCCGGCCTCGGCGGCGCAGGCGCCGAGGCGCTCACCGCATGCCTGGATGATGCGAACGCCCGTGTACGTGAGGCGGCGGTCCACGGGCTGGATGCTCAGGGCGGCGAGCTGGACGGCGCTCGGCTCACACAGCTGCTGGCGTCGGACGACAGCGCGCTGGTCCGGGTGGCTGCAGCCCAGGCGTTGGCGGGCCTACCGTCCGCGGCCGAGCCGCTGATCACGGCGCTGGCCGGGGATCCCCATGAGCTGGTGCGTGCTGCCGCCGCCACATCGCTTGCCGCGCACAAAGCGGGAGACGCCGGACAAAACGCGCTGCTGGGCGCCCTGGCCGACCGCTATTCTGAGGTCCGAGAGGCCGCCCTGGGCGGGTTGGAGGCGACCGGCTGGCGCGCCGAGGGTCCGATCGCCGAGGCGATGGTGGCGCTGGCCGCTGAGAGCTGGCGCGCGCTGGCGAGCCTGGGAGAGACGGCGCTGCCGATGCTGGCGCAGGTCGTGGGGGAGCGCGGAGCAGAGGCTCCCGATGTCGAGCGCCGCATCGGGGCGCTGCGCGCGCTGGCGGAGATCGACGGCGGCGCGGCGATGGCGATCGTCGAGCGCGGCCTGTCGGATGAGCACGCCCGAGGCCGAGCGGCGGCGGCCAAGGGCATTGCGTGGCGTCATGCGGCCACGCCGGCGTCGGCATGTGGCGTGCTTCGGGAGCTGCTCTCCTCCGACTCCAACGCGGGTGTGCGGATCGCCGCGGCGACCGCGCTGGGCGCCCTGGGCGACAAAGAGGCTGTCGGGCTGCTGAGAACAGCCGCGGAGCACGATCGCGACCCGACGGTCCGCTTCGCTGCGGCCGAGGCGCTGGCATCACCCGCTATCAAAGAGACGTCCTTCCTCATCGGCAGACTCAGCGACGCCGACGGCGCCGTCCGTGCAGCGGCGGCCGAGGCGCTGGGCAAGTCGGATGACGTCGAGGCGATCGACCCGCTGATCGGCGCGCTGGGCGACGCGGTCGCGATCGTGCGCGACGCGGCGCAGCGGTCGCTACAACAGCTTGGCTGGGTGCCGTTGGGCGTCTTCGGAGACCTGGCGGACACCGGCTTCGCGCGCTGGGCCACGCGCGCCGAGGTCGCGGCGCGGACGGGCGTCACCGGCGACCAGAAGAAGGCGCTGACCGCAGACTTGAAGGACTCGCAGGCGCTGATCCGGCGTGCCGCTATCCAGGCGATGGGCCGCTGGAAGGACCCTGCGCTTTACGCGGTCGTTCTACCGCTGCTGGACGACGCGGATCATCACGTCCGAGCGGAGGCCGCGGAGGCGCTCCCGCTGTTGGGCGAGCCGCCGGAGAGCGGACGGGACGGCGCGCTGCGGCTGGTGGCGCTGGGACGCATGGCAGAGGCGGCAGCTCTGGGCGACATCTCAGCGCCGGGTCTGGCGCGCGCGCTGCAGGAGAACCTGGAGCCCGAGCGGGCGGCCGCCGCGGAGGCATTGGGTGGCCTCTCGGCCAAGACGTCGACGGCCCCCCTGAGCGCTGCGCTGGCCGACGCGTCGTCGGCCGTTCGGCTGGCGGCGGCCCAGGCGCTGGGACAGTTGAAGACGGGAGTCGACGCCCTGGCCGGTGCGCTGGGTGACACCGGCGCCGACGTCCGGACAGCCGCTGCTCTGGCCCTTGCACAGTGCGGCAAGGACGGCGCACAGGCGCTGGCGAAGGGGTGTGCCGCGACGGACGCCGCGCTCAGAGCAGCCGCATGCGTCGGGTTGGGCGCTACCGCGGACGCGAAGCACGCCGGCACGCTGGCGACCCGGCTCGGCGACGATACCGACAAGGCGGTTCGAGAGGCTGCCGCCAACGCGCTGGCCGCGTGCGTCGACGCCAAGACCGGCGCCGCCGCGCTTGCGAAGGCGTTGGATGCAGATGAGAGCGCCACCGTACGCAATGCGGCCGCGCGAGCGCTGGGCGCGTACCCGGCCAAGGCGGCGCAGGAGCCCCTGATCGCCGCGCTCAGCGACGGGTCACGGGGCGTGCGTCAGACCGTATTGGCCGCGCTGTCCGGGCTTGGCTGGGCGCCCGAGTCGGACGTGGCGGCGGCCGTCGTGGCGTTGGCGCGCGAAGACTGGCCGGCGCTGGGGCGCCTGGGCGACGCGGCGACGCCAATCCTGGCGCGCGTCGTGCGCGAGACCGGCACGGACATCGGCAGCGTGGATCGCCGTGTGGGCGCGATCCAGGCGCTGGCCGCGGTGGGCGACAAAGCGGCCGCCGCGGCGGTCGAGCCGGGGTTGAGCGACATCGCGGGGCCGGTGCTGGCAGCGGCGTCACGGGCTACCGGACGCTGTGCCGCGCATGCACCCAAATCGGCGCGTCCGACGCTGCGAGCGCTGCTGGAGGACGCACGCGAGGCGGTCCGGGTAGAGGCGGCGGTCGCGCTGGGCCAGCTGGGCGACGTCGACGCGGTGCCCGCGCTGTCCGAGCTGGCGCTGAACGACGAGAACGACCAGGTGCGACTGGCCGCGTCGACCGCGCTGGCCAGCAAGACGCTGAAGCAGACGGGCTTCCTGGTGGGGCAGCTGGCGTCAGCTGACGAAGACGGCCGGGCAGCCGCGTGTCATGTGCTGGGCGACAGCGAGGACCCGGAGGTCATCGATCCGCTGATCGGGGCGCTGGGCGACGCGGTGGCACGAGTGCGCGCCGCCGCGACAAGTGCGCTGGAGAAGCTGGGTTGGACGCCGATCGGCGTTCGCGCCGACGTAGAAGACGCCGGGTACTCGCGCTGGCTGCTGCGGGCGGAGCTGCAGACGCTGCACGGCAAGGGCAAGCCACAGATCGACCTGCTGCGGCCACAGTTGAAGGCGCCGGACGCGCCGGCGAGGCGCTGCGCCATCGAGACGATCGCGCGCGCTGCGATGGCAGCGGCAGCGCCCGACGTGACAGTGCTCCTGGACGACGCCCATTGGGCGGTACGGCGCGAGGCGGCGCAGGCCCTGATCGCCCTGGGAGCGCTGCCGGACGCGGCGCCGCACTTCTTCCTGGCCGATGCGCCGCCGGCGGCAGAGACAAAGCCCAAGAAGAAGGGCAAGAAGGGCACGAAGTCCGAGAAGCCGGCGGCGGACCCGGCGATCGACGCGATCACGCGGGACACCGTCCTGGCCCTGGTGGCGCTGAACCGCATGGACGAGGCGGCCGGTTACGGCGTGGCGGCGATCGATGCCTTGACCCGCGCCGTTCGAGAGCCGCCCGCCGAAGAGCGCGAGAGCGCTGCGGTCGCATTGGGCGGCCTGGGTGCGAGGGCGCGGCGCGAGGCGCCCGAGGCGAGTGCACAGGTACTGTCGCGCGTGTCAGCAGGGCTGGCGCACAGCGCAGCCGACCGCGTCGTAGACGTGCGATTGGCCAGCGTCGGCGCGCTGGCCGCGCTGGGCGACGCGGCGGGTGTCGCGGACACCCTGACGCGCACGGTGGCGGATCTCGATCCCGCCGTCCGCGCACAGAGCGCCACAGCCCTGGCCGCGATGGGGGACAGCGGCGCCACCGCCCTTGGCGGCTGCCTGGCCGACGAGCGAGCGGTCGTCCGGGCTGCGGCTGTGCGCGGACTGGGCGCCCTGCCCGCCGAGAGTATCGACGCGGCTGCGGTAGCCGCCGTGCTCAATGCCGACGTCAGCCCGACCGTACGCGCGGCCGCCGCAGCCACGCTCGGGGGCGTGGGCGCCTCACAGCTACAGGCCTTGTACAGCGCGCTTCAGCAGGATGCGGACGAGGCCGTCCGGGCGGCTGCTGCCGACGCCGTGGGCGCGGCTGCGGGAGCCGATCCGGGCGCGGTCGGAGAGGCGCAGCGGGCGCTGATCGCGGCGCTGGGCGACCGATACGCCGCGGTCCGAGAGGCGGCGCTCACTGCGCTGCATGCGATTGGCTGGCGCGCAGAGGGCCCCCTGGCGGAGGCGCTCGTGGCGCTGGCGCAGCAAGACTGGAAGGGCCTGGCCGCGATCGGCGCCCCGGCGATCCCGCTCCTGGCTCAGGTCGCCGCAGAGCGTGGAGCAGACGCGCCCAGCGTCCAGCGCCGGATCGGCGCATTGGAGGCCTTGGCGGCCGTCGGTGGGCCGGACACAGCGCCGGCGCTGGAGCGCTGCCTCGCAGACGAGCATGCGCTCGTGCGGGCAGCCGCGGCGCGGGGGATCGCGTACCGTCACGCCGATGCGGCCGAGTCCGTCCGCCCGGTACTGCGCACGCTGCTCGTAGAAGATCCGCTGGCCACCGTGCGGGTCGGCGCCGCGATCGCGCTGGGTGCGCTGGGCGATAAGGACGCGGTGGGGCTCCTGCGGACGGCTGCAGCCGATGATCCCGAGCCCACCGTGCGATTCGCGGCCGCGGAAGCGCTGGCGTCGCCGGCGATCAAGGAGACCAGCTTCCTGATCGAGCGGCTGACGGACGCGCAGGCGGAGACGCGGATGGCCGCCGCCGACGCGCTCGGCCGCAGCGACGACACGCGGGCGATCGACCCGCTGATCGCGGCGATGGGCGACGCGGACGCGGGTGTGCGCGACGCCGCCACTCGTGCCCTGGAGCAGCTGGGCTGGATGCCGCTTGGCGTACGCGGCGCGGTCGGCGACGTGGGTTACTCGCGCTGGGCCACGCGCGGAGAGACCGAGACGCGCACGGGCACGACGGACCAGAAGGCGGCGCTGACGAAGGACCTGAGCGATCCGTCCGCAGGCGTGCGGCGCTGCGCCGTGGAGGCCCTCGGGCGGTGGAAGGACGAGGCCCTGTTCGCGACGGTGCTTCCGATGCTGCACGACGCGGACCGGCACGTCCGGACGGAGGCGGCCATCGCGCTGGCGCTGCTCGGCCAGGCCCCGACCGACGGGCGAGACGGCGCGCTTACGGCCGTCGCGTTGGGCCGCATGAGCGAGGCGGCGGCGCTGGGCGATGCGGCCGGACCGGCGCTGTCGCGTGCCGCGCTGGAGCACGATGACGACGAGCGGGTCGATGCGGTGACCGCGCTCGGCGCGCTGTCGACCGACGCGGCTGAGACGGCGTTGAGCGCGGCCCTGACGGACGCGGTAGATGCGGTCCGCCTGGCCGCCGCGCGCTCTCTCGGGCGCCTGGCCGCCGGAGTCCCAGCGCTGACCGCGACGCTGGCGGACGGGAACGCAGCCGTCCGAAACGCCGCGGCGAGCGCGCTGGCGGACTGCGGAGCGGCGGGCTGGAAGGCTCTGGAGGCGGGCTGCGACCGCGACGAGGACGCCGCGCGCGAGGCCGCGTGCGTTGGATTAGGCGCAACCGGCGACGCCAAGGCGGGAGCTCGGCTTGCGCAGCGCTTGAGCTCTGACTCGGCGGCCGCGGTGCGGCTGGCAGCGGCGCGCGCGCTGGGCCTGGCGGTCGACGCAAAAGCCGGTGCGGCGGCGTTGGTCAGCGCCCTGGCCGGCGATGACAGCAGCGATGTCCGGCTGGCGTCGGCGCTGGCCCTGGCACCGTACGGACCCAAGGTGGCCGAGACGCCCCTGATCGACTCGCTGGCCGATGCGTCCCGCCGAGTGCGTGAGGGGGCCCTGCAAACCCTGGCGCAGCTGGGCTGGATGCCTCAAGACGAGATGGCGGAGGCCGTCGTGGCGTTGGCCAAAGAGGATTGGCCGGGCCTGGCGCGCGTTGGCGAGACGGCGATTCCGATTCTGAGTCGGGTCGTACGCGAGGCCGGCAAAGACGCGGGCAGCGTGGACCGGCGTGTCGGCGCGATCGTGGCGCTGTCATCCATGGGCAGCAAGAGCGCGCTCGCAGCCGTCGACGCGGCGCTGCTGGATGTGGCCGGACCCGTGCTTGTGGCGGCCTCACGCGCGCTCGGGCGTCACAGCGCGCTCGCGAGCGCGGCCGCGCGACCAAAGCTGCGGTCGCTGCTGGACGACCCGCGCAAGGCCGTTCGCATCGAAGCAGCCGTGGCGCTGGGCCAGATCGGCGACGGCGACGCAGTGCCGAAGCTGACCGAGCTGTGCACCGAGGATCCCGAGGCAGAGGTTCAGCTGGCCGCCTCCACGGCTCTTGCCAGCCCGACGCTTAAGCAGACGGACTTCCTGGTCGGGCAGCTGTCGTCGCCCACCGTGGCGGTGCGGGTTGCGGCGTGCGCGGCGCTTGGCGCCAGCGAAAACCCCGAGGTGATCGATCCGCTGATCGGCGCCCTGGGGGACGCTGTCTCGACGGTGCGTGTCGTCGCCGCTGCGGCGCTGGAGAAGCTGGGCTGGACGCCGGTCGGTGTGCGCTCAGAGATCGGCGCCGCCGGATACGGGCGCTGGCTGCTGAAGTCCGAGGCGGAGAGCGAGTTTGGCGCGGAGCGGGATCAGCGCGCGCTGCTGGCCGCGCAGCTGGGCTCGGGCGACGCGATCGCCAGGCGCGCCGCGCTGGAGGCGCTCACCCGGATCGGTGACGCAGGCGGCGCGGAGCTGGTCTACGGCTTGCTGGACGACGCGCATTGGCTGGTCCGACGCGAGGCTGCGCAGACGCTGCTAGCGCTTGGCGCCATTTCGGACGTGACACCGACCTTCTCGGGCCCGGCTGCGCCTGCAAAGCCGGCCAAGGGCAAAAAGGGCAAGACCAAGACCAAGACCAAGACCAAGACCAAAGCAGACGCGGTCGAGCCGGCGGTGCCGGAGGCGGCTCGGCGCGCCATCGCGACGTACGCGGCGCTTGGCCGCATGGATGAGGCGGCGGCCTTCGGCGTCCCGGCCATCGACGCGCTGACGCGGGCCGCGGCAGAGCAGCCGTCCGACGAGCGCATCTCGGCCTGCCGGGCCCTGGGCGCGATGGCGGTCCGGCTGCGCGCGGACGCCGGGGAGACCACTGAGCCGCTGAAAGCCCCGCTGAGCCGGTCGATCGTCGGCATGTCCGCAGCGCTGAAGCACACCGACGCTGAAGTGCGTATCGCCGCGGCCCAGGGCCTCAGTGATACGGGTGTGGCGGAAGCGTCCGCGCCACTGACCGCAGCACTGGCGGACCCCGACTCCGCGGTGCGTTCGGGGGCGGCGGCTGCGCTGGCGACGCTGGCTCCGGCCGGACACGCGGCGCTGATCGACAGCCTGGGCAGCGACCGCGACGAGGTCAGGGAGGCCGCCCTTTGGGGTCTGCAGCCCATCGTGGCCGACGTGGACGCCGGACCGATGCTGACCGTGCTTGCCGACGACCCCGAAGACAGCGTCCGGCTGGCGGCGGCGACCGCGCTGGCCGGCAGTGGAGAGACCAGTGGGCTGATCGCGGCGCTTCACACGGACGGCGACGAGCGGGTCCGAGCGGCGGCGGCCACATCGCTGGGAACCACGTCTGGCGACGCCGCTGTGCAGGATGCGCTTATCGCGGGGCTGGCCGACCGCTACTCAGAGGTCCGCGACGCGGTGTTGGAGTCGCTGCACGCGACAGGCTGGAGGGCGGTAGGCCCCATGGCGGAGGCGCTGATCGCCCTCGCCCGCCAGGACTGGACCGAGCTTGCCGCGCTGGGCGAAGCGGGCACGCCGATGCTGGCGCGCGTGGCTGCCGAGCGCGGAACGGACATCCCAAGCGTGCAGAGGCGGGTCGGGGCCCTGGACGCGCTGGCGACGCTCGGTGGCCCGGCGACGGCGAGCGCCTTGGCTGCCGGCCTCTCCGACGAGCACGCGCTGGTTCGCGCCGCAGCGGCGCGCGGGCTCTCGCGGCCCGACACGGGAGCCGGCGCCGAGGTGCTGCCCGCGCTGCGCACGCTCGTGGCTACGGACCCCGTCGCCAAGGTACGCACGGCCGCGGCGACCGCCCTTGGCGCGGCCGGTGACAAAGAGGCGGTGTCGATCCTGCGGTCCGTGGCCGAGAGCGATCGCGACGCGACAGTCCGCTTTGCCGCCGCGGAGGCGCTGGCGATGCCGGCGATCCGCGAGACCTCGTTCCTGGTAACGAGGCTGTCGGACGCCTCGGCTGAGATACGCGCGGCGGCGGCTGAGTCGCTCGGTGACTGCGAAGATCCGAAGGCGATCGAGCCACTGATCGGGGCGATGGGCGACGCGGACGCGCTCGTCCGTGACGCCGCCCAAAGAGCGCTGGCGAAGCTGGGCTGGATGCCGCTGGGCGTCCGCGCCGACGTCTCCGAGGTCGGCTATTCGCGTTGGGCCGGCCAAGCCGAGCTCGAGACGCGCACAGGCGTGACCGGCGACCAGGTTGGGGCTCTGCTGGTCGACGTGAAGGACGATGACGCGCGCATCCGGCGGTGTGCGGTCGAGGCGCTGGGGCGGTGGAAGGACGCCGAGCTGTTCGCTGCAGTGCGGCCGCTGCTGGACGACAAGAACCGCTTTGTGCGGACCGAGGCGGCCATCGCGCTGGGCCTGCTAGGTGGCGCGCCGACGGCGAGCGAAGACGGCGCCCTGTCGTATGTGGCGCTGGGTCGCATGCAACAGGCGGCCGCGCTGGGAGACGTCGCGGCGCCGGCGCTGGGACGTGCCGTGCGCGAGCACGCGCTGGACGACCGAGTCGCGGCGGCCGAGGCCCTGGGTGGACTGAGCGCCAAGGCCGCTGAAGCCGCGCTGTTGGCCGGTTTGACCGATGCGGTCGCGCTGGTGCGCGCCGAGGCTGCCGCCGCGCTGGGGCGGGTCGGCGCGGGTGTCGACGGTCTCGCAACGGCGCTGAGCGACGCCTCGAGCCCGGTGCGACTGACGGCGGCCGGCGCACTGGCTGCGTGCGGCAAAGCAGGCGCTGCTGCCCTTCTGAGTGCATGCGAGAGTGAGGACGCCGGAGCACGAGCGGCGGCATGTGCGGGTCTGGCGATCGGCAAAGACCCAGAGACGGCGCCCGCGCTGGTGACGCTGCTGAGCAGCGACGCGGAGGCCGTGGTGCGCGCGTCCGCCGCGACGGCGCTGGCCGATGTGGTGGAGCCCAAAGCGGGCGGCGCGGCCCTGGCGGCGGCGCTGGCAGACGACGACGCAAGCCAAGTGCGCATCGCCGCGGCGAGCGCCCTGCAGGCGTACGGGGCCAAGGTGGCTCAGCAGCCGCTTGTCGACGCGTTGGGCGACGCGTCTCGCGGCGTGCGACGGGCGGTGCTGTCCGCGCTGTCGGCGCTCGGGTGGGCGCCCAAGGACGACCTGGCCGCCGTGATCGTGGCGCTCGCGCGTGAGGACTGGGCGTCGCTGGCGCGCCTGGGCGAGATCGCCGTACCGATTCTGGGGCGCGTCGTCGGGGAGAAGGGCGACGATCTCGGCAGCATTGACCGCCGCGTCGGCGCGATCGAGGCCCTGTCGAGCGTCGGTACAAAGGCGGCTATCGCCGCGATCACGCCCGCTGTACGGGATGTCGCCGGGCCGGTGCTGGTCGCCGCCAGCCGAGCCCTGGGACTGAATGCCTCGCTGGCCGATCCGGCTGTGCGGCCACACCTGCGCTACCTGCTGGCGGACCCGCGCAAGAAGGTCCGAGTCGACGCCGCGGTAGCGTTGGGCCAGCTGGGCGACGAAGACGCGATCTCGAAGCTCTCGACGATGTGCGTGGACGACCCGGATCCCGAGGTGCGGCTGGCGGCGTCTTCGGCGCTCGCAAGTCCGACTCTGAAGCAGACCGGCTTCCTTGTGCAGCAGCTGCTCTCTCCGGATGCCGAGGTCCGCGCCGCGGCGTGCACGGCCCTGGGCCGCAGCGAGGACCCGGAGGTCATCGACCCGCTGATCGGCGCCATGGGCGATGCGGTGGCGCGCGTTCGCGCGGCCGCGGCGGCCGCGCTGACCGAGCTGCATTGGACGCCGGTCGGCGTGCGCGGCGAGATCGGAGATGCCGGCTACGGCCGGTGGCTGCTCAAGTCGGAGCTGGAGGCGGACCACGGCGCCGCGGACCAGCAGGCGTCGCTGCTGGGCGCCCAGCTGAAGTCGGGTGATGCGCCGGCACGACGATCCGCGCTGGAGGCGCTGGCGCGTGCGGGAGCGGATGTTGCGACCGCGGCGGTCGTGCCGCTGCTGGACGACGAGCACTGGTCGGTGCGCCGCGAAGCCGCCGAGACGCTGGCGTCGCTGGGCGTGCTGCCGCCGGCGCCGGACGGATTCTTCGGCGTCCCGAGACTGATCGAAGCACCGCCCCCGCCGGAGCCGGAGACGCCCCCGGAGGAGGAGGCGAAAAAGCCGAAGAAGGGCAAGAAAGCCAAAAAGGCGAAGAAGGCCGAGCCGGCGCCCGCTGAGCCAACCGGGGACGAGGCCCCATCGGTGCCGATGATCGTGGACATCCCGCCGGTGCCGCCCCAGGCCGGTCGTGCGGCCCTGGCGCTGGTGGCCCTGGGCCGCATGTCCGAAGCGGCGCGGCTTGGCGTACCCGCGCTGAAACCGCTGGCCCGGGCGGTGGCCGAGCAGCCGATTTCAGAGCGCCATGCCGCGGCTGAGGCGCTGAGCTGGTTGGCGATCACGCTGCGCGCGGAGGCCGGCGAGGCCGCAACCGAGGCCGTGGAGCCCCTGTTGTCCGAGGTGAGCGCCGGCCTGGCGGTCGGACTCCAGGATGACGAGACCGTCGTTAGAGTCGCTTGCGCGACGGCGCTGGGCGCCGCCGGTCAGACAGCGGGGTCTGTCGCAGCGCTGGCGGGCTCTTTGCCTGACGAGGACGAGGGCGCACGTGCGGCGGCGGCCAACGGGCTGGCGGCCCTGGGCGAGGCCGGCGCGACCGCGCTCAACCAGGCGCTTGCGCACAAACAGGCCGTAGCACGAGCAGCGGCCGCTACTGCGCTGGCCAACGTGCCGTCCGCGGCGGACCGCGACCAGCTCAGCGCGCTGCTGGCGGGCGACGCCGACGTGTCTGTCCGCGTGTGCGCAGCCAGCGCTCTTGCGGCGACGGGTCACGGTCCTATCGGCGTGCTGGCCGCCGCGGTGGCCGGTGATGAGGACGAGCGGGTACGAACCGCGGCGGCCGTCGGACTGGGACAGGCAGCCACGATCGAGCCCACGGACGCCGCTGCGGCGACGGCTGCCCAGGGTGCGCTGATCAGCGCGCTGGGCGACCGCTTCTCGGACGTACGAGAGGCGGCGCTGGCCTCGCTGGCGCAGATCGGATGGCGGCCGGAGGGCGTGATGGCCGAGGCCCTGGTGCTGCTCGCCCGGCAGGACTTCCGCGGGCTGGGTGGGCTGGGCAAACCGGCAACGCCGCTGCTGGTCGGCGTGGTCCGCGAGAGAGGGTCGGACCCCGCGAGCCTGGAGCGGCGGACCGGGGCGATCGATGCGCTCAGCCGGATCAGCGGCCCGGACACGGTGGCGGCGATCGAGAGCGCGCTGGCCGACGAGCACGCGCTGGTGCGCGCGGCGGCGGCGAAAGCCATCGGCCGCAGACACGCCGATGCCGCACCCTCGGCCCGACCGATTCTGAGGGCGCTGCTGGCCAATGATGGCGTTGCCGGGGTGCGTATCGCTGCCGCCCTCGCGCTGGGGCTGCTGGGCGACATGGACGCGGTGACCCTGCTGCGCAATGCCGCCGAGCAGGACCGTGACGTGACCGTGCGCTTCGCCGCAGCGGAGGCGCTGGCGTCGCCGGCCATCAAGGAGACCACGTACCTGATCGCCAGCCTGAGCGACCCGGTCGCCGGACGGCGGGCGGCGGCCGCAGAGGCGCTGGGCGACAGCACCGACACCAGCGCGATCGACCCGCTGATCATCGCGCTGGGCGACGCGGATGCCGGCGTACGCGACGCGGCGCAGCGCGCGCTGGAGAAGCTTGGGTGGATGCCACTGGGTGTTCGGGCCGATGTGGCTGATACCGGATATGCGCAGTGGGCTTCGCGCGCCGCTATCGAGGCACGGACCGGGACGAGCAACGACCAGAAGAAGGCGCTGGCCCTGGAGGTCAAGAGCACGGACGCCGCGGCACGGCGCTGCGCGCTGGAGGCGCTGGGGCGCTGGAAGGACGCGGCGCTCTACGACGTGGTTGTGCCGCTGCTGGACGACGCCAACCGCCATGTCCGCGCAGAGGCGGCCATCGCGCTGGGCCTGCTGGGCGGTGCGCCGACGACGGGCGCCAACGGCGCGCTGGCGCTGGTGGCGATGGGACGGATGCGCGAGGCGGCCGCACTTGGCGACGTCGCCGGACCAGCCTTGTCACGCGCAACTCGCGAACATCGGCTGGCCGAGCGCACGGCGGCCGCTCAGGCGCTGGGCGTGCTGAGCGCAGCCGTCGCCGAGGCGGCGCTGTGTGAGGCCATCGCGGATGATGTCGCCGAGGTGCGGCTGACCGCGGCCAGCTCGCTGGCACGGATAGGCGCCGGCGTGCCTGCGCTGTCGACCGCGCTGACCGACAGCGTTCGGCAGGTCCGATGCGCTGCTGCGGCGGCGCTGGCGCGTTGCGGCAAGGATGGCGCGGTCGCTCTCATCGGTCTGTGTGGTGCACCGACGGCTGAGGCTCGTGAGGCGGCCTGCCTCGGCCTGAGCACGGTAGATGACGCAAAAGCGGCCGCTGCGCTGGCGGAGCGGCTGGACCGCGACGACACCGCGATGGTGCGTGTCGCCGCGGCTACCGCATTGGAATCGGCCGGACCGGCGACCCGGAAAGCTGGCGGCCCGGCGCTGGTGGCGGCCCTGGACTGCGACGAGCACAGCGTGGTCCGCGCGACGGTGGCACGCGCGTTGGTCGCATATGGGGCGGGCACGGCGCAGGAGCCGCTGATCCGCGCGCTGGGAGACAGCTCGCGAACCGTGCGCCAGCAGGTGCTGGAAGCCCTGGCGGCGCTGGGCTGGGTGCCGGCGGACGACATGGCGACCGCGGTGGTCGCGCTGGCGCGAGAGGACTGGCCGGCGCTGGCCCGCCTCGGTGAGACGGCACTGCCGATGCTGGCGCGAGTCGTGCGCGAGCGGGGCGGCGACGCCGGCAGCGTGGATCGCCGCGTCGGAGCTGTGAACGCGCTGGCCACCATCGACGAGGCCGCGGCTGTCAGCGCGATCGAGCCCGCGCTTCAGGACGTGGCGGGGCCGGTCCTGACCGCGGCCGCGCGGGCGATCGGCTTGCGCGCAGCCGCCGCCCCATCCACGGTCATGCCGCCCCTGCGCGAGCTGCTGGGTGACCCCAGACCCAAGGTGCGCATCGAGGCGGCCGTTGCGCTGGGCCAGCTGGGTGACAGCGACTCAGTGTCCCTGTTGACGGCGCTGGCCGAGTCCGATCCGTCCGCGGAGGTGCGCCTGGCCGCCGCCGCGGCGCTGGCCAGCCCGCAGCTGAAGCAGACGGGCTTCCTGGTACAGCAGCTGGGTGCGGCGCAGCCCGATGTTCGCGAGGCGGCCTGCCGCGCACTGGGCGACAGCGAGGATCCGGACGTCATCGACCCGCTGATCGGGGCGCTGGGCGACGCGGTGGCCGCGGTGCGCGCTGCGGCATCAGCCTCCCTGGAGAAGCTGGGCTGGACGCCGCTGGGCGAGCGCGGCGAGACCGCGGACAGCGGGTACTCCCGGTGGCTGCTCAAGTCGGAGTTGGAAGCGCTGCACGGCATCGCGGGTCAGCCGCAGATCACGCTGATCGAGGCGCAGCTCGGAGCGGGAGATGCCCAGGCGCGCCGGTCCGCACTGGAAGCCCTGGCCCGGGCGGGAGCCGTACAGGCCGAGGCGGTGGTGCTCAGACTGCTGGACGATGCGGACGCGCTGGTTCGCCGAGAGGCCGCGTTGACGCTGGCGGCGCTGGGCCTGTTGCCGCAGGCGCCCGACGGACTGTTCGGGATGCCGCAGCCCGCCGCAGCCGCGGTGGCGGCCCCCGAGCCCGAGGCGGAGAAACCGGCCAAGGGCAAGAAGGCCAAGGCCAAGAAGGGCAAGAAGGCGGAGCCGGAGCCGGAGCCCGCAGCAGCCGAGCCTGAGGCGCCGGCGATCCCGCCGGCCGCCGTGCACGCGTCTCTGGCGCTGGTCGCGCTGGGCCGAATGGATGAGGCAGCCGCGCTTGGTGTACCGGCGCTGGCGCCCCTGGTGCGCGCCATCCGAGAGCAGGTCCCGGATGAGCGACGCGCCGCGGTAATCGCGCTGGGCTCGTTAGCGACAGCTGTGGTGGAGACAGCCGGCGCGGAAGCCGGCGCGGCGCTGTTGGGCCACTGTGCAGATGGGCTGGCTGCCGGCGTTCAGGACGACGACGTAGAGGTCCGTTTGGTGGCCGCTGGCGCCCTGGCGCGCGTGGGTGGGCTGGAGCAGTCCACGAGCGCACTGGTCGGCGCCCTCGGCGACACCAACGCAGCTGTTCGCGCCAGAGCTGCGGCGTCGTTGGCGACCGCCGGCGAGCTGGGCGCGGCAGCGCTGAATACGTGCCTGGCGGACGAGACCGCGACCGTCAGGGCGGCGGCTGTGGCGGCGCTGCGAGCCATTCCGGGGCTGGCCTCGGCGGACGTGGTCGGCGGACTGGTCGCGGGCGACCCCGACAAGTTTGTGCGGCGGACGGCTGCCGCGACGTTGGGCGCGATCGGCGCCGAAGGGACGGATGCGTTGGCGCAGGCGCTGCGCCTGGATCCCGATGAAGCCGTGCGGGCCGCTGCAGCCACGGCGCTGGCATCAGCCGCCTCTGACGGCTCCCGGCGGGACGACGCTCAGAAGGCGCTGATCAGCGCGCTGGGTGACCGCTTCAACGACGTACGTGACGCGGCGCTGGCGTCGTTGAAGGCCATCGACTGGCGGCCCGAGGGCGCCATGGCCGAGGCGCTGGTCGCGCTGGCACGCGAGGACTGGCCGGCGCTGGGCGAGCTTGGCGACGTCGGCTTGCCGCTGCTGGTTCGGGTCACGGGTGAGCAAGGTCTCGATCCGGCCAGCGTCAGCCGCCGCATCGGCGCCTTGAGCGCGCTGGGCGAGGTAGGCGGGGCCGAGGCGACCGCGGCGCTCGAGGCCGGGTTGAACGACGAGCATGCGATGGGTCGCGCGGCAGCGGCGCGGGGGATTCTGCGTAACCCGAAGACTGCGTCGGCAGACGTCCTGGTGCGCCTGCGCGAGCTGCTGCAGAGTGACCCCATCGCCAAGGTGCGGGTTGCCGTGGCGATCGCGCTGGGTGTGCTCGGCGACAAGAAAGCGGTTGGGCTGCTGCGGACTGCGGCCGAGAACGACCCGGATCTAACTGTGCAGTTTGCGGCGGCGGAGGCGCTTGCGTCGCCTGCGATCCGCGAGACCGACTTCCTGACGGAGCGCCTGACCGATCCCGACGCGGAGGTGCGCGCGGCGGCCGCAGAGGCGTTGGGTCCCAGTGAGGACCCGAGCGCCGTCGACCCGCTTATCCGGGCGCTGGGCGACGCTGACGCGCTGGTCCGAGACGCGGCGCAGCGGTCCCTGGCCATGCTGGGCTGGGTCCCGCTCGGGGTCCGCGCCGAGATCGCCGACGTGGGCTACTCCCGCTGGGCGACGCGCACCGAGCTGGAGGCCCGAACGGGCGTGGCGGGGGACCAGAAGAAGGCGCTGGCCGTCGACGCCACCAGCGACGACGCGGCCGTGCGCCGTTGCGCGGCGGAGGCGCTGGGTCGTTGGAAGGACACGGCGCTGTACGACGTCGTGCGGCCGCTTCTGGATGACCCGAACCGCTTCGTGCGGGCCGAGGCAGCCATCTCGCTGGGCCTGTTGGGCGGCGCACCGACGACAGGTGCGGAGGGCGCGCTGGCGTTTGTCGCTCAGGGCCGGATGGCGGCGGCGGCGGCGCTGGGCGCGGTGGCGGCGGCACCGCTGGCTCGCGCGGTTCGTGAGCACGCCTTTGATGAGCGGGCTGAGGCGGCCGAGGCGATGGCGGCGTTGGAGCCTAAGGCGGCCCAGGCCGCGCTGTCGGACGCGCTGGGCGACGACGTGGCGCTGGTGCGGCGTGCGGCGGCGCAGTCGCTGGGCCGGCTGCAGACCGGGATCGATGCGCTGGCGACCGCCCTTGCCGACAGCGTGTGGGATGTACGCACCTCGGCTGGACGCGCGCTGGCGGCGTGCGGCAAGGCCGGGTTGGCTGCGCTGACAAAAGCGTGTGAGCGCGACGAGTCCGAGGCCCGCGAGGCGGCGTGCATCGGACTCGGCCACAGCGCCGACGCCAAAGCAGTGGCCCCACTGGCTGCGCGTCTGGCAAGCGACAGCGTCACGATTGTCCGGCTGGAGGCCGCGATGGGCCTGGGGCAGGCGATCGATGCCAAGGTTGGGGCGGCCGCGCTGGTCAAGGCCCTCGACGCGGACGCGAGCAGCGCCGTCCGGGCGGCGGTCGCCCGATCGCTGTTGCCGTACGGCGCCAAGGCCGCAGAGACGGCGCTGGTTGGGGCACTGGGCGACCCGTCACGCACGGTTCGCCAGACCGTCCTCGAGACGCTGGCCGCGTTGGGCTGGACCCCCGCCGACGACATGGCAACCGCAGTGGTCGCGCTGGCGCGGGAAGACTGGCCTGCATTGGCGTCGCTGGGCGCCATGGCCGTGCCCATGCTACGGCGCGTGCTGACGGAGACGGGTCGCGACGCCGGCAGCGTGGAGCGGCGCGTCGGCGCCGTGAGCGCGCTGACGTCGATCGGTGGCAAGGCCGCCGTGAAAGAGCTCACGGGGGCGTTGAACGACCTGGCCGGTCCGGTTCTGGCGCTGGCGGCGCGGGCCCTGGGCCGGCACGCGGACGACGTCGGAGAGGGCGGCCTGCCACGCCTGCGTGAGCTGCTCGAGGATGCGCGACCCAAGGTGCGGGTCGAAGCGGCCGTGGCGCTGGGCCAGCTGGGCGACGTCGACAGTGTGCATCGTCTGTCCGAGATCGCGACCGCGGACCCGGACGACGAGGTGCGGCTGGCGGCAGCCGCGGCGCTGGCCAGCAAGAAGCTGAAAAAGACCGACCTGCTCGTCGGCCAGCTGAGCGCGGCGACAGCGGAGGTGCGTGAAGCCGCGTGCGTGGCGCTCGGCGAAAGCGAAGACCCGGCCGTCATCGACCCCCTGATAGGCGCGCTGGGTGATGCCGTGGCAGGCGTCCGTGTAGCGGCGGCGGCGGCTCTGAGGGTGCTGGGTTGGACGCCGCTCGGCCTGCGCGCCGAGGTCGGCGACTCCGGCTACCAACGCTGGGTGCTGAAGTCCGAGCTGGAGACCACCCACGGCGCCGGCAAGCCGCAGAGCGCGCTGCTGGCCGGCGAGCTGACCGCGACCGATCCGGGCGCGCGACGGTCGGCGCTGGAGGCGCTGGCCCGCATCGCGGATCCGTCGCAGGCCCAGTTGATCGTGCCGCTGCTGGACGACCCACATCGCCTGGTTCGCCGTGAGGCTGCAGAGACATTGACGGCGCTCGGGGCGCTGCCCGCGGCATCGGCGAGCGCAGCGACGGCGCTGGGACACATGGCCGACGCCGCTGCGCTGGGCGCGGACGCGATCGGCGCGCTCGTCCGCGCTCTGTGCGAGCAGACCGTAGTCGAGCGCCTGGATGCCGCGATGGCGCTGGGCTCGCTGGCGGGTCGCCTGCTGGCGTCCATGCCGCCGATGCCGGTCGCAGCGCCACCGGAGGCGCCGGCAGAAGATGCGGCGGAGACCGAGCCGCCCAAGAAAAAGAAGAAAGCCAAGAAGAAGCCCAAGAAGAAGCCCAAGAAGAAGGACACGGAAGCGAAGGCCCCAGAGGCCCCGCCGGAGCCGGAAGATCCCCACGCGGAGCAGCGAGCCGAGATCACCGCCGCGTTGGACGCTATCGCCGCAGGGCTGGCGCGCGGTCTGGCGGATAGCGCCCCGGCCGTGCGTGCCGCGAGCGCATCCGCGCTGGGCGCGGTCGGACCGACCGGCGGCGCCGTCGCTGCGCTGGCAGGCGCCCTGGCAGACGTCGAGCAGATGGTCGCTTTTGCGGCCGGTGCGGCTCTGGGACGGCTCGACGAGGACGGCCGCAGCGCGCTGCGCACAGGCCTGGGCCACACCACCGAGACGGTTCGCGAGGCCGCGCTGGTCGGGCTGGCGAAGTCGGCCGTCGCGGAGGATATCGACCGCATCGCGGGCCTGCTGGCGTCGGATGAGGACGTGGGCGCGCGCGCTGCGGCGGCCACGACGCTGGGTGCCCTTGGACCGGCCACAGTGGACGCCCTGGCCACCGCGTTGGGCGGTGACTCGCACGAGCGCGTTCGGACAGCAGCCGCTGTGGCGCTGAGCCAGGCTGCGGTCGCACCTCCCGCGATCGTCGAGGCGCCCGCCGAAGAGTCGAGCGACGATAAGAAGGACGCCGAGGGAGCGCCCGCGGACGATTCGGTCGGGACGGCGCGCGACGCCCTGATCTCCGCGCTGGGCGACCGCTTCAGCGAGGTTCGCGAGGCGGCGGTGGCAGCGCTGGAGGCCATCGGCTGGCGCGCTGAGGGTCCGATCGCCGAGGCGCTCGTCGCGCTGGCGCAGCAGGACTGGACGGCGCTGGGCCGGCTGGGCGAGGCCGCCGTTCCCTTGCTGGCGCGCGTGACCCACGAGAGCGGCATCGACATCCCGAGTGTACAGCGCCGCGTCGGCGCGCTGACGGCGCTGGCCGAGATCGGCGGCACGGACGCGGTGGCGGCGATCGAGCACGGTCTCAGCGACGAGCACGGACTGGCGCGGGCACGGGCGACGCGCGGTATCGCTCGACAGCATGAGCTTGCGGCGCCGTCGGTTCACGGGACGCTGCGCGAGCTGTTGAGTGCGGATCCCGTGGCCCGGGTCCGCATGGGCGCAGCTGTAGCGCTGGGGACGCTGGGCGGTGGCGATTCGGTCGGAGTGCTGCGGTCGGCGGCTGAGCATGACTCGGACCCGCTGGTGCGGTTCGCGGCCGCGGAGGCCCTGGCGTCGCCCGGCATCCAGGAGACGTCGTTCTTGATCGAGCGACTGACCGATCCGGACGGTCAGGTGCGCGCTGCGGCAGCGATTGCGCTGGGACCCACACGGGACGTGGACGCCATCGACCCGCTGATCGCCGCCATGGGCGATGCGGACGCCATGGTCCGGGATGCGGCACAGCGGGCGCTGGCGGAGCTGGGCTGGATGCCGCTGGGGCAGCGCGCGCACGTCGCAGACATCGGCTACAGCCGGTGGACGACGCGCGAGGAGCTCTCGAGCCGGACCTCGCAAACCGACCAGAAGGCGG
Organism: uncultured Myxococcales bacterium; assembly: GCA_964545715.1. Lineage (GTDB taxonomy): Bacteria > Myxococcota_A > UBA9042 > CAZJHX01. The sequence goes on from CAZJHX010000029.1 coordinate 51,288, forward strand.
CGCTGTCCGTCGAGCTGACGTCCGAGAATGCGGCCGTCCGCCGCTGCGCGCTGGAGACCCTGGGGCGGTGGCGGGATCCGGCCCTGGCTTCGGGGGTGCTCACCCTACTGGATGACCCCGACCGGCACGTCCGCACAGAAGCGGCGCAGACGCTGGGCCTGATGGACGCGACGCCCGCCGATGGCGCGAATGGAGCGCTGGCCCTGGTGGCGCTGGGCCGTATGCAGGAGGCCGCCGCGCTGGGCGATGTCGCCGGACCTGCCCTGTCCCGAGCCGCGCGTGAGCACTCGCCGGCGCAGCGATCGGGCGCGGCCGACTCGTTGGGGGCCTTGAGCGCCAAAGTCGCTGCCGCCGCACTGAGCGATGCAGTCGCGGACGAAGACGCGGTCGTGCGACTCAGCGCCGCGAGAGCGCTTGGCCGGGTTGGAGCCGGCGTGGACGCGCTGGCGCGGACGCTGGCGGACGCCGAGCTGGCGGTGCGGTACGAGGCGGCGCGGTCGCTGGCGGCATGCGGCAAGCCCGGCATCGGCGCTTTGTCCGCTGCATGCGATCACGAGCAGGCGGCAGCACGACAGGCCGCGTGCCTGGGCCTGGGCACAACAGGCGATCCAAAGGTGGCGCCCAGCCTGGCCGCGCGAGTGACTGGAGACTCGAGCGCAGATGTCCGTTCGGCAGCCGCGGCGGCGCTCGCGGATGCGGTGCATCCCAAGTCGGGCGGACCGGCGCTGATCACCGCGCTGGACCACGACGATGACAGCGGCGTCCGCTCGGCCGCCGCGCGATCGCTTCTGGCATACGGCCCCACAGTGGCGCAAAAGCCGCTGATCGCCGCGCTGGGTGACTCGTCACGCGAGGTGCGCCAGACCGCGCTGGACACGCTGGCCGAGCTCGGGTGGACACCGAAAGACGAGCTGGCCACAGCGGTCGTCGCGCTGGCGCAGGAGAACTGGGCCGCCATGGGCCGTCTCGGCGCGACCGCGGTGCCGATGCTGGCGCGGGTTGTGCGGGAGACCGGCAAGGACGGCGGCAGCGTGGACCGGCGCCTGGGCGCGATCGCGGCGTTGATCGACGTCGGGTCGCGAGAGGCGATCGGCGCCATCGAGCCGGGGCTGCAGGACGTGACGGGACCGGTGCTGGCTGCGGCAAGTCGAGCGATCGGTCTGCGCGCCGATCTGGCGACCGCCGCGGTGCGCCCCGTGCTGCGCGACCTGCTCGACGATCCACGGCCCAAGGTCCGCGTGGAGGCGGCAGTCGCGCTGGGGCAGCTGGGAGACGGCGACGCGGTCGGACGCCTGACGGCGCTGGCCGTGGACGATCCGGAGCCGGCCGTGCGCCTGGCGGCATCCACGGCGCTGGCGAGCCCCGAGCTGAAGCAGACCGGCTTCCTGGTGCAGCAGCTGGCGGCCGCCGAGGCCGACGTCCGCGCAGCGGCGTGCCGAGCGCTGGGCGAGAGCGAGGATCCCGACGTCATCGACCCGCTGATCGAGGCGCTGGGCGACGCGGTCTCAGAGGTCCGGGCAGCCGCGGCGAGCGCGCTGGAGCTGTTGGGCTGGACGCCGGTCGGCGTGCGCCTGGACGTCGCGGACGAGGGCTATTCGCGCTGGCTGCTCAAGTCCGAGCTGGAGACGCTGCACGGGGCGGGACGGCCGCAGCATGAGCTGCTGCACGCCCAACTGGATGCAGAGGATGCCGGAGACCGGCGATCGGCATTGGAGGCCTTGATGCGAGCCGGCGATCCGGCGCAGGCGGGAGAGATCGCGCCCCTGCTGGACGACCCGGACCGCTGGGTGCGCCGTGAAGCCGCACAGGCGCTGATCGCGCTAGGCGGCCTGCCCGCCGCGACGGACACCGGCCTCAAGGCGGCACTGGCCTTTGTGGCGCTCGGGCGCATGACCGAGGCGGCCGGAATCGGCGCCGATGCGGTGCGGCCGCTCGCGCGGGCGGTCGACGAACATTGGGTGGGCGAGCGACGAGCGGCAGCAACCGCGCTTGGATCGCTGGCGGCGAGACTGGCAGACGACAAGAAAGCAGGTCCGGTCCGGGAGGCTATCGCTGCAGGGCTGGCCGCCGGACTGCGGGACTCCCAGGCGGACGTGCGGTCGGCATGTGCCCGGGCGATGGGCCAGGTCGGCGCGGCCGGAGTTGCGTCTGAGGCGCTGACGGGCTCGCTGGGCGACTCGGATGCCGGCGTGCGCTTGGAGGCCGCGGCCGCGATGACGCTGTTGGGACCGGATGGCGCTACGGCCTTGAACGCCAGCTGCGGCGACAAACGGGCTGCGGTGCGACGCGCCGCCCTGGCCGGTCTGAGAAACGTGCCCAAGGCGGCGGATGCGGCCGTGATCGCAAAGCTGCTTGCGGCCGATAACAGCGACTGGGTCCGTACAGCGGCGGCGACCACGCTGGGTGCGATCGGCGCCGAGAGCGTGGCGGCACTTGCGACGGCGCTGGCCGACGACGATGAGGAGCTGGTCCGGGCCGCGGCGGCCACCGCTATCGGAGCGGCGCTGGACGGGGCGTCCGGCAAGGCGGCTAAAGCGGCGCTGGAAGCGGGACGTGCGGCGCTGATCGGGGCGCTCGGCGATCGCTTCTCCGAGGTGCGCGAGGCGGCGGTCGCGGCGTTGGAAGATACCGGGTGGACGCCTGACGACGGCACTGCCCGGGCGCTTATCGCGCTGGCGCGCCAGGACTGGACCGCCCTCGGCGCGTTGGGCGAGTCGACGGTGCCGATGCTTGCGGGCGTCGTGGGCGAGACGGGCAGCGATATGCCGTCGATTCAGCGTCGGGTCGGGGCGCTGACCGCGCTGATGGAGATCGGCGGCGGCGACGCGGCCGCTCTGCTGGAGAAGGGCCTGACCGACGAGCACGGCCTGGTGCGCGCAGCGGCGGCCAACGGCGTCGTGCGGCGGCACAAGGACGCCGCCAAGTCGGTGCGCCCGCTGCTGAGAGAGATCGTAGGCGGCGACCCGAACGCGCGCGCCCGCCTGGCGGCCGCCATCGCGCTGGGGGTGCTGGGCGACAAGGACGCGGTCGGGGTACTGCGCGGGGCGGCGGAGAACGACCAGGACCTGACCGTGCAGTTCGCGGCCGCCGAGGCGCTGGCGTCGCCGGCGATTCGGGAGACGACCTTCCTGATCGAGCGGCTCACAGACACGGAAGCCGGCGTGCGGGCCGACGCGGCGGACGCACTTGGTTCCACAGGCGACGAGGAGGCGATCGATCCGCTCATCGCCGCCATGGGCGACTCGGATGCGCTGGTGCGTGACGCCGCGCAGCGCTCTCTAGCCGCGCTGAAGTGGATGCCTCTGGGTGTTCGGGCGGAGGTCGCGGACGTCGGATACTCGCGCTGGGCGACCAGGGAGGAGGTAGCGGCGCGCGCAGGCACCACGGATCAGAAGAAGGCGCTGGCGTTCGACGTGAGCAAAGGCGACGCGGCCGCGCGCCGATCCGCGGTCGAGGCCCTGGGACGCTGGAAGGACGCCGCGCTCTTCAAGGTCGTTCTGCCGCTGCTGGATGACCCGGATCGATACGTGCGCACTGAAGCCGTGGAGGCGTTGGCGCTTTTGGGCGAGGTCCCGAACCGCGGACGCGACGGCGGCCTGGCGCTGGTGGCGCAGGGCAGGATGCACGACGCGGCAGCGCTAGGGGTGGTTGCCGGTGAGGCGTTGTCGCGCGCAGTCCGCGAGCACAGCCTGCGCCAGCGGGCCGATGCGGCGGACGCGCTGGGGCTTCTGGATGCAAAATCCGCGGAGGCCGCGCTAAGTGACGCGCTGGCCGATGCCGAGGCGGCTGTTCGATTCAACGCCGCGCGTGCGCTGGGTCGGCTGGGCGCCGGCGTTAAAGCGCTGGCTGTGGCGCTGGCGGATCCGGCGCGATCGGTCAGAGCCGAGGCCGCGGTGGCCCTGGCGAACAACGGCAAGACGGGCGTGGCCGCACTGGCGGCGGCGTGCGATCAAGCGGATGCGGGTGCGCGGGAGGCGGCGTGCGTCGGGCTGGGCGCGGCCGGCGACACCAAGACCGCAGCCGCCCTGACGCAGCGGCTGAGCAAGGACACGGAGAGCCACGTGCGTGCGGCGGCAGCCACGGCGCTGGGCCAGGTGGTCGAGCCCAAAGCCGGTGGATCGGCGCTTGTCAGGGCGCTGGAGGGCGACGCGGAGAGCGGTGTACGAGCCGCGGCGGCGCGGGCGCTGGCGGCGTATGGACCAAAGCTGGCCCAACCGCCGCTGATCCACGCGCTGGGCGACGCGGCGCGCAGCGTGCGGCAGACCGCGCTGGACGCGCTGGGTAGCCTGGGGTGGACGCCCCAGAGCGACGTTGCGGCGGCGATCGTGGCGCTGGCACAAGAGGACTGGAGCGGCCTGGCCCGGTTGGGTGAGGTCTCCATCGGCCTGCTGGCGCGCGTTGTTCGGGAGCAGGGTACAGACAGCGGCAGCGTCGATCGTCGTGCCGGGGCGGTGACGGCGTTGGCGGAGATCGGCGGGAAAGCCGCGGTCGCCGCGGTCGAGCCGGGACTGCAAGACGTCGCGGGGCCGGTGTTGATTCGGGCCGCTCGCACGATGGGCCTCCACGCGAGCGTGGCCGGCGCGGCTGTGCGGCCGCCGCTTCGCGCGCTGTTGGAGGACCCGCGTTGGCCGGTGGTGGTCGAGGCGTGCGTGGCGCTGGGCCAGCTGGGCGATACCGATGCGGTCGCGGCGCTGACCGAGCTGGCGGCGGATGACGAGTCGGCGCAGGTGCGGCTGGCGGCGGCCACAGCGCTGGCCAGTCCCAAGCTGAAGCAGACCGGCTTCCTGATCGAGCAGCTGGCGGCTGAGGATGCGGAGATCCGGGCGGCGGCGTGCCGAGCCCTGGGCCACAGCGAGGACCCGAACACCATCGATCCTTTGATCGGCGCTCTGGGCGACGCCGTTGCGGCGGTCCGCACCGAAGCCGAGACGGCGCTGACCGCGCTGGGGTGGACGCCGGTCGGGGTCCGAGCCGCGGTCGCGGATCAAGGGTACAGCCGCTGGATGCTGAAGGCGGAGCTGGAGGCCCTGTACGGCGCGGCGGAGACACAGACCGAGCTGCTGCAGGCAGCCTTGGCGGCCCCCGAGGCCACATCGCGACGATCCGCCCTGGAGGCCCTGGCGCGGTCGAGAGAGACCGGCGCGCAGCCCGCGATCACGGGGCTGCTCAACGATGGGGACGTCTGGGTCCGGCGGGAGGCCGCGCAGACACTGGCGCGACTGGCGCAGACGCCGAGCGCCGGAACCGGGCTGGCGCTGTGGCACGTCGCCATGGGTGACATGGCCGCGGCGGCCGCGATAGGCGTCGACGCGATCGCGGCGCTGGCGCGCGTGCTGGTGGAGCACGAGACCGAAGAGCGGCGGGCGGCGACGCCGGCGCTCGGGTCGTGTCCGGCGAAAGCCGAGGGCGACGTGGCGGCCATCGTCGCCGCGCTGGCCGGGGCGACTGGTGACGAGGATGCGGAGGTGCGCCTGGGCGCGGCGCGGTCGCTGGGTGAGGTCGGCGCGAGGCCCTCTGCGGCGAGCGCGGCACAGGCGATCGCGACAGCGTTGAGCGCCGGCCTGGCGGACGCTGAGCTGACAGTGAGGCTGGCGTGCAGCCAGGCGCTCGCGCGGGTACCGGCCGAGCCGGGCGGGGCGAAGCTGAACAAGGCGTTGGAGCATGCAGACGCGCGGGTCAGGTACGCGGCGCTTGTGGCGTTGCGCGGCGCGCCGGCGCTGGCGGATGCGGCCCGACTGCGCACGTTGGTTGCGGACGACTCGGACCCGAGCGTACGCACGGTCGCGACGGCCGCCCTGGGGGCGCAGGCGCAGGATGCGGCGAATACGCTGGCGCTGACCACAGCCCTGACCGCCGACGGGTCCGAGATGGTGCGTGCGGAGGCCGCGACCGCCGTGGGCACAACCGGCGACACGGCCGGACAGACCGCCCTGATCGGCGCGCTGGGTGACCGCTATGCGGAGGTCAGAACCGCCGCCGTGAGCGCCCTGGCCACGCTGGGGTGGACCCCGGACGGGGCGACAGGTGCGGCCATGATCGCCCTGGCCGAGCAGGACTGGCAGACGCTGGGAACGCTGGGGGCAGCCGCGGTGCCCATGCTGGTCGGCGTTGTGGCTGAGTCAGGTGATGATCTGCCGGATGCACAGCGACGGGTCGGCGCTCTGAGCGCGCTGGCCGAGATCGGCGGCAAAAACGCGGCGGCCGCGATGGTGCGGGGCCTGAACGACAACAGCAGTATCGTCCGGGCGATGGCGGCGCGGTGCATTGCGCGACGACACGCCGACCTCGACGAGTCGGTTCTGCCGCGGCTGCGCACCCTGCTGGCGGACGACCCGTTCTACAAAGTGCGCATCGGCGCGGCCGTGGCGCTGGGTGTGTTGGCCGATCAAAAGGCCGTGAAGCTGCTGCGCGCGGCAGCGGAGAGCGACGCGGACATGACCGTGCGCTTTGCCGCCGCGGAGGCGCTGGCGGCTCCCGGGCTGAAGGAGACCTCCTTCTTGATCGAGCGGCTGTCAGATCCCGACGCCGATATCCGCCAGGCGGCGGCCGCCGGGCTGGGGCGCGCGGACGACCCGGACGCGATCGACCCCTTGATCGGCGCGCTGGGCGACGCCTTTACGCTGGTGCGCGACGCGGCGCAGAGCGCGCTATCGACGCTGGGCTGGATGCCGGTCGGCGTACGCGCGTCGGCCGGTGACATCGGGTACTCACGGTGGCTGACGCGACTGGAGCTGGAGGCTCGCACCGGGATCAAGCTGGACCAGCAGAAGGCGCTGGCAGCAGAGCTGGGCAACGATGACGCCGGGATTCGCCAGTGCGCGATCGAAGGTCTGGCGCGGTGGGCGAACCCGCAGCACGGTGCCGCGATCAAGCCGCTGTTAGACGACCCCAACCGCTTTGTCCGCACCGAGGCCGCACAGACCCTGGCCGCGCTGGGCGTGGCTCCGGACGCCGGGGCAGACGGGGCGCTGCAACACATCGCGCTGGGTGCGATGGCCGCGGCCGCGGCGCTCGGCGACGTGGCGGGCCCAGGGCTGGCGCGCGCGCTGGCGGAGCACCCGGCGGACGAGCGGGCGGCGGCGGCGGCGGCGCTGGGCGGGCTGTCGGCCAAGGTAGGCGCGGCAGCCTTGAGCGTGGCGCTGAGCGACGAAGACGAGATTGTGAGGACGACGGTGGCGGAGGCGATCGGCCGGATCGGCCAAGCGCCGGCGGGCAAGCCGACACCCAAGACGGCAGCGGACGCGGTAGCGGGCCTGGCCGCGACGCTGTGCGACCCGGTCTTCGGCGTGCGACGAGCGGCGGCGCTGGCGTTGGCGGGCTGCGGCGCGGACGGCGCCAAGACGCTGGTGCGCGGGCTCGATCACACCGAGCAGACAGGCCGTGAGGCGGCGTGCATCGGACTGGCGGCGACGGGCGAGGTCAAGGTGGCCAAGGCGGTGGCGGCTCAGCTTGCCAACGATACGGCAGTGCCGGTGCGCATCCAGGCCGCGGTGGCGCTGGGCCGGCTGGTGGACCCGAAGAGCGGCGCCCCGGCGCTGATCACCGCGCTGGATGCGGACCCGGGCTCGACCGTGCGAACGGCGGCGGCGCGTGCGCTGGGCGCGTACGGGGCAAAGACGGCTCAGCAGCCGCTGATCCAGGCGCTGGGCGACCGGTCGCGGTCGGTGCGGCAGATGGCGCTGGACATACTGGCCGAGCTGGGCTGGGTGCCCAAGGATGAGATGGCCGAGACCGTGGTCGCGCTGGCCCGCGAAGACTGGCCCGCGCTGGCGGCGCTGGGCGCGCATGCCGTGCCGCTGCTGGCGCGCGTGATGACGGAGACGGGCACGGATGCGGGTAGCGTCGAGCGGCGGGTGGGCGCCGGGCGAGCCCTGATCGAGATCGGCAGCAAGGCCGCGATGAAGGCGGTGGAGCCGGGCCTGTTGGACGTCGCGGGGCCGGTTCTGCGGGAAGTCGCCAGAGGCCTGGGCCGGCGTGCAGAGGATGCGCCGAGGACGGTGCTGCCGCATCTGCGCGCGTTGCTGGACGATCCCCGCGAGCAGGTTCGGGTCGAAGCGGCGGTAGCGCTGGGCAAGCTGGGCGACGCGGACGCGGGACCGATGCTGGTCATTGCCGCGACCGACGACGAGGACGAGCAGGTGAGGCTGGCGGCCGCCACGGCGCTGGCGAATCCGAAGCTGCGTCAGGGCGGGTTCCTGGTCGACCAGCTGGGCTCGTCCGATCCCGAGATTCGTGCGGAGGCGGCGCGCGGGCTCGGCGACAGCGAGGATCCCGACGCGATCGATCCCCTGATCGGCGCGCTTGGAGACGCCACAGCGACAGTCCGCGGGGCCGCAGCGGACTCGCTGGCGATGCTGGGCTGGACGCCGGTGGGCGTGCGCGGAAACGTGTCGGACGCCGGCTACGGACGCTGGATGCTCAAGGCCGAGTTGGAGGAGCTTCACGGCGCGGGCAAGACGCAGCAGGCCATGCTGTTGCTGCAGCTTGCAGCCCCCGAGGACGTGGCGCGGCGGTCCGCGCTGGAAGCCCTGGCGCGCGCGGGGGCGGTTGATGCCGTGAGCGACGTCGTGCCGCTGTTGAACGACGTCGATCGCTGGGTGCGCGCGGAAGCGGCTGACACGCTGCGGGCTCTGAAGGCCCTGCCGGCGGACGGCGCAAACGCCGCGCTGGCGCTGGTTGGACTCGGCCGCATGGATGAGGCGGCGGCGCTGGGCGCTGTGGCGATCACGCCGCTGGGCCGGGCGCTGGTAGAAAACGATGGGGACGCGCGCGAGGACGCGGCCGTCGCGCTGAGCACGCTGTCCTCCATGGCGGCGGTCGACGCGCTGGCGCCGGGTCTCAACGACACGCTGGACGCTGTCCGACAGGCCACTGCGGGCGCGCTGGGCAGCGTCGCGGCCGGGTCGGACAAGAAGGCGCACGCCGGCGCGGCGACAACGCTGACGCCGGCGATGGCGGACGTGACCGAGCCGGTCAGGCTGGCCGCGGCGGGCGCTATGACCCGGTGTGGCGTCCCGGGCGCGGAGGCGCTGGCCACAGCGTGCGAGGACGGACGCGCTGAGGTACGTACAGCTGCGGCCGTCGGTCTGGGGCTGCTGGGGGACGCCAAGAAGGTGCCGCTGCTGGAGCGGCTGGTGCTGAAGGATGCGGACCCGGTTGTGCGGGTCACGTCGGCGTTTGCTCTGGGCCGCCTCGGCAAGGCTGCGGCCAAGCCGCTGATCACCGCGCTGAGCAAAGACCCCGACGAGACGGTGCGCGCGATGGCCGCGGCCGCGCTGGGACGCACCGGCGCCAAAGAGGCGACCGAGCCGTTGGTCGGGGCGCTGGGCGACCGATTCCAAGAGGTGCGGGATGCCGCGCTGGGCGCGCTGGATGCCCTGAACTGGCGGCCGGATGGCGGTACGGCGGACGCGATCGTGGCCCTGGCGCGCCAGGACTGGAAGGCGCTGGCGCGCGTCGGGGCGGAGGCGGTGCCGCTGCTGGAGCGCGTGGTCACGGAGACCGGCGACGATCACGGCAGCGTGGCGCGACGCTCGGGCGCCGTGCGCGGTCTGTTGGTGCTGGCGGCGGACGAGGACATGGGCAAGGCAGCGCGCAAGGCGGCGGTCGCGGCCGTCGCATGCGGGCTCGATGACGAGCATCGCGGCGTGCGCGGACAGGCCGCGCGGGGGATCGCTGCGCATCACACGCTGGCGAGCCGGAAGGTGCTGCCGCGACTGAGGGCGCTGCTGACCGAGGACGCGTTCGCCCAGGTGCGCGTCGGAGCCGCGCTGGCGCTAGGGGTCATGTGCGACAAGGACGCGGTAGGTGCGCTGTACGGCGCTGCGGAGTCCGACCCGGACGTGCTGGTGCAGTTTGCCGCCGCCGAGGCCCTGGCGAACCCGGGCCTGAAGGAGACGCGGTACCTGATCGAGCGGCTGACCGACGCGCAAGCCGAGATACGCCAGGGCGCGGCTGAGGCGCTGGGACGATCGGAAGACGAGCGGGCGATCGACCCGTTGATCGGGCTGCTGGGGGACGCGGTCGCGCCGGTGCGTGATGCGGCAGCAGCGGCGCTGTGGCAGCTGGAGTGGATCCCGATCGGCGTGCGCACACACGTGTCGGACGAGGGCTTTGCCCGCTGGGTCACCCGCGCCGAGCTGAGCGCGCGCACGGGCGTTGAGGGCGACCAGCAGGCGATGCTGATCGCGGAGCTGGGCAGCGCAGACCCGGGGGTACGGCGCACAGCCATCGAGATGCTGGCGCGCTGGAAAGACCGTGGGCACGCCGCCCAGATCGAGCCGCTGCTAGACGACGTCAGCCGACACGTACGACTGGGCGCTATCGACGCGCTCGAGCGCCTGGACGCGGTACCCGTGAAGGGGCGTGAGGGCGCGTTGGCGCACGTCGCGCGCGGCCGCATGACCGAGGCCGCCGCGCTGGGCGACGTCGCCGGCTCGGGCCTGTCGCGTGCGGTCAGCGAGCATCCTGAGGGAGAGCGGGCGGCCGCGGCCGTGGCGTTGCGCAACCTGTCGGCGGGCGAGGGCGCACGAGCGCTGGCGGATGCGCTGCGGGACAGCTCGGCGCGGGTTCGGCTGGCGGCCGCCGGGTCGCTGGGGTTCCTGAAGGCCGAGTCGGCCGCGCTCGGCCTGGCGCTGAGCGATGCGGACGTGTTTGTACGACAAGCAGCAGCGCAGGCGCTAGGCGGGATGGGCGACGAGGGCATCACGCACCTGCGGTCCGCGCTCACGCACGAGGACACCGGCGCACGGCAGGCGGCGGCGACCGGGCTTGGAGCGGCAGGTGACGCCAAGAGTCTGGACGCGCTGCTCGAGCGGCTGAGCGTGGACGGCGACAGCGAAGTGCGCACCGCGGCGGCGATCGGGCTTCTGGCGCTGCGGCAGGCGGTTGAGAAACCCAAGCCGGTCGACAAGGCCGCTGAGCCGGCGCTGATCACGGCCCTGACGGACCAGGACGAGACCGTGCGAGTGGGCGTGGCGAGCGCGCTGGCGGTCTACCCGGGCAAGACGGCTGAGGCCGCGTTGATCGACGCGCTGGGTGACAGCGCGGAGGCGGTGCGTCGAACCGCCCTGGCGTCCCTGGCAGAGCGCGGGTGGGTGCCGCAGGACGATGTGGCCGAGGCGATCGTTGCGCTGGCCGCCGAGGACTGGACGGCGCTGGGCGCGGCGGGCCAGGTGGCGGTGCCGTTTGTGGAGAAGGTGCTGGCCGAGACCGGCGACGATCCGGTGGCTGTGGCCAGGCGCGTGGGTGCAGCCAAGGCCCTGGGAGACATTGGCGGGGCGACGGCGACCGGCGTGCTGGAGCGCGCACTGACCGACTCGAGCGCGGCCGTGCGCGCAATGGTGACGCGCGGAATCGGACACAACGCCGCGGTCGCATCCGCGGCGGCGGCCCCGGTTTTGCGGGAGCTGCTGGCCAACGATCCGATGGCGACGGTGCGCGTGGGGGCGGCCACGGCGCTGGGCATATTGGGCGACAAGGCGGCATCGCAGCTGCTGAGCGATGCGGCCGAGACCGACGACCATCCCGGGGTGCGTTTTGCCGCGGCGCGTGCGCTGGCCAGCCCTGAGATCGGGCAGGTGCAGCCGCTGATCAAGAAGCTGAGCTCGCCGGACGAGGAGATCCGCGCCGGTGCGGCGGAATCGCTGGGACACGCGGGCCGGCTCGAAGGCATCGACGCGCTGGTCGGCGCGCTGGGCGACGCGACCGCCGCTGTGCGGCAGAAGGCGACCGAGGCGCTGGGACGGCTGTCCTGGGTGCCCGTCGGCCTGCGCGGGGCGCCGGACGCCGAGGGCTACAGCCGGTGGCTGACCCGGACGGAGTTGGTGCAGCGGACGGGCATCGACGGCGATCAGGTCGACATGCTGGTGGCGATGCTGGGCGCTGACGACGCATCCGTGCGCAAGGCCGGGCTGGAGGCCTTGGGTCGCTCGCGGGCGGCAGACCAGGTGGCCGCCATCGAGCCGCTGCTGGAGGACACCAGCGAGCATGTCCGCCGGGAGGCCGCCGACACCCTGGTGGTGTTGCAGGCCGACGTGAGCGGCGCGTCGACGCGAGTGGCGCTGGGCGACTTCGCTGGTGCCGCCGCGGCGGGCGGTCGGGCCCCGCTGATCCGCGCCATGCTGGAGAACGTCTCAGACGCCGACCGGAGCGCGGCGGCGACAGCGCTGGCGGCGGTGGGCGGCGATGATGTAGCCACGGCGCTGGCCCGAGCGCTGGGAGACGAATCAACAGCAGTACGCGTGGCGGCAGCCGTATCGCTTGGGAGGCTCGAGGCCACGCTGGCGGCGCCGGCGCTGCAGGCGTTGCTGGCCGATTATGAGGCGGACGCTCGAGATGCCGCCGCGACAGCGCTCACCCGACTGGGCGAGGCCGGGCGGAAGGTACTGATCGGCGGACTGAGCAGCGCGGCAGCCGAGGCGCGGGCAGTCGCGGCGCGGGCGCTCGGGACGCTGGGACCGGTCGCCAACGCGGCGGACGGCCCGCTGGCCGAGGTGCTGTCGACGGACTTCAGCTACGCGGCGAGACTGGAGGCGGCCAACGCGCTGGCCCACATCGAGGGTAAGACCAGCGGAGAGGCGCTGCTGGAGGCGGTGCAGGACGATCCGGAGCCGACGGTGCGAGCGGCGGCGGCGCGTGCGATCGGCTACCGCGACATCAAGGGCGCGGAGGACGTGCTGGTGCCGGCGCTCGGAGACGTGCTCAGCGACGTGCGCGCGGCGGCGACGGCAGCGCTGTACGCCATCGGATGGCAGCCGAGTGACGCGGTGGGCGCCGGCTTGATCGCGCTGGCCCAGAGCGACTGGGACACGTTGGTGGAGATCGGCGTGCCGGCGATCCCGCTGGTGACGCGGGTGATCAGCGACCAGGACACCGACGCGGACAGCGTGAACCGGCGAGTAGAGATCGTCGGGGCGCTGGAGCGCATGGGCGCGGTGGCCGGCGAAGCGGTGGCGCTGGGCCTGGACGATCTCTCGCACAAGGTGCGGGCCGTGGCGACGCGGACGGTCGGACGGCTGGGTCACAGTGATGCCGCGGACCGTCTGATGCGGCTGCTGGCCGAGGATCCGTTTGACGGTGTACGCGTCGGAGCCGCGACCGCGCTCGGTCACCTGGGCCATGCGCCGGCGGTGCAGGTCCTGACCAACGCGGCTGAGGGCGATGAGAACCCGACGGTAAGGCTGGCAGCCGCGACCGCGCTGGCGTGCCCGGAGCTGGCTCACACGAAGCTGTTGATCGCACAGCTCAAGGCCCCGCAACCCGAGATTCGGCGCAAGGCGGCGGTGGCGCTGGGACCGATCGGCGATCCCAAGGCGATCGACCCGCTGATCGGCGCGTTGGGTGATGCCTACGCGGACGTGAGAAAGGCGGCGCGGGAGGCCCTGGCCACGCTTGGTTGGGTCCCGATCGGGGTCAAGACCGGGCTCGCCGAAGCCGGATACTCGAGGTGGCTGACGCGCACCGAGGTCATCACCGGCGTGGGATCCGACGAAGGCGCCGAGCAGACCGGCCTGCTGCTCAAAGAGCTGGAGTCCGCCGACGCCGAGCTGCGGTATGCGGCGTTGGAGGGCCTGGCGGCGCGCGGCGAGCCCGAAACGGCGGCGGCCATCGTGCCGTTGCTGGACGATCCGAGCATGCACGTGCGCGGGCAGGCCGCACAGACACTCAAGGCGCTGCACGGGCTGCCGGAAAACGCGGCGGCGCGGGTTGCGATGGGCGACTTTGCCGGGGCGGCGTGGCTGGGCGAGGCGGCTGCTACCCCGCTGATTCGAGCGCTGATGGAGCGTGGTGAAAGCGACCGGATCGCGGCGGCCCGCGCGCTGGCGGCGGTCCCGGTATCCGAGACCACGATGACCGCGCTGATCGACGCGCTGCAAGACCACAGCGGCGCGGTGCGCGAGGCGGCCTGTCACGCGCTGGCCGACATGGCGAAGGCGACACCTGCGCCGGCCCCCAAACCCGCTCCCGCGCCGGAGGAGCCCCAGGCGAAAGCGAAGGCCAAGCCCAAGGCAAAACCAAAGGCCAAGCCCAAGGCAAAACCAAAGGCCAAGCCCAAGGCGAAAGCGAAACCCAAGGCGAAAGCGAAGCCGAAGGGGAAGAAGAAGTAAGTGGCTGATCAGCCCCAAGCACTGCCCACCGAAGCCGCGGCGACGGCCCTCGCCGGCCGCCTGGCCGACGCGGATCCAGCCGTTCGCCGCGCTGCAGGGGACGCATTGGCCCTGTTTGGCGCCCACGGACTGGCGCGGCTGAAGGAGGGCCTGGCCCACGAGACGGCCGAGGCCCGCGAGGCCGCGGCCGGGGCGATCGGGCGCGGCGCGCTGAAGGATGCGCTGGGCGACGTGGTGGCCGCGTTTACCGACGGTGCGGCGTCCGTGCGCCTGGCCGCTATCACGTCGGCGGCGCAGCTTTCGGGCGGTGGCGATGGCCTGAAGCAGGTCCTGGTCGATGACGACGACCCCGATGTGCGACGCGCCGCGGCTCACGCGCTCGCGACGGTGGCCCCCGACGGGACGGAGCCGGCGCTGATCGCGGCGCTGGGCGATGAGGCGGTTCGTCAGACTGCGCTGGCTTCTCTGGATACGATCGGCTGGGTCCCCGACTCGGCGATTGGAGAGGCGATTCTGGCCATGGCTCGGCGGGATTGGGCGGCGCTGGTGGCGCTGGGCGACACCTCGGTGCCGCTGCTTGAGCGGGCGCTGTCGGATCGCTCGCCGGACAAGGGCAGCGTGCTGCTGCGGGCATCGATGATCGAGGCGCTGGGCAAGATCGGCAGCGCGGACGCGACTCGCGCGGTCGAGGCCTGCCTGAACGACATCGGCGGACCGGCACGGGCGCAGGCGACCCGGGAGATTGGCCGGCTGCACGCCCACGCGGCCAGGGGCACGGGTGCTGTGCTTCAGGCGTTGCTACGCGACGATCCGCAGGGGCGGGTGCGCGTCGGGGCCGCGACCGCGCTGGGCATGATGCGATACACGGCCGCCACCGACGACCTGCGCACGGCGGCAGAGGGCGACACCGAGCCGACGGTGCGACTGGCCGCCGCGGAGGCGCTAGCCGGCATCGGCGAGACCGGGCTGCTGGTTGACCAGCTGAAGAGCACGTCCCACGAGGTGCGACGCCGAGCGGCGGTCAAGCTGGGTGAGCTGGAAGCGGCCGAGGCGATCGACCCGCTGATCGGCGCTCTTGGCGACGCCTACGCGACGGTGCGAGCGGCTGCCTTTGAGGCGCTGCGGCGCATTGGCTGGACACCCGTGGGCGTGAAGCGCGACCCGGACGACCCACGCTATTCGCGTTGGATGACGCGGGCGGAGCAGGAGGCCCGAACCGGGATCACGGCGGCAGACCAGGGCAAGATGCTGGCCAGTGACCTGGCTGCCGACGATCCGCTGGTGCGGCAGGCGGCGCTGGAGGCGCTGGCGATGCGCCACGATCCAAAGCTGGCGGCGCTGGCGACGCCGATGTTGGAGGATCCGGTTCTTCAGGTGCGGGAGGCAGCCGCCGAGACGCTCCAGACGCTGGACGCCGTCCCGACGGACGGGGCCGCCGGCGCAGCCTGGAAGATCGCCATGCGCGATATGCAGGGCGCGGCGATGATGGGCGAGGTGGCCAAGCCCGCGCTACTGCGTGTGCTGCGCGACAACGACTCTGACGACCGCGCAGAGGCGGTGCGGACGCTGGCGATGCTGGGCGGCGAGGACGCGGAGGATGCGCTGATCACCGCGTTGGTGGATCCCACGCCGTTCGTGCGGGTGAACGCGGCGCTGTCGCTGGGGATCGCAGGCGGGAAGCGCGCGGTGCCGGCCCTGGCGCCGCTGCTGGCCAACGATCACTCCACGGTGCGCACCGCGGTGGGCCGCACGCTGTCGACGATGGGCAAGTCGGGACTCGAGGCGCTGGTCGCTGCGCTGTCACATGATGCGGACGTCGCTCGAGCGGCGGCGGCGCGCGCGCTGAAGACAGCAGGCGAGGACGCCAACGCAGCGGCGGGCAAGCTGATGGGCCTGTTGGCGGGCGATCTCAGCGAGAGCGTGAGGGTTGCCGCGGCGGAGGCGCTGGCCGGCATGCCGGGGCCGTACCCCACCCTGTCGGTGGCCGCGCTGCGGGACGACTCCTGGCGGGTGCGACAGAAAGCGGCGGCGGCGCTGGGCACGACGGCGCCGGAGGGAGCCGCCGAGGTGCTGGTGCGCTGTCTGGGCGACAGCTACTCAGGCGTGCGGACGGCGGCGCTCAAAGCGCTGGACCAGGTCGGCTGGAAGCCCGAGGGCGACGTCGGCGACGCGATGGTCCGACTGGCCCAGGAGGACTGGCGCGGGCTGGCGCGCGTCGGGCCGGCGGCGATCGACCTGCTCGGCCAGACCTTGATCGAGAAGGGGCCCGACAAGATCGCCGTGGAGCGGCGGGTGCGCGCTATCGAGACGGTCGAGGCGATCGGATTGGAGCACTCGCCTCCCGGCCTGGCTGACGCGCTGCGACCGACGCTGGACGACGTCGCCGGGCCGGTGCGCGCCGTGGCTGCCCGTGCGTGCGGGCGGCTGGGCTTGACCGAGCTGGGGCCGCGGCTGCTGGAGATGGCGGCGGAGGATCCGCACGAATACGCCCAGGTCTGCGCGGCAGCGGGGCTGGGACGCGCCGGTAACGACACCATGGCCGAGAAGCTGCACGAGATCGCGACGACAGCGGTATCTCCCAATGTCCGCCTGGCAGCGTGTCGGGCGCTGGCAGGGCCCGCGGTCGGGGATATCGCGCTGCTGATCGTGGCGCTGCGCGCGCCCGAGCCGGAGGTGCGCCAGGCGGCCGCGAAGGACCTGGGAGAGATCGGCAACCAGCAGGCAATCGAGCCGCTGATCGACACGCTGGGGGACGCCGTGGCGTGGGTGCGGGCGGCGGCACGCACCTCCCTGGAGCAGCTCGGATGGCAGCCGGTTGGGATCAAGGCGGAAGGAGCGGCCGGCTATCGGCGGTGGCTCACACTGCGCGAGATTGGCGGAGACGGGGACAACGCGGTCGATCAGGGCGCGCTGTTGATCGAGGCGCTGACGCACGCGCTGCCGGAGGTGCGACGCGGGGCGCTGGAGGCGCTGGGGGACCGAGGAGAGGCCGCGTGCGCAAAGGCGATCCTACCGCTGTTGGACGACGTGGAGCAGATGGTGCGGCGCGAGGCCGGTCTGACGCTGCAGGCGTTGAAGGCGCTGCCGAAAAGTGGACACGCCAGTGCAGCCGCGTTGGTCGCCCTGGGACGGATGAGCGACGCGGTCGCGCTGGGTAAGGACGCTGTGCCCTCGCTGCTGCGCGCGCTGGCTGAGCACGGGCCGGAGGACAGGGAGGCCGTTGTCTCGGCGCTGGCCGGCACCGCGGACAAGGGCGCGATCACGGCGGTGGTGGGAGCGCTGGCGGATGACGTCGCGGCGGTCCGTGCGGCGGCGGTAGTGAGCTACGCGGACAGCGCAGGCGAGAAGGGCGTCGACAAGCTGGCCGCGCTGATCGCGGACTCGGACGACAGAGTGAGAGCGACCTGCGCAACGACGCTGGCCGGACTGGGCAAGAAGGGCGTGGAGGCGCTAAAGACCGCGCTGGCCGAGGGCGACGGGGATGTGCGCGTGGCCGTGATACGGGCCATCGGGGCGCTGGAGAAGCCGGGGCCAAAGCTGATCACCGCCATCGCCAAGCGCGTGCGGGCCGACACCGACGCCGACGTGCGGGTGGCCGCGATCGTCGTACTGACCGGCGCGATCGGCGTCAACGCGCTGGACGTACTGGCAGAGCGACTGCGTGAAGACGAGTCGTTCCTGGTGCGGGAGGCGGCGGCGACCGCGATCGGCGACGTCAATCCCAAGGGCATCGCCGAGCTGCTGGTGCCCGCGCTGGGCGACGAATACAGCGAGGTGCGCGAAGCGGCGCTGACCGGGCTGGCGGCATCGGGCTGGGAGCCTCAGGACGGCGTTACAAGAGCGACGCTGGCCCTGGCGGCGCAGGACTTTGCGACGCTGGCCACGATCGGAGCGGACGCGGCGCCGCTGATCGTCCAGATGCTGACGGAGAAGTCGAGCGCTCCCGACGCCCAGAAGAAGCGCGCCGAGGCGGTCCGGTGCCTGGGCAAGATAGGCGGCCCGGTCGCGGAGGGCGCGGTGCTGGAGGGGTTTGAAGACCCATCGGCGCGGGTGCGCGCGGCGGCGGCGGACGCGTCTGCGTGGCTTGGCCTGAAGGCGGCGGCGGATGCGCTGATCGCAGCGCTGGAGGGCGACAGCGACTACCGGGCGCGCGCTCGTGCGGCCAGCGCCATCGGGGTGCTGGGCCTCGTGGAGGCCGCGCCGGTGCTGTCCCTTGCGGCGAGCCAGGACGATGATCCGACGGTGCGCAGCGCCGCGGCGATCGCGCTTGCCGGACCGGGGATAGGTGACCTCGAGCGGCTGATCCATCAACTCGGTGACAGCGACGCCAACGTGCGACAGGAGGCGGCCCTGGAGCTGGGCCGGCTGGGCAACCCACGCGCGCTCGACCCGCTGATCAGCGCGCTGTCCGACGCCTACTCTCCCGTGCGCACCGCGGCCAAAGAGTCGCTGAGCAAGCTGGACTGGGTCCCGTTTGGCGCGCGACGCACGCCTCAGTCCAAGGGCTATGACCGGTGGGTCCTGCGCCAGGAGCTCCTGCCCAAGGACGAGACGACGCCTCAATTGGACGTACTGATCGGCGCCATCAACCTGCCGGACCCCACCTTGCGGCGGGCGGTGGCCGAGGCCTTCGGGTTGCGAGGCGACAAGTCCGCGGCCAAGCACCTCAAGCAGATGCTCAAGGACGCCGACCCCGCGGTCATCGAGGTCGCCAAGGCCGCACTCGACTCTCTATAGGTTGCGCCATCGAAAACCGCTCCGCGGAAAAACAAACCCTGGTCTTCTGGGTTTCGACGATAGTGATCGGCGGGTTCGTCCTGGCCGCGATGCTATCGATGGAAGCGACCGAGCGCATGCTGTCGGGCGTCAACCAGTTCATCGTGAAGCACCTGTCCTGGCTCTTCGTGGTAGGCATGGCCGTGTTCGTGGTCGCTGTTCTGTGGGCCGCGCTGAGCAAATACGGCCGCCTGCGGCTGGGCCCCGACGACGCCCGCCCCGAGTTCAGTACGCTCTCGTGGTTCGCCATGCTGTTCTCCGCCGGCGTGGCCATCGGCCTGCTGTTCTTCGGCGTCGCCGAGCCCATCATGCACTATGGCTCGCCGCCGTTTGGCGACGGTGGGACGCCCGCGGCCGCCGAACGGGCGATGGGCGTGACGTTCTTTCACTGGGGGATCCACGCCTGGGGCTGCTATGCGCTGGTGGGTTTGAGTATCGCGCTCGCCACCTATCGTCGCGGCCTGCCGTTGGCCGTTCGCTCCACCCTTCAGCCGCTGTTTGGCGATCGGATCAACGGTCCCATCGGTCACGCCGTGGACATCCTGGCCGTCTTCGGCACGATGTTCGGGGTCTGTACCTCGCTGGGGCTGGGCGCCATGCAAATCAACAGCGGCCTGTCCACGGTCGTCGGGATTGGGCAGGGTACCGGCTGGCAATTGACGATCATCGCGGTCATCACGCTCATGGCCACGGTCTCCGTCGTCTCCGGGCTGACGGCGGGAATCAAGAAGCTCAGCGAAATCAACATCCTGCTCTCGACGGCCCTCTTTGTGTTCGTGCTGGCGGCCGGACCGACGCTGACCATCATCGGGGGCTTCTTTCAGAACGTCGTCAGCTACGGCCGCGCGTTGGTCGAGCAGGGCCTGTGGTTCGGGCAGACCGGCAGCGACGCCGAGCGTACCTGGTTTGCCGGCTGGACCGCGTTTTACTGGGCGTGGTGGATCGCCTGGGCCCCCTTTGTCGGCCTGTTTATCGCGCGGATCTCCCGCGGGCGCACGGTTCGGGAGTTTGTCTTCGGAGTGCTGGGCGCACCGGTATTGGCGTGCTTCGCCGCGCTGACCATCCTGGGCAACACCGCCCTGGAGCTGCAGCAGACCGGGCAGCTCGATCTGGTCACAGCGGTGAGCGAGAGCATGCCCCAGGCCTTGTTCACCCTGCTGCGCGGCCTCCCACTCGGTGCAATCACCAGCGTGTTTGCCCTGGTGTGCGTCGTGATCTTCTTCGTGACCTCATCGGACTCAGCCTCGCTCGTGATCGACATCCTCACGTCCGGCGGCAACCCCGAGCCGCCGGTGTGGAAGCGCGTCTTCTGGGCCGTCTCCGAGGGCGTCGTGGCAGCCGTCCTGCTCCTGGCGGGCGGACTGGCGGCGTTTCAGACGGCGTCGATCATCACCGCGCTGCCGTTCACGCTCGTGATGCTGGCCATGTGCGTCAGCTTGAGGCGAGCGCTGCAGCTCAGCGCACCCAGATCGTGACGAGGTGACCCGGCCAGCCGGTGTGCTTGTCACCGTGCGGGTCGAGATCGCCGCAGTCATAGCTGTTGTTGGGGCCCTGGTCGCTGCCGATCCCGGCGTCAAAGTCGTTGGGCGTGTTGGTGAAGCGCATGAAGTGGGTGCCGGCTGAGTTCATCGAGATGTTCAGACCGAACTTGTCGTCGGGAAAGATGTTGGCGATGCCCCCGCCGAAGCTGGTGTGGAACGGGTTGATGCACTGGCTGTTGCGGAACGCCGCGACGCTCACGTTGGAGTCCAGCGACGGGTTGCAGGTGAAGTACGCGCAGGCCTTGGGCGGCGTCTCGACCAGGCGCTGCTTCAGCGAGACATCGCCCAGGATCTCGCCCGTGCGCAGCAGCACGTTCGTGTCGCCGCACTTGGACGTCCAGTCCACAAACATCAGCTCCTTGCCGGCGACCGTCGCGTACGTCTGGTAGAGCACGTCCGAGCCGGTGGTCAGGCTGAAGTCGTCGACGGCGCCGAGCGTGTCGTTGGTCGCCCAGGCGTCATAGAGCAGGTTTGAGGCGTCAGCGCCGTTGACTCGGGCCACTAACGTCCAGCCACCGCCCGCCGTCGTCATGTCGCAGTAGCCCTGAAACACCGCGCCGTCATCGTCGGGCGAGAGCGCGTACGGGCCGTCTCCGGTGCTGCCGCCCGCATCGAGAATGGCCTTGCAGCCGACACCGGCGCACCCCTCGTCCGCTTTGCCGCTGCAGTCTTCGTCCACACCGTTGTTGCAAAGGTCCTCCAGCCCGTGCGCGATCGTCGGGTCCAGCGGGGCGCAGTCGTCGGCATCCGGGTCGCCGTCGTTGTCGTCGTCGTCATCGCACGCATCGCCCTGGGCGTCGCCGTCGGTGTTGAGTTGATCGGCGTTGGGCACCAGCGGGCAGTTGTCCTCGTCGTCCGGCACCAGATCGCCGTCATCGTCCGGCTGGCAGGCGTCGCCCACCCCGTCACCGTTCTGGTCCGCCTGATCCGGATTGGCCACCTGCGGGCAGTTGTCGCTGTCGTCAGGCTCACCGTCGCCGTCGTCGTCGTCGTCGCAGGCGTCACCGCCGTCGATTCCGTCGGCGTCAGCCTGATCGGGGTTGGGCGTCTTCGGACAGTTGTCCAGGTTGTCGGGAAAGCCGTCCTCGTCGTCGTCCGCGTCACAGATATCGCCCTTGCCGTCCTCGTCCAGGTCGGTCTGATCGTCGCCGGCCACGGTCGGGCAGTTGTCGTACTGGTCGGGGATCAGGTCGCCGTCATCGTCGAAATCACACGCATCACCCACCCCGTCCTTGTCCAGGTCGTTCTGCAGCGGGTTGGGCGTGGCCGGGCAGTTGTCCAGCTGGTCCTCGATGCCGTCCGCGTCGTTATCCACGTCACAGGCGTCCCCAACGCCGTCCAGATCCGCATCATCCTGGAGCGCATTAGACACCAGCACGCAGTTGTCGAGGTCGTCCGCCACCCCGTCGTTGTCGTCGTCCGGGTCGCACAGATCGCCCTCCCCATCCTCATCGGCGTCGGATTGCAGCGGATTGACCACCTCGGCGCAGTTGTCGACGGTGTCCTCGACCTGGTCGCCGTCATCGTCGGGGTCGCAGACGTCTCCGAGCCCGTCGCCATCCAGGTCGGCCTGCTCCGGGTCCGCGTCCACCGGGCAGAGGTCCGTGTCATCCGCGATGCCGTCCCCGTCATCGTCGTCATCGCACGCGTCGCCGGCGCCATCGAGATCCGTATCCAGCTGCTCGGGATCGGGCACCTGCGCGCACACGTCCACCGCGTCGGCTGCCCCGTCACCGTCATCATCGTCATCGCAGACGTCGCCAATGAGGTCGCCGTCCAGATCGGCCTGCCCGACGTTGCTCACATGAGCGCAGTTGTCCGCCTCATCGACCACACCATCCCCGTCGACATCGTCGTCACACACGTCGCCGAGCCCGTCCGCATCCAGGTCCTCCTGGCCGGGATTGGACTCCAGCGGGCACACGTCTGTCGCGTCCGGGACCCCGTCTCCATCGTCGTCGGTGTCCGTGCAATCCGCCTCCAGGTCCGCATCGGTGTCGGTGAAGCCCTCATCCACCAGCAGATCGCAGTCGTCATCCTCTCCGTTGCACAGCTCGGCGGCGGGCACCTGCGCGCTGCACGCCGACAGCACCGGGGCCCCGTCCGCCAGCCCGCAGCTGCGCGTCCCACTGCACGTTCCATGCTCGTTGGAGGCGGTGCACGCCGTCGTCGCCTCCTGGTCCGCGTACTTTCCGGTGCACTCACACACGCCCGACGAGATGCACTGGCCGTCCTCGGAGCACGCGAAGCCGTCCGGACAGGCGATCGCCTCCGAGCACGGCGCGCCGCAGAAGCTGCCCAACGCCCCATAGTCCAAGCACTTGGAGGACAGATCACCCGTCAGCGCGCCACAGTCACTCGGTCCCGTGCAGGGGCGGCACAGGTTGGGCGCCAGCGGTACGCAGATGTAGGTCAGGTCGCTGCCCGTGACCTGTACGCCCTGACAGGACCAGCCGGCCGGGCACTCGTCCACGCACGTGATCGTGCACAGCCCACCCTCCGGCGCGTCCACGCACCAACCGCTCTCGCAATCCGCGTTCTCAGCGCACGGGCTGGGATCGAACACCTGCTGCTCGACATCCGGCGCGCCCGCATCCTCGATCGCCACCGGCCCGCTGTCCGCCACCGCCCCCTCGTCCTGAGCCACGGCGGAGTCCGCAGACGCCACGTCCAGCGCGCTCTGCTGGCCGGGCGGACTGGAGTCCGGGCACCCGGTCACGCAAACCGCGACACATATCGCCACAAGGTATGTACGCATAACCCGCTCGATGTCTAAGTTGCGGTTATCGTACCGCGCCGCACGGGCCAAACGGAAACGGGGGGCTCTACTGCTCGCAGAAGGGTGGCACCACGCAAGCGCCGTCCGTGCACTGGCCGCTGAAGCACTGGGCGGCGTCCTTGCACGCCCCACCCAGGTCCTGGAAGGTCTCGCAGGTCTCTTGCGCGCAGATCAAACCGGCGGCGCACAGTCCACCGCCCAGACCGCCCGTCGCGCAGGGCTGCCCCTGGCCCGGCAGCTCGGTGCAGTTGCCCTCGATCGTCTGGAAGGTCGCCGTGCAATACTCGCCCGCCGAGCACGGCTCCGGCACGCCGAACCCGCAGACTGCGCCCTTGGAGTACGGCTTCTGGCACTGAAATGCCAGGGTCTTTTGCAGCACGCACGACAGCCCGGGCTCACACAGCTCCAGCTTGATCGGATCACACGGCTGCCCGTTCCCGGCGGTCGCCAGCTTGTCCAGCGGCGTACAGACCCCGGGCGCGCCCAACGCGGGCGCCTTGCACAGCATGCCCAGCGCACACGCCGGCAGCTCGTCTCCACACGCCGCACCCTCGCTTGCCGCCGCGGCACACACGTTGCCTGCACACGCCAGCCCGACCGCGCACTCCTCGTCCAGGTCACATGCCGCGCCCTCATCCACGCGCGGTGTACACGCGCCGGGACACGCCGCCTCGATACGGCAATAGGCCGCGCCCGCGCACTCCAGCGTATTCTCGCACTCGCCGTCCGTCGCGACCTGGCCCACCAGCGAGTCCTGGCAGACCGTGGTGAAGTCCGGCAGGGCGTCGCACGACGCCGCCTCGATCGCTTTGACGCACGCGTCGCCCTTGGCCTTGTCGTAGACGACCGTGCCCTTGTCCACGCCCGCCTGCCACAGCTGTGTCAGGTTCTGGTCGAAGCTCTTGGAGATCACCTCTTCGCAGTTGCCGGCAGGGAAGATCGCCGCGGCCAGGTCGCCCAGGCACTCGTCCAGCAGTGAGCACGACGCCTCCGCGATCTCCGCCCCGACACCGTCGAAGTCACCAGCCCCTGTGCCGCCGGTGTCGGTGCCGCCCGTGGTTGTGCCGGTGTCTGCGGTGTCGCCGCCGGTGTCCGTTGTGGTCGCGCCCGTGTCGGCGCCGGTGCCCGTGTCTGTGCCCGTGCCCGTGCCCGTGCCGCCGCCGGACCCGCTGCCGCCACCACTCGGGCTGCAGGCAAGCGCAAAGACAGCCAACGACAAAACGAAAATTCTCAGGGTGTT
>CAZJHX010000030.1:0-38763 GCA_964545715.1 uncultured Myxococcales bacterium
GTAAGCTGCTGATGTCTTTGAAGTTCGATGTCGTTCCAACGGATCTGCACCCATCTGACGTTCACCGGCGTGGCGCCGGGGGCGTCTTTGGCCGCCGGTAAAGTGCTCAACGCTGCGGGATCTGGCAGCGACTCCGATATCGTCGCCGGCATCGAGTGGTGCACGTCGACGGTGGGCGCCCACGTGGTCAACATGAGCCTGGGCGGCGCCACGCAATGGCCCGGCACGTGCGATTGGGACGCGATTTCGCAGGCGGTCAACGCGTCGACAGCGCTGGGCGTGACCCACGCGGTCGCGTCCGGCAACGATGGCGCGATCCACGGCATCGGCTCCCCGGCCTGTGCGCGCCGAGCGATCGCGGTGGGCGCGGTCTACGACACGAACTTGTCCAGCGCCAGTTGGTGCGCCAACGCGGATTGCTCAGAGATTTTGTGCACCGACACCAACACGCAGCCGGACACGATGGTGTGCTTCTCCAACGGCAGCCCGCGTCTGAACATTGTGGCGCCGGGGTCCGTGATCACCTCGGCGTCGGCGTTCAGTAGCACGTTTGTGACGTCCAGCGGCACGTCGATGGCGACACCGCACGTGGCGGGCCTCATCGCGCGCCTGCTCGGTGAGCGGCCGGAGCTTCAGCCTAACGACGTGGCAGCGTTCTTGGCGCGAAACTCCGACGATCTGGAGCTGCCTGGCTTCGACGATCGGGCCGGTCACGGGCGGATCAACTCGCTGGCGACGGTCTCGGACCTGACGGTCGTGCGCTGCACCACGGCGACACAATGCGATGACGGCGACCCGTGCACGGTCGACGGCTGCTTCGCGCAGTACTGCACACACCTGCCTTTGTGCGACGACGGGGATGCCTGCACCCACGATACTTGCGATGCGGGCGCCTGCGACAACTCCCCGCTGGACCTGGATGACGGATCGGCGTGCACGACGGACACTTGCGACACGTGCTTCGGGCCTGTCCACGCGGCGACAGCGCCGGGGTGCAACCCGACCTGCAGTACGGCGATCGAGGCGGCGGTCGGTACGACGATCACCGGCGACACGACCGGGGCCACGGCCGACTACGACACGCTGTGCTCGGGCTGGAACCAGCCGGGCGCGGATGTGGTCTATCGCGTGCACCTGCGTCCGGAGCAGGCGGTCACCTTTCGCCTGACCCCGACGGCCCAGTGGGACGCCGGCTTCCACATCTTTATGGATGACGGCTCGGGCAGCGACTGCGATCCCGACCGCTGCGTCGGCGGTGCGGACAGCTTCCCGGCCGGGCAGCCCGAGGAGCTGTTGAACCTGCGCGTGCCGGTGGCGGCTGACTACTATGTAGTCGTCGATGCGTTCAACGCGGGCGACGCCGGTCCCTTCACCCTGGAGATGCTCATGGTGTGCGACCCCGACGACGAGGGCCGCCCATGTGACGACGCCAGCGCATGCACCTTCAACGATCGCTGCCAGGCGGGTGTTTGCATCGGGGACACGCAGCCCCAGTGCGATGACGACAATCTGTGTACCACCGACACGTTTGAGAACGACGCGTGCGTCAACACGCCGGTCGACTGCACCGGGCTGGACTCCGCCTGCACCCAGGGCGTGTGCAACACGGGCACCGGCGCGTGCGAGGCGCTGCCGGCGGCGGAGGGTGCCGAGTGCGACGACGGCGACTCGTGCACGGACGGATCCACCTGCCAGGCGGGCAGCTGCACCGGGGGCGTCGACAACTGTGACGACGTGCTCCACTTCTCCTTCAAAGCGACGACGCTGTCGCTGTTCGGCTTGTCGGCTCCGGCGACCGATGAGGATGTCGTCACCTATGACGGCGCTACATACAGCTTGTCGGTGGACGGGTCCGACATCGGTATCCCAGCTGGCGCGGACGTGGATGCGCTGGCGATTCTGCCTAACGGCGACATGCTGCTTTCCTTTCAGAACGAGACCATTATTCCGGGTCTGATCGGCGGCCCAAACGGGGATGTGGTCGACGACTCGGACCTGGTCACGCTCGCTGCGACGCAGCTGGGTGAGACGACGGCCGGTACGGTCTCGTTCTACTTCGACGGCAGCGACGTCAGCCTGACGGCAAACGGTGAAGACATCGACGCGGTGGCCGTACTTGATGACGGCGACCTGCTGATCTCGACCGTGGGCAACCCGGGTGTGGGGGTCAGCGGGGCACGCGACGAGGATCTGCTGCGGTTCACCCCGACGGCGCTGGGCGCCAACACCGCCGGCTCCTGGGCTATGTATTTTGATGGCAGCGATGTCGGCCTCACGGTCAACGCCGAGGATGTGGACTCGGTCACGATCCTCCCCGGCGGAGACCTGCTTTTGTCGACCAATAACACCTTCGTGGTCCCGGGCTTGACCGGCGAAGACGAGGACGCCATCCGCTTCACCCCGACGAGCCTTGGCGGCAACACGGCGGGTACGTTCACCATGTACTTTGACGGCAGCGCCAACGGCTTCACCCAGGACATGGGCGGTCTCGACGTCTCGCCGCTGCCGACGCCGGGCTGCGACACAGACGCCGAGTGCGACGACTTTGACCCGTGCAACGGCGACGAGACCTGCGACGCCGGCGCCTGCGTTGCGGGTACCCCGCTGGACTGTGATGACCAGAACCCCTGCACCACCAACACCTGTAGCTCCACCGACGGCTGCGAGACGGCGCCGGTCGTCGACGACACCCCGTGTGCCGACGCGGATCTCTGCGATGGCACCGAGACCTGCCAGGCAGGCGTCTGCACCGCCGGTACGCCGCTTACGTGCAACGACTCCAACCCATGCACCGACGACGCCTGCGATCCGGCGACGGGCTGCACCGCACCCAACTCCGCCGACGACACCCCGTGCCCCGACGCCGACGTCTGCAATGGCGACGAGACCTGCCAGGGCGGCACCTGCACGGCCGGCACACCGCTGACCTGCCCGAACCCCGACGCCTGCCATGTCGCGACCTGCGACTCCGTGAACGGCTGTGAGGTCTCGGACGCCCCGAACGGCACCGCTTGCCCGGACGGCGATCTGTGCAACGGTGACGAGACCTGCCAGGGGGGGCACGTGCACCGCCGGCACGCCGCTGACCTGCCCAAGCACGGGTCCATGCAATACCGGAAGCTGCGATGCGACGACCGGGTGCGGTGTGACGGACGTGGCCGACGGAACGGCGTGCGCGGACGGCGACGTGTGCAACGGTGACGAGACCTGCCAAAGCGGCAGCTGCACTGCCGGCGCGGCGCTGAACTGCCCGAGCACCGGCCCGTGCAACACCGGAAGCTGCGATGCGACGACCGGCTGTGGCGTGACGAATGTCGCTGACGGCACGGCATGCGCCGACGGTGATCTGTGCAATGGCGACGAGACCTGCCAGGGCGGCAGCTGCGCCGCGGGCGTGGCGCTGACCTGCCCGAGCACGGGCCCATGCAACACCGGAAGCTGCGATGCCACGACCGGGTGCGGGGTGACCGACGTTGCCGACGGCACGGCGTGTGCCGACGGCGACGTGTGCAACGGCGACGAGACCTGCCAAAGCGGCAGCTGTTCGGCTGGGACGCCGTTGAGCTGCCCGAGCACCGGCCCGTGCAACACCGGAAGCTGCGATGCGACGACCGGCTGTGGCGTGACGAATGTCGCTGACGGCACGGCATGCGCCGACGGTGATCTGTGCAATGGCGACGAGACCTGCCAGGGCGGTTCGTGTACGTCCGGGGCGGCGTTGAATTGTCCGGACGACGGGCCGTGCAAGGTCGGCAGCTGCGATGCCCAGAATGGGTGCGGGCTGGAGAACGTAGCGGACGGGACCGGATGCGCGGACGGCGACGTATGCAACGGGGCCGAGACCTGTCAGGGGGGCTCCTGCGTCGCCGGGCAGGCGTTGGATTGTCAGGGGAGCGCGCCCTGCAACGTGGGCACGTGTGACGCAGTGGCCGGGTGCGGCGTGGCGGATGCACCGGACGGGACGGCGTGCGCGGACGGTGATGTCTGCAACGGCGCCGAGACCTGCCAGGGTGGGGCTTGCCAGGCCGGTGACGCGCTCAACTGTCCCGGCAACGGGCCATGTACGACAGGTAGCTGCGACGCGCAGAACGGGTGCGGGGTGGAGAACGTCGCGGACGGTACGGCGTGCCCGGACGGCGATCTGTGCAACGGCGACGAGACGTGCACCGGTGGGGTCTGCGAGGCAGGGAGCGCGCCGACCTGCACCAGCTCGGACCCGTGCCAGGTGGCGGTCTGCGACGCTGCTTTGGGGTGTGGGCTCTCCGATGCGCCGGACGGCACGGCGTGCGCGGATGGCGATCTCTGCAACGGCGACGAGACCTGCGATGCCGGGCACTGCCACGCCGGGACGCCGCTGACTTGTACCGGGACCGGACCGTGCAACACCGGAACCTGCGACGCCGCGAGCGGATGCGGTGTGGCCGACGTGCCCGACGGCACCAGCTGTGCGGACAGCGACGTCTGCAACGGTGACGAGACGTGCCAGGGAGGCGATTGCACGGGTGGCACCCCGCTGGAGTGCACCGACAACGATCCGTGCACCAGCAACACATGTGACCCGACCGGCGGGTGCCAGACCGGGGCCGCGCCCGACGGCACCGCATGCGGGGATGGCAATGTGTGCAACGGCGCCGAGACCTGCCAGGGCGGCGACTGCCACACAGGCACGCCGCTGGTCTGTGGGGACACCAACCCGTGCACTGCGGACGGGTGCGACCCCACAAGCGGGTGTACGACCGGGCCCGTGCCCGACGGGACGAGCTGCGCTGACGCCGACGTGTGCGACGGCGAGGAGACCTGCCAGAGCGGCACGTGCTCGGCCGGCGCGCCCCTGGTGTGCACCGACACGGATCCGTGCACCACCAACAGCTGCGACCAGGCGACGGGTTGTGAGTCGGCGCCGGCGCCCGACGGGACCGCATGTGCCGATGGAGACGCGTGCAACGGCGACGAGACCTGCCAGAGCGGCACCTGCGCACCCGGCGTGGGCCCGGATTGTGACGACCAGGACCCGTGTACCGCCGACGCGTGCGATCCCTCGATCGGCTGCACGACGCCGCCTGCGGTCGACGGGACGAGCTGCGCTGACGCCGACGTGTGCAACGGCGCCGAGACCTGTCAAAGCGGCGTCTGCGAGTCAGGAGCGCCGCTGGACTGTGGCGACTCGAACCCCTGCTCGGCCAACACATGCGACGCGATCGGCGGGTGTCAGGCCGGGTCGGTTGCGGACGGCACGCCGTGTCCGGACGGCGATGTGTGTAACGGCGCGGAGACCTGTCAGTCGGGGGCTTGCTCATCCGGGGCTGCGCTGGTGTGCAACGACGGCAACCCGTGCACAGCGGACGCGTGCGATCCCACCGACGGGTGTACTACGCCGCCTGTCGCGGACGGCACCGACTGCGCGGACGGCAATGTGTGCGACGGCGCGGAGACCTGTCAGTCGGGGACTTGCTCGGCGGGCGCGCCGCTGGATTGCACCGACACGAACCCATGCACCACTACCAGCTGCGACGTCACCGATGGGTG
The DNA here is from genome assembly GCA_964545715.1 of uncultured Myxococcales bacterium. Classification (GTDB taxonomy): domain Bacteria; phylum Myxococcota_A; class UBA9042; genus CAZJHX01. The sequence continues at coordinate 5,527 of CAZJHX010000030.1, forward strand.
CCTCACCGTGAACTTGCAGGACGGCACGGGGTGCGCCGACGGCGACGTGTGCAACGGCGACGAGACGTGTCAGTCGGGCGACTGCGCTGCGGGGGCCGCCCTGGTGTGCAACGACGGCGATCCCTGCACCGATGATGGGTGCGATGCGACAGACGGCTGCACGACTCCGCCCGCTCCGGACGGTACCGGCTGCGGCGATGGTGACGCCTGCAACGGCCCCGAGGCCTGCGTAGGCGGGCAGTGCGCCTCCGGCAACCCGCTGGACTGCGACGACGACGACGTGTGCACCATCGACTTCTGCGACGCCGACGACGGCTGCACCTACGCGCCCGCGGCAGACGACACGCCATGCGTCGACGGTGACGTCTGCAACGGCGACGAGCACTGCGTGTCCGGTGAATGCGCGACTGGGACGCCTCCGGTGTGCGACGACGGCAACGTCTGCACCGCCGATCTCTGCGACGCGCAGACCGGGTGCGACAACTTTGCCGTGGGCGGTGACTGCTCGGACGGCGACGAGTGCAACGGGCTGGAGAACTGCTTCGACGGTGAGTGCACCGCCGGTACCCCGCTGGTGTGCGACGACGGCAACGTCTGCACCGCGGACTCCTGCCACGCGGACCACGGGTGCGAGACCACACCGCTGGTGGACGGGACCTCTTGCGCCGACGATGACGTCTGCAACGGGGCCGAGATCTGCCAGGGCGCGACCTGCACGTCGGGCGCATCGCTGCAGTGCGAGGACGGCAACGACTGCACGTTGGACAGCTGCGACGCTGTTGCCGGCTGCCAGACCGAGCTCGCCCCCGACGGCGCGCTGTGCGACGACCTGGACGCATGCACCACCGGGGACCACTGCGACGGCGCCGGCGTCTGCCAACACGACGACAACAGCTGCTCGGGGCCCGCGCTCGATGCGATGGTCCTGCAGAGCGGAGCCGGCTACACCGAGGTGGTGCTGCCGCACACCTACTCCGAGATGGTCGTGGTGTGCGGCGCCAACTACGGCGCGGGAGCGGTGCCGGCCGTTGTGCGCGTGCGCAACGCCGTGGCCGACTCGTTCGAGTTTGCCGTCATGGCGGCGGATAAGTCGGATGCCACCATCGAAGGCGTCAGCGTCCATTGCGTCGTCGTGGAAGCCGGGGTGTACACCGCCGGCGTGCACGGGGTGACCATGGAGGCCGTCAGGTTTACGTCCACCACGACCGACCGCAAGGGCCTGTGGAGCGCTCAGGCACGGACGTACGCTAACAGCTACGCCAAACCGGCGGTGGTCGGCCAGGTCATGTCCGACAACGATCCGCGCTGGTCCGTCTTCTGGGCCCGCGGCAACCACCGGAAGAATCCGCCGACCGCCGGCGTGCTGCGCGCGGGCAAGCATGTGGGTGAGGACTCCCGCAAGACCCGCGCTGACGAGCTGATCGGATACATCGTCATCGAGTCCGGCTTCGGCGCGCTGGGCGGGCACACCATCTCCGCGGGCCTCGGCGCCGATACCATCCGGGGCTACCACAACGCGCCGCCGTTCAACTACGCGATCGCCACCTCAGCGCCCCCGATCGCAGCTGTCGTCAGCGCGGCGGCGATGGACGGTGGAAACGGTGGCTGGCCCATCCTGTTCGGGGACCCGGCGGTCACGAGCAGTCAGTTGGGCCTGGCCTATGAAGAGGACACCGCCAAGGACGCCGAGCGCAAGCACGTGACCGAGCAGGCCGCCTACCTCGTCGTCCAGTAGCGTTCAGCGCGCCAGCCTGACCGAATAGACCGGCGGAAAGTTGTGGCCCACGCAGCCCCAGGTGGCGCCGTCGTCCGTCGACACGTACACGTTTCCCGTCGTGGTCCCCATCGCCATGACGCCCGTCGCGATCCGGTCGAATGCGTGTCGATAGACCAGGTCGTATGCGTTCTGTTGGGGCAGTCCGGCGCTGGTCGAGGTCCAGGTGGCGCCGCCGTCCGTGGTCTTGAAGACCTGCAACGCGCCGTCGGGCACCATCCGTACCTCGTCGCTGATGGCCGGGACCACCCACGCCGTGTCGGGGTCGGTGTCATGCGCCACCACCGGAAAGCCGAAGTAGACCTGCCCGGGCGCGCTGATCTCCTGCCAGGTCTTGGCGCCGTCGGTGCTGCGATAGACGCCGCAGTGGTTCTGCTGCCAGAGCGTGTCCGGGTGCGCTGGGCACAGCGTCACCAGGTGCGGGTCCTGTCCGACCTCCGCTTCAGGATCCGGGAGAAAGTTGGCTTTCAAGCCGCGGTTGCGGGGCGCCCAGGATTCGCCGCCGTCGGTCGTCTCGAAGACGCCGCCGCACGAGACGCCCACCAGCACGCGCCGGCTGTCGCGCGGGTCCACCACCACGCTGTGGATGCCCGCCGTGTCTCGCCCGCCTCCGAACCACTGCTCACGTGACGGGTGGTCCCACAGCCCTGTCACCAGCGACCACTGCTTACCGCCGTCGTCGCTGGCGAACAGACCGCCCGGATTCGTCCCCGCGTACAGCCGATTCGGCTGGTCGGCGCCGCCCGCTGCCACGACCCAGATCGACTCCAGCGACGCCGCCTTGTCCCCCGTCGTTGCCCCGTCGGGGTACTTGGGAGCGGTCACCTCATCCCAGGTCTCGCCCCCGTCCGTGGAGCGTTGCAGCTTGGGCCCCCAGTGGCCGTGCTCCAGCGCCGCCCAGAACGTACCGGTCCGGGCGTCCTCAAAGGCGTAAGAATGTCCGCGCGTTGCAGCTGTGGGTCGGTGCGAAGCAGCTGGATGATGCCCTGCAGCTTGGCGCCGCGCTCGATGTTCCACGCCACCACGCGCACGCTGTCACCCGGCGTCGTGGCGGCGGCTTCACCGGGTTTGCCGCGCTCGCACAAGGTGGTGAGCGCATCGATCCGCTCGCGGAGAGTCGCGTAGATCTCAGAGCCGGCTAGTTGTTTTCTGTGCCGGATCGCGGCCAGCGCGGCCCGTTCGTCGGCGGAGAGCGGGATCAACCCTGGGGCGGGTTGCGGCGCGTCGCAGCGCGAATGCGGTGACGCACGCGACTGACGGTGGACTTGGTGATGTGCTTGGCCAGCGTCAGCGTCTGGCCCCGCGACCCGAGCGTGCGCACGCCCTGACCGCCCAGCGTGCCGCCCAGATATTGCTCACGGGCTTTGCCGCGCTGCAGCTTGCCGCTCGTCGTCTTGGGCAGCGTCCCCGGGCCCGCGAGCTGTACGTCGGCCGGGCTGAGGAACAGCTCGTCGCGCACCGCTTTCTTCACGACGTCGATCAGCTTGTTGCGGTCGTACTCGCGCTTGGCCTCGGCCACCACGACAAGCTCCTCGGTGCGGCTGCCGGGACGCGAGAACGCGATGACGTTGCCCTTGCGGATGCCGTCGATGCTCTCCACCACCCACTCGATGCTCTGCGGGTCGTAGTTGCGCCCGTTCAGGATGATCAGGTCTTTCTTGCGGCCGGTGACGAACACCTCGCCGTCTACGACATAGCCCAGATCGCCGGTGTGCAGCCCATCGTTGCGGTAGGCCTCGGCGGTGACCTGCGGGTTGCGCCAGTAGCCTTCGGCCACGCTCGGTCCGCGGAAGACCAGCTCGCCCACGTTGCGATCGGGCAGCTCGTTGCCCGCCTCGTCCAGCACGACCACCTGATGGTCCGCAAACGGCCAGCCGCAGCTGACGAAGTCCAGCGCGCCCCCGTCCATGTTGGTCGGGATGGCCTCGCCGACACCCTGATAGGTCTCGGCGTCCACGCGCTCGACGTGCATCTGGTCGCGCAGGGGCGCAAAGGTCATGGCCAGCGTCGCCTCCGCCATGCCGTACACCGGCATCATCGCCGTGCGCGGCAGCCCCGCCGGCGCGAAGTGGTCCAGAAACGCGTTGAGCGTCTCGGGGTTGTTGGGCTCAGCGCCGGCGCCCAGAACGCGCACGCCGGTCAAATCCAGCTCAGCGACCTTCTCCGCGGACGTGCGCTTGACCGCCAGTCCGTACGCAAAGTTGGGCGCAAACGTGATCGTGGCGTTGTGGCGGCTCATGGCCTGCATCCAGGTGGCCGGTCGCTTGATGAACGTCATCGTGGGCATGAAGACCGCCTCCAGACCGGCCGTCAGCGGCGCGATCACGAAGCCGATGAGGCCCATGTCGTGGTATAGCGGCAGCCAGCTCAGGCACTTATCGACTTTGTGATCGACCTCCAGCCCGTGGCGCATGATGGCAAAGCCGTTGGCGCCCAGGCTGCGGTGGCTGACGACGACGCCCTTGGGGGCCGCCGTGCTCCCCGATGTGAACTGCAGAAACGCGATGTCGTCGGGCGTGACCGGCTCCGCCTCGATGTCCGGAGTGTCGCCGTGCAGCTTGTCGCAGGTGATCACGTCCTCGAGGCACTCCACGGTGTCGACGAGGCTCCACAGGATGGGCTGGACCTTTTTGGTCGTCAGCAGCATCCGCGCGCCCGCCTCTTTCAGGATGCGCGCCGACGCCTCGATGTAGCTGTCCAGCTTGCCCATGCCCAGCGGCGGATAGAGCGGGACCGGGATGATCCCCACACACGCGGCGCCCAGAAAGGTCAGCACGAACTCGTCGCCGTCCGGCACGACAAAGCCGAGACGATCACCCTTCTTCAGGCCCAGCCGCAGCAGGTGCTTGCCGCGTCGCCACGCCTCCGCGCGGAGCTTGGGGTATGACAGCTGCTGGTCCGTGCCGTCCGGCATGATGAATGTGACGCCGGCCCCCTCGCGCGGATTGAGCGTCGTGACCTGCTCCAGCGAGCGGGGGACTGTCCAGTCGGGATCATACTGAAGCGGATGTTGTGCGGCACAGATCATAGTCGGGCTGCGTAACTCACTTGCCGCGCCGACGTCAAGATGCTACTCGCAGGCGATTGCCACAAGTAGGGGGTCGCGAATGCAGTTTTTCAATGGCAAGAAGGTCTTCATAACCGGGGGCAGCAGCGGCATCGGCAAGGCCGCGGCCAAGATGCTCGCGGGCTGGGGCGCCAGCGTTTACATCGCCGCCCGTGGCCAGAAGCGACTGGACGAGGCGCTGGAAGAGATCAAGGCGGCGGCGAGCGGCTCCGGACAGGTCTTTGGCGCGGTGGCGGTCGACATCAGTGACCGGGACGCGGTCAACGAGGCCGCCAAGACGGTGCTGGCGGGTCTGGGTGGCCTGGACGTGCTGATCAACAACGCCGGCATCGCGCACCCCGCGACGGTGCTGCAGACACCGGACGCCATCTTCGACTCGATGATGCAGGTGAACTACTTCGGCACGGTCAACGTGACGCGCGCGTTTCTGCCGCACTTCTACGAGCAGGGTACGGGGCACATCTGCATGGTCGCCTCCATGCTCGGCTTCATGGGCATCTACGGGTACACGGCCTACGCGGCCAGCAAGTACGCGGTCACCGGCTTCTCGGACTGCCTGCGCCAGGAGCTCATCGACCACAACATCGGGCTCACGGTGGTCTTCCCGCCTGACACAGACACCCCGCAGTTTCACGAAGAGAACAAGATCAAGCCGCCCGAGACCAAGGCGATCGCGGGTGAGGTCAAGGCTATGACGGCCGAGGCCGTGGCGCTGTCGTCGCTGACGGGCATCGCCAAGCACCGCTACCACGTGGTCCCCGGCTTTGACGGCGCGTTTGCGTACTTCATGTACCGCCACTTTCCCGGCGTTGTCCGCTGGGTGATCGACGGCGCCCTCAAGAAATACCGTAAGACCCATCCGGTGAAGGGCGAACCAGGCCACAAGAAAGCAGCCTGATACCCCGTTTCGAAACGAGTTCTATGTAGTTGCACGCGCGCGCGTAAAGGACTAGATCACTCCCGATGCGTTCTGGGGCAGAACTGTTGGCCGCGACGAAGCCGTTCGCGACAGAGGACCGAGGTACCACCTGGCGCCTTCTGGCGGAGGTGATGTTGGTGTGGGCCGCCTGCATGACCGCCATCCTGCTCGTGCCGTGGTGGCCCGCCAAGCTGGCGATCGCGGTGGTCACCGGCTTGGTGCAGATTCGGATTTTCATCTTTTATCACGACTACTTGCATGGGGCGATTCTGCGTAAGTCGCGGGCTGCTGAGATCATCATGTGGCTGGTCGGTTTCTACATGCTGGCGGTCAAGTCGGTCTGGCGCGAGACCCACAACTTTCATCACAAGAACAACGCCAAGATCATCGGTTCCTCCATCGGGTCCTTCCCCGTTCTCACCGTTGGCATGTACCGCGGGCTGGACCCGTTTACGCGCCTGAAATACCGCTTTGCGCGTCACCCGCTGACGATTTTTCTCGGTTATGTGCCCGTCTTCCTGATCGGGATGTCGCTGCAGCCCTTCCGCCGCAACGCCAAAAAGCACTGGCAGGCTCCGCTGGCCCTGCTGGTCCACTTTCTGGGCTTTGCAGCGGCGATCTACTTTCTCGGTCTCGTCACCGCGCTCTGCTTTTTGATCGTGCCCACGTGCGTGACGCTGGGAGCCGGCTCGTACCTCTTCTACGCGCAGCACAACTTCCCCGACATTCAGCTGAAGGGCCGCCGCGACTGGGACTACACGTTCGCCGCACTGCGGTCCTCCAGCATGTTCGACATGCCGGGCCTGATGCACTGGGCCACGGGCAACATCGGGTACCACCACGTACACCATTTGAACCACCGCATTCCGTTCTATCGGCTGCCCGAAGCGATGGCGGCGATCGAAGAGCTGCAGCATCCGGGACGCACGTCCTGGCACGTTCGTGATATCAAGGCCTGCCTGAGTCTGGCCGTTTGGGATCCGGACCAGCAGCGGATGCTCACGTACTCCGAAGTTCGATACTAGAGAAAGTCAGGGGAGAAGACCGTGTCCACCCAAGCTGAAGTGGAAGTCAGTTACGACGTCAGTAACGAGTTTTTCCGGCTGTGGCTCGATGAGCGCATGAACTACACGTGCGGCATTTACGACGGCACCGACAACCTCGAGGTCGCTCAGCTGCAGAAGCTGGAGTGGCTGCACAACGCCGCCCACGTGAACCCCGACAAGCGCGTGCTGGACATCGGCTGCGGCTGGGGCGCCAACTTGGAGTACCTGTCCTGCAACAAGGGCGTGAAGGCCGCCACCGGCATCACCCTGTCGCGCGCGCAGTGCGAGGAGGTCCTGTCCCGCAAGATGCCGGGCGTGGACGCCAAGGTCTGCGATTACCGCGAGTTCCAGCCCGAAGAGAAGTTCGATGCGGTGATCTCGATCTGCATGATGGAGCACATCGCCCGCCCCGAAGAGGCGCGCGAGGGCAAGCACATCGGCCTGTACCGCGACTACTTCCGGCGCGCTCACTCGTGGACGAACCCGGGCAGCTGGTTTGGGCTGCAGACCATCCTTCGCAACAAGGTCCCGCGCATCAAGCAGGACCTGATCGACGTCGGCTGGCTGACTTATGAGATCTTTCCGGGCGGCCTCTCGCTGCGCCTGGAGGACGTCGTCAAAGCGGTGAACCCCTACTGGGAGATCATGGAGATCAAGACCCGCCGCGAGGACTACGGCAAGACCTGCGCCGAGTGGCTGCGTCGCATGCGTGACCACGAAGGGCACATCCGCGAGAAGTGGGGCGACAAGGTCTTCGACGACTACGACCGTTACCTGCGCACGTGCGTGCGCGCGTTTGAGATGCACTACCAGTCGCTGGCGCAGTACAGCTTGCGCCGGATCGATTGAGGAGAAACACCATGACTGACACAGACATCATCACGCTCGTGAAGGAGGCCTTGGAAGAGGTCGCTCCGGGCCGGTCCAAAGAGATCAAAGGCGACGGGCTGGACGTGAGCATTCGCGATCTGGCCATCGACTCGGTAGCCACCATGGAGATGGTCGGCTGCATCGAGGAGCGCCTGGGCACCACCTTCCCCGACGAGGAGCTGGTCGCCGTGAACAAGCTGAGCGATCTGGCGGTCATGATCCGCCGCTCGGCCGCTTAGGAGCGTCCGATGTCCAGCGGTCGTCCATCCCATCAGATCGCCATCGTCGGGATGGGCTGCCGATTCGCGGACGCCCCGGATCTGCATCGCTTCTGGGAGATGACCCTGGCGGGTCGGGACGGCTTCGGCCCGGTCCCTGAGAACCGCTGGCTCCACGACGCGTTTTTCGACGCGAATCCCCGCGCCAAAGACAAGAGCTACGCGCCCACGGGGGCGTTTATCCAGGACGTGCGGTCGTTTCCGGCCGTGGCGCTCGGGGTGCCGCCGCGACGCGTCGAGGTTATGGATCCACAGCAGCGGCTGGCCTTGTGGGTGTCCCTGCAGGCGGTCGAGGACGCGGGCCGGTCGGCGGAGCAGCTGCCGCATAAGACGGGTGTTTATCTCGGGGTTACGGCCGTCGAGTACCGCACTCTGCAAGCAGGTCGAATCCTGGCGCAGCTGATGGCCAGCGGCGCGATGGGTGATCCCGTTGAGGACGCCGAGGGGCTGGCCGCAGCGGTCGCGCGTCTGGTTCCTGCGCGTGCGTTTACGGCACCCGGGCTGCTGGCCAACATGGTCGCTGCCACTGTGGCCCAGGAGCTGCGGCTGCACGGTCCGGCGTTTACCACCGATGCCGCCTGCGCATCGTCGCTGGTCGCGATCTCGGACGCGGTCAACGCCCTGCGCAGCGGCGCTGTGGATGCGGCGCTGGCGGGCGGGGTGTACGTGTGCCTGACGCCGGAGCATCACATCGCGTTCTCGCGCATCGGCGCCATGAGCAGGCAGGGGCGCTGTCTGCCGTTTGACGACCGCGCGGACGGCTTTGTGCAGGGCGACGGCTGCGGCGTGCTGGTGCTCAAGCGCCTGGCGGACGCGCAGCGTGACGGCGACCGGATCTACGCGACGATCGACGGCATCGCGGCCAACAACGACGGCGGCGGCGACGGTCCTATGGCTCCGGTCCAGTCAGGGCAGGTCGAGTGCATCCGCGCTGCGTGGGAGGACGCCGGCCTGGCCACCGACGCGCTGGGTTACGCCGAGGCGCACGGCACCGGGACCACGGTCGGCGACCGCATCGAGTTCGCGGGGTTGGTCGAGTCGTTGGGCGGCGAGGCGCCGGTCGCCTTGGGCTCGTGCAAGGCCAACGTGGGCCACACGATGTCCGCAGCCGGTGTGGCGGGCGTGATTCGCGCGGCGCTGGCGGTGCACCACAAGACGCTGCCGCCGATGGCCGGTTTCGAAACACCGAAGCCGGAGCTGCCGCTGGAGGAGTCGAGGTTCTTCATCCCGACAACCCCGCAGGTCTGGGGCGCTGACCAGCGCGTAGCCACTGTCAGCTCCTTCGGATTTGGCGGGACAAACGTGCACGCCGTGCTGCAGTCGGCGGTCGCGGCAGAGACGGTGGCGGCAGAGCAGGCGGAGCTTGTGCTGATGTCGGCGCCGGACGAGGCGTCCTTACGTGACCTCGCGGCACGGTCGGCAGACGCGATAGAGGCTGACCCCAAGGTGACCGTGGCCGGTGTAGCGCGGGCCTGGGCCGGTCGCCGCAGGCAGCCGGCGCGGCTGGGTGTGGTCGCGGCCAATCGGCAGGAGCTGGTCGAGCGGCTGCGGGAGATCGGTCCCGGTACGGCGATCGGCACCGCGGAAGAGGCGCCCTCGATCGCCTTCATGTATCCGGGCCAGGGCGCTCAGCGGACCGGGATGCTGCGCGACATACGCAGGCGCTTCGATGTGGTGCGCGAGACCCTGGACCAGCTCAGTGGGCTGGTAGAGCCGACCATCAGCGACCTGCTGTATCCCGCTGTGGACGACGACGCGGCGGCCGCGCGGCTGACGGCGACCGAGAACTGCCAGCCGGCGCTTTTGACCGTCGGGGTGGCGTTGACGCGCCTGCTGTCTGAGTTGGGTGTGCGGCCGACACACGTAGCCGGGCACTCGGTCGGCGAGTTCACGGCGGCGGTGGCGGCCGGTGTGCTCACAGCAGAGGACGGTGTGCGCTGGACGTCTGCGCGTGGGCGCGCAATGGCGGCCTTGTCGGGGGACTGCGGGGCCATGGTCGCGCTGGTCGTCGACCGGGAGACCGCCCGGGGCCTGCTGGTGGATGGCGCGGTTATCGCCAACCTGAATCACCCCAAACAGACGGTGGTGTCGGGTACGACAGCGGCGGTGGATGCGGTCGCGGCACGTGCCAGGGCGGCCGGCGTGAAGGCGGTTGAGCTGGCGGTCAGTCACGGCTTCCACTCGCCGGTGCTGGCGGCGCTCGACCTGGACAGCGTCGTGGACGCGCTGCCGCTTGCTGATCCGGCCGTTCCGCTCGTGTCCTGCATCAAAGACGGCGCGTACGTAGACGCGGCGGATGCGCGCGAGGTTTTCAAGGCTCACGCGACGTCGCCCGTGGACTTTGTGCGCACGTTGACGCACCTCGACGCGGACCTGTTGCTGCAGGTAGGCGCGGGTGGACCGCTGCAGGGCTTCGCGCGCGGCGCCAAACGACCGGCGCTGACGCTGGCTTCTACGGATGATGCGGACGGTGGATGCTCGCTTTTGCTGGCGCTGGCGCGGCTGTGGACACGTGGCGTTGAGCTGGATGTGACGGCGATCACGGCGCAGGCGGCGGTGGTGTCAGTGCCGCCTACGGTGCTTGCCACACGTGAATACTGGGCCGTGCGCGACGAGGCGATCGGCCAGGTTCGGCTGTCAGGCGCCACGCAAGCTAAGACGCAGGCGGTCGTGGAGGCGGTCGAGGCCCCCACCAGCGGCGGCTCAGTCGCCGAAACGGTCATGCAGGCCGTCGCTCGTGCCAGCGCCTATCCCCGCAATGCGCTGCGCGAAGACATGAAGCTGGCGGACGATCTGGGCTTCGACTCGATGATGCTGGCCGAGCTGACGGCGGACCTCACCAAGGTCGTGCCGGGCCTGTCGGGCATTCCCCAGGAGCTGATGATCAACGGGCCCACGATCGGGCAGCTGATCGCGTTTGCCGAGTCGCCCGAGCTGGCTGAGCCGGACTACGACGATGACGCGCCGCTGGGCCGCTATGAGCCGGTATGGGTGGCGGCGCCGCAGGATCCAGGCCCCGCGCGCGATGGCGACGTCATTGTGCATATCGTGGATGCGCCGTCCGTGCCTGTGCTGGCGGTTCTGGCCGGGGAGGTCGAGGCTCCGGATCTGGCCGCGCCGCTGATCGAGCGGCTGGATCGCGCCGCCGGGCTCGGGCAGACGCCGGACGTCATCGTGCTGTGTCGTTGGGATGACCCGTGGGCAGAGGCGCTGGCCGGTGTTGTTCGCACCACTGCTCGCGAGTGGCCTGATGCCGTCTGCAAGTGCATCCGTGTCCAGGGCCCGCTCGTCCAATCCATCGCGGACGCCGAGCGTCGCAGCACCGATAAGAGCGTGGACGTGCTGCTGAAGATGGGCCGGCGCTTCGTACGCGGCACCAGGCTGCTGGCCGAGGGCGTTGAGCCGTGGCAGCCGGCCGCCGATGAGGTGGTGCTGGTCACAGGCGGTACGCGCGGGATCGGCAAGCGGTTGGCGGATCACCTGCAGACGCAAGGCGCTACCGTGCTGCGGTTGGGTCGGGCCCAGGCGGACGTTACGGACCTGGCGGCGCTGCAAAACTATCTGGCGGACAAGCCCCCGGTGACCGCGCTGGTGCATGCGGCGGGGCTGCTGGCGGACGGACCGCTTGGATCGGTTAGCGCGGACCGAGGCCGGCTGGCCCGAGACGTCAAATGGCGTGGCTGGCTGAACGCGATCGTGGCGTGTGGAGCGTCGTTGGAGCGGGCGCTGGCGATCGGGAGCTGGGCGGGGCGCTTCGGCAACCGCCATCAAGTGCACTATGCCGCCGCAAACGCGCTGGTGTCCGGCCTGGCTGAGCACCTACCGGAGCGGCTCTCGGTCAGCGTCCCCGAGTTTGGTCCGTGGACCAGCTCGGAGATGGTCGCGTCCATTCCCACGGGCGTGCAGGCGGCGATGCGGTCGCAGGGCATCGACTTTGTGGGCGACACCGCTGGTTTGACGGCGCTGCTGGAAGAGCTTTCGGTAGGGCAGGGCGCGGTCGTTCGCGGACGCACGGTCCCGGCGTCCCTGCGGCGGGTGGAGCAGACCCGGGTACTGTCCGTGACGACAAGCCCGTATCTGGCGGATCACGCGATCGCCGGCAAGCCGGTGCTTCCGCTGGCGCGGGCTGCGGGAATGCTCGTCGAGGTCGTAGGCCGCGTCGCTCCGTTTGAGCTGCGCGACTTGACGCTGTATCAGGGCGTCGCCGTGGCTGAGCCCGTCACGCTCAAGCTGACCGTCGATGGCGACACCGCCGAGCTGCACAACGGCGACGTGCTTTGCTATCGGGCCGCTGTTCGCCCGCCGGCGCCGTCGGACGACGTCATTCGTCGCGAGGGGGGCCAGGCGCCGACCTTGACGCTGGACAAGTTCTACGCGGAGCACACCTTCCACGGGCCGCTGCTACAGGGCATTACGGCTATCGATGGCATTGGCGAAGACTTCATCCGCGGTCGCGTTCGCGTCGGCACCGACGGCCCGATCGACATGCTGGCGCTGGATAGCGCGATGCAGTTGACCGCGTATGTCGCGGCCACCCGCTTTGGTCGTGGTGGCACGCCGGTGGGCATCGAGCGGTACGTCCAGCACCGGCCGTGGCCGCAGGGGCAGGTAGACGCGCAGGCCGTGTTTGCGCCGGGCGAGTCGGATCGATTCAGTGCGGACATCGCGTTTCATGCGCAAACCGGCGAGCTGGTCGCGACCGCTGAGGGCGTCGTCGCGCAGCTGCGCAAGGTCGAGGACAAGCCGGAGGTCAAGGCCGAGTGGACCGACCCGGCAGCCTGGCCCGAGTACGTGGCGCTGCGGCAGCGAATGGAGCAGGTTGCGCAGCTGGGCGTAGCCAACCCGTACTTCGATCTGCACCAGGGCACGGCGCGCGACACAACGATCATCGACGGTCGGGAGATCATCCACTTCTCGTCCTACAACTATCTGGGCTTGTCGGGCGATCCGCGCATTCGGGCGGACGTGGCCAACGCCATGGAGCGGTACGGCACCTCGGTCAGCGCGTCCCGCGTGGCATCCGGCGAGCGCCCGTTTCACCGTGAGCTGGAGGCGGGGTTGGCTGCCGCGCTGGGTGTGGAGGACGCCATCGCGTTCCCCAGCGGTCACGCGACCAACGTGACGACGATCGGCCACCTGTTCGGCGACAAGGACCTCATCCTGCACGACGAGCTGATCCACGACTCGTGCCTGCAGGGCATCAAGCTCTCCGGCGCCGCACGTCGCGGCTTCCGGCACGATGATCCACAGCATCTGGAGTCCCAGCTGCAGCAGCTGCGCGGGCACTACGAGAAGGTGCTGGTGCTTATCGAGGGCGTCTACTCGATGGACGGCGACATCGCCAACCTGCCCGAGTTCCTGCGCATCAAAGAGCGGTGGGGCTGCCTGCTGATGATCGATGAGGCGCACAGCTTCGGCACCGTCGGCAAGACCGGCTGCGGGCTGCGTGAGCACTTCGGCATCGAGGGGCCGCGCGTCGATATCTGGATGGGCACCATGTCCAAGTCGCTGGCGTCGATGGGCGGCTGGATTGCGGGTCGGCGAGAGCTGATCGAGTACATGCGCTACACCACGCCCGGCTTTGTGTTTGCCGCCGGGATGACGCCCACCATCGGCCAGGCCGCGTTGTCCGCGCTGGGTCTGATGAAAGAAGAGCCCTGGCGCGTCGAGCGGCTGCAGCACAACTGCCGCTTCTTCTACGAGCGCCTGCACGAGCGCGGCATCAACACGGGCGACGCGGTCGGCGCCTCCCCGGTCATGCCGGTGATCACCGGTGACTCCATGCAGGCGATGATGCTGGCCGATCGCCTGCTGCACGCCGGCATCAACGCCAAGCCGATCGTCTTTCCGGCGGTCGCCGAAGACGCGGCTCGGCTGCGCTTTTTCCTCACCGCGCTGCACACCGAAGAGCAGCTCACCCATTCCGCGACGGAGATCGCGAACATCCTGTCCGATATCCGGAGGTCGTAGCTCACATGTTCTGGACTGTTGTAGGCGTTCTCTTTGTCGTCTGGGTCCTGATGAACCTCAAAAAGACCCGCGCCGACGGCGAGCTGGTCCAGGTTCATCCGTATCGTCAGATCATGCCCTTCATCATGCAGGGCCGTAACGAGTCGATCGTCTACTACGACGACTTTGCCAACGCCGAGCCGATGCTGGCGTACATCGAGAAGGCGCGAAAGCGCTTCCACTGCGACGTGACCCACGGCATCGTGGCCTGCGTCAACATCGGCCTGGCGCAGCAGCCCCGCATGAACCAATTCGTGGTCGGGCGCCGCCTCTACCGCCGCAAGCATCGCCAGATCACCTTCAGCATGAAGCGCAAGAAGCTGGACAAGAAGGCCAAGCTCTCGGCTGTGAAGCTGGAGATGGAAAACGGCGAGACGTTCGAGGGCCTGTGCGAGCGCATCAACGGCAACATCAAAGTCGAGCGCAGCGACAAGAAGACCTACCTGGACAAGGAGCTCGGCTTCTTCAACATGGTGCCGCGCCCCATCATGAACGGCGCCGTCACGTTTTTGAACTGGCTCGACTACCACAACCTGCTGCCCTACGGCGCGTTCATCAAGGGCGACGCGATGTACACCAGCTGCTTCATCGCCAACCTGGGCAGCCTGGGCATGGGCGCGGCCTACCACCACCTCTACGAGTGGGGCAACTGCCCACTCTTCCTGATGTTCGGCAAGATCGAGGACCGCGCCGTGGTCGTCGACGGCAAGGTCATCGTCCGCAAGACGATGCACCTGCGCTGGTCCTACGACGAGCGCATCGACGACGGCCTGAGCAGCAGCCACGGCATGGCAGCGGTCAAGCGGGCGCTGGAAGACCCGGAGGAGTGGCTCGGCTGCCTGGCCGAGGACGGCAGCGACGCAAAACCACTCGCTTTCGAGCCGGCCGACTAGACCTCTAACAGCCCGGAACCGGGAAGTGCAGGCAGCCCGACAGCGGGTTGCAGAAGTCCGCCGTGCACGCGTTGAAGTCGTCGCACTCTAATTGGGAGCCGGTGCACTTGCCGTTGCCCGCGCATTGATCGTTTAGCGTGCAGGTGTCGGAGTCGTCGCAGTCCAGGCCGACTATCGGCACGTACTGACAGCCGAACGGGTGGTCGCAGAAGTCGGCGGTGCACGGCTCGTTGTCGTTGCAGACGAGCTTTTTGCCTTGGCACTTGCCCGCGCCGTTGCACTGGTCGCCGGTGGTGCAGCTGTCGCCGTCACTACACGGCAGCTCGTTGAAGACGTGCTTGCAGCCGGTCTCCGAGGAGCAGGTGTCCGTCGTGCAGACCTTGCCGTCCCAGCACTTCTGGCTGCCGCCGATGCACTTGCCGGTCGGCGAGCAGAGGTCGTTCATGGTGCACAGGTCGCCGTCCTCACACGGCAGGCCCGGGATCGCGAAGGCCTGGCAACCGACCGGGGCGGCGCACAGGTCCACGGTGCAGTCGTCGCCGTCGTCGCAGACGGTGATCGAGCCCGCGCACTCGCCGCCAGCGCACGTGTCGGTGTCGGTACACACGTCCCCGTCATCGCAGGGCTCCTCCGTGTTGAGGTTCACGCAGCCGGCCTCTTCGTCGCAGCCGTCCAGCGTGCACGGGTTGCCGTCATCGCAATCGGCCTCGTCACCCGGTACGCATTCGCCGCCCGCGCACACGTCGTTGGGGGTGCACGCGTCGCCGTCGTCGCAGGGCAGGGTGTGGAGCTGGTTGAAGCAGCCCGTCTGTGGGTCGCAGCCGTCGCTGGTGCATTGGTTGTCGTCGTCGCACTGCGCCTGTTGGCCGCTGATGCATTTGCCGACCTTGCACTCATCCTCGACCGTGCACGCGTCGCCGTCGTCGCACGGGCCCGGCTGAATGACCGGGATGCAGCCGGCGCCCGGGATGCACGGGTCGGAGGTGCAGGGGTTGCCGTCATCGCAGACATCCGCGCCCGTGGTGTGCACACAGCCGGCAAACGCCCCGCACGTGTCGATGGTGCACTGGTCGCCGTCATCGCAGTCGGCCGGACCTCCGCTGAAGCAGATCCCCTCGTCGCACTTGTCCGCCCAGGTGCAGGGGTCGCCGTCTTCGCACGGCTCCTTGTTGAACTTGGACACACAGCCGGTCGCCTTCTCGCACCCGTCGGTAGTGCACGGATTGCCGTCGTCGCAGCCGTCCGCCGTGGTCCCCTGGCACACCGAGCCGACGCACACGTCGTCTGCGGTACACAGGTCGCCATCGTCACACTCCGTGCCGCTCAACGGCAGAAAGACGCAGCCCGATCCCGCGTTGCAGCTGTCGAACGTGCACGTATTGTCGTCGTCGCAGGTCTTTTCGGCGCCTACGCACTCGCCCACGGCGTTGCACTTGTCGTTCTCGGTGCACGGGTCATCGTCGTTGCACGCCGCCTTGGTCTTGGTGACCGTGAAGCAGCCGTCCACCGGGTTGCAGCCGCCGGTCTCACACGCCTTGCCCGGATCGCAGTCCAGTGCCGCTCCCGACTCGCACTTGCCCGCCACGCATGAGTCTCCGGTCGTGCAGGCGTCATTGTCCGTGCACGGCACGCCCGCCAGCATGGTGAACTTGCAGCCGTCGGGCGAGACACAGGTCTCCAGCGT
This sequence comes from uncultured Myxococcales bacterium, assembly GCA_964545715.1. Classification (GTDB taxonomy): domain Bacteria; phylum Myxococcota_A; class UBA9042; genus CAZJHX01. The sequence goes on from CAZJHX010000030.1 coordinate 22,067, forward strand.
GCAGTATTCGCCGTCGTCGCAGCTGACGGGCTTGCCGTTCTTGCACTTGCCCGACACACAGGCCTCGTCCGTCGTGCAGGCGTCGCCGTCGTCGCACGGGCCCTCGGGGAAGTTGTGAACGCACCCGGCGATATCGGCGCAGACATCGTCGGTGCATTGATTGTCGTCGTCGCAGTCCACGGCGTCGTCGACCAGGCCGTTGCAGTCGTTGTCCAGGCCGTCGCAGATCTCAGCGGTGCCCGGCTGCGCCAGCGCGTTGTCGGGCTCGCAGTCCAGCCCATTGGGGGTGCCGTCGCCGTCCCTGTCATCGTCGCACGCGTCGCCCAGACCGTCCTCATCCAGGTCACTTTGAGTCGCATTGGCCACGCCCACGCAGTTGTCGTCACACCCGGACAGGGTCGCCGCGTTGCATGCGGAGTCGCTGTTGGTGCCCGATCCGTCGCCGTCCTCGGGGACTCCGTCGCCGTCATAATCCCAGTCCACGCAGTCCGCTTTGCTGTCGCCGTCGCTGTTCACAAAGCCTTCGTCTACCTGCCCGTCGCAGTCGTCGTCGATGCCGTTGCACGTCTCGCCGGCCGGCACCGCCGCGTCACACTCGGACAGGCCCGCGTCCGTGCACGTTCGCGTACCCGCGCACTCACCAAACGAGTTGCGCACAAAGCACGCCGTCGACAGCCCGTCGTCGATCGCGGTCGGCGAGCACGTACAGGGTCCGTCCTCCTTCACGCATTGCTGAAAGAAGGCGCCCGACGCGTCTTTGCCGCCGTGGCAGCCGTATCCCGGCGGACACTCGGCGTCGCTGCAGTCGGCGCCGCAAAACGAGCCGGCCGACCCATACGGCACGCACAACGTCGCCGAATCGGCGGCACCCTCGCACTCGTCGTGCGCGCGGCAGGGATCACACAAGGCCCCCTCGTCCGCCGGCTTGGACAGCTTTGGGCCTGCATCGTAATGCGGCCAGTTCAACGTGTTTCGTTCGGCTGACCCGCTGCACCCGGTCGCCAACATCGCGCACACCACCACCACGAGAATCCTCACAAATCCCCCACGGACCCATCACAGCTGTGTGCTCACCCGCCGGGGTATGGTGCATTGGCTGTGCCACCGGCCGGCCCTGTGGCGGCGTGCAGCGTTCACCGCGGTCTGGGCAGGAAGACCGGTGACAGAATCTGTCAGTATTTTTCCGTCTGCCCCGCAAGTTTTTCCATCGGCCGTTAGAAGTAGTACCGGGCGCCGATCGTCAGACGGAAGTTCGATGCGCTCAAGAAGTCGCCGGTGTCCGGGGCGTTGCCGCCGACGTCGGTTGGGATGCGCCCCTGGGCCAGCTCACCCGCCACCCGCACGGCCTCGCGCTCTACATAGCCGACCACGTGGTCCTCGACCGACGTGTAGCCGGGGATCAGCACCAGAAACTCCAGACCCAGCGTGAAGTGATCGGTCAGCTCGATGTCCAGTCCGCCACCCGCGTGATAGCTGTTGGACGGGTCCGTCACGCGAAACAGCGCGCCGAGGCTGCCACCCTCGATGCCGGCTTTGGCGTAGGCCGAGACATAGCGGGTCGGCACGACGTAGACGAGGCCGCTGAGGCGCAGGCTGTTCTGAAAGACCAGGGTGTCGCGGCCCATCGTATTGTCGGTGGGGCTGTAGGCCAGCTCCAGCCCGATGACGCGCAGGGCTTTGACGCGCAGGCTCAGCTCATTGGTCAGGGCGGTCGCATTAGCGCGCCCCGGCTGTGCAAAGCTGGAGATACCCAGATTTGAGCCGATTCCGGCGGTTAAAAGAGAGTGGCTGTCCGCAAGCGCGGCGGACGGGCTGATTAAGAGCAGGCAGGTGAAAAGGGCGGCGGCGTATCGCGTTGTCATAGGTCCTCCTGAGGTTTTTGTGACGCTGTCTACCTTCGCAAGCGCCATGCCATGGCCAGCCGCTGTAAAAACAGGCGGTTAGCGGCCGCGGTCCCATGTGTCACAGCCCCATGGGACGACGGCCTGGGACAATTCTGGCTTCAATGATTACAGCTAGATAGACGTTGGCGCGGCCATTGCTCAGCAGGGGACCGGAGGTAACCAACGTATGAAACCCATCTTTATCGCTCTGCTCTTTCTGGCGCCCTCGGCGTCAGCCCTTTGTCCCGACTGCACCGGCATGTGGCCACCCGGGCCGGGCGAGGTGCTCCTGCACACAAATGCGTTTAGTGATGCAGCGGGTCCACCGCCGCTCAATGTCACCGAAAGCCTGGCGTTTGCCGACGTGGATGGGGACGGGAAGGCCGATGTTTGCGGCCATGACGGCACGTCGATCGTATGCAATGTGCACGGACACGCGGACGGATCCTGCAGCTGCGGGATGATCGGCAGCGCAACGCAGCGCGCGTCCCTTTTTAATAGCTCCTGGATGGGCAGCGAGTCGTATTGGCGCACCATCCAGTATCCCGATGTCGACGGCGACGGGATCGCCGACGTGTGCGGCCGCGGCTACGCCGGCATCTACTGCTCAACCGGCAAGTCCGGCTTCACGGACGGCAAGCTGTGGCTGGCCCAGTTCTCCAATCCCGCGGGCTGGGCCGGCGCCGCGCATTATTGGCAGACCATCACCTTTGCGGACGTCGACGGCGACGGCCGCAAAGACGTATGCGGTCGCGCGTCCAACGGCATCTACTGCGCGCTGTCGACAGGCAGCAGCTTCGCGGGCATGAGCCGCTGGACCTCCGCGTTCTCCAACAGCAGCAGCTACTACAGCGACGCGCCATTGGCCCCGGGCCAGACCTTTATGGATGTCGCCTCGGGCGTGCGCATCGACACCCTGTCGGTGTCCCCCGCCGGCGCCCAGGTTCGCGTGCGCTTGTTCTGATCAGGCCAACACACCCCGCGCCGTGCGAGCCTGCTCGCACCTGGCGTGTGCGTCGCAGGCGGCGTCGTGGTCGTTGACCAGCCCCATGGCCTGCATGAACGCATAAGCCGTCGTCGGGCCGACGAAGCTGAAGCCCTGCCGCTTGAGGTCCCTGGCCAGCGCCGTTGACTGGGGCGTGTGCGCCGGCATCGGGTTCGGCGCCGGGCGTCGCGGTGGCTCGAAGGACCAGAAGTAGCTGGTCAGCGATCCGCGGGCCTCGCACAGCGTCACAGCGCGGCGCGCGTTGTTGATGGTGGACTCGATCTTGCGTCGATGCCGCACGATCGATGCGTCTGCCAGCAGCCTGTCGACGTCCTGGGCGTCGAAGCGCGCCACCTTCTCGAAGTCGAAGTCGGCGAAGGCCCGCCGAAACGCGTCCCGCTTGCGCAGGATGGTCAGCCACGAGAGGCCCGACTGGAAGCCTTCGAGGCACAGCTTCTCGAACAGCCGGTGGTCGTCATCGACCGGCATGCCCCACTCGTGGTCGTGGTAGGCCAGGTAGTCGGGCTGGCTCGTGCCCCACTGGCAGCGCTTGGGGTCGGCGTCGGTCACGCCACGGCCTGGATTGGGCTTTTTTGCACTTTCTCCTCCACGTGCTGCTTGAGCTGCGTGCAGAAGTCTCGCACGCCTCGGACCAGCGGGAAACGCATCAGTGGGGTCATCACCACCGCCCACCACTTGAGCGAGAACGTCGCCCGGCTGGTGACCCGGCAGCGGTCGTCGCCGAGGCGCTCGATGGTCCAGGCGTTTTCGATGAAGGTCATCATGGGCGGCACGCCCGAGCGCAGCTCGTAGGTCAGGGCGTGGGTCTCGCGGTCGAACACGGTCAGCTCTTCAGTCACCTGGCTGGCCGGAACCGGGCCGACGCCCTTGATGTCGCACGTGCGCACGGCGCCGTTTCCCAGCGTGCCGGCCAGCGAGGACTTCACGACCCCGTCGGCCCAGACGCTGACGTCCGCGAACTGCTCGCCAAAGACATCCCAGACAGCGGCGGCGGGGGCGTTGATCTCGATTGTGGTCTGGATCTTCATCGTCTCTTCTCCTTGTTGCTGGCCCCACTGTAGGCAGCGGGCGAGGCACGCAGTAGAGCCGCTTTTGTTCATCTGTGGTACAAATATGAACATGTCGGCTATCGAGCAGCTCGATTGGGATAATGTGCGGGTCTTTCTGGCGACCATGCGTGCGTCCAGCCTGCGCCGGGCGGCGCGCACGCTGGGCGTGAGTCGGCCAACCGCCGGGCGACATCTGAGCGCCCTGGAGGCACAGCTGAACTTGAAGCTCTTCGAGCGACGGTCCGACGGGCTGCACGCCACGCCCGAGGCGATGAAGTTGGTGGGTCCGGCTGAGGACGTGGAGCGCGCCATGCTGGCGCTTGGGCGAACCGCGCAGGCGGCCAATCCTGAGCTCAGCGGAATCGTACGCGTGACCTTGCCGGCGATCGTGGCCTCCGAGCTGCTGATGCCGGATTTCGTGGCCTTTTGCCGGCGGTGGCCGCAGATCGATCTGCGCATCGACTCCAACTACGAGGTAACGAGCCTCGCCGACCGCAAGGCGGACGTGGCCATCCGCTTCATGCCACATGGCAAGGCGCCCGAGGTGACTCTGACCGGACGCTTGGCAGCTACCGCGTACACCGCGGTCTATGGTCACGGCGACTGCTGGATCGGGGCGCGCGGCGGCGCCGAGGATCACGGCTGGATCCGGGACTCGCCCTTCCCCGACCTGCCTGTCCGGGGCGCCATGTTCGACGGTGCGCTGCAACGAAGCGCGTGTGCAGCCGGGTGGGGGCTCGCCCAGCTGCCATGCTTCTTTGCCGAGCCGACGCTGACCCGCCGCACCCAGCCCAAACCAGGCTTCGACATCTGGGTGCTCGTGCACTCCGACCTGCGCCAGAACCCCCGTCTGCGGGTGTTCCGAGACGAGGTCGTCGACGCGCTCCGCCGTCATCGCCCCCGGCTGAAGGGCGCGCCGGTCTGATTTGGATCGGGCGGCGTTTGTTGCGACCATCGCAGCATGCGATCAGCCGTTGTTTTGTTGTTCATGCTCCTGGGGTGCCCCGGCGACAGCGACAAGGACTCCAAGCCCGACGCCGACGGCGGGGGGGACGTCACCAGCGGCACGGGTGATGGGGCGACGACCGACACCGAGGACACGGTTGGCGACTCGGGAACCACCACGGGCTCCGAGGACACGGGCGACACGGGCGACACCGGGGACACGGGGGACACGGGGGACACCGACGAATGCCACACGGACTGCGCGGGCGGCGCCGCCTGCAAGGATGGGGTGGTCACCGTCTTTGCGCACGGACCCAAGCCCGGGTGCGAAGAGCCGCTGCCCGAGGCCTGCGCGATCGCGACCGAGACCTGCGAGCACGGGTGCAAAGCCAACGACATCGCGGTCGGCGACTCGCCCGCTTGCGACGCGGGTGATGTCGCCGCGTGCACCGACGCGCTGTGCGTACCCAAGCCGCTGTATGGGCCCGCGTGTGAGCCGGATTACGGGCATCTGCCGTACACCTTGAACCTGGCCGCGTTTGAGATCTTGAAGACGTTAACCGGCGGCCATCAGGGGTGCGGCTGCTCGGTCGTGGACCTTCAGGGCGGTGGTGGCGACGACGACGCCAAGGCCTGCTTCTGCGACGCCTGGGCCGCCTGCAAGACCGCTCGCCTGCGCGTCCTCTTCTCGACCGTTGAAGGCGCGCCGATCGCCGAGGACTTCATCATCGTGCCCAACGGCGTCGGTGGGTGCTCCGTCACGCGGCTGACCGACTGGAGCCAGGACCCGTTCGGGCCGGTCGACGGTGTGGCGCAGCAGTGGTGCCCGGACCTGGACTGCGACGCCAAGCCCAACCCCGCTCCGCAGGGCTGCATCGACCCGCCGGTGTGCGACGAGCCGCCGTCTTGTGGCGGGACTCAGATCGCCGCCGACACCGACAGCGACGGCTGCGCGGACACCTGCTGCCAGGGCGGGTGCCCCCCGGACTTCGTGATCTCGGATCCGGACGGCGATGGCTGCGGGATGGGCTGTGCGGACGCCCCGTGTAACAGCGGCGCGGACTGCGCTGTTTACATGTGCACGTTCAACTCAGGAAGCTGCGACGCGCCCAAAGGCATCTGCAGCGACGCCGCCTGCAACATCGGCGGTCCCGTCTGCGGTTGTGACGGCGTGACGTACGAGAGCGGCTGCGCGGCCAACAAGGCGGGCGTGCCCGAGAAGTCCGGCGGCGCCTGCGAGTGAGGCAGGCGGCTCACCGCGGGCGGCGGCGGGGGGCCAGAAGGATGGCGATCATGATGATAAACAGCGCCAACGGTCCGGACCCGGTCGCGGCGCGCGAGGTGGCCGTGCAGCCGCCGTCTCCGCCCTTGCTGCCGCCCTTGAGGCCACCGCCCTGGTCGGTGCTGCCGTTGTTGGCCTGGTCGGGGCCCTGCGGCTGATTCGGGTCGGTCAGACTGCTGGCCGTGCCCGGCGTATTGTTGCCGTTGGACTGGCTCTGCACACAGTCGTAATAGCCGTCGGCCTTGGCGCAGGTCAGGCCCTGCTCGCCGCAGTCGATGTAATAGCCCTCGCCGTATTCGCACCATTCGACGCGATTGCCGTTGCACCGGCCCTCAAACGTTAGCCCGTCGGGGCAGCTGCTCTCTTGAGCGGCGGCGGTGAAGGTGATGGTCAGGGCGATAAGCGCGGTCGTGATCAGGGTCTTCATGGGTCTGTGTCTCCTTGTTCTCTCTTGGATTCTTAGAAGGTGTAGAAGGCGCCGAAGTTGAGGGCGAGCTGGTGCAGCGAGTACTCCAGGTCCTTGCTCTGCGCCTGCTGGGACGCGATGGGGATCGAGCCGCCGCGCCCCTGCCAGCCTAGACGCGCCTGGATGGAGAAGCGCCCGTGGACGCGGATGCTGGCGCCCGCCATGATTCCGGCGTTCCAGCCGACGCCGGTCTCCGCCTTGCTGTTGGTGCCGGTGAGCAGCGCGTTGGCGCTCTCCTTGGACAGCTTGGCGATCGTCAGGCCGATGGGCACGTCGACAAAGACCTCGCCGCGGCCGCCCATGAACGGGGCGCGCAGCTTCAGCGACGGTGCCAGGTCCACGTACAGGTTGCGGTCGATGTTGTTGTTGTCCTGCACCTCCAGCGCCCACCAGTTGAACGTGGTGGCAAAGCCCAGCTGGACATAGCGGCCCAGCGGGTACTCGGCGCGCAGGGCCAGGCCGTTGGTCGTCTCCTCGTCGTAGTCGCGCTTGGACGAGCCGTACTCGAGCTCGTTTTCGCCGCCGAAGCCAAAGACGGGGCCGGCGCCGATCCGCAGGCCGCTGACGGCGCTGGACTTCTTGGCGGCTGCGGCGCCCCCAGCCAGCGTCAGGCTCAAAACAAGGGTCAAAGTAAGTGTGCGAGTCATCGTGTGTTCTCCTGGTTGAGTCGGGTCTCGGCACCCTGTTCAGCAACCCGTGTGCCAGGACTAATTGCCTGTGATATCAGCCTGTTGTGCAGGGGTCGGTGCCGCGAGCATCGGGGCTGACACAGGGGGTGTCCCATGGGTCCGCAGGTGTGCTAGCGTCGGGCTGCTGATGGTGAGGAAGGACTCGGCGGCCACAACTCGCACGGTTCAGCGCGCCGCCGACATTCGCCGGCGCGCGCCCGCTTCCGTTCACCTGCGCCTGGTTCACCCGCGCCCGCTTCGGGGCCTGCTGGCGCTGACGTCACGACGGCTGGTCATCGGCCGCAAGCCCAGCGAAGAGCCGGCGGCGCGCGTGGGGCACGAGACGGTGTCGCGCAACCACTTGGAGGTCACCTGGGACGCTCGGCTGGGCAGCCACGTGGGGCGCGATCTGGGCAGTCACAACGGGTCGTGGGTCGACGGGGTCCGCGTGGGTGAGGACGCCGTGTCGCTGCCCGACGGCGCCGTCGTTCGTCTGGGTGATGTCGTCGGCGTCATCGAGCACGGCCCCGTTCCCGCCGATGGTGCGCCCGCGTCCCGTGAGGCCGTGTTTGGCGAGGCGCCCGCGATTCAGCGCCTGCGCGCACAGCTGGCGCGGGCCGCTTCGGATCCGTCGCCGGTGCTGGTGATGGGCGAGACGGGCACCGGTAAGGAGTTTGCCGCACGCGAGCTGCATCGGCTCAGCGGTCGCCGCGGCCCGTTCAAGGCGCTGAGCTGCGCAGAGCTCAGCCCACAGCTGATCGAGAGCCAGCTCTTCGGACACGTCAAGGGCGCGTTTACGGGCGCAGCCGGCGCGTCGGAAGGCCTGTTTCGCAGCGCGGAGCGCGGCACCCTGTTTTTGGACGAGCTCGGCGAGCTGCCGCTGGAGCTGCAGGCCAAGCTGCTGCGGGTGCTGCAGGAGAGCGAGGTGCGCCCGGTCGGCTCGACCCGCAGCTTCAAGATCGACGTGCGCGTGTTGGCCGCGACCAATCGCGACCTGCCCGGGTTGGTGGAAGAGGGGACGTTCCGGCGCGACCTGTATGCGCGGCTGGCGCTGTGGGAGCTGCGGGTGCCGCCGCTGCGAATGCGGCGTGGTGATATCCCGGCGTGGATCGACCGCCTGTACGAGGCGTGGTGTCGCAAGCGCGGCGGGCGGGCTGCCGGTGGACCCGAGCTCGACGCCGACGCGACCGAGGCGCTGCTGCTCGGCGAGTGGCGGGACAACCTGCGCGGCGTCGACCGCGTGGTGCACCGGCTGGCCGTCGACGACAAGGACGTCATCACACTGAGTGATATCTCGGAGTTGGTTTCGGCGGCGCGGCCACGTCAGGTGAGCGCGCCACCGAAACCGGAGCGGACGACCCGACGTCCGGCCCCATCGAAAGAGGAGCTGACCGAGGCGCTGGAGCGGTTCGACGGCAGCATTCGCGCTGTGGCCAAGCACTTCGGTCGCGAGCGCAAGCAGGTCTATCGGTGGCTCAAAGCCCACGGCCTGCGTCAGGACACCGATTGAACCGAGCGCGTGCACTGTCATGGGTCTTGTCGCTGGCGCTGATCGGGTGCCTGGAGCGCCCGGTGCCGCTGCCCGCGGTCGCAGACGTCGAGGAGACCACCGGCACGGACGCTGTGGCGCCTCCGACCGACGCGCCCGTGGTGGACGGTCAGTGCGCCGTGCCCGAGCCCGCCAAATGCGGCGCGCTGCCGGCCGACGTGCAGATCACAGCGCTGCACATCGCGGAGATGACCGGGGACGACTGCGATGACGTGCTGCTGGCCGACACCAAGAACAAGGCGATCCACGTCATGGTGGGCGACACCGGGCGAGACCTGGCGTGTGTTGTCACGACCAGCGAGGGCTTTCTGGCCTATGCGCTTCACGCCGTGGACATGAGCGGTGACGGCGTGCGCGACCTCGTCATGCTGGCCAACGGTACGGACAACGAGCGCTTTCTGGCCGCCTTGCAGGGCACGGGCGGCGGGGACTTCACGCAGACCTACGGCCTGTCCGTTGACGGGATGCTGCCGTTCATCGACGCCACGGCGCCGTTCTTCATCGAGTCGGGGTACACCGACGATGACACCGTCCCGGACCTGGTCTTCGGCGGCGGCAGCGCGGGCGTTCATTTCCGCGGGGTGTGGGGCGATGACTTCCAAAAGCCCAGCAACGCCAAGCCGCTGAACGGCCCGGACAACGGCGAGTTTCAAAACCTGATCGCGGGCTTTGTGGTCGGCGATGCGCCGGGCAGCGGACACGCGGTCATGCTGACGGACGATGCCGCGTACCTGTTTGCGGAGACGGACGGCTTCGACGGGCGCACCGAGGCGTTTGTGGGCGCCATCAACGGGTTCTACGCTGCGCGCGCGCCGGTCACTGGAGCGTCGTCGCTGGAGCTGATGGTGGGTGTCCCGTCGGCCGAGCCGTACTACATCCCGCTGGAGATAGACGGCACTACGATCAGCGGCGAGGCCAAGCTCGCCAGGGCGACCGGAGACGTGCCGCAGGTCGGTCCACAGCTGGTCGCGATGGTCGCCGGAGACCTCAACAGCGGCGCGGGGCCGGACGTCGTGTTGGTCGAGGCGGACGGCGTCGACAGCCCCAGCGCCTGGCTCTTTCGGGATGCGCTGGACGACGCGGGTACGGTCAGCTTTCCCAAGCCGGCGACCAAGCTGACGCTGAGCGCGCCGTACCCGCGGTATGCCGCGGTCGGCGATGTGGACGGTGATGGTCGACATGAGGTCTGGGTCGTCTCCAAGTCCGGCGCGCTTTCGGCGCTGCCGATCACCTACTGACACGAGAAGGCGTACGGCGTGGACCAGGCGCCCTCGAAGGCGTTGGCGGTGAAGTAGAAGCCGGTCGTGGTCAGGTCGATCTGCGCGCGAAACCGCTGATTGCTGTAGTGGTCGACGACATCGACCCAGCCGCGGGCGCCCAACAGGTCGCCTTGAAAGGTGTAGTAGGCGCTGGCGCTGCTTATCTCGCCGGCCATGATCGTGTACTCGGGCAGCGCCTCAAAGCTGACGCGGGCCGTGGCTTTGGCGCCGTGCAGGTCCGCGACGTAGGTGCCGCTGGGACATAGCGCGTTGCCGCCACCGCCGCCGGCGCCGCCCTCGCAGGCGGAGATCAGCAGGCCGGCGGTCAGTGCCAGGGTCAGGATGCGGGTGGTGATGTTCATGGCGCTTCTCCTCGGGTCGTGGTTGCCGCTCCGAGATAAAGCAGGGGATATGCCAGCCACGCGATGCGTTGCAGTGCTGCGTTTGGGGCTCTTCGCCCGCGCACCGCACCCTGTGACGCCCCATGGGACATCGGCCGTTTGGCCAAGACCGCCTGATCCAGCACAGCGAACGTCCACCGCGCCCTCGGTAAGATCCACAGTGGCGACACACGACATCACTGTTAGTGGTCGAGGTCGGAAATTCGTTCCTACCCGCGCGGCGACGCCGTAATTTGCGGCATCGACCACCAGGGCGGAGGACCTCCATGAATCGAGTCGAGGCGATGGGCTGGAAACCGCGGAACTGCGTCTGGGAGTTGACGCTGGCGTGCAACCTGCGATGTGGACACTGCGGCTCGCGGGCCGGGAAGGTTCGTCCCAAGGAGATGTCCCTGGACGAGTGCTTGGGCGTCGTCGATCAGCTGGCCGATATGGGCTGTGAGCTGGTCACGCTGTCGGGCGGCGAGCCGACGCTCAAGAAGGGCTGGGATACGATCGCGTCCGCCATCCACGCGCGCGGCATCTACGTCAACATGGTGACCAACGGCGCGTACGGCTCGGCGGACAAGGGTAAGGCCGTCGCCCAGCGCGCGCGGGACGCCGGCATGTGCAATGTGGGCGTCAGCATCGACGGACCACAGGCCATTCACGAGCACGTGCGCGGGCCGGGGACGTTTGCGGACTCTATCGCCGCTATCGGTCACTTCAACGCGGCCGGGCTCAAGACGGCGGTGATGACCACGGTGAACACGCTGAACCTGCCGCACCTGATCGAGATGCGGCGTATCGCCATCAACGCCGGGGCTACGATGTGGCGCCTTCAGCTGGCCAAGCCCATGGGCACGATGGGGGAGCACCGTGATCTGGTCATCGATCCCGAGGACCTGCTGACGCTCATGCCGCTGTTGGCGGGCTTGAAGAAGCAGGGTGAGATCCACTTGGCCATCGGGGACTCCATCGGCTACTACGGCCCGCACGACAAGGTGCTGCGCGGCCGGGGCTGGCGCGGGCGCAAAGAGTGCTGGAAGGGCTGCCAGGCCGGCATGCAGGCCATCGGCATCGAGGCTGACGGCGGCATCAAGGGGTGCCTGTCGCTGCAGGCGAAGTGGGGCGACACGGATCCGTTTGTTGAGGGCAACCTGCGCGAGAACACGCTGGAGGAGATCTGGAACCGGCCCGGGATCTTCGCGTTCAACCGGGACTTCCACGTGGACCAGCTGACCGGCGGCTGCCGGGCGTGCAAGATGGCGTCGCTGTGTCGCGGCGGTGCGCGCTGTGTGTCCTCGGCGACGGTGCAGAAGGTCACCGAGGATCCCTACTGCTGGTACCGGGTCGACTGCGACCAGCGGACTCAGCAGCCGGGGCCGATGACCCAGTGGGCGGCGGCGGCGGGGGCGGCGATCGTGTTGTCGATGGGCTCTGGCTGCAGCGACTCGGACCCCGGCGCCAAGCAGACGGCGGACGTGGTGTCACCCTCCGACGTGACGGGCACGACGGATACGACGGACACCGGAGAGGCGGTCCACCCGGACTACGGCGTGCCCCCCGAGGACGTGTCGCAGATCGACACCTCCGCGCAGCTCGACTACGGCGTGCCGCCGGACGACATCACCGAGCCGGAGGACATCACCGAGCCGGACACGGCGATCACCCCGGACTACGGCGTGCCGCCGGACGACATCACCCAGCCGGACGACACCGGGGAGCCGGACACGTCGACCGCGCCCGAGTACGGGATTCCACCCGACGACATCATCCAGCCGGCGGACGCGGGCCAGGCCGACGCAGCGGCAGCGGACGCCGGGGAGCCCGATCCCTGCGCGGACGCGTGCTGCGACTGTGATTATGGGGAGCCGCCCCCGCCGGAGTGCTGCGAAGACTAGGGCCAACCAGGCTTGGCTTTGCCTCTCACTTGCCCAGGGCGACGGTCCGGCCGCCCCGGCGTCCACACACTCTCCACCGATGCGACATTGCGCGACCTCACAGCCGGCACCGGCGCTGTCGGCCGCATCGAGGTCGCCCGCGGTCGCGATCGTGTCATCCGTCGCGACGGCCGGGGGGGGGCACCAAACTGCAGCGCGCAGCCCGACACGACCCCGCATGACGCCACGACCGCCCCCAAGACTATCCAGCTGCCCACGCGCACCATCCGACCATGCTAGCAGGCCGGCGCCGGCGGCACTTTCTTTCGGGTCGACAGCTTCTATTTGAGCAGAAACGCGCTGGTCGTGGCGCCCATGCACCAGTCCGTGGACTCGCCGTTCTCCAGCCAGGCCGACATGAGGCGGTTGAGGCGGTCGGGGATATAGAACGTGGCCATGCCCTTTTGGTCGGCGGGCATGCACCACAGCTTCCATTTGGTCCACGTGGTCGGGTCGCACAGCCCCGGCTGCAGCAGCACCTCGGCGTCCAGCAGCGGTAGAAACGCCGGGGCCAGCGCGTCCATCCAGTTGCCGCCTAAATCGCCGCTGGCTGCTTCGATGGCCTCCAGCGCCTGCTGCACGTTGTCCGGCAGTGGCTCTACGACCATCTCCTCCAGCACGATGGCGTGTAGCCAGGCGCCGGTCTCAGGCACCTCCCACTGGTAAGACGTCTCGTGCCATGCGGCCTCTATCGGCTCCTCCAAGACGATCGATGGCTCTGCCGGCGCGCCCGGCTTGACCGGCCCCGCGACCAGTCTCAGCAGCCCGCCCGCGGCTCGGCTGACGCGCACCGCGATGGTGTAGGTGCCGGCCTTGGGCAGCTCGGCGCCCAGCAGGTGCTCGTTGCCCGCGTCGTCGGTGGCTACCAGCGAGACCTGCGGTCCCCACGGCGATCGGCTGACAAAGGTGCCGCCCTGGTCCAAGGCGGCCACGATGCCGTCCGGGCCCAGCGCCTTGCCCTCCAGGCCGTCGAAGGCCGGATCCTCGGGACGTCGCACATAGGTCGTCGGCACGCCGATCGGCAGCACCAGGTGCCGGTCGCTGCCGCCGACTATCGACACGTGCAGGCCGCTGGTGAGGTGGTTGTACCAAAAGCGCAGGGCCATCTCGTTGACCCCGCCGCCGCTGTTCAGCAGCGCATCGCGGATGTGCGGACCCTCCACGCCGGCCGCCGCTGCGTCCTCCTCCAGCGCCTGGAGCGTGGAGCCGCGCCCAAACGAGCCCCAGGGCCCGTTCCAAACCTCGATGGAGTCGATGTCGGGCGTGTCGTACACCCAGTTGATGCCCTCGACCGGGTGGTTTGGGGAGAACAGCGCGCCCTGAGCGTGGGTCTCCTCGACGGCCTCCAATGCGCGGTCGTTCCAGGACTGCCCCTCGGCCGGCGCGTGCGGCACATGCTCGGTGACGCCGAACAGATTGGCGTGTCCCGGGCCCCCATACTCTTCGGCGTCGACCAGGATGAGGTGGTCGTGGTGATACGCCGGATCGGACTGCTGGACGACGGTGCGATGGTCTGACAGGGCCACGAAGTCCAGTCCGTTGCCCGCCAGCGATGCGTCGTGCGCGATCAGCGCGGGGTCCCGGTACGCGTCTGCCACGGAGAGGACGGTGAAGACGTCATCCTCGCCGTCGCTGTGGCTCGTGTGCGTGTGCAGATCGCCCCGATACCAGCCGTTGGCCGGGATCGCGAAGTTCAGGTCCGGTGGTTTCGGGGCCGCGGTGTCCTCGTCCGCCGCCGGGGCGTCCGGCGTGACCTCGGCAGCCGCCGGCAGGTCGGTCCCAGAGGGAGGGTCCGTCGAGTCGTCGGGGCAGCCGGCGAGCAGGGCCGCCGTGAGGATGGAGCCAAGCAGTGTAGCGCGCATGGGCGCACGGTAACACGGGCGGATGGTGCGGCATTTGTCGGTGGTCAAACCCAGCGCCGGTAAGCGTGTGGGCCGTCCCGCCGGCGCTGCGGTTGCTGCTAACGTCGGCCGATGGTCGCACGCGTGGATCTCAAGACGGGCTTCAGCTGCAACAATCGCTGCCGCTTCTGCGTGCAAGGCGACAAGCGGCGCCAATACACCGACAAGTCCACCGAGGAGCTGCTCGCCCTTCTCGAGACCGCGCGCGCCGATGCCGACGAGCTGGTTTTCACCGGCGGTGAGGTGACCATTCGGCCGGATCTGACGCGGCTGGTGCAGCGGGCCAGGGCGCTCGGATTTCGCACTATCCAGGTTCAGACCAACGGCCGCATGCTGTCTTACATGAAGGCCGCCCGCGCGCTGGTCACCGCCGGCGTCACCGAGTTCAGCCCGGCTTTGCACGGGCCCGACGCGGCGCTGCACGACGGGCTGACCCAGGCGCCGGGCTCGTTTGAGCAGACCGTTCGCGGCATCAAAAACGTGAAGCGGCTGGGGCGGCGGGTCATCACCAACACCGTGATCACGCGCGCGAATGCCGCCCGGCTGCCCGAGCTGGCGCGCCTGTTGGTCTCGCTGGGCGTGGACCAGTTTCAGCTGGCGTTTGTGCACCCGCTGGGCGCCGCGGGCGAGCACTTTGAAGAGATAGTCCCCCGCTTTACAGAGGTGCAGCCGTTCGTTCTGCACGCTCTGGAGGTCGGCCACGCGGCCGGGGTGCGCTGCATGACCGAGGCCATCCCACTGTGCATGCTGCCCGGGTACGAGCGGTTTGCGGCCGAGTGGGTGATCCCGCGCACGCGCATCTTCGACGCCGACCGGACGATCGATGACTACACCGAGTATCGGGTGCGCGAGGGCAAGGCCAAGGGGCCGCAGTGCGTCGAGTGTGCGCTGGACCCCCAGTGCGAGGGGCCCTGGCGCGAGTACCCGCAGCACTTCGGTTGGGACGAGCTGGCGCCCGTCTCCGTGAGCGCGAGGGGTGCCCAGTGATTCGTCCGCTGTACTTTCGCAAAGTGCCGGGCGCTGCCGGCCATTTCGTCAGCAACGACCTGGGCGAGTGGGAGCTGCTCAGCGACTCGGAGTTTAGTGAGCTGGCGTCGAGCCCGCCGACGAGCGAGCTGGACCCGGCCGAATATCGGCGCCGCTTCTGGGCCCGCCGCCGGCACACAGAGCATGGCCCCAACCTGCACGCGTTTGTACTGACCGAGCGCTGCGATCACCGCTGCCAGTACTGCCACGCGTCGGTCGTGGGTATGGACCGCACCGACACCGACATGTCGCGCGACACCGCTGAGCGCTGCGTTGACTTTGTCCTGCAAAGCCCCAATCCGGGCGTGACGATCGAGTTTCAGGGGGGCGAGCCGCTGGCCAACTGGGACGTGCTCTGCCACACCGTGCGCTACGCCATCGCCGCCAACGCCTCGGTGGGCAAGGACCTGGCGTTCTCCCTGGTCACGAACACCGCGTTGATGACCGAGGAGCGCCTGGACTTTTTGCTGGAGCACCGCGTGCAGATCTGCACCAGCATCGACGGTCCGCAGGCCGTGCACGACCGCGTGCGGATCTCGTCGACCGACGGCGGCTCCTGGCAAAACGCCACCCGTTGGGTGCAGCGCATCAACACGCGCTATCAGGGGCTGGGGCTGGACCCCGAGTCCTATCGGGCGGAGGCGCTGCCCACGATCACGCGCTATGCCCTAGCCCACCCGACCGAGGTCGTCGACACCTACGTCGCGATGGGGTGCCGCGCGATCTTCCTGCGCAACCTGGACCCCTTCGGGCTGGCGGCGGTCACGTCCAAAAAGCTCGGCTACACGATGGCTGAGTTTCTGGCGTTCTACGAGCAGGCGGTCGACTACATGATCGAGCTGAACCGCCGGGGCGTGCAGGTGATGGAGCGCCTGGCCGCGATCATGCTGGCCAAGCTGTTGACTGGCGTGGACCCCAACTTCTTGGACCTGCGCTCGCCGTGCGGCGCCGCGATCGGGCAGCTGGCCTACCACCCCAGCGGCCGGATCTACAGCTGCGACGAGGGGCGCATGGTGGCGGCGTCGGGGGATGAGGCGTTTCAGCTGGGACATGTCGCCGAGACCAGCTACGACGCGCTGATGTCAGGCCCGGGTGTCCGCGCGCTGGTCACGGCCAGCACCGTGGAGGCGCTGCCCGGATGCGCGAGCTGCGCGTACAATCCGTTTTGTGGGGTCTGCCCGGTCTACAATTACGCGACGCAGGGCAGCATTCATGGCCGCATGCCCGGCTCGGATTGGTGTCGCAAGCACATGGGCGTGTTCGATTATCTGGTGCGTCGATTAGAAGGCGCGGACGCGGTGGGGCGGGCGCTGTTTGGTGGCTGGGGGGCCCACCGCCCG
>CAZJHX010000030.1:38773-51801 GCA_964545715.1 uncultured Myxococcales bacterium
GGGTTGTCCTATTTTGGGGGGGTCCATTTCGCGGGGGGGCCGTGGTCCCGGGGCTGGTGTTGTGGGGGGGGGCCTACCAACCGCCGGCTCGACCACTTCCTGCATCAGTCGCCGACTCAGCCCGCGTAGCCGAAGTTCAGCATCGGGATGCCCAGGGGCATGTACTCGGCCGGTCCGTCGAACCACTCTTTGTCCAGCGGCAGCACGAAGCCGATGTCGCCGAACAGGTGAGCGCCGCGCAGCCGGACGCCGTAGCGGGTGCCCCAGACGGGCTCGACGTTGCCTGTGGCGGGGATGACGGCCCCAAACGCCAGATGCAGCTGAACCATGTCCGAGACGGAGATGCCGCCGCCCAGCGTGGGGATCACGATCCAGTTCAGGTCGCCTTTGCTCAGGTTGGTGCTGCCGCCGTAGGCGTGCACGGTCAGATTCAGGTACTGCTGGGGCGTGCCGACGGTCAGCCGCGCCTCGCCCCCGACCGCGAAGGCGCCGTCGTCCAGATCGGCCAGCGGCGCGGCGGCGACACCCCGGAGGACCAGCGCGCCGTGGACCTTTCGGCCGAGCTGACCACCGAATGTGACCTCCGGCATACCGCCCACGAGACCGATCGGCAGCAATACCGTGGCGCCGATTTCGACGTTGTCCGTGATCGCATAGTCGACCCTGTGACCGAGCAGGTCGGTCGATGTCCAACGGAATTGGCCCTCGGGGCTTGTAAAGGCGGTGTCGCTCAGGACGGTCATTTCCCGGTCGGGCGCGTCGTCTGCCATGACCGGCGTCGTGATCAGGGCTGTCAGTGTGCATACGAGAGTCAAGTGACGTGTCAACATGGGGCTGCTCCTCAGGGTTTTACAGTTGGCGCCGAGGGATTGTGCAACCGCTATGCCACGCCTGATGGTCGAAGTTCGAGGGATGGGTCTCGGTGCGCTGGTTTTGGCGGCGTTGGCGACGCTGTGGGCGCCGTCAGTCTCGGCGGATAGGCCCTCGGCACGCGCGGTCTGGGCGACTGAGCTGCCGGCCATCGATGGTCGCCTCGACGACCCCGCCTGGGCCCGCGCACCGGTCGCGGCCGGGTTTCAAGAGCGCAAGCCCCGCCTACGTGCGGTCCCGCCCGTGCAGACGCGCTTTCAGGTGGTGCTGGGCCCCGACGCGATGTACGTGGCGGTGGACTGCAAGGACGGCCAACCCGACGGCATCAAAGGCCTGACGCGTACGCGTGACGCCTTTGCCATCTTCGACGACGACGCGATCAGCCTGAAGCTGGATGTGGCGCGAGACGGTCGGACGACGCTGGGCTTTGCACTGAACCCGTCCGGCGCGCGGATGGACTATCGCGGCATCAACGAGGAGGAGTTTCGTGTGGAGTTTGACGCCGTCTGGACCGCGGCCGCGCGGCGTTATGACGGGGGATGGGCCGCTGAGTTTCGGCTGCCGTGGCTGGCGCTGGGCATCGATCCCTCCAAGCCGCCGGCTGCGATTGGGTTTGACGTCAGCCGCGACCACCCGCGCCGCAACGCGACCTATGACTGGTCGCTGATCGCGCCGCCGTACATGCCCATCGCCGCCAGCCAATACGGCGTGCTGACCGGGTTGGACGTGCTGCGAGAGCGAACCGCCACCTCCGCTCGGGTGGACACATGGACCCTGGTGCCGCACATCTCGGGCGGCTTCAGCCGCGACGCGGATGGCGCGACCGAAGGCACGTTCAACACCGGCGCGGATCTCAGCGCGCGCCTGGGGGCCGGCTGGCAGGGCCGTCTGACCGTCAACACCGACTTCGCCCAGGTAGACATCGACGATCAGGTCGTGAACCTGGACCGCTTCGGCCTGTTTTTGCCCGAGAAGCGCGACTTCTATCTGACCGACCTCGAGGTCTTCTCGTTTGGCCTGGCCCAGGAGGCGCAGCTGCTGCACACGCGACGGATCGGTCTGGTCGCCGGCCGGGAGATCTCGACGCTGGCCGGTTTGAAGATCGTCGGACGCCCCACCGAAGCGCTGCGAGTGGGGCTGTTGCAGGTCACCACCCGCGCGCAGGACGATGAGCCATGGAGCTCGCACCTGGCGGCGCGCGGCTTGTTGGAGCTGGGCGGCGGCTCCAACGTGGGCACCATGGTGACGCATCGGCAGTCTCTGGAGACGCCCGGCGACCGCAACACGGTGATCGGCGTAGATGGGCGGTGGCGCGGCGCGGAGGTCCCGTTTCTGTTGCAGGCGTTTGCGTTGATGTCGCTGACCGGCGCCGACGCCCGCTCCCCGGCGGCGGGGACGGGTGGGGGCACGACGTTGGACCCGGACGAGCCGGCGCCGGGTGTCAGCGTCATGCTGATCGGTCGCGGTGAGCTGATCAGGCCGGTGCTCTCGTACAGCTGGTACTCCGAAGGGCTCCGCACCGACATGGGCTACTTCTATCGGGTGGACGTGCACAACGCGTCGGGCTCGCTGTCCGTGGAGCCGCGCATTGGCCGGGCCGGGCTGGAGAAGCTGCTCTTCGTCGCGTGGGGCGGGTTGGTGGCGGATGGCGACGCGTCCAGTCTGCTGGATTGGTATGTCAACGCGGCAAGCAAGCTGCAGTGGGACTCGGGCTTCTGGATCACGCTCACGGGTGGCTACAACACCACGACGGTCGACTCGGCGTTCACGGTGGGCGAGTCCACCGAGATCGCGGCGGGGGAGTACGGCGGGCCGCTGCTGTTCTTGAAGGCGGGCACGCCGAGCGTCTGGCGGGTCAGCGCCGAGGCGCGGTTGATGTGGCAGACCTTTTTCGACGGCGAGCTGCTCACCGCCCGAGCGTCGCTGGTAGCGCGCCCCACGGCGCTGATTCGTCTGGAGGCGGGCGGGCAGTACACCGTTGCCGGCTTCGAGGATTCGAGCCGTGACTTCGACTCCGCGCTGGTCAACGGCCGGCTGTCGCTGGGGATCACGACCGACCTCGGGCTCAGCCTGAACGCCGGCTGGAACCACCTGGCGGACCAGGTGCAGCTACAAAGCCGTCTGCGCTTCACATACCTGCCCGGCAGCGATCTCTTCGTCGTGTATCAGGTCGACCTCGACGCAGGGGATGCCCAGGCGCAGTTTCAGTCGCTGATCGTCAAGGCGGCCGTCCGCTGGTAATGCGGCGGTCAGACGACCGATGCGCGTGCGCGTCAAATGTGATCCGACCGTTCTGATTTGAGACCAGTCCGTGATAGGATCTGGCCATGGTTCGCCGAATTAAGGTCAGTCGGGCCGGGTTGACCCGGTGCCCGGGGTGCGGGTCGCACATTAAGTTGTCGGCCGACGTCAAGGACACCGCTTGCCCATTTTGCGGGGTGATTCTGGTGGTCGGGCTGACCCCCGAGTCTTTCCAGCGCACGCTGCTGGACTCGGCGCGGGACATGATGATCGGCCGGTCAGGCATCATTACGGCGTCGCTGTTCGGCATCACCACGGCGATGGGCTGCGGCGACGAGGCCGCCGACAAGCCGCCACCGGACGTGATCGAGGTGGAGGACTCCAACGCCGAGCCGGTGTACGGCGCGCCGCCCGACATGGACGTGGTGCAAGACGTTGTCGACGACCCGCCGCCGGAGGACGTGTATGGCGCTCCCCCGGACACCAAGGACACCGCCGAGCCTGCCGACGTGCAGCCCGACGTGCCGGATGTGCCGGCGCTGCCGCCGTACGGGATCCCGCCTGAGGAGGACGTCTCGGAGCCTGAGGACACGGCCGACGAGGACACTGCAGACAACGACACCGCAGACACCGCCGACGACAAAGCGGACGCGACGGTCGATGAGGTCACCACCGAGGACGCAGGCGATCCGAGCCCGACGCCGCTTTACGGCGCCCCGCCGCCGTCGGAATAGCATTTGGCAGAAGAGCACCCAGCGCCGCCGATCGGCGCAACCCCCTACGATGGGGATCCGTCCGGGCTCGTACGCACGGTCTCGTCTGACGAGGAGCGCCTGCGCCCGCGTCCTCTGTATGTCGTGTGGGAGATCACGCTCAAGTGCGACCTGGGCTGCAAGCACTGTGGGTCGCGTGCGGGCAAGGAGCGGTCCAACGAGCTGACGACGGCCGAGTGCCTGGACATGGTGGCCCAGCTGGCCGATTTGGGGGTGCACGAGGTCACGCTGATCGGCGGCGAGGCTTATCTGCGGCCCGACTGGCACCTGATCGCCGCTGAGATCACGCGTCTAGGCATGACGTGCGGCATGACGACGGGCGGACGCAACCTCACGCAGGCGCAGGTCGACAAGGCCGTGGAGGCCGGGCTGCGCGTGATCTC
Organism: uncultured Myxococcales bacterium; assembly: GCA_964545715.1. Taxonomy (GTDB): domain Bacteria; phylum Myxococcota_A; class UBA9042; genus CAZJHX01. The sequence goes on from CAZJHX010000030.1 coordinate 43,041, forward strand.
GATCTCGATCGATGGGCTGGAGGACACGCACGACGCGCAGCGCGGGGCCAAGGGCTCGTGGCGGGCGGCGGTGGAGTCGGCAAGGCGCGTCGGGGCGTCCCCGATCCGGCTGGCGACCAACACCCAGATCAACCGGCTGAGCATGCCTGAGCTGCCGGTACTGGCCGATCTGCTGGGTGAGCTGGGCTCCACGGCCTGGCAGATTCAGCTGACCGTGGCGATGGGGCGGGGCGCCGATCGGCCGGACATGCTCCTGCAGCCGTACGATCTGCTGGAGTTGTTTCCGCTGCTGACGTGGCTGAAGCAGACCAAGCTGGAGCCCAACGGTATCCAGCTGTTTCCGGGCAACAACATCGGGTACTTCGGTCCGTATGAGCGGCTGCTGCGATATGGCGGCGATCGGGGCGCGCACTGGAGCGGCTGCTCGGCCGGCAAGTGGAGCCTCGGGCTGGAGTCCGACGGCAAGATCAAGGGCTGCCCGTCGCTGGTCAGCGACAAGTGGACGGGGGGCAACATCCGCGACCGGCGGTTGGCCGACGTGGTCGACAACACCGACGAGCTGACGCACCTGAAGAGCCGCACGGTCGAGGACCTGTGGGGCTTTTGCCGCACGTGCTACTACGCCGACACCTGCAAGGCCGGCTGCACCTGGACCAGCGACTGCCTGCTCGGCAAGCCGGGCAACAACCCATACTGCATTCATCGCGCGATGACGTTGGAGCGGCAGGGTCTGCGCGAGCGCGCGGTCAAGGTGGAGCAAGCCCCCGGGCTGCCGTTTGACCGGGGCCGGTTCGAGCTGGTGGTGGAGCCGATGCCGGAGGGCTCCGATACGCCGGCGATCCTCGGGGTGCCGGTAGACGACGTCCGTGCGCTGCGCACCGACACCGCGTCCGTGTGGTCATCCAAGGCCGTCGAGGAGCGGCTGCGCCGCAGTTAGCGCGGGATAATGAACCCGGGCGTGCGCGGCTTCTTCTTCGTCAGACGCACCTGCACGGTGTGCCACCTATCGGGCTTCACCTGGCGCTTCTCCGTCTTGTAGCCGCGGCGCTCGAAGCGGACCTCGATCGCGCTTTCACCGAAGGGGAGCTCTGTGGTGACCGGCGTCTTGCCCGCCGGCTTGTCGCCGATGTGGACCTCGGCCTGGGGGCTGCACTTCAGCACGACGCGGACCAGGGCCGGGTTTTCGACCGCCTCACGCCGCCCGGCGCGCTCGTGGCGCTCCAGCTGACGGCGCGGGATCTCGATGGCTGCCGCCTTTGCGCTCGTGGGCGTGGCCTGTACAACCGCGACGGCCGGCTGGTTGTCTGCGGCGGCAGGCGGAGACGCCGGCTTTTCGGCCGGTGCCTCGTCGCGCACTTGAAACCAGATTCCGCCGGCCACCGCGGCCGCCAACAGGGTCAGCCAGAAGGCGCGGGCGGCCCATGCGCGCGGCTGCGGGATAGCAGCCGAGCCGATGTCCGTGGCGGTCTCCGGGCTCCGCGACGGCGGCGGGCTGCGCCTGGTGGCGACCGTTGGCGCGTCGTCTGGATCGACCACGGCGACCGCGTCGTGGCTCGCGCCCGATCCGCGGAGACGCTCACCTGCGGCCACCAGCACCTCGCGGCATGTCGCGGCGCTGCGGAAGCGGTCGTCGGGAGACTTGGAGAGGAGGCGCTCGATGACGTTCCACAGCGGGGCGGGGACGCTTTCCAGGCGGGGCGGCGGGTCGGTCGCGTGCGCCAGAAGCAGCGCTGCCGACGCGCCTTGAAACGGTCGCTGACCACTGACCAGCTCGTAGAGCACCACCCCAAGAGAGTAGAGGTCGGCGCGCCCGTCGACCTCCTGCGACATCGCGGCTTCGGGCGGCAGGTAGGCCGGGGTGCCACACACGAGGCCGGTCTCGGTGACGGTCGTGTGATCTTCGTCCCCGTAAAGCGACTTGGCCAGCCCGAAGTCCAGCACCTTGACCCGGTCACGGCCGAACGGATCGTCCATCAGCAGGATGTTTGCCGGTTTGAGGTCGCGGTGGACGATCTCCAGCGTATGCGCCGCGGCCAGGGCCTCGCAGATCTGCGCTCCGATTGTGGCCACACGGGCGGGGGCCATGGGGCCGTCGCTGCGGAGCACCTCGTCCAGCCCGCGGCCGCGCACCAACTCCATGACGAGGTACAGCAGGCCGTCGCCGGTCTGGCCGAAGTCCAGCACGGTGATGGAGTGCGGGTTTTCGATTCGACTGGCCAGGCGGGCCTCGCGCAGAAAGCGCTTTACCGTGGCGCGGTCACCGGCAAGGCGCGGGCTCACGACCTTTAGCGCCACCTGGCGGTCCACCGAGAGCTGCCGCGCGCGATAGACCGCGCCCATGCCGCCCTCGCCCAGCTTGTCGGCGATCTGGAAGCGGTCTTCGATGACGCGACCCTCCAGCGAGGTGGTGTTCTCGCCGGCCAGCAGGACCAGCGAGGCGCCGTCTTTGGGGCACGCGGTCAGGTCCGCGCCGAACGACCCGCCGCATGTCGGGCAATATCGCTCTCGGGCGTCGGTCACCGCGCCAGCAGCCAGGAGCCGATGCCGATCGCGACCGCTCCCACGCCGTACATCCCCAGGGCCAGGCCCTTCTCCAGGTCAAAGCTCGACAGCTCGGAGTCCGCCTGGGTGCCGGCCACCATGCCGCGGATCCGGTCCGCGCGTGAGACGGCCAGACCGTGGAGCAGCCCCCCCACGCCGGCGGCCAGAACCCCGGAGCCGAGCGTTGCCCAGCCCGCGATCGGGGTGTCGCTGGGCGGAGGCGAGACGGGCGCAGGCTCGATCGGCGCGGGCTTCTCGGCCGGCGGCGTGGCCGGCTTCTCCACGACAGGCTTGGCGGTCAGCACGGTGCGGCGGGCCAATGTCAGGTCCAGTCGCATCGGCTCGGAGTTGGCCACCGACACCTCGTGGGTAAGCGTCTCATGGCCGGCCAGCGTCGCGACCAGCTCATGGCTCCCATGTGGCAGCCACAGCGTCACCGGCGCGGCGAGGCGTTCGTCCGGGCCAAAGAGGGTCGCCAGGCTCAGCATGGCGCCCGCCGGGGCCACGTGGACGGCCACCGGCGCGTATTTGCCGCGCCGCAGCCGCTTGAGCACGCCCTTCTCCTCTCGGCGGACCCACGAGGGGAGCTTCTCGGTGGCAAGCGACTGGCAGCGGCGCAGATACCGATAGGCCTGCGGGTAGCGCTTCCACAGCCGATAGGCCAGCCCGATGTTGCACGCGTGAATGGCGCGCGGAAAAGCACGCTCGGCCTCCCGAAAGCGTTCGATCGCCAGCTCGAACTTGCCATGGCGTCCAAGCTCCACGCCCTCGGTGACCAGCGCGTCCGCTTGACGGCGCCGTGCATCGTCCGCCTGGGCGGGCGCGGCGAACGACACGATGAGCGCGATGGCTGCGATTCGGACCACGGAGGGACGATAACGCAGCGCCGAATCCCGATCCAGGACATCGGCCGCTCGGTCGGCGGGTTGACCTCGGTCTCAGTTTCCATCGCCACTGGCTTGCTAGAATCCGCCACTATGGGCAGTGGCGCGCGAATCGTGGTTTTTGGGGGCGCCGGCGACGTCGGCAGCCGTGCAGTAGAGCGTCTCGCTGAGGCGGACGATGTCTCGTTGATCACCGTCGCCGATCGGGATCCCGTCGGCGCCGAGCGAGTCGCGGCGCAGCTGCGGGGCAGTGGTCCCAAGGTGATGTCACGGGTCGTCGACGCGATGGACCATGGCGGTCTGGTCGCGGTGATGGCGAACCACGACATCGCCGCCTCCGCTATCGGGCCGTTCTTCAAGTTTGAGCCGCGCCTGGTGGCCGCCGCTGTGGAGTCCGGCACGCACTACACCAGCGTCTGCGACGAGTGGGATGCCACCGAGGAGATCTTTGCCAACTACGACGGCGCGGCCCGCGAAAAGGGCTGCGTGGTCCTCAGCGGCCTGGGCACCAGCCCCGGGTTCACAAACGTGGGCGTGCGCTACCTGGCCGACAAGCTGGACTCGGTCGAGCGGGTCGAGGTCTCCGTCTACCAGCCCTTGGACGCGGGCGGCGGCGAGGCCGTGATCCGTCACATGCTGCACATCATGACCGGCCCGGTCGCGTCCTGGCAGGGCGGCGCGGCGGTGGATATCCAAGCGTGCTCGCGCTCGCGGGTGGTCGAGTTTCCGCACTTCGGGCCCATCCGACTTTGGAACATGGGGCACGCCGAGCCCGTGACCATTCCCAAGTACTTTCCGGGCGTGCGCGACGTGACCTTCTTCATGGGCTACGGCCGCGGTGCGCACCTGTTCGTGCAGCCGGCGCGCCTGGGCCTGTTCCGCTCGCGGCGCCTCGTTGAGCTGGCGGTCAGGGGGCTGCTGAAAGCCGAGCGCTGGATCAGCAAGCCCGACGCTGCACCCGCCGAGGGCGCCGTCCGCTTGGACGTTTGGGGCAAAAAGGACGGTCAGGACGTGCACCACCTGTGCTGCGGCACCGGCCAGATGCGCGACGCCACCGGGCTGTCGTTGGCCGCCGGCACGCTGATGGTCGCGCGCGGTGAGCTGGTCAGCGAGGGCGGCGGGGTCTTCGCGCCCGAGGCTTGCCTGGCGCCCCAGCCGTTCATTCGCGAGCTGGCCGAAGCCGGCATCCACGCCTACTTCGATCTGGCGATGACGCGGCCTATCACTTAGCGGGCTAGGAGTCCTCGGGAAAACTCGCATGAGCCGCCACGACGATACCGGGCCAGCTTGGGCCTCAGGCCCCTCGAACGGGCCACCAGCCCGCCCTTCGGGGCCTTCGGCCAATCTGGCCGCGGTCTCGCCGCGCCGGCTCTGTGCGACTTTTCCCGAGGACTCCTAGGGCCGGTAGACGTCGGAGATCACAAACGGGCCGGTGGCGTACGGCACCGTAAACGTATGACGCAGCCCGCCCTCGGTCACGACCTCGCCCTGCGCGCCGACCGCGCGATAGCGGTACTCCAGGTGCGTGCCCGCGGGCAGGCTGACCGTCAGCCCCGCCTGGGGCACGACCATCGGCGGGTCAAAGGCGCCCGGGCCGATCGACACGATCTCCAGCGTCGCGCCGGGCTCCAGGGTCAGGTTGTCCACCGTGAACGTGACCGCCTGATCGCCGGTCTCCAGCCCGATCGCGGCGATGTCTGCCGGCCCGTACGTGTTCAGCAGGTCCGCGTAGCGCCCCTCCGTTCGCGCCGCCAGCCCGGCACTCTCGATGACCACCAGGTTCTCGTCGCTGTCGTTGGCGCCGGTCTGGGTCCAGTTGAACGAGCCGGCCAGCACGGTCTGACCATCGATCACGGCCATCTTCAGGTGCATGTCGACAAACGCGGCGGCTGGATCAGCGAGCAGCACGGTCACGCCGGCGTTCTCCAACAAGGCGACGTCCACCGGGTCCGCGTTGAACTGGCTCATCACACAGGCCACGGCCACGCCGGTCGCTTTGGCGTCGGCGAGCGCCTGCAAAAGCGCGGGATGCTTGAACTCGAACATGGCCACCAGCACGCGCGACTGCGCCCCGGCGATGGCCGAGACCACGGTCCCCGCCAGGTCGTCGTCCGGGCCCATCAGCGCCTGCAGCGGCTCCCCTGCATAGGGGGCGCTCGGGGTCTGCTCGCCGCCGGCTTTCAGCTCGTCCCACTCGGTCAAATACCGCGCGGCCAGCGCCGGGTCCGTCACCGTCAACAGCACCTCGTCGTTGGCTGAAAACGCCGTGCTGGTCCAGTTGGCCGACCCTGTCACAACCGTCGTCTGGTCGATCACCGCCCACTTGACGTGCATGCTGGCAAAGGCCGTTGCGTCGTTGTCCACCAGCGTCACCGGTACGCCCGCCGCCACCAGCTTGTCGTCCATGTCGTTGAACGCCAGCTGCTGCACGTCGTAGTCCAGCAGCACCTCCACGTCCACACCCCCCGCGACCAGCGCCGCCAGCACGTCCACCACGCTGTCCAGCCGCATGTTGTACACGGCGATCCGCACCTGGCTGGTCGCACCGGCCAGCGTCGCCAGCAGGTGATCCTCGATGTCGTCATACGGCGCAAACCGCAGCGACGCTCCCAGCGCAGCGTCCTGAACGTCGGCCACCGCCGGGTCCAACACAAAGAGCTGCGGCACGACGTTTGGCGCACCCGGCGTGCCCTGATCCCCCTCGCCGTAACCCGTCGTAGCCGGTACCCAGCCGCCCGGAGCGTCGTTTTCGCCGCATGCGTCGACCAGCTGAATCGACGTCCCCGACGGCACATCCGGCCACGGCGCCGATCCCTGGTAGCTCACCTTGTCCGCCAGCGCGCCGGAAGGCGTCTCCAGCACGACCGAGTCGGCCGTGTTGCTCAGCGTGAACGAGCTGTACTGGTAATCGCACGCCAGACCGCCGTTCACCGCCGGGTCCTCGTTCTTGCACAGCACCACCCACCCCTCCGCGGGCACCGGCAAGGGCACCGCGATCTGATGGTTGTTCGTGCCGAAGTCGCGCAGCGTCCAGCCTTGCAGATCGACCGCCTCGCCCGTCGCGTTGTGCAGCTCCACCCACTCGCCCTTGGAGTCCGTCACCGCCCCGGCGTCGTACATCAGCTCCGTGATCACCATGCCGCAGCCGCCCAGCGGGGGATCGCCGCCGGGCTCAGGCTCCTCTTCCGGCGCCCCGGCGCAGTTGTCCTGGCCCGGCGAGTGGTAGTCATGGGTCGCGCCGAGCGCCTGCAGGCACGGCGATGTCACCCAGCTCGTGCCCACATCCGGCGCATCGTTGGCGGTGCGCTCCACCGACTTCCCATTGCCCGGGTTGAACGGAAACGAGAACGAGCTCACCACCGTCACGCCGTCCGGCAGCCTGAGCTGGACCGGGTCCGTCGTGCTCACGCCGTTGCCCAGCTTGCTGTTGCCCACGGTCAGCAGGAGCGCCTCGCCCGGCAGCGTGTACTCGCCGGCAAAGTCCTTGTCCAGGACCACCGCGTACGCGCCGGGATTGAGCACCGTGCCGCCCCCCGGCCAGCCTGTAATCGTGTCTTGAGCGTCGCCGTCCGATAGCACCCAGCCCGCCAGGTCGACCGGATCGGTGGCCGCGTTGTACAGCTCCACGTATTCACCTGTGGACTCGTCCAGCGGGTTGGACATGATCTCCGTAAGCACCACGTCCACGTCGCCGGGGTCGATGGGCGGCGGCGGGGGCTGGGCGCATCCGGCCTCGCCCGGCGTCGCGGTGCACGGTGTCGCGATCCAGGCCCCCGGTCCGTCCGGCGCGGACGGGTCCAGGCGCTCGGCCGAGATGCCGTTGCCGGGGTTGAACGGAAACGCGAACGAGTCCAGCGCCGCGCCGCCGTTGGGGGCGTGCAGCGTGATCGGGTCGGTCGTCGCCAGCCCGCTGCCGATGGTCGTGTCCGGCGTGCGCAGCAGCAGCGTGCCCGCCGGCAGCACATAGTTGTCGGCGTATTCGGCGTCTAGAATCAGCGCCCACTTTCCCGCATCGAGCACCGTCGCGCCGCCAACCTCCAGCGCCTGCAGCGGCTCTTCGGCGTCACCGTCGGAGATCCGGAAGCCGGCCAGGTCGACCGCCTCCGCGCCGGCGTTGAAGATCTCGATGAACTCCGCCTGGTCTTCCTCGATCGGGTTGGCCATCACCTCCGTCAGCACCAGCGTCACGTTCTCCGGCGGTGGCGCCACCGTGCAGGGTCCGGCGCCGACCGACTGTCCGGCGGCGCACGCAGAGGACGCCCAGCTTGCGGCCACGTCCGCCGCCGTCGGCTCGGTGCGCTCGACCGACACGCCGTTGCCGGGATTGAACGGGTGACTGAACGAGTCGACGGGGCTGCCCGCGCTCATCAGCACGATGGGATCCGTGGTGCTCAGGCCGTTGCCGATGCGCGTTGTCGACGCGATCGTGAGCATGAGCGTGTCGGGGCCAATCGCGTAATCCCCAGCGTAATCGGGGTCCAGCACCACGGCGTATTGGCCGGCCTCCAGGACCGTGCCGCCGCCCGCCCAGCCGGCGATCAGGTCGTCGGCATCGTCGTCCGCGACGGTCAGGCCACCGACGTCGACGGCGACCTCGCCGTAGTTGTACAGCTCGACAAACTCCCCGGTGCCCTCGTCCAGCGGGTTGGCCATCACCTCGGTCACCGCTAAGAGATACTCGACCGGCGCAGGTGGCGGCTGTGAGGCGCAGTTTTCGTCCCCGGGTGAGCGCCCGCACGGTGACGCCAGCCAGTTGCCGTCCGCATCCCCGAGTCCCGCGTCCTCCAGCTCTACCGAGACGCCGTTGCCCGGGTTGAACGGGTGCGAGTAGGTCGAGATGACCAGCGCCTCGCCCGGCTCCGACAGCGTCAGCGGATCGGAGTTGGAGAGCCCGCTGCCGATGGTCGCGGTCGATGCCACGGTCAGCAGCACGACGCCCGGCGGAACGCTGTACGCGGCCGCGATCCACTGGGGATCCACGATCAGCGCGTAGCCCCCCGGCGCGATGGTGGTGGCCCCGCCCCCAAAGCCGGTGAGCAGGTCGGTGGAGTCGCCGTCGTCGATCTGCAGACCCGCCGCGTCGACCGCCGACTCCCCGAAGTTGAGCAGCTCCACATACTCGCCGGTCTTCTCGTCCAGCGGGTTGGCCATCACCTCGGTGATCGTCAGTGTCCACGCCGCCGGCGGCGCAACCGGCAGCTCGTGTGGGCCGATGTCGGGGCCGTCCCCCTGCGGGCGCGTCAGGTTGGCAAAGTCGTGGTCGACCGCTACCGCCGGGGGGCCCCCCAAGCCCCCCCGCGCCCCCCCCCCCCGCCCAAAAAAGAACACCCCCCCCC
>CAZJHX010000030.1:51811-62337 GCA_964545715.1 uncultured Myxococcales bacterium
GGGGGGGGGGCCTGGTGGCCAACGGGGGGGGCCCCCCCTCCCGCGGGGGCCCCCCATGCCCCCGGGGGCGACGCCGCCTGCAGCGTAAAGATGCCCTCCGCGGCCGACGTCAGCAGAGGATCCAGCGCGACATCGGAGACGTCGGCGCTCGCCAGCCCGGCATAGTCGACGCCGTTGCCCCACACCAGGTTGCTCAGCGACGTGCAGCCCGATCCGCAGCGCAGCCCGGCGTTGTTTGAGACGACGATGCTGTTGCGCACGGTCACCGGCACGTCGGCCCAGACGCCCGCGCCGCTGGGGTCGCCAAAGCCGGCGCCCAGGGCCAGCACGTGGTCCAGCGTGACATCGCCGCCGGTGACGCGAACCGACGCTGCGTCCTGGTGGACGAGGATAGCGTTGGTCACGTGCACCAAGCCGCTGTGCACCTGCAGCCCGAGCCCGCCGCCGTCGATGCGGACCCTGTCCAGCACCAGCGCCGCCGTGTTGCCGGTGACGCTGATCGCTGTGGCAAAGCCCTGGACCCTGACCCGGTCGATCGCGCCGCCCCCGCTACCTGCGCTGAGCGCTGTGCTGCCGGCGGGTGAGAGCGTGCCGTCGAGGGTGATGTCCGAGAGCGTCACCGCCACGCCGTCCGGCGCAGTGATGGTGCCGAACAGGGTGGTGGCGTTGGTGCCTGCTCCGGCCAGAGACACGCCGGCTTTGAGGACGAGATCCTCCTGATGAGAGCCGGCGGTCAGCGTCACCGTGGACCCGGCCTCGGCGGCGTCGATCTGTGTCTGGATGGGTCCCGCCTGCGCCAGGACCATCGTGGCGAGCGCTGCAAGCATCGCGGTAGGGTGCCCACACCGGGGCGAACCGGCAAGGGTTACTTTAAGGCCGGCGGAGGCAGAAGTGTGTCCGGGCGCCAGACCCAGGCGATGACCAGCGCGCAGCCCAGGTTATTGATCGCCAGCAGCTCGAAGATCAGGTCGATGCGGGCGGCCCCGACAAAGAAGCAGATCAAGGTGATGCCGACGGCGGCGGTCAGCTTCCGGTCGATCGTCACCGCCACCATCGCCTGGATGATCGCGATGGCCAGCAGCAGCAGCAGGATGGTCTCCGCGCCGCTCCATCCGCGCAAAAGCCCGGCGGCCGGCAGCAGCAGTCCTACGCCCGCCAGCACCTGCGCGGTGTGAACCAGCTGCCGATTCACGCGCGTGGTGCTCAGCGTGTCTTTCGCCCACCGGCGCAGCCCCTCGATGACTCCAACGAACAGGGTGGAGATCAGCGCGAACGCCGTCAGGTCGAAGTCGGCGTAGCCGTTGCGCACCGCGTACCCCATGAGCATCGGCGCCACCGAGAAGAGGACGCCGATGACCAGCATCGCGAAGGCGCGTGTGCGGCGTCCGACCTGCAGGTCCATGTCGTAGCCGAGGCGCTCGAGGTCCGCCACGCGGGCGATCTCGGCATTGAGCTTGTCGGCCAGCTCCGGCGGCGGGTCCTCCAGCTCGGCCATAACGGTCGCCGCGGCGCCTGGGTTGCCGGCGTTCAGCTCGATCCAGACCATCAGCTGCAGCGCCTGGCTAAGCTCGTGGCTGCTGCGGGCGTTGTCGGGCCACGTGCTCAGGGCCTTTTGATAGGCGAAGCGGCACTCACTGAAGGCCGCGCGCACCTCGTTCAGCTCGTGCTGGGCGGGGTGGCGTACGGCTTTTCTCAGGAGCTCCAGTCGAGCGGAGGCATCGGAGGCCAGCTCACGCGAGCTCTGTTGGCGCCGGTACCGCAGAATCGCCTGCTTGAACGCCTCCGCGGACTCATAGCGCTGCTCCGGGTCCCGGTGCGCAGCCTTATTGGCCACCTCGCCCAGGCCCGCCGGGACGTCATCGCCATACTCGGCCGGCTCCGAAGCATATGCGGTGATCAGCGCCTGGCGTACGTCTTTGCCGGAGTGTCGCGGCTTGCCGGTCAACAGATGGTGCAGCGTCGCGCCCAACAGATAGATGTCCGAGCGTGGGCCGATCACGGCGCCCTCCGCGGACGCCATCTCCGGCGCCATATACGCGGGCGTACCGGCTACCCGGCAGATGTCGCGCGCCGCCGGCATCAGGTCGCCGTGCGCGTCGTTGACCGAGACCGCCAGCGCCCAATCCAGCACGTAGACCTCGCCAAACGCGCCGATCATTACGTTGTCCGGCTTCAGGTCGCGGTGCACGATGCCGCGGCTGTGGGCAAACGAGACGGCGTTGCAGACGTCCAGCAGCACGTCCAGATGGTGGTCCAGGGCGGTGTGGTCCGCCTGCTGCGACGGGTACAGCCCGGGGTCGTCGATCAGGTCCGACCAGGCGCGGCCCTCGATACGCTTCATGATGATCATCGGCTGGCCGTTCTCATCCAGACCGATGGCGTGCACGGGCACCACGTTGGGGTGCTCCAGGCCGCCCGTGATCCGCGCCTCGCGCACCAGGCCAAGCGCGGCCTTGTCGCCGGCGTTTGGATGCATGGCCTTGACGGCGACGTCGCGCGCCAGAGGCACCTGCACGGCCGACCGGACGATGCCCATCCCGCCTTGCCCCAGAGTGTCACCCAGGCTCAGCTGCGGATTCGGCTCACCGACGGCGATGCGCGGCAGGGCCAGGTGGCTTGTGGTGCGCGGCGGGTCGTCGGCGATCGTGCCGTCACCATCTACGATCAGGGTGTCCGGCGTGATGCCGCGCGCCTCCCAGATCGTCGTCAGCTGTTCCTCGTCGACCCTGCTCACGGGCGGTAGTTTAGCACCGGTGCACGGTCGGGCATGCGTCGGCCGTTTGACATTGACCCGGGCGGAGCGGGACCCTGTTCGGCGGAGGCATATCCATGCAGGTTTCGGTCTTTTGCAGAGTGGCTGCGGCGCTCTTGTTTGTCTTGGCGTGCGGCTGCTCGGATGACGAGCCCACGCCCGTCCCGACCGCGGATACATCCGTGGTAGAGCCCCCGCCCGTCAGTTGCTCGTGCGACTCGCCCGGTCCGTGTCAGACGGCTGAAGGTGCGGCGTGCTCAGAGGACGGCGCGTGCCTGTATCCGGCGGCGCCCGGCGGCACCACGTGCGATGACGGCAACGCGTGCACCGAGGCCGACTCGTGCGCACAGGGCGTGTGCGTGGCGGGCGCGCCGCGGGATTGCTCCGACGGCGACCTGTGCAACGGCACGGAGTCCTGCGATCCGGCGTCCGGGTGTGTCGACGGCGTCGCGCTGGAGTGTGGGGACGACGACCCGTGCAACGGCGAGGAGCACTGCGACACGGTTATGGGCTGCATGCCCGGCGAGCCGCTGGCCTGTGGCGACGACGACGCGTGCAACGGCGTGGAGTCCTGTGATTCGGCGTCCGGGTGCGTGGAGGGTACGCCGCTGAGCTGCGACGACGGCCTGAGCTGCAACGGTCAGGAGACGTGTGATGCGGCCACTGGGTGCGTGTCGGGCGACACGCCGGACGGCTGCTGCACCGAGAACAGCGACTGTGAAGACGGCAACGCCTGCAACGGCATCGGCTTCTGCAACATGGGTACGCACAGCTGCCAGGTGAATCCGCCGCCCCAATGCGATGACGGCAACCCGTGCAACGGGGCCGAGAGCTGCGATCCGGCGTCCGGTTGCATCAGTGGTGCGGCGCTGATCTGCGATGACGCCAACGCGTGCAACGGTGTCGAGCTCTGCGATCCCGCCGCGGGGTGCGTGGACGGGACAGCGCCATCATGCGACGACGGCAACGCGTGCAACGGTACGGAGACCTGCCAGGCTGCGGCCGGGTGCGTGCTCGGTGCGCCGCCGGCGTGTGATGACGGCGACGTCTGCAACGGACTGGAGGCCTGCGACGCCGCCGCCGGCTGCACGCCGGGTGAGGCGCTGCAGTGCGATGACGGCCTGGAGTGTACGGGCACCGAGTCGTGCGACGCCGTTCTTGGCTGCGTGGACGGCCAACCGCCGGCGGGCTGCTGCTCGACGGGGGCCGACTGCGACGACGGCAATCCGTGCAACGGCGCCGAGACGTGTGTGGCGTCCAACTGCGTGACCACCGCGGCGGTGAGCTGCGACGACGGCAACCCCTGCACCACGGACTCATGCGATGGGGCCACGGGCGATTGCTCCAATGTGGCGCTGCAGTGCGATGACGGCAACGCGTGCACCGAGGAGGCCTGCCAGGACGGCGCGTGCGTCTTCAGCATCGTCAGTTGTGACGACGATGACGCGTGTACGGTCGACTCCTGCTCCGCCGCGGACGGCTGCGCGTATGAGGTGGTTCCGTGCGACGACGGCAACGTGTGCAACGGTGTCGAGATCTGCAACGCCAAAGCCGGGTGCCTCGGGGGCGCGCCGCTGGTGTGCGACGACTGGAACGCCTGCAACGGGCAGGAGACGTGCGATCCGGCCTCGGGGTGCGTGGACGGTGAGGCGCTGGAGTGCTCGGACGGCAACCCGTGCAACGGCTCGGAGATGTGCGACCCCGCGTCGGGCTGCTTTGCGGGCCCCGCGATGAACTGCGATGACGGCAACGCCTGCACCGAGGACAGCTGCGACGCCGGCACCTGGATGTGCAAGAACGAGGATCTCTGCGCCGCGGCCATGACCGACGGCATGATGGTCTATACGACCACCGATCCGGAGGGGAACTCGTTTGCGTGCAACACCTGCCACGCGCTGGACGAGCCGTCCGAGGACGGGGTGCGGCGCGTCGGTCACCGGCTGGGCGACGCCACGAAGCGGCCCAGCTACAAAAACGGCCAGCTGACCAACATGCTGGACGCGGTCAACAGCTGTCGGGCGGAGTGGATGAACGCGCCCACGTGGAGCGACAAGGACCCCCATTGGCTGGCGCTTTATCAGTGGCTGGACGAGCTGGCTGAAGAGGGGGAGGCCCCGCCGGTGGTGTTCAGCATCGTGGACCCGCCGGAGCCGCCGACTGGGGGCGATCCGGCCGCCGGTCAGGCGCTGTTCAACATGGCGTGCGTGATGTGCCACGGGACGGACGCGGTCGGGACGATTCGGGGGCCGCCGCTGGCCGGCGTGGGGCTGCCCGAGTCCTATATCGTGACCCGGGTGCGCACCAGCGGCCTGACCGACAGCCCGGTATACGACGGGCTGACCGGCGGCATCATGCCGTTCTGGGGTGGCGATCGCCTCACCGACGAGGAGGTCAAGAACCTGGCGGCCTTCGTGAACACGTCCAAGACGCCGGACCCGGATCCGCCGCCGGATCCGCCGATCGAGCCCGAGGAGCCCGGTCCTGAGTGTGGCGCCACGCACGAGAAGGTGGGCTGGACGACGACCCTCTCCACCAAGTTCCACGGCGTCGTGGGCACCGCGACGGTCATCGACGACTGCACGATCGAGGTGACCGGCTTCGGCTTTGACGGCAACGGCATCGACATCAAGGTCTATGCGGGCACGGGGGGCAACTACGGGGCCGGCTTCCCGGTCTCGGACCAGCTGTACAACTTTCCCGAAGGCTACGAGGACGACACGCTGATCCTCAAAGTGCCGGAGGGCAAGACCCTGGACGACGTGGACGGGATCAGCGTTTGGTGCGTGGCGGTTGGCGTCAGCTTTGGCGACGGCCTGTTTGCGGCGCCGCCGGACCCCGAACCCGAGCCCGGCTGCGGCGAGACCAGCCCCAAGATCGGCTGGACGGCCACGCTGTCCAAGAAGTTCCACGGGGTCATGGGCACCGCCACGATCATCGACGACTGCACCATCGCAGTGGACAGCTTCTACTTCGACGGAGGCGGCATCGACGTGCAGGTGTATGCGGCCAAAGGCGGCAACTACAACAGCGGCTTCTCGGTCTCGGGGCAGCTGTACAACTTCCCGATCGGCTACACGGACGACATGCTGGAGCTGAGCGTGCCCGACGGTAAATCGCTGGACGACATCGACGGGATCAGCGTCTGGTGCGTTGCCGTTGGCGTCAGCTTTGGCGACGGGCTATTCAGCCCTCCGTGAGACGCCTGACGCACGCCATCACGATCGGCTATCGGGTCGAGATCGAGAAGCTGCACCTGCCGGACAACCCGCCGGCGGACCTGACCTTTAGAGTCGTCTCGGGCCCCACGGACCTCGCGGCCCTGTCGCCGCGGATGCAGGCGCTGAACTCCGAGTTCAAGGGCGTGCACACCATCGTCGTCGATCAGATCGCGGTCGCCGAAGACGCGACCGGCGGCGCCCAGGCCTACTGGTGTCTACGCTCACGTGGAGACGACCTGATCGAGTCCGGCGTATATGTGGCCGCGTCCCGTCGCGGTCAGAGCCTGGCGCTGCACACGCTGGCCGCGCTGGTCCGAGCGCGCCCGCACACGCGTGGCGCGCTGCGTACCCGGGTGCTGTTGCACAACAAGTCGAGTCGCCGAATGATGCGCAAGCTGGGTATGAGGCCCAGCCGCGTCAGCATCTCCGCCCGGGTCCCAGTCGTCGGCCGATTGGGGCTGTGGTGGGGGCAGGTCTAACGAATAGGGCGGGAGGCGCAGCTCATGATGCTGCAGTGCATCCGGGCGTTCTGGCGCGCGCACTGGTTCATCGCAGCGGCCGCCGCCGATTTTCGACTGGTGCCCATCGCGGTGTAGCGGCTCATGAAGGCCTGGCTTGTGCAGCTGAATACCGGCGTTGGTGCGCCGGGAACGGACCAGGGCGCCGTGCATGCGAACTTGTCGCAGAAGAAGGCCTTTCCCGCCCGTGCGCACGCGCGCGCCGCCCGCTTTCGAGCCTTTGCCGCTGTGCGACCCACGCCCTGATAGACCTTGCCAAACGCCCCCGTGCGGCACGCGATCACCCGCGGCTGCGACGTGACGCCGCGCGCATAGCCGCGGTTGTACGCGGTGACTGCCTCACGCCGCGCGATCTGGGCGCACGACATGAAGCGCTTTGTGTTCTTTCGCATGCCGGCGCGCCCGTCCGAGAAGCCGATGTCCGTCGCGACGTCCGCCCGGCACACGCCTACGCGGCCGAACTCGGCATACCCGTTGCGGTAGGCCGCCAGCGCGGCTCCTCGGGCGCCCGGCGGGCAGGCGCTCAGGACCGGCGGCGGCGGGTTGATCGGCAGCTTGCGGGCCGCTCGACGCATGCCCAACGCGGTGGCCTGTTTGATGGTGCACACGCCGCCATACGTCTCGCGATGGCCGCGCCAGAACGCGCGCAGCGCCGCCGCACGCAGGCGCTGGGGACACACCCTCAGCTGCTCGCTGCCGTTGGCGTTGCGGGCAGCCCCGGCCGCGCGACCCATCGCGTACGCGTTGCCTGTCGCGCAGAACGCCGCGAGGCCATCCTTGTACCCTTGGCGGTAGCCGTTGATCGCCGTGGGGCGCAGCTGGTTCGGGCACGCCACAAACGGCTCGACCGACTGCGGGCGGACCTCCGCTCCGTCGTGCTTGCCCTGCGCAAAGCCGGCCTCGAAGCTGCACGCGTTGCGCACGCCGTTGGTCCAACCCTGCCGATATCCGCTGACCGCCTGCGCGCGCATGTCCGGCGGGCACACGTCAAAGGCGCTCAGGTTCTTGGGTTGCAGCGCCTTGCCGCGGCCGAAGCCCAGCTTTCGGCCGGTCTCGACGTTGCACCGCGGGCGGACACCCGCCCGATAGCCGGTGAGGATGCCCTGCTGCAGCTCCGCGCGCAGGGGGGCCGGACAGCGTCGAAAGCGCGCCTGCGCGGCGGCCATGGGGCGCATCTGCCGCCCGGTTTGGAGGCCGGCGTTGTAGCCGCTCTTTCTCGAGCACGGCCCGCGCGCCCCGGCCAGGTAGCCGTCGGCATAACCCTGAAGCGCGTCGCCGCGGACCTGCGGTGGGCAGATGTCAAAGTGGGTGGTGGTCTCGTTGCCCAGGCGCTTGCCCGCCGCCACGCCGGCCGCGCGACCCCGCTCATAGGTGCAGTTACGCGCCATCTGGCCCGAGAAGCCGGCCCGCAGCGCCGCGATGGCGGCGTCCTTCATCGACGGTGGGCAGTTGTGCAGCGTGGCGATCGCCGGGGCGGCGAGCCGATCGGCCTGCCGCGCGCCGATCTGGCGCGCCGCGTCCTCAGAGCAGGCCGCCCGCAGGGCAGCCGAGTAGCCCGCTTCGTATGCGTCCAGCGCGGGCCCCTGCTTGTCTGCCGGGCAGTCCCCAAACAAGTACCGGCGCGGCGTCATGCGCCGGTCGCCATCGCGGTCACCGATCCGCTCGGCGCGCTGGACCTGGCAGTGACGATTGCAGCCCGCGCACAGCCCGAGCGCTACCACCCACAGAATCAACTGACGTGACGACATACAGCACCTCTCCTATTCAGGGCAGAGGTACACCTTTATATAGAAGCCGCCAAGAGCCTGGATACGAAACTCGTCAGTCTTTGGCGTGTAGAGGATCTCGTACTTCATGCCCTTCTTGTCGGGTGGATCGTGGGTCTCGACAGTCTCCCAGCCGGCACCGAAGTCCTCCTGAATATGGAACCCGACATGCCACAGCATGCACCCACCGCAGCTGTCGCCGGTGGCCCGCAGGCGATGTAGGACATCGGGGATCGCGGGAAACGTCTTCCAGCTGCCGCACCCGCCGTAGTTGAACCACGTGGCAGCGCCCGGGCCGGACTTCGGAAGCGTCTTCCCCTTTGAGTTCACGCATTTTGAGCCTGCCGACCCGCTGGGCCAGACCTGCTGGGTGTAGTCCTCCATGGTCTCGCACAGCGGCGCCGGCTCGGTGATCTCCACGGTCGCAACGCCGGGCGGTCCATGCTCCTCCCCGTCAAAGGCAGTGGCCGCGCACGACCACGTTTGAGCGTCCTGGGTCACGTCCGGCGGCAGGTCGGCGCCGGCAAACTCAGGCTCGCCGGCCTCGAGTGGGTCGGCCGCGATGTCGGTGGCGTACCACACCAGCTCGTACGTCAGCGGATCGTCGTCCTGGTCGACGGCGGGCGCGGCGATCGAGCATGTCAGCGGCTCGCCTGCCTCCGCCACGGCCGGCTCGATGGCGACCTCGGGCGCACCCGGCGCGTGATTGCCCACATGCACGCTGTTTTTGGAGAAGGTCGGCTCGCCGGGGCCGTCGGCGTCGCTGGCAACGGCCGAGCAGCTGACGACGTCGCCCTTTTTCAACGCGGCGGCGTCCACGGTCTCGACCTCGACCCCGTTGACCAGCCACGTGATCGCCACGGACGTCTCGTCGTCATCCGGGTCCACGACATCGTAGGCCTCACACGTCAGCGCGGCCGGATCGTCGCCCAACACCAGCACGGATCCGACCGCCGGCGGCGTATTGGCGATGACGGCGCCCGCGCTGCTGACCGCGTCGCCGAGCATGTCACCGTCGCTCGGGGTGACCGTGCACACCAGCACATCCCCGCGGGCCAGCTGCTCGGCGGCAAACACCGGCGTGTCGGCACCGTCCGTCTGCTCGCCGTTGACGCTCCAGTCGTAGGTCAGAGTCACGGCGTCGCCGTCCGGATCCTGCGGATCGGCGGCGACGCACTCGAAGATGGTCAGCGTATTGCCTGTCGCCGGAGACAGGGTCACGGAGCCCAGGCTCGGCGGCCGATTGCCCAACTCGACCGGCTCGCTGGCCACGGGCTCCCCGGTCAAGTCGCCGTCTGTCGGGGTCACCGTGCACACGACGACGTCGCCTCGCGTCAGCTCGTTGGCGCCGAAGACGCTGCCGTCCGGCCCGTTGACGGGCTCGCCGTCAACCGTCCACGCAAAGCTGAAGGTCACCGCGTCGTCATCGGGATCAAAGGCGCCCGCCGCTTCGCAGGACAGCAGCTGCCCCGGTATCGGGTCCACAGGCGTGATGAAGACGGCCGACACAGCGGGCTCCGAGTTGGCGATGCTGACCTGTGCTGTGGCGCTCAGCCCGCTCCAGGTCGCGGTCTGGACCTCGAAGACGTCCCCTCGGCTGGTCTCCTCGGGCAGCATCACCGGCGTGGTGACGTCGATCAGGGATCCGTTGCGTGTCCAGCGGTACGTGATTCCGGCGTCGCTGTCCGGCAGGCTGACCACCGCCGTCAGCGGGTCCGTCGTCCGCGGCTCGGCCGGCGCGATCGACACGGTCATCACGCCTGCGGGCGGCTCCTCTGCCTGCGCGTCTGCAAGCGATTCGTCGACCGGCGGAGGGCTCTTGCCGGGACGCCCCGCGTTTGTCGCGCACGAGACCATCGCCGAAATCAGCAAGGCCATCAAAGCGCTGCGCATGCCCCCATCATAGGGCATATGTCCGCAGATTTGTGTGGTTTTCGGCCGGTCCGTCACATACATTGCGCCGCTATGTTCAGACTGGTTCTACTCATCTCAGTATTTGCAGTCGTGGCGTGCTCGCCCGCGGGCGGCGGCCGGCGATCGAACAAGACTGACACCGGCGACACAGGCTCTGCCGACACCGGCGCGGCTGTGACCTCCGACACGGGCACTGGCGCGACCTCCGACACTGGGGTCGGTACGGACGACACCAGCGACACCAGCGACACCGGCGACACGAGCGACACGAGCGATACCGGCGACACGGGCGATACCGGGGACACCGGGGACACCGGGGACACCGGGGACACCGGGGACACCGGGGACACCGGGGACA
>CAZJHX010000030.1:62437-75303 GCA_964545715.1 uncultured Myxococcales bacterium
CAGGGGACACCGGGGACACCGGGGAGACCGGAGAGACCGGGGAGACCGGGGAGACCGGGGAGACCGGGGAGACCGGGGAGACCGGGGAGACCGGAGAGACCGGGGACAGCGGCCCGCCGATCGCGACGCGCAGCGGCTCCTACCGGGGCGGGGCCTGGACCTCGTCCTGCGCCGCCGGCTCCGGTACCCCGCAGGTCTGGCTGGCGCTGCTGGGCGCCCTGGCGCTCGTGCGGAGGCGGCGATGGTGATGTGGCTGACCGGCCTCGCCCTGGCCCAGGGGCTGCCCGAGGACACCGGGTACACCGTGCCGGACTTCGACGCCGACCAGTACCGCCCCCTCGTGGAGGCACGCCACACCCTGGCCACCGAGGACAGCCTTGTGCTGGACGGCTTCGCGGCCTCGGCCGAGCTGGGCTGGGCCCACGGGCTGCTGTTCTTCGAGTACGACGACGGGGAGGTGGTGGGACTGGTGACCGACGCCGCGGTCGCCCACCTCGGAGCGGCCTGGGGCACCGGGCGGCTGCGGGTCGGCGCCCTGGCGCCGCTTGTGTTGTGGACGGCCTCGGACGTCGAAGGTCGGCGCACCACCGCGCTGGGAGACCTGGAGCTGGACGCCAAGGTCCTGCTCTGGCAGGGCGAGCACCACGGCGTCGCGACTTACGGCCGGCTCTCGCTGCCCCTGGGCGCCGCAGACCACCAGCTCGGCCACGCCGGCCCCGGGCTCGAGGCCGGCGGCGTGGCAGACGTCGAGTGGCGAGGGCTGCACATCGCCCTGAACGCGGCCTACCAGCGGATGCCGAAGACCGAGCTGGGGGAGCTCACGCTGAGCAGCCTGCTGGTCTGGCGGGCGGCGGTGTCCTTCGGCCTGGAGCGCGGCCCCCGCCTCACGGGTGAGCTGCTGGCCAGGAACCGCCCCGGGCGCTTCCTGCAGGCCGACGGGGGGACGGGCCTGGAGACCCTGGGCTCTGTCCACCTCTCGGTGCGGGGGGTGCCCGTTCGGGTCGGCGCCGGCCTCGGCCTGATGCCCGGCGTCGGGGTGCCGACCTGGCGGCTGATCGTGGGGCTGGGGCACCGCTCGGCGGAGTGAGCTCGCCGCTCAGGCCGCCACGGGCCGTCCCGCGCAGACGTCCAGCAGCCGCCCCACGGCGCCTCCGGCGTCGGGACCGATCCGGAAGCCGACGCGCCGGCCGCTCTCCTCGACAGGCGGGTAGACCACGTAGCGGACCTGGATGCGCACGCTGGCGTAGCGCCGGCCTCCGACCTCCAGCCAGGCCTCCAGGGTCTCGTCCGGTCGCAGCTCGCAGTCCGACGGCACCACCGCCGCCAGCCCACCGGCCGACAGGTCCTGCACCCGCACCCGGGTCGGGCCACAGCGGGTCTGCAGGGCGAGGGTGATGACGTTGCTGGCCCCGACGTCCCAGCGCTCGAGCTGCCGGGGGCCCCCGTCGTGGGGTTCGGCCTTCCGGGCGAAGGCGAGGGCCTGCCCGTAGGACGCCAGCAGCGCGAGCTGCTCCTCGGGCTCGGGTGCGCTCACCGGGGGGGCGCTCCGCAGCAGGCTCCAGGACCAGCGCACGGTGGCCACCACGAGCACCGTGACCGGCACCATCAGTCCCAGCCAGAGCAACCAACCCACCGCTCACCTCCCGTTCGCCAACAGCAACGGATCAAGGCGCCCCGGTCTTGAACGATGATTCCACCAGATGATCGAGGATCCCGATCCGGCGCAGGACGAACCAGGCCGGCGTCCAGAAGCTCCCGATCCCGAGGTCGACCCAGCTCCCCCCCAGCAGCCACTCGGCCGAGCCCGGCTCCAGGGCCACGATCGGGTCCCGCAGGACCCCCATGACGTCCCAGGGCGCGTTGCCCCCGAGGCCATAGTCGAGGAGCAGCGCACCGGCCGGGGGCGGGCGGCGAGCCCCCTCCCCGCCCACGACCCGGTAGTGGCCGAAGGTGAAGGGTCCGCCGCGCCTGGTCTTCGGGGTCGGCTCGCCCTCCCAGCCGGTCTGCTCGATCCGGACGTTCCAGCCCCGCAGCACGCCGGTGTCCGGATCGCGGTGGAAGGTCTTGATGAAGGTCTTCCAGGACAGGGCCTCGATCCAGCGGGGCAGCCCGACGCTGACCCCGAGGTAGCGGCTGTCGTCGAGGTCCTCGGGGCGCACGGGGTGACCGGCGTCCAGTGCTTGGCGGAGCTCCCGCCCCGACCGACCGAGGAAGTCCTCGAACCTCATGGATCCTCCGGTTCTGACACCCCTTCGCAGAAGTCTATGACGGCGGAGGACCAGGCCTCCGGGGCCTCCAGCATCGGATAGTGACCGACGCCCTCCAGCCAGCGCAGCTCGGACCCCGGGACCTGGGCGGCGACCGCCTCGGCGATGGCCGGCACGGCGATCGGGTCCCGGTCCCCCCAGAGCACCTGGCAGGGCAGGTCGAGTTGGCCCAGGGCGTCCCACCAGCGCGGCAGGAAGCGCACCCGCTCGTCCAGGTAGGTGGAGACCGCGGGCAGGCAGTCTCGTCCACCGCCGTGCACCATCGCCGCCCAGGCGGCGCGGAGCTCCTCGTCGCCCACGCTGCTCGCGTCGCCGAAGAGCCTGCGGAGGCGCCGCATGAAGAAGCGCTCGGTCGAGACCCGCGCCAACCAGGGCCCCCAGCGGGGGTGCTTGAGCACGAGCTGGGGCCACGTGAGCCGTGCCAGGTCGAGCCGCATGCTGCCGTTGCAGAGCACCACCGACCGCAGATCGACCTCCAGGGGCCTCCGCTGCCGCCGAGCCAGGATCTCCGTGGCGATGCTCGTGCCCATGTCGTGGGCGACCAGGTGGCCGGAGCGCACGCCCAGCTCCGACCAGAGCGCCAGGGCCAGCTCCGCCTGCTCCAGCAGCGAGTAGGAGTAGTCGGACGGCTTCTCGGAGAGACCGAAGCCCAGGTGATCGTGGACGACGACGAAGAAGCGCTCCGCGAGCAGCGGAAGCACGCGCCGGAAGTCGAGGGAGCAGGTGGGGAAGCCATGGAGGATCAACAGGGCGGGCCGCGTCGGGTCCCCGCGGGTCACGACGTGGAGGCGGCGTCCGTGGACCCGGACCTGGGCGCCGGCCTCGGCCCAGTCCACGAGCAGGGGGGGATTCTCCATGGCGCCTGTACCGATGCCGGGAATCCGAGGTTGTTGCTACCCTGGACACCTCGATGCTCGGCCTCGTCCTGATCTCGCTGCTCGGAGCGCCCGCCGTCCTTGCCGAGACCCCGGCCGAGGTGGCGGCGACGGCGACCCTGGAACAGGAGTCCCTGCCCGGGCTGGAGGCCCGTCGGCTCGCCGCCGAGGCCCGCTCCGCCGCCGCCCTGGACTGGTTCGCCGGCGACGGGCCCTGGCGGGGTGCCTGGCCCGAGTGGTCCCACCGCACCCTCGTCGATCCGGCGGTGCTGGTGGTGCTGGGGGCAGACGTCGAGGCGGGCATCGCCGCCCGTGCTGCGGAGCGCGTGTCCCCTCCCCCCGCCGATCTCCGACCCCAACAGGCCGCCCGTCACCAGGAGGCCCTGGCCCGCACCTGCGAAGCCGAAGACGCCCGAGACGCCCTGGCCCTGCGCTTCCTCGGTGGGCTCGCCGCGGGGCTCGCGGCCTGGCCGGAGCTCGCCGACGACGCCCTCGGCGCCTGGATCCGGTCCCGGCAGCAGGCCGCCACCAGCGCCCGTGAGCTGCTGGCCACCTCCCCCGACGACGAGGACGCCCAGCGGCGTGTGGCGGCCGCCAGCGAGCTGGAGGCGGCTCACGGCGCGCTCGCCGAGGCCCTGATCGCCCGCTGGACAGTGCCCGGCTCCGACGCCCTCGACACCTGGGCCACCACCACGGCCGAGGCCGGCCTGGACGCCCCCCGGCTCTGGGTACCGGTCCTGCCCCTGCTGAGCGAGGCGCGGGCCGAGGAGGCGACCGGGCTGTTGTCGGTGCGCGCCACCCGCGAGCTGGCGGCCGAGCGCGCCCGCATCGAGGCCCGGATCGCCGAGCTGACCGCGCTGCTCGCCCACCCCCCCGAGCCGGACACCCAGGACCTCGATGAGCTCGAGGCCCGGGCGGCTCGGGCCCGCTCGACGCTGGAGCTGGCCGAGGATCCCGAGGCCGCGACGCCCTCGCTGGAGACCCAGGCGGCGCGGCTGGAGTGGGACCTCGCGGAAGCGGTGCTCGCCCGGGCTCGGGAGCAGGCGGCCGGCCAGGCCCAGTCGCACGCCGAGGCGACCCTGCGCGCCGACGAGGCCCGCAAGGCCGCCGAGGACGCCCAGGCCCGGGCCG
Source organism: uncultured Myxococcales bacterium (assembly GCA_964545715.1). Taxonomy (GTDB): domain Bacteria; phylum Myxococcota_A; class UBA9042; genus CAZJHX01. The sequence goes on from CAZJHX010000030.1 coordinate 66,711, forward strand.
AGGCGGCGGGGGCCACCGGACGCGACGCCACCCTGGAGCGACGCCTCTCCACGCTCCGGGACCAGGTGGCCCTCACCCGCTCCACGGCGCTGGTGGCTCACGAGCAGGCACAGGCCGCCCGCGAGGCGCTCTCCCAGCGGCTCCAGGTGCTCCGGGCCCAGAGTGCAGCGGCTCGCGCCCTGCCTCCCCTGGCGCCCGAGCGTCCCGGCAGCCTGGACGCCGCCTACCGGGAGGCCCGCGGCCTCGTCGCGGCGGTGCGGGTCGAGGTGGGCAACCGCCAGGACGCGCTGCTGGTCTGGCGGGGAGCCGCCCGGCGGCAGCGGGCGGACCTCGAGGACTTCCGCGCCGTCGATCCCGGACCCGGGCTGGCCGGCGAGTGGCAGCACGGCGCCGCGGGGCTGGAGCAGGCCCTGGAGGACCGTCACCAGAGGGAGCTGGCCGACCTGGAGCGGGCCCTGGATCTCTTGGCGCGGTCCCGCGCCGAGCGGGCCAGCCTGGAGCGCCTCGCCTCGCACAGCGCGCGGGACGAGGCGGCCCGCGAGCTGCTGCCGGAGCTGCAGCAGGAGGTCCGGGAGGTGCCGATCCACCTCGCCGCCCTGCTCCGCCGGGGCACCGGAGCCTGGGGCTATGCCACCGAGGCGGCCTCGGACCTCGGCGCGGTGCAGAGCTTCCTCGCCAACCTGACCGGCGTGCTGGTCGTCCTCGGTCTCTGGGTCCTCGTCCGACCCCGGGTTCCCAGGCTGCTGGCGACCGCCTTCCAGGAGGCCCGCGCCAGCGTCGGCCACCGCGTCCGGTCGGACCTGGCCGACCTGGTGCCCGTCGCCACCCCCGTCGCCGTAACCGCCGGCGACGTGCTGGTGCTGGCGGTGGTGCTGGGAGCCCTCGGAGACCGCTGGGCGCTGCTGCGCCTGGTCGTGTGGCTGCTGCTCGCCAGGCGCCTGGTCCAGCTCGCGCCGGAGGTGGCCCACCTCGCCGTGGCGACCCCCCACCAGAGCCGCCCCGCCCTGACCATCACCACCCCCGAGGTCCGCGATCTCTGGGCGCTGACCGCTCGCTGGGTGACCCTGTGGCTCACCGCCCTGGCGGTGCTCGGGGTGGCCGTCGGCGAGGTGTTGCAGGCCGTCCGCCTCGACGAGGTGGTGCGGTCCGGTGGCACCCTGGCCGGAGCCCTGGTCGCCCTGGCCCTGCTCTGGCGCTGGGAGCCCGCCATCGCCGCCCAGGTCCGGGCCACCCCCGAGCCGGTGGCCTTCGGGGCGTGGCTCGCTCGCCAGGACGGTGGAGCCACCCTGCGCCTGTTCCGCGGCTCGCTCGGCGGCCTGTGGCTGGCCGGCCGCTGGCTGGCGCGGCTCCTCGACAGTCGGGAGCGCACGTCCTGGATCGGCTCGCTGCTGGCCCGGCGCCACCTGCGGGAGGCCGACAGCGAGGTCCACCTCCCCCTCCCCGCCACGGCCCTGGACCAGGTCCGCTCCGCCAAGGCGCCGCTGAGCGGGCGCGAGGGAGACCTCGCTCGTCTCGCCGAGCAGTTCGCGGCCTGGCAGTCCGACCACGACCAGGGCCTCGTCGCCGTGCACGGCGACCGGGGCTCGGGCAAGGGCCACTTCCTGCGCGACGTCGCCGAGCACCTCCCGGGAGCCCCGCCCGTGCGACGGCTCACCCCCCCGGAGACCCACCTGACCGGCCAGGAGGCCGTGGCCTGGCTGACGCGGGCCTGCGGCGGCACGGCCGCCTCCGAGATCCGGCCCGCCATCGAGTCCCTGAAGGTCCTGCCGCCGACCGTCTTCCTGCTCGACGACCTCCAGCGCCTCCTGCTGCGCCGGGTCGGCGGCTTCCAGTCGCTCTACGACGTGCTGGTGGTCATGCGCGAGACCGGCGGCCGCCACTTCTGGGTCGTGACCTGCCACGGCCCCACCTGGAACTTCCTCCACGGCGTCCGGGACCGGATCCCGCTCAGCGTGTTCCGGGCGACCTTGAGGCTCGAGCCGGTGCGGCCCGAGTCGTTGTGCGCGTGGCTGGAGGAGCGCACCCGCGCCGCCGGGCTGGAGCCGAGCTACGGCTCCCTGTCCCAGGCGGGCACCCTCGGCTCGGACCCCGCCCTCGCCATCCAGCGGGCGACCGTGGCCTACTGGCGCCTGCTGGCGGACTTCGCCGAGGGCAACCCCGAGGTCGCCGAGGCCCTGTGGCTGGAGAGCCTGCGTCGTGGCCGCCAGCCGGGCACCGCGTCCATCGTCCTGCCGGTCCTGCCCTCGACGGAGCAGATCGACGACCTCACCGCCACCGATCTCTTCGTGCTCGCGGCGCTGATCACCCACGACGGCCTGCCGACCCAGGCCCTGATCGAGGTCCTCAACCTCTCGGTCGACCGGGTCCGGTCCGCCTGCCGCCACCTGCTGGCCGAGGGCGTGCTGACGGTCGCCCGCGCCGGAGCCCCCCTCTACGTCAAGCCCCTCTGGAGACCGCCCATCCACCGGCTCCTGCGCCAGAAGCACGTCCTGCGGGGTCGGATCTGATGGAGGACCTCGGCCACCACGCGCTCTTCCAGCTCCTGGTGCTGGAGAACCTGCCCTACGCGGTGCTGATCATCCTGGTGGCGCTGGTCTCGACCCGCCTGCTGACCCGGTCGATGGACGCCCTCGGGGAGCGCTTCACCGAGTGGCGCCTGGCCCTGAAGCAGGTGAGCGCCGTCGGCCGCTTCCTGCTGCTCATCGGGGCCTCCGTCCTGGTGGCGACCAGCCTGCTGCACTTCACCGACGAGCTGCTCCTGGCCACGGGGGGGTCGATCGCGGTGGCGCTGGGCTTCGCCTTCAAGGACGTCTTCGCCTCGCTGGTGGCCGGCCTGATCCTGCTCTTCGACCGGCCCTTCCAGGTCGGCGACCGCATCACCTTCGACGGGCAGTACGGCGAGGTGGTCGAGATCGGCCTGCGCACGGTGCGGCTGGTGACCCTCGACGACAACCTCGTCAGCGTGCCCAACCACCGCTTCCTCAACGACGCCGTGGCCTCGGCCAACGCCGGGGCCCTGCACCAGATGTGCGTCTGGGACTTCTGGATCGGCGCCGACCAGGACCTGGGCAAGGCCAAGGAGATCGTCTACGAGGCCACGGCGACCTCCAACTTCGTCTACCTGGAGCTGCCCGTCGTGATCGTCGTCCGCGAGGGCCCGGTGGAGCAGGGCCGGGACCGCTTCGCGGTCAAGCTCAGCTCCAAGGCCTACGTCTTCGACGGTCGCTACGAGACGGCCTTCGGGACCGACGTGACCGAGCGCGTGCGCCGGGCCTTCCGACAGCACGGCATCAAGACTCCGGCCGAGATCCCGGTGTCGCGGCCGTAGGATGGACGTGGGAGGACGACGATGCTCCTGGTCCTGTGGTCGCTCGCGGCGCTGGCGGGACCCGCCGAGGAGCGGGCCGTGATGGTCGACCGCCAGCTCGTGGCCCGCGGCATCACCGACCCCGCGGTCCTGAAGGCCATGGGCGAGGTCCCCCGCCACGAGTTCGTGCCCGAGAGCCGTCGGTCCCAGGCCTACGCCGACCGGCCCCTGCCCATCGGCTTCCGCCAGACCATCTCCCAGCCCTACATCGTGGCCTTCATGACCGAGGCGCTGAAGGTCGAGCCGGGGCAGAAGGTCCTCGAGATCGGGACCGGCTCCGGCTACCAGGCGGCGGTGCTGGCCGCCGTGGGGGCCCGCGTCTGGACCATCGAGATCGTCGAGCCCCTCGGACAGCGGGCCCGCACGGATCTCGACCGGCTCGGCTTCGGCACCATCCAGGCGCGCATCGGCGATGGCTACGTCGGCTGGCCCGAAGAGGCCCCCTTCGACCGCGTCATCGTCACGGCGGCTCCGGACCACGTGCCCCAGCCGCTGCTGGACCAGCTCGCGGTCGGCGGGCGCATGGTCATCCCCGTCGGCGAGGACGTGCAGGAGCTGCTGGTGATCGAGCGCACCGGTCCCGAGGCCTACGAGCGAAGCTCGGTGCTGGGCGTGGTCTTCGTGCCGATGACGGGAGAGGCGGAGCGCCGCTGACAGCGGCCCGGGATCTCGATCCGGGCTTCACCGTGCCCCTCGCGCGGCGGCAACCTGACCCGCCTCCTCCTCCCCTGGCGCTCCCATGACGCTCTTCGGTCTCGTCACCGCTCTGCTCTCCTGTGCTCCCGCTCCCGAGGTCTCCGCCCTCGACGCCGAGGTCGAGGCCAAGGCCTGTGAGCTCCAGTCCTGGTACGCCGACGCCGACGGCGACGGCTACGGCGATCCGGCCGACGTCGTGGACAGCACCCTGTGTCGCTACCCCAACCGGGTGACGAACGACTCGGACTGCGACGACACCGACTCCGCGGTCTACCCCCGGGCCAAGGAGATCTGCGACGGCATCGACAACGACTGCGACGGCAAGATCGACAGCGCCGACAACCGCCTCGCCGGCGGCCCCTCGCTCAATTACTTCGCCGACACCGACGGCGACGGCTACGGCGACCCGGGTGCCCTGCGCCGCGCCTGCTCGGCACCCCCGCGCCACGTCGACAACTACGAGGACTGCGACGACACCGACGCGGCTGTCAACCCCGACGCCACCGAGGTCTGCGACGGCGTCGACAACGACTGCAACAAGTGGGTCGACGGCTCCGACCCCGGCCTGGACGGCGGCGACACCTACTACATCGACCACGACGGCGACGGCTATGGCTCGAGCGGGTTCGTGCGCACCGCCTGTTCGGCCCCCAGCGGCTTCGCCGACAACAACGACGACTGCAACGACCTGGACGCCGACGCCAACCCCGACGGCGTCGAGGTCTGTGACGGCGCCGACAACGACTGCGACGGCACCACCGACGTCGGGCTCAAGCTCACCTTCTACGCCGATACCGACGGCGACGGAGCCGGGGACGCCTCCACCTCGGTCACCGACTGCGACGCCCCCACCGGCTACACGGGCAACGCCGTCGACTGCGACGACACCGACCCCTCCGTGAGCCCCTGGGCCCACGAGATCTGCGACGGCATCGACAACGACTGTGACGGGTCCGCCGACGGCTCGGACGCCGTCGACGTCGACACCTTCTACGGCGACGCCGACGGGGACGGCTTCGGCAACGCCGACTCGCCCCAGGAGGCCTGCGAGGCACCGGCCAACACCGTCGACGACGACACCGACTGCGACGACACCGACAGCGCCGTGAACCCGGGCGCGACCGAGGTCTGCGACGGCGTCGACAACGACTGCGACGGCGAGACGGACGAAGACAGCGCGGCGGACGCGACCACCTGGGTGATCGACTACGACGGCGACGGCTACGGCGCCGAGGACGGCGCTTTCTCCACCGTGGCCTGCTCCGCCCCCTCGGGCTGGGTGGACGACACCAGCGACTGCGACGACGGCGACGCGACCGTGTCTCCAGGGGCGACCGACACCTGCGGCGACGGGGTCGACTCCGACTGCGACGGGGTCGGCGGACCGGACGGCGACGAGGACGGCGACGGGTCCACCTGGACCGAGGAGCAGGCGGCCGGGACCGACGACTGCGACGCCGGCTCCACCGTCGACTGCGCCACCGTCGACACCACCACCGTCGTCATCTTCAGCGCCGAGGACGCCGACACGCTGTGCGACTGCACCACCACGGCCGGGGAGGTCTACGTCAACGCTACCGGCACCACCCCGGTGGACCTGAGCTGCCTCACCTCGGTCACCGGCGCCCTGGAGATCGAGAACTCGGACGCCACCTCGATCGACCTCTCGTCGCTCACCGCGGTCGGCGACGAGCTCTACGTCCACGAGAACTCGACGCTGGACTCCATCGACCTCGGGGCACTGGAGACCGTCGGGAGCTACCTCTACGTCCAGAGCAACGACGCGCTGACCACCCTGTCCCTGCCTTCGCTCCAGGACGTGTCGGGACAGGTCTACGTCTACGACAACCAGGCCCTCACCAGCCTGACGCTCACCAGCCTCAGCTCGGTGCGCTCCAGCTTCTACGTCTACTACAACAACGCCCTGACGGAGCTGAGCCTGCCCGCCCTGACCGAGATCCGCGGCGAGCTCTTCCTCTACTACAACGCAGCCCTGGCCTCCGCGAGCTTCGACGCGCTCACCACCGTGATGAGCTCGGTCCAGATCGAGGAGAACTACCTGCTGGACACCCTGGAGATGCCCGTGCTGTCCCGCGTCGAGTCCAGCTTCTACCTCCGCTACAACTACGAGCTGGACACGGTCACGCTGACCGCGCTGAGCGACGTGCTCGGCAGCATGTACTGGCAGTACAATTACGAGATCGACACCCTGGACCTCTCGGCGCTGGAGTCCGTCAGCTCCGACTTCTACTTCTACTACCAGAGCGACCTCGCCACCCTGTCGCTGCCCTCGCTCACCGACGTCGGCGGCACGCTGACCGTGTCCTACTGCGACGTCCTGACGGAGCTGTCGGCCCCAGCGCTCTCCTACCTCGGCGGCAACCTCGTGCTCCAGGACGACCCGTCCCTGGCCTCCGTCGACGTCTCGTCGCTGACCTGCGTGAGCGACTACACGATCGAAGGCCACGGGCTGTCCGAGGACGACCACTACGACCTGCTGGTGCAGATCCCGTCGGGCTGCTAGCGCGCGGCCGCCGACGCCAGCTCGTCGGCCCGCTCGTTCTCGGGGATGCCGACGTGGCCCGCGACCCAGCGAACTTCGAGCTCGGTCCAGTGGGAGAGCCGCTCCCGCAGCCCCAGGATCAGCTCCCGGTTCGCCTTGGCCTTCCAGCCCTGGGTCAGCACGCCGAGGGTGTACTTGGAGTCGGTGTGCAGCACCACCGCCTCCTGCGGCTGCACACCGCCTGCTTCGAGCAGGTCCAGCGCCAGGCCGACGGCGGTCAGCTCGCCGACGTTGTTGGTGCTGCGTCCCAGGGACAGGCCCCGCTCCAGCACCGTGCCATCGCCGAGCCTCACCACCGCGCCGGCGCCGGTGGGACCAGGGTTGCCCCTGCAGGCACCGTCGGTGAAGGCCACGTGCGTGCCTTCGGGGATCGCCGCCAGGTCCCGGCTGGCCTGGGCCCTGGCCGCCGCGGCCTGGGCTGCCGTGCGCCTGCCCGCGCTGCCGAAGCCGCTGGAGCCCCGCTTCGACCTCGAGCCGCCCGCCGCGTCCGCCGAGCGTCCCGGTGGCAGCTCCCGCGGCCCCTCCCCCGCCACGGACTCGATGCGCGACAGGCCGGCCCGGTACACCGTGGCGTTCGCCTTGTCCGAGTAGCGGATCGGGACCCGTCCGCCGTCCGCCGCCAGGCGTCCCTGCTCGTCGACCGCCGCCCAGACTCGCTTGCCCTTGAAGGTGACCCGTTTCCACTTCATGATGCGGCTCCTACCGCGCCAGCAGTGAACGGCCCACCCTCCGTGATAGATGCCGGCACGGGTCGCCAGGAACCGGGAGCACCATGCTGCTGCTGATCGCCACACTCGCCTGCCCTCCACCCGACACGGGGGTGGAGGAGGACTCCGAGCCGCCCATCCTGGAGGCCACCCTCCAGCCGCCGCTCCCCGTCGACCGCGACGGCGACGGCTACCCGGTGACCGACGGAGACTGCAACGACCAGGACCCCGAGGTCCACCCGCGGCGCTCCGACGACTGCAACGGCTACGACGACAACTGCGACGGTCGGATCGACGAGGGCTACTCCGACCTCGATGAGGACGGCACCGCAGACTGCGTCGACACCGAGGAGTGCGACGGCCTGGACAACGACGGCGACGGCGAGATCGACGAGGGCGCCCCGGACACCGACGGCGACGGCCTGCCCGACTGCGTCGACGTGGAGCTCTGCAACGGCGACGACGACGACGGCGACGGCGAGATCGACGAGGGCTTCGACGGCGACGGCGACGGCTGGGCCGAGTGCGACGACTGCGACGATGGCGACGCCTCCAGGGCCCCCGACGCGGAGGAGCTCCCCGGCACCGGCGTCGACGAGGACTGCGACGGGCAGATCGACGAGGGAGCGTGGGCGCCCGGTGACCTGGTCATCACCGAGGTGATGGTCAACCCCTGGGACGTGGCCGATCCAAAGGGCGAGTGGGTCGAGGTGCTCAACGCCAGCGACCGGATCATCCACCTCGACGGCCTCACCGTGCTCACGGACGCCCTCACCCACCTGATCGCGCCTGAGACGCCGGTGCTCCTCCAGCCGGGGGACCTGGCGCTGCTGGGCCCCAACGGCGACACGTCCACCAACGGCGAGGTCGCCATCGACCACGTGGTCACCGGGCTCACCCTCCTCAACGAGGGCGGCTGGATCGCGCTCCAGGTCGACGGCGTCGACCTGGACACGGTGACCTGGGACGCCAGCGCACCCGACGGAGCGAGCCTGGCCCTCGACCCACACCACCTGAGCGCCGAGGACAACGACGACGACGGCTACTGGTGCCCCGGCCTGGCGACCTGGGGACCCCACGAGGACCTCGGCACCCCCGGCGCCGACAACCCCCTCTGCCCCACCGTCGACCACGACTTCGACGGCTACGCCGAGGCCGACGGTGACTGCAACGAGGACGACCCCTCCATCCACCCCGGCATGGAGGAGACCTGGTACGACGGCATCGACAGCGACTGCGACGGCTGGAGCGACGACGACG
>CAZJHX010000031.1:0-29853 GCA_964545715.1 uncultured Myxococcales bacterium
TGGCGCCTGCGGATCGGCGGGGTTGCAGAGCTCCTTCAGGGAGACCCGCTTGACGAACTTGGCGCCGTCCCACTGCCACACCTCGAAGGCACCGGCCGTGTTCACGATCAGCTCCGCTTTGGACGGATCGCCATCCAGCTCGACCGCCCAGCTCAAGCCGCCGGGCAACGTGCCGAGCACGGCGCCCGTGGACAAGTCCAGGACGTTGAGGACAGCCGTGGTCTCATCAGTCCCCCAGATCAGGCCGTCGGCGGCGACCCACCCGGCCAGGCCTTTGGCTGGGTTCCACGTCGGTGACGCCGCGCCAGGACACGGCCCGTTTTGCGTGATGTGGGCGCGCAGCCCGTCGATGTCTGACGGCGGATACCCGCGCAGGCTGACCGGCAGGTCGAGGACCCCGTCCCCTGTCAGGTCCATGAGGGGCCCGATCGGCGACAAGACCAGCGGCGCCTTGTTGTCCTGGTAGAACGCACCGCCGCCCAGGGCGCAGCCCCACACGCGGAGAGGCGCGCCATCGAGGGCGCCGCAGACCCGGCCGCGCGCCGCGTCCGTGCACGCCCCGCCGCAGTCCACGCCCGCGACGTTGCACACGGTGTACGTCCCTGGCGCCAGGGGCCAGGCGGCACCGCCCGCGCCGACCGGATCCAGGACCGCCATCATCTGTGGCGCTGAGGCGTTGGCGTTGTAGTTGTCGGCGCCCGGCAGAACCAACTTCAAGACACCGTCGCCCGCCACGTCCATGAGGGCGCCCGCATACTCGTTGTACGTGCTGTGCGTGACGGCGCCGGCCCAGTTGACGATGTCGTCGATCCCGGTAGCCGGATCCCACAGGGAGATGGCCGTGCCCGCGACGTGCAGCGACCGGCGCGTGGCATCGGTGGCGGTAAACCGGCCCGCCATCACGTTGAAGCCGCCGCGCCCGACCGTCGTGTCGGCCACGCTCTGCGTCGTCGCCACCCAGCCATTGGCCGTATTTTCAAAGCGCGTCATGTGAAGATCCTGCGGCACGACGCCGCCGGTGCCCTGACTGCGCCACAGCACCTCCGGCTTGCCGTCCAGATCGACGTCCACCACCTTCAGCTTGGAGTGAATGCCCCAGGTCGGGTTGGGCGACTTCACGGTCGCCAGCACGGTCCCCAACGTGCCGTCCAGCAGGACCATCGGTCCACCCGCGCCGCCCGAGATCACCAGCACCTCGTTGCCCCCGGCGGCGTCAAAGTTCCAGGCGCCGATCGTCTGGTGGACGCCGAGCGACTTGGTCTCCCAGGCCGGTGTGCACTCGAGCGCCACCGGATCGCAGTGGAGCGCCTTGGCCTTGCCGAACATCACCATCAGCAGGTCGATGTCGCCATCGCCGTCCAGGTCGGTCGGCGGCTGCGCCGCGCCGCTCTTGATATTGCCGGTCCACGCCTGATACGACCACACGACGCCGGGGAACGCCCCCGCGGCCCCGGAGATCGCCGCGCCCTGCCCGCTGACGGTCCGCGTCCTGTCCTGGTTGTGGTCCCATCGCGGCCAGGCGGCCGTCTTGCAGTTGAACGTCGCGTTCAGCGGCAGGCAGTCGTCGGCGTCCGGCACTCCGTCGTCATCGTCATCCGTCTCGCACGCGTCGCCGATCCCGTCGCCGTCGGCGTCGCCTTGATCGGCGTTGGGCTGCGCCGGGCAGTTGTCGTCACAGTCCGCAGTCGCGCCGCCGGTGCAGGGCACGTCGCCCGCCGTCCCGTTGCGTCCGCCGTCGTCGGGGATGCCGTCGCTGTCGGTGTCCACGATCTCAAACGGCACCGTCACGGTGTTGGAGCCGGCGCCGGGGCGGCAGACAGCAAACGCGTTGGTGTCACAGCCGATCGCGATGCCCTGGTTGCCGATGTCGGACGCGCCGAGCTTGGCGGACGTGATCGTCACGTCAAAGGTCAGCGTCAGCGTACCCGCCGGCCCGATGGCCGCGGCAAAGTGGGAGTAGTCCAGCGAGCCGGACGCAAAGGCGGCATCCGAGCCCTGCGCGCCGTCGATCTTCAACGTGCCGGCCGTGTAGGTCGTGCCCGTGGCCAGGGTGTCGGTGACCCGCGCCCAGGCCGCCGCGCCGCCGTCGTTGGTGACGGTGAGCGTGTAGCTGACCGTGTCGCCCCATTTGGCTTTGGGCGGCGTCCCGTCACCGATTTGGGAGGCCTTGGTCACGCTGAAGCTGGCCGGTGTGATCGTCGCGCAGCCGGCGCCGCCAAGTCCCTGGTCCGCGGGGATCGAGATGGTGGCGCAGTTCTGCACATCCGCGGTCGGCGCGGGCGTGCTCATGACGGTCCAGAACACCACATTGTCCGTCTGGCCAGGCCCCACGGTGGGCACCTGGACGCGCAGGGTCCGGTCACTGGGGTCGTAGCAGTCGGCCTGGCCTGCATTCACGCACGCCTCGCCGTCGTTCAGCGAGGTGGCGTCCAGCGCGTCCAGCTCGATGCCCGCGGGCAGCGTGTCGGACACCACGGCACCCGTCGCCGTCTTGCCGGACGAGTTGTTCCACGCCAGCGTCCACTTCACGCGCCCGGGCTGGCCGGTGTCGACTGCCGCGGTCTTCGTAAGGCCCAGCTGGGCAGTGTCCAGGACCGTGGTGGACGCGGTGGGGGCATACAGCGGGTCCACGTTGTCCGCACCGCCAAAGGTGTTGGAGGCGCCGGCGCCCACGCGGGCACCCAGCGTGCTGCCAAGCACCGTCCCCGGCGGCACCCCGATCTGCACGGCGGTATTGAGCGCCGTCCCGGCCACCGGCAGGTGCTGGGTTGCGCCGGCGGCCCGATAGACGCGGACGCACTTCGTATCGGCGGGCAGCGCCCCGGTCTCTGCCTGGTAGCCCGTCTGAGTCGTCGTCCCAAGCGACTGCCCCGTCCACGCGGCGCAGTCCGACGAGGTCTCGACCACCACGTCGGCAGGCGCCCTGTTGACGAACAGCTTTCCGTAGGTCGGGGTCAGCGTCGATCCGTTCAAGCCGTCGCGGGGCAGCTCCGCCAGCAGGTAGACACCGTCGCCGGCGATGTTGCCGGTGTTGCTGATCGATCCGGTCAGCAGGTACGTGCTGTCGGGGGGCCAGAACGACGGGGCCGCTCCGGTCACGCCAAAGCCCAGGCTGCCGATGACGGTCACCTGCGCCGTGGAGGTCATCCAGGCTGCGGGAGCGCGCGACGGCACGTCATTGTCCGCGCCCAACTCTGAGAGGTCGCCGGTGCGGATCTGCCCGGTGAAGGTCAGCGTCGTACCCACAGCCTCAGTGGCCTTGATCGGAGCGTTCAGACGCAGTGTGAACATCGGCGTGATGTGGTCCTGATTGTCGTCCGTCAGCACTCGCTTGCCCCATCCGTTGGGCGGCTGGCAGGCGGCCGGCACCGTCCACGACGCCATGCAGGCGGTGTCGGTGTCATCCGCGGCGCTCGGACAGTTGGCCGCGTCGGGCTTGTGGAACTGAATCTGCGACAAGTCGCAGGACTGCCCCACCACGTTCTGATCCGCGGCGGGATAATCGCTGCCGTCGCCCTTGGCCACCACATCACCCGTGACCGCTGCCAAGTCCAGAGAGGCGCGCGCGTCGAAGAGGTTCACGACCCAGCGCCCATTCACCTGCTTGCTGGCCCTGGGGCCGTTGCCCGGGGTCAGCAGAAACTGCGCCGCCTTTCCCGCAGCCGCCTGCCCGGAGACGCCGTCCAGCTCCACGCGCGGCCAGGAGACCTCCTCCGCGTACAGCACCCACGGATTGGCGCCACCGGACCCGCAGTCGTAGACGCCGGCCTGCGGCCCCGTGGCGATGTGGGTGTAGATCTGGAACGGAAAGAGGTCCAAGATTGTCGACTGCGGCGGTGTCGGGCAGCCCCACGTGCCGTCACACACGCGCCAGATGTTGCGTGGAATCCAGTTGCCCCAGTCCGGTCCAACCCAGGGCGGATCGTCGGGCGTCTTGACGATCAACATCTTGCAGCCCGGGGGAATCACGGCGCGCGGATCTGTCGGTGATGGGGCATTGGAGAACGGTGAACCGGTCCACGGCATGTCCACCGCCTCCCACCCGCTCTTCGTCGGGTCGGCGTGGTCAAACGTCCCGGCCGTGGGCAGCAGTCCGTCGGCTTCGCAGTCCTTGTACATGGCGGTGTTGGTGCCCTCCCGATACCCGTTGAAGGTTACGTAGGAGGGGATCGTCAGCACGCCGTATGTGTTGGTCAGCTGCTGGGTGTGGATCCGGTTTCCGGCCGACCCGTACGGGTTCCACGCGCTGAAATACTCGCCGGGGCGCAGCGAGCCGCCGCCGATGTAGTACTCGGGCCAGCCCGGCCACATCGAGTAGTCGCTGTTGATCGCGTTGCCGCTTTGCAGCCGGTGGATGTAGTTGCTGCCCTTGCGGCACGTCTCCACCACGATGTTGTGGACCACGTCGCGGGAGTCACTCCACACGGGGTTGGTCCCGGTCAGGGTGCCGCGCAGCACGGTCTTCAGAGGGTTGGCGACCGTCGCCTCGCACGACGCGGGGATGCTGTAGTTCAGGTTGATGCGGTCGGCTCCGGCAAAGTGCGCGCGGTCGATGTGCACGACAATCGGCGCGGAGATCGGGTCTCCGGGGTTGGGGGCCGACACCACCTGGTAGGTGAAGACGCCCAGAAAGTCGTCAGAGTAGGCGGCGACCGAGTTGAAGGTCGGCGTGCATGTGCTGTCGGGCAGGACGACGGCGATCGAGAGGGTGACGTCCTCGGCGTCCGACGTGTCGGCAGCCGCCAGGTTGACGTTGCGCACGTACCACGAGGCTGTGATCGCGTTTGCGCCCGGCCCCAGGTTGGAGAACGACGTGTAGTAGGACGCGACCCACCCGCTGCCGTCGGACGTCACGGTGTACTGCTGCTGCACATCGGATAGCGACATGCGGCCGTTCAGGGTCCCGTTGCACGACGTGGCGCCGTGACTCAAGGACGCGGTCACCGTCACCTTCTTGCCGTTCAGCGTGCCGGTCGGCGCGCGCAGCGTCGCGTCCAGATTGGCCTGGCTACCGCCCGTGTCGTCGAGCGCCCACTGGATGACGCCGGTGGTCGCGTTGAACGCGGGAGTCGAGGCGGTCTCTCCGGCCGGGCCCGCGGAGGCGGCCACAAACTGCACAGGTCGATAGCTTTTGGGGCCCGAGCCGTAGTCTCGGGTGGCATCCTCGGCGCCGCCACCGAGGGCGTTCAGATCGTCCAACGAGATCGTGACTTTGGGCGCGCGCAGCGTAGCCCCCGAGGTGGAAAACCCCAGCTGCATGTTCAGCGTAGAGCCCGCCGTGACGGCCGTGCTGACGGTCGAGGCGTTGAAGGTCACGCCGCCCGTCGCCATGCCGTGCACCTGCCACGACTGCACCTTGGTGCCCACGGCCATGGCCGCGATCCGCAGCCGGATCGGGGTCGCGGCGCTCAGGCTCGACAGATCCAGCGCATTGCAACCGTCGGAGAGCGCCGTGGCCGCCAACAGCTCGTTGCCGCTGCAGTCCTCCACGGTCACCGTGGGCGAGCCCGCGCCCTGGTCCGATGTCACGACGTCGGCGAACGACCATTGGGTGAAGGCGGCCCCGGTAAGGTCGATGCACGCAGAGGTCATGGTGGCATCTGAGGCCGCCGCCTGGGCGTAGCCCGTGAAGACCGTGATGCCGGTCTGCGAGCCGATCCCCGTGCCGTCGCTGAAGGTGTCGATCCAGGCGTACTTGTCGGTGTCGACCGCGCCCGCCTGTGACGCCCAGCACAGGGCGCCGACGATGAGAACCCGAGCGCTACTTCGCAAAGCCGGTCTCGATCCAGTGGGGCAGCCCCCCACCATGTCTGACGCCGAGGTTCAGCTTGGCCGCGCCCTTGTTGGCGGCGGTGAAGCCCCACCACGGGTCCACGGTGACCGCCACGGGATCCACCCCCGTCACGGCAAACTGGATGTCGACGACCCGACTACCCGCGGTGGTCGCGTCGATCAGCACCTTGTCGGCGCCGGTAAACGCCTGGCCCAGCTGCGCGCCGGTCAGCGCCGATGCGGCGAGCCAGGGGCCACGGAACATCAGTGTCAGCGCGTTGGCCGGACAGCCGCCGCTGACGGGCGGGCTCTGGCGACAGCTCTCGAGCACGTGCACGCCGTCGGACAGCGTGGTGGCCGCCGTCAGGTCCGACGTTGTGCAGTCCAGGCAGACGCCCGCTTCGCACACTGTGTCGGAGAACGCGCCGCAGTCAGCGACCGTGGTGCAGGTTGTGGCGGTGGCCGGGCAGGTCTTCAGCTTTGTCGGGGTAGCCGCCGCCCCGTGATTGAGGGCCAGCTGCAGCACCACCGGGGCATCAGCCGCGGCGACGAAGGGCGCCCGCGCGACATGTATCCGGCACCAGGCGTTGCCGTCCCCGTCCGGGGTCAGCGTGCACACCAGGCCCTGGCAGTAGGCCGCGCCGCCTGGATCGGTCACGCACCGCGCGTTAGCCCCGCAAGCGGCGTCGTCGGCGCAGGTCGTCGCACACAGATCGCCGGTGCCGTCGCCGTTGACGTCCACCTGGTTGAGGTTGGCCAGAACGGGGCAGTTGTCGCACGCGTTGTGCAGCCCGTCGCTGTCGGTATCCGCCGTCGTGCCGTCCGTATCGGTGTCGGACGCGAACGGCGCCTTCTTGGCGATCACGTTGGCCACCAGACGCTTGATCGTACCGACGTCACCGACGTTGGCCTCGCCACTGCAGTCCACATCCCCGTACGCCAGCGGCGCGGCCATGCAGTCGGGCGGAGGCAGCTTGGCGATCTTGTTTGCCACGGCCTCGGCCAGGCACGTGGCGTCGTTGACCTTGATCTTGGCCAGGCCCACGTCCGCGACGACCTCACCCTCCTTGGTGACATCACCGCGCAGCTGAGCGAGGGCCACCGCCGGAATCAAGCTGAAGAGAACTGTAATCGTGCTGAGTTTCTTCATGGGGGCCTCCTAGTTCGCGCCCTTGGACACGAGCAGCTTGTTGGCGTCCTGGAAGCTGTAGCCAACGGATTTGTTGCCCACGAACAGCTGAAGCTGACCGATCGAGATTTTGACCTTGGCGCCGGAGTCTTTGGCCGCCTGGCTGGCGGTCAGCACCACGTCGAAGATCTTCGGGTCTCCCTGGACCACGCCGCCCTCAAGATAGGCGGCGGTGATCGCCGCGTTGACGTCGTCCGACAAGACCACGCCGAGCAGGCCCTCCGCCGCGTTGTAGGCCGGCGTGATGCCGTGCCCGAGCAGCGTCTTGTTGAACGGCGCACCGCAGAGGTTGAAGCCCCCGAGCAAGCACTCGAAGCTGTATCCGGTCACCGCGCCGGCGGGGAACTCGAGCCCGAACTGGGCCGCCGTCGCCTTGGCCGTGTCGATATTGAGCGCCGCCAAGTTCAGCGGACACCGCAGCTCCCCGGCCGGGTTGGGCGCCACCTCACAGAGCACCAGTGTGGGCACGCAGCCCGGCACCGGGCTCCAGGCGGTCTGGTTGGTCGCGGACAAGCACTTCTCGCAGCTGTTGACCGGGTTGGCCGTACCCTCCGCGACACACGCGGCGTCGATTTGGCAGAAGCCCGGCGCCGGGTTGCACTCGCTTCCGTCTATGATCTCGCAGGCCTCCAGGTAGCCGGTGCCCTTGCAGGCACCGGCGCCATCACACTTGTCGCCGTCGCTGCAGGGGTTGTCGTCGTTGCACAGCGTCGTGTTGTCCTGGGGCGTGTACGTACACTCGAAGGTGTTGGCGTCGCACGACACCGTCTTGCACGTCTGGACCGCGCACTTGGGCGCGCCCGCACACACGCCGGCTGCGCAGACATCCCCCGACGTACACCCATCGCCGTCGGAGCACGGCGTGGCGTCCGCAATCGGCACCGGAGCACCGCAAGTGAAAGCCAGCGGACCGTCGTCGGAGCACGCCACCGTGTTGCACACCGGCTGGTCACAGGCGTCCTTCACCTTAGTGCAGGCGCCGCTCTGGCACTGGTCCACAGTGCAGCCATTGCCGTCCTTGTTGCAGGCCGTCGCGTCCGCCACGTTCGTGTTGCTGCACGTAAACGTGGTCGCCGTGAGATCGGTGCAGCCGTCAGTCGTGCACTCCTTGTTGTCGATGCACTCCGCAGGCAGCGCGGTGCCGGCCACGCAGACGCCGTCGTTGCAGGCGTCGCCCACGGTACAGGCTTTGCTGTCGCACTCCTTGGCCTCGGTGAGCTTCTGGGAGACCACGCACAGGTTGTCCTGACAGGTCTGCACCGTGCATGCGTTCTTGTCGTCGCAGTCGGTGTCGGCCGTGCACGCGCCGGCCTCTGCACAGTGGTAACCGGCGCAGATGAGCTCGCCCTTGCACTGGCCCTTGCCCAGCTTCGTACACAGACCGCCCTCGCCGGGCTTGGGCAGACACCCGAAGGTGGGCGGCATCGAGCCGGGCCCAACCGTGTCGTCGCAATACTCGTCAGCCTTGCAGCCCCCGGCGGGACACGCCGGCAGCCCGGTCTCGATCCAGTGCGCAGTACCGGCGCCGCCGTGGCGGATGCGCAGGCCGAGCACCTGGGAGAGGTTGCTCTTCTCGATGGCGGTAAACAGCGCCGTCGGGTCCAGCGTCACGGGTGCAGAGGCGCCCTTCTTCACCTTGAAGAGCACGGTCAGCAGCGCGCTGTTTCCGGTCATGGCCGCGTCCTTGACGAACGCGCCGGTCAGCTCGGCGGTGCCGCTCAGCTTGGTGAACACCAGGCGATCCTTGCCGGGCACACACGTGTTGACGCCGGCCTGGTTGCCGCATGTCTTCACCGAGTGACCGCCCTGCCCTGTCTCGATGGCCTTGGTCTTGTCGTACAGCCCGATCTGCTCAGGTACGCAGCACGTGTCGCCGACGCAGCCTGCGGTCGGAATCGCCGCGCATTGGTCTTTGCCCGCCTGATCAGCGCAGCTGCCGAAGTTGTTGCAGGTAGCCGCGTGGGTGCCGGTCGCCAGTGTGGCGTCAAACGACAGCGTCAGGTCCAGCGAGACCGCGTCCAGCGCGTCCGCCGCGGCGTCGCCGACCGCTCCCGCCACCTTAGCGCCACGCACCACATGCAGGGTGCACGTCGCGCACTCGAACTCGCCGCAGCCACCGGCCGGGCAGCACGTCGTATCCGCGACGGCGGCCGGCGTGCACACGATGCCGAGGCACGCCTTGGACCCGTCGCCCTTGCCGGAGTCCAGACACTTGGCCGTCGCCGTGCAATCCGCGTCCGTCGTGCAGCTGGTCCCGCACGACGGAGCCCCGGCGGCGCTGCCACAGGTGCGCGTCACGGACTTGTAGTCGCCGCAGTCCACTGTGGTCTCTTTGCCGTCACAGGCCTTGGGATAGGGCTGGACAACCGACGCCTCGCACGCGAACGACGTGGTGTTGCACTGGTAGCTCTTGCGCGCGCCGGCGCACCAGGCCGCGTCAGTGCACGTCTCGACGGGCGGCAGCAGCGTCTCGTTTTTGCAGTGCGCATTGACCGTCTCGGTGCAGCACACGGCCCCGGCGCCGCAGCAGAAGCCGTGGTCGCAGTTGCCGCTGGCGCACTGGTCATCGCCGCCGCACACCTCACCGTTGCCGAGGTCGGGAACACAGGCGCCCGCCTTGCAGAAAGCCGCCGCGTCGCAGTCCGCGTCGCCAGTGCAGCCCGTCGCGCACTCAGGAGCGCTGCCCGCCGCGTCGCATTTCACGGGCGGATACGCGCCGCAGTCGCTCTTCTCCTTGCCGTCACACGGCCCCGGATCGGCGACGAGCTCACCGGCGCACACCGATGATGTGCACGTGGCCTGCTCGATCTGACCGCTGCAGATGGGAGCGTTGTTGCACGCCTTGTCGTCGCTGTAGGACGCCGGGCAGTCGCTCGCCGCACCGCAGCAGTCGCCCGTGGGACCCGCGCAGCAGAAGCCGTTGGCGCAGTATCCGCTGGTACACGCCGCGCCGGCGGTACAGGCGACCCCGTCTTTGAAGGTGGGCATGCAGGAGCCGCCGTTGCACCACGTGCCGGCCGGGCAGTCCGCGGCCGTCTTGCAGGTGGTGGCCGGGGTCAGCGTGTAGGTGTCGTACTTCACAAACGGCGTCTTGGTCAGCTTGGACCCGAAGAACGGCCAGGTCTTCAGCACGTCGGTCTTGGCCGGGGTCGTCTGCGTCGTCACCAGATAGACGACGTCCGTGGTCGTCGGCGCGGAGACCTTGGCCTTGAGACGATAGACGCCGCCGCCGATGTGCTCAGCGTCTGCGACTTTGCCCTCGCCGGCCACCGGCGTGCCCGCTGAAGTCGTACCCGCGGCGTCGACGAACTGCAGCCCGTCCAGCGCCACAGTCGAGGTGAACTGCACCTGGACATTGGCCAACGACGCGGCCGCGTCCATCGCGGATGTCGTCAGCGTGATGTCGAAGATGGCCGCGATGCCCGGGTTGGTCGCCCACAGCGGGTCGTCGCCGTTGGGCGTCTTGACGTCAAACGCGGCGAAGTGGCTGTTGCCCACGCCCACGTCGCTTGCGAAGGCGGCGTCGTCGATCGACACCGGGAACAGCGCGCAGTCAGGTATGCACGCGTGCCCGTTCGGCCACACATCCGCCAACTTCTGCTTAGCGGCGTCGTCCTTGATGTCCACGTTGCCCGCGGAGACCGCCAGAATGTGGATGATGTCGCCGCCGTCAAAGCAGCCGTCACCGTTGGCATCGCCCGCCTTGGCGGTCTTGCACGTGGGGTCGAAGATCGCGGCGCCCGAGACGAAGTCACGCGGCTGAACGTCGCCGATTTTTGCGCTGGCCTTGTCCTTCAGCTCAAAGATCTTGCCGCGCACGATGATGATCCCGTCGTCCGGCTTGTTGGCCTTGAACGTAATGTTGAACAGGTCGTGCATGCCCGTCGCTGTGTAGTCGTTGGGATCAGGCGCGCCGCTGATCTTGATGGTCGGATCCTCGGACGTCCCCGGGTTGGCGCTGAACGTGGACGTGGCTCCGAAGTTTGTCGCCGAGGTGATGCCCGCCGAGCCGCCGATGACGGTGAGCGCGCCCGCCGGCTCCACGGTCAGATACATCGTAAAGAAGCCCAGCTTGCTGGCGCCGGTGTTCACGCGCCCGCGCATGACGAACTCGGTGCCTGGCGCCACGTCCGGGAACGGCACGCCGGTCGCCCCCACCGCGCCCAGGTCCAGGTCGCCCACGGCCGGCAGCAGATCGCAGGTGATCGGCAACGTGCCGCCACCAAACTTGGGAGTGATGTCCACCCCGGCGGCGACGCCCACGGTCAGTACGGCGCGCCCGTTCCGCACAATCGAGACCTTGCCGGTGGCGGCGTCGATCGTGGCCGAGACCTCGCTGCTGTGAATTGGCAGCTTGTTGGCCTTGTAGGCTTTCTCGACGATGTCATCCGCAGCCGCCGCGCTGAACGCCAACAGCCCCGCGATCGCGCGGTCGCCAAACAGCTTGCGATGAGCACCGTCGGGCGAGAACGCAGCCACCACCTCCAGCGTTTTGTCGGCCGCCGCGTCACCCTTGACGCCCTTGAGGTCCGCGCCGCCCGGCATGGTGATCACCACGCTGTCGACATGTACCGGGGTCTTGGAGATCGTCACGTCCACGCTCGCGTCCGGCACCGGCTTGGTCGGCCCCGGTGCCAGGGCGGCGTCTTCATAACCAAAGACCAGCTGAATCGTCTGATCGGTCGTGTCCGCCACCACCACAAAGCGGGTCGCCTTATCAACGGTCAGAACGTCGGCCGCCGACGGGGTGACGGTGAGCTTGGCGTTGGCGCTGATCTCGACCTGCTCGCCGTCCGTGAAGTGCATCCACGCGCGATACACGGCGTCCTGATACGTGGTCGTGCCCTCGATCTTGTTCAGCGTCTCGTCCTTGACGCTGGACCCGGCGGGGGTGGGCTCGTACAAGCCGGCGCTGAGCGACGACGCGCTGACAAGCGTAAACGACGCCTTGGCGCTCTTGCCCGGGTACAGCGCCTCCATGGCAACGGTGACCTCAATCGCCGGATCGCCCGCCGCCGCGGACGTCGCTTTGGCCGAGCACAGCCCCTTGGCGTTGCAGCTGACCTTGGCGGGATCGCTGGACACATAGGTCGTAAACGGCTTGTCGGTGAAGTCCAGCTTCGTGCCGTTTTTGTAGAAGACGGTCACCTTGAGCTGCTGCTGCGTCGGCAGGGCGCGCAGGGAGGCGCCCGCCGGGTTGTTGACCACCGCCAGCTTGCTCGATGCCGGCGTGACCTCGATCTTGTCGATCTCCGGCAGCTTCACGTTTACGGTCGCCGTGCCGGTCACACTGGTGCCGGTCAGCGTCGCGGTGGCGATGGCCGTGCCCGAGCCGCCGATGGCCTTGAGCTTGCCGTCCACGACACCCGCCACGCCGGGCTTGTCACTGGTCAGCTCGATGTTGGGGTCGCCGGTCAGCTCGATGCGGGTTCCGTCCGCGCCGATGCCGTACACAAACAGGTCGCAGGTCTGGTCAAACGTGTCCATGTACGAGTACACGCCGACCCGCAGCGCCGTCAGGCCGTCGTCGGGGCGCGGCTTGTCGGGCACCAGGTTGAACGGCTCGACCAGGCACGGCGCAATGACGTGCAGGTTGGTCAGGTCCACCGAGCCCGAGTCGACGGTCAGCTTGGCCGAGGCCAGCTTCGGTCCCTGGGAGCCGTCGCCGGTGCTGCCGTAAATCGTCACGTCATAGCTTGGGCTGGCCGTCGTCGACGACAGGATCCGCCCCGCGTACGCGACCTCCGGCGGTGTCTTCACGGCGACGCGGCTGGTGATGTCCTGGGCAAACAGCTTGAGGCCGCCGGAGTACCAGTGAGCCAGCACCGTCAGGCGCGACGTCTGCCACTTCTCGGTCGGGTAGTTGCCCAGCTTCTTCAGGGTGGAGTCGCTCAGAGAGGCCGTGTACTGCCCGGGCGCCAGCACCTGAATGCTCGCCTTCCCGCGGAACGGCGGGTACGTCACCTTGACCGTCGCCCAGCCGCCCTTCAGGTCGTTTTTGGCGGTCAGGTTGCCCGAGGCAAACGACACCAGCTTGCCGCTTACCGCCGACAGGTCGACCTTGGTCTTGGCGTCCGCGCCCAACGGCTTGGTCGTGCCGTCAGCCAGCACGCCCAGCACGTTCAGCGGCGTCGACTCGTGTGCCGTGCCGTCGATGTCGCCCAGCGCAAACAGCTGCGACGACGTGGAGCGCACCAGGATGCCGCGCACCGGGTTGGCGATAGCGGTGACTGAGCCCTCTTCGCTGACGCCCCCGGCCGACCGGAAGCGCACCACGGTGTTGCCCGTAAGCGGCAACCCGACCGTGCCGGTGATCGCCTGCACCTTGCCGGTGAAGGTCGCTTTATCACCGACTGCAAAGCCCGCCGTGGCGTTGAACACGACCGTAGCCACGTGGATTTTGCCCTGCCCCGGTTTCGCGGGCACCGGCGTCTGCGCCAACGCCTGCAGCAAAATCGTGGTCTTGGTCCCGTCCACTGTGGTGTTGGGCACCTTCACGCCGGGGAAGTTGGCCGTCAGCGCCGACACCACCTTGTCCAACGACAGACGCGTGTTGTCGAACGTCAGCTTCACTTCAAAGCCGCCCAGCTGCCCGTTGCCCGGGTTGATGAACAGCCGCGCGTTGACCTTTCGAGCGGCGCTGGTGGGATCCCACAACGGCGCGATCGGCAGTTCGAAGCCCGCCGGGTTGAAGCCGTCGTCCCCGCCCTGCCCGTCCGCCTCATCGACCGCCATTGCGGCCGGGGCCTTGTTGACCGTCAGGCATGACGAGCGAATCGGCACGGACGGGTGGTCCGGCAGCGAGCCCGTCACGAAGATCGTGCCCGCCTCGGCAAACCCGTCTGCGTGCGTGTAGGTCACCGAGCAGCGACCCAGCACGTCGGTTGTGCAGGTTTTGGGCGTCACAACGTCGATAAATGTCCCATCGATCGCCGTCTTCAAAGACAGCTGCACCTTGGTCGCCGAGCCCGCCGGCCGGTCGCGGAAGTCGCTGACCTGGAACCACACGGACGTCAGGGCCTGACCCTCGTACAGGTCGCGCCCGGTCACGATCATCTCCAGCCGCGCCGGAGTACGCGCCGCCACCGAGACGGCGTGGTCGCCCGTGTTCAGCGGCGCCGCCGTGGCCGCCCCCAACGCACCGCGCACCTTGCCGGCAGCGTTTGGCGTCACCAGCCCGGCAAACGGGCCGCTGTAGGTGCCGTCGGTATGATCCACGACCAGGTTGGTCGCGGTGAAGTCGCCGGAGAACTTCATACAAGCAGACGCTGATCCCCCAGCAGGATTGCGCGGTCGACGGCAGGGTCCAAGTGCCCTGTCTAATCATCGGCGGGCGCAGCTATCCGCAGTTTCAATTCCAGGTCGGTGACAGTCCGGACGACAACTGCAAGGAGCCCCACTGGCACGCGTTTACAGAGGTGTTCCCGCTGGACCCGCCCGCCGGCCAGACGGGCGGCCTGACCGACCCGGCCATCCAGGGCTGCGGCTTTGGTCGCGTGGCCACAGTACCCCAGGGCCGGTTCTCGATCGCCTTGGAGGCCTGGCAGGAGTTCTTGTTGGCCCACGGCCCACCATAGGCGGGCGTCATCCCGAGGGTTAACGGTTGTTGCGGTCCTCGATGACCTGCTTGCGCAGATCTTTGCACTGACCAGCCACGGCCTGGGCCGCCTTGCGGACCCGGGTCCCCGCGGCGTTGTTGCCGCCGTCGTGCTTTGCGGCATCGGCCTGGATCGCGGTCAGGGTGTCGATCATGGACTGGACGGTATCTGCTGCGCTCATTTTCTGGCTCCTTGTGATTGTGCGGGCCGGTCGTTCGGCCCCCGAAGCGTCTATACCTGTTGGCGACAGATTTCCAGTTGACTTGCCATATGTCCGGCAATGACGCGAAGACCTGGCTCGTCAGCCGGACAGGACTCGGGCCCAGCGCACCAGCACATCGCAAGCCTCGAGCCTGGACTCCAAACGCGCCAGGCCGCTGCATCGCCCAGCACGCCATCGGGTGATCTTAGAAAGTCGGCAACGACGTCGAGTGAGTCCACAGGCTCCAGCTGGTCGGCGTCGGAGCATGCGGCGAGCAGCTGGGCCCCGAACAGCGATCGCGTGCTGGGTCGCCTCATCACGTCATCGCCGCGCGATGATGAAGCTCGTGGAGCCACCCAGGCATCGCACGATCTCCACCGAGACGAAGCCGATGCCGGTCAGCAGCTCGACCAGCCCGCGATCGGTGAGGACGAAGCCGGTGGGGCTTGCCCCCAGGTCCAGCATCGCCTCCATGGCCTGCGCCACGGGGGTCGGGGCGTCGGCGGGATGCACCGTCTCCCAGAGGATGGCGACCCCGTTGGGGGTCAGCACGTCGAACGCTTTGCGCGCGAAGGCCTCGCCCACGCGGTTCTCGGGATCCAGAATCATCTTCTTGGTCAAAAACACCAGGTCGAAGCGCTCGTCACCCCAGCGATCGGCGTTGGGATCGCCCCCATGGACGTGACTGCCGGCGACGCGGCCCGGATCCACCCCGTACCGCTCGCGCAATCGGGGGATCTCGCGCACCAGGTGCTCCAGACAGCCGTACGTCACCGACGCCTGCGGGCAGCGGTCCAGCAGCAGGGCGCTGAAGCTGACGCCCATCGACCCTACGATCATCGACCGGATCGGGGGCAGCTCGATGCGCCCCAGCAGGTCACGACCCGCCAGATCGATGAAGCCGTTGACGGCATCCAAAAACGCGGCGCAGCGCGCCTGATCCGAGAAGATGTCGAGGATCGGTGGGACCACGCCGGTGGTTACCCCACTGACCAGGGCGTCAAAGGCGCGCGCCTGAGCGGACATCAAGTCCAGCATCGGCGCCATCGAGTCAGGGGCGCCGGGCGTGATCGCCACGCGGGCGAGCGGGGTCGGCTCAAAGCGTGGACCCGACCGGCGGACCAGGCCCACCGCTTCCAAAATGCGCAGCAGCGCCAGAGCCGCCCGTGGATGGATGGCAAGGCGGCGCGCGACCTGCTCAGCGCGCTGTGGTTCGCGCCACGCCGCAAAGAGCCCCAGCTCGTTGGCCAGCAGGATGCCGCTGGCCATGCGGTGGTAGAACAGCGCACGTCGCAGGCGCGCCAGCCCCTTCTTATGCGTGATCTCGTTGCGAACGCGGCGCAGAACTCGGCCGGGGTCGGGATGAGCCAATACCCGCAGCGCCGTGGCGGGCCCGTCCAACCGGCGCTCAATAGCTGCGCGGAGGGAGGTGGGTACCCAGCCGAGCGGTCGAATCATCGCCGCGAGGGTAGCGGGCCGCGCTGCGGCACAGCAAACGAAAAAGAGGAAGTCTGACTTAACCCCAACGTTGCATAGTTAGCACACGCCATGCGCCCTGACCGCGGCGCTGCGACGCCGTCGGACTCCTTCTAAGGGCGCCATCCTGAGTGCGTCGTCCGATACCCTGCGGCGGCGCCGCAGCACCCCGGTCAGGACCCCTGACGGGGTGCCAACTACGCAACGTTGGGGTTAACCCAGTAAACGTCGCGACGTTATCGAGCGCGAGGTGCCCCCTGTGCCCAGTCCCGCTCAGCCAACTCGGCGGATGCCGTGCCGATCGTGATGGCCGCGCCCGCGTGGACGCCACCCTCGATCTCAGGGTGATGCTTGAGGAATGCCTTGACCAGCCAGCCGAGCGACCGAGGGTCGAAGCCGACGTGCACACGCAAAATCGAGCTGGACTCGGACGCGGCGACGGACTCGGCGCGAATCGCGACGTCGCGGATGTTGCCGCCGAGCCAGCTGAGCTCCATACGATGGGCAACGTCGTCTCGGGTCACGGCCGCGTCAAAGTGAAACTTCACCGAGAAGAACGCCAGCTTGAAGCGTAAGGTGACCCGGACCGCGTCACCCGCAGAGTGGCCGCGCAGCGGCTTTACAGTGTGGACCATGGCGATCAGGTCGGGAAAGCGCTCGATCTGCCCCGCGATCGGCCAGAGCGCTTCGACCGGAGCCCGCACATGGAACAGGGCAACGGCGGACGTCGGGCGACCGTGCTCGTACGCCACCTGCAGCACGGGCCCCCCCTGCAGCATGGGCAGCAGCGCCTGAACATCTACGGACTGTATCGATTGAAAGGCCGTGTGCACGGGCGTCGCTCCAATGTTCGCGTGCGACTAAGGGGCGTCGCTGTCGGGTTCGTTATCCAATAGCGCCGCCGCCAGCTCCGCGACCACTTCGGGCGTCGTGCGCGGGTGAAGGAAGATGCCCAACGGGCCTTGGGACTTCAGCGCGGGCGAGAAGTTGCAGGCGTCCAGGCACGGTCGAGCTTTGACGTCCAGCGCGGGCAGCCCCTGCGCGACACGTCGCTTACGCTCATCCAACAACCGGCCGAGCGTCGCCACGCTGCCCTTCAGCTGACAGTCCTGAATGCAGACCTCGACGAGCGTCTCGTGCTCGCGCGCCACCGTCAGCGCGGGCGCCAACGCCAGCGCGGCCACCGCGTGCGAGTGCGGGATCGCCTCGTCCGCCGCGATGATCGCCAGCGCGTCAAGGGTCACCACCCCATCCACGGCCGCGTCACGCAGGCGCGGTTCAAGCGCTGCCAGCTGCTGAAAGTTCAGGAACATGACGCGCGAGCTTACTGCGCCGGTTGCCCGTGTGGCTACTCGACAATCTTCGAAGCGGTCGGGCGGGTCAGCCTTTTTGGGTCGGCTTGGCGAAGTGGCGGTCGTTGAGGTGGTTGACCATGAAGTCGCCGGTCTCGTTGTTGACGACCTTGAGCATCGCGCAGAGGCCCACGCGGCCGTTGGGGGTGATCTCCCGCACGTTGACCGCGCCGAAGCCCCGCTTTTTGCCCGGGGCCAGCAGGTGGTCGTGCATCTTCGGAAAGAGCGACTCGAGAGACACGAACGCCGACCCCATGAAGTCGATCGTGATCGTGTCTTCTGCTTCGATCCACTCCCCGGCTTCGTTGGCCAGGCGCACCTGGAGGACGGCGGGTTCGAGACCCTGAGTCGGAAAGTGAGCCATGCCCAGAAAGCTGGTCCAGCGTGAGGCTTCGTCCTCGTCGAGCTCGACCATGACGCGCGGGCAGACCATGTCGAGCCACGGCGGCAGGCCCAGCGTGTTGAAGAAGTCCTGGATCACATGGACCGTGCCCATGACGTGACCCTCGGGGCGCGTCGTATCGATGAAGTCCAGATCCATGGCCTGCAAACCCAGGTTGGACGGGGCGCCCGTGCCCTTGCACAGCAGCCACGCCGCGCCTTCGAAGTTCTTCACGCCGGCGGGCAGCAGGTCCGCGAGGTCGAGTCGCAGCGCGCGTCCGTTGGGCAGCGTCTCCTCCCACCAGTCGCCGACCAGGTTTCCGGCCTGGTCCAGCAGCCCGATCACCATGTGCTGCTCACCCAGGGTGTTAAAGGCGTTGAGGCGGGTGGTCACGGAGCCGGAGACCTGCACCCACGCCGCGACGCTGGCGAGGTAGCCATCCTGGGTCAGGTCGTTGAGCTTTTGAGCGGCCAGAAGATCCACCATTAGAAGGGCTCCAAAAATGCGCCGCAGCCGTTCTCTTTGCCGTACGGCACGCAGTCGACGAAGTGGCGGTCAAAGAAGTGGTCCGCGTTGGTAAAGCCGCCGTGCACCTTGTCGAGCACGAACGCATAGGCGACCAGGCCCAGGCCCGGCTCGATGACGCGGATCGTGCCGCCATCGAGCTTGGTGTCGCCAATGATCTCCGACAACGTGATCAGGCGGCAGCCGTACGGCGCGATCGGGTCCAGCGTGACCTTGCCCAGCTCGGCTCCGTCGTCCTTTGCGACGATGATCTCCGGGGTGGCGGCGGCGGGGAGGTCGGTGCCGAAGCCCGTGGCGTTGCTGATGGCGACCCAGGTCTCGAAGCGCTCGCCGTTGACGACGCGCGGCAGCACCAGGTCGGTCCAGACCAGGTCGTGGTTGGAGTTGCCGAAGTCCCGCATCGCGTGCACCGAGGCGGTGTGCCCGCCCGGTCCATAATAGTCGATGCAGCACCCCTGCAGGCCCAGGAACGTCGGGCCGGACTCGGGCTTGGAGCCGAACCACACGCAGCCCTCGAAGTCGGGATCGCGGCCGGACTCGGCCAGCACCTCGGCCAGCGTAAGGTGGACGGATGCGTCGGGTTGCAGCACCCGCCAGGCGTGCTTCTGGACAGCGACCACGCCCGCCGCGTCGAACAGGTGCAGGTTGACCGTCATCGGCACAGCGGCCGGGTTGAACAGATTGAACCGCGTGCCGATCTCGTCCGATGCTGTAGCGCGAACCCACGGCGCGCCGTTGTGCCAGAACGCCGGATCGATGTCCGCGTCGGGCGCCGGCTCGTCCGGCGTCGTGTCAGCGCCTGTACCGGTGTCGCCCGTGCCACCATCGCCGGGCCCCGTATCGTCGGGCGTGTCGCCTACCTCGGGTTCGTCGTTGTGCTGCGGTACATCCGGCGTGTCCGCGGAGCTGCCCCCGCACCCGACCGCGGCCGCAGCCGCGCTCGCCTTCAGAAACCCACGTCTCGTCCATTCACTCTTCAACAGTACGTCCTCCCGGCGAGCGAAACGCAGCATAGCGTACGGGTGGCACGTCGCGACCCGGACTCTGCGGCGCGACCGTGAGCAACTGACCTACGTCAAGGGTTGTCCTTTCCTCGCGGCGCGTAAGCCACATCTGACCGTTGACGCGCCCCACCGAGATGTGGCGCAGTCTTCTGATGTCGAACCAACCAACCTCCCGCGCGTTCTTCGGCTGCATGGCGGCGACCCTGTTGGCGCTGTCCCCGGCCGCGGCCCAGACCATCCAGGTGCCGGTCACAGCGGACAACTCGATCATCGACGTCAAGGGCGAGCGCGATCTCAACATGGGCAAGGCCTCGAGCCTGCGCATCAAGTCGTTCCAGCACCACCTCATCCTCAAGCTCGACACCACCGCGCTGCAGGGCAAGACGGTCACCTCCGCCCGGCTGCGTTACACACCGCTGAAGTTCACGCTCAACCGCGTGAGCGTGTCGACGATCCAGGGCGATTGGGGCGAGGGGGACTCGGGCGGCTTCGCCAAAAGCGTCGGCGGCTCCACCTACGACAGCGGCTTTCACGCCAACGATGGGGGCACGCCCTGGGCATGGCCGGGGAGTCATTTCCCAGACGTCGTGTACGGCAACGCCTTCTCCCTGCAGACCGAGTCGACCTCACTGGTCGTGGACGGCCGCTACGACTGGATCGTCCCGCCCGACCTGGTGCACGCCAACGCCGTGGGCGCCGCGTATGGGCTGGCTGTGTTCGAGTCCGAGCACGACGTGTCGCGCAACCCGACGGTGGCGTCCGTCGAGAACGCCGGCGCGGCGCCCTACCTGGAGGTCATCCTGGGCCCGGCCGAGGCGGCGCCCGACGACTTTGGAGCGGTCGAGGTGGTCGACGCCGACACTGAGCCCGGTGAGGTCGTTCTGGAGCTGGCGGCGCCGTCCGGCGCCTTTGCGTATCGGATCACCGTCGATGGCGTGGAGCTGCCGCGCTACCAGATCCCGTTTGCGGCCGCGGCCGGCGTGTCGCAGCGAGTGCGGATCCGGGACGTCCTCACTCCTGGGCAGTCCGCCGAGGTGCTGCTGTTGGCGGTCAGCCGCTCGGGGGCGACCAACACGCCCAAGACCGTGCAGGTGACCGGAGCGTCGCCGGCGCCCCTGCCCTACCCTGAGGCCGGCTTGCCGGAGGTCGATCCGGGCGGCAGCGGGGTCATCGAAGCCGGCGACCTGCGGGTGTGGGCGGCCCCCGAGACCGACAAGATCCGTCCGGACGGGGCGTTTTTGGAGACCGTGCCGGCCGAATACCGGGGGGCCAACGGCCGCTTCGGCGGCAAGCGGATCCGGCTGCGTGCAGCCCGGCGCGAGACCGTCGCTTTCGTCCTGGTCCTGGAGGCTGTGGACCAGCCGGTCACGAACCTGACCGTCGCGGTAGAGGCGCCGGACGGCGTGGCGGCACGGGTGCAGGCTCTGCGGTCGATCACCACCGGCGACGGTCCACTCCCGGAGGTGCTGGTGGGGCCCGAAGGCACGACGCTTGGCGCAAGCCTCGGCGACCTGGCGACCAACGGTGACACCGGCGCACCCGGCGCCAAGGTCCAACAGGTGCTCATCGAGCTGGAGATCCCGGCCGGCTACACCGCGGGCAAATACGAGGGGCAGGTCCAGATCTCGGGCGGCGCCACCGCGACGGTGCCGCTGGACCTGTGGGTGCGCGACTTCAGCCTGCCGGCAGCGACGACGTTTCTGTTGGAGCTGAACACATACAGCTACCCCAACTATTACGCGACGTTTGGCGCGATTCAGCGGCTGGTCCGGCGCTTTCGCTGCCACGTCAACGTGGTGCCATATGCCCACAGCGGGCGCACGCGCATGGACATGATCAAGCCCGACGGGTCCAGCATGGACGAGGACGGCTACAACGACTTCAAAGCCGGAGACAAGACCGGCAACTGGGCGCCCGACTTTACCTGGGCGTTCGGACCGTTCTTCACCGGCGAGGCCTTTGACGGGCCGCCGCTGCGCCAGTTCTACCTGACGTTTCACGAGAACTGGCCGCTGCCGATGAAGGCCTTTCACGCCGCCGGCAACATGGACGCGTTCACCACCTTTGATCCCAGCTATGGGCAGACGTGGACCGACGTACTGACGGACTTCGCCAAGCTGGCCGCGGACAGCGGCTGGAGCGGTACCGGCTTCCAGGTCTATTTAAACAACAAGCCGGGCCCCAACAACCCCACACCCTGGAGCCTGGACGAGCCGGCGTCGCTGTGGGACTTCCGTGCGCTGAACTACTACTCCACGCTGTTCGACGAGGCGGCGCTGGGAGCCGGCGTAGACATCCGCTTCCGGGTGGACATCAGCCGGCCCGAGTATCACCGCGGACACCTGGACAGGGTGGACCTGTACGTGTGCAACGCCGGCGTGTGCGGCGGCTTCGCGCGAACCGTGGCCGACCAGCGCGAGAAGCTGGGCTTCGAATACTGGACCTACGGCTCAGCCAACGCGGTCACGGCCAGCAACCACCACATACAGGCCTGGGCGGCCATCACGTTCGGTCAGGGCGGCAACGGTGTGCTGCCGTGGCAGACGCTTGGCAAGGGCGCCTCGTTTCTTGCCGGCGCGGATGACGGCGCGCAGCGGCTGGCCATGGTCGTCGTGGCTGAAGACGCACAGGCGCCCGAGGTCTGGGGCACGCTGCGACTTGCGGCCTACCGCCGCGCCCAGCAGGACATGGAGTATCTGCGCTTGATGCAGGCCGCCGGGGGGTACAGCGAGGGACAGATGGCCCGGCTGATCGGGCACTATCTCGACCCAGACGGCGACGTGCCCAGCGCCGGTCATTATGCGGACTACGCAGCCGCCCTGCCCTGGACCGGCCACTCAGAGGCCGCCTTCGATGGCCTGCGCGAGCACGCGGCGGCAGCCGTGGAGGCCCTCGGCGCCCCGGATGACACGACGGACACCGGCGACCCGACCGGCACCGATGACACGACCGACACCAGTGACACGACGGACACCACCGAAGACACAACGCAAACCACCGAAGACACGACGGACACCACCGAAGACACGACGGACACCACCGACTCGGCGGCGCCCTGCGACCCCGCCACACGCGGTCCCTCGGCGGCCGGCGAGGCATGCACAAAGACGGCGGACTGCCAGTGCCCGCTGGCGTGCACGCCTCAAGGGGCGTTCTTGCTGTGCGCCGCGCCGGCCGAACCACCGGCCATCGCACCGGCCGAGGACGACTCCGGCTGCACAGCCTCATCACGCCCGACGGGCGGTCATGTCCCCGCGACCGTGTTGCTGGCAACCAGTCTGCTCATGATCTGCTGCCACCGTCGCCGCGTGTCGCCCGATGGATTGATCCGCGACCAGGGTCCCTGAATGCAGAAAGGGGCGCGCAAAGCCGCAAGGCCGCAAAGGGGCGGTCAGTCTTCGAGACCGTTGACCAGTCGCGTGATGCCGTTCTTGATGAGGCGGGCGCCGAAGTTGATCAGGAGGCCGAGCCGCTGAAGGGCGCTTCCTCTGCCGGATGGTGGCAGACATCCACCTTGGGGGCCCGCCTTTCGCCCGCGCGGTAGCAGGCATGAGAAGCATCGATGCGCCACAGGGCGAGCGTAACACAAAGCATTTACATGGCACATTCAACTTATAGCCATCGGAGAGGCTGACCCGATCCGCGAGGGTTAAGGTCACCGCGCTACGGACCGTTTCACCTTAGTGACGTGATGAAGACGGCCCGTTATATGGCGATCGCGGCGGCACTCTCTGTAGCGGCACCCGCAGCAGCTCAGCCGCCGTCAGACCACCCGCTCTTCGAGCCCATGATGGCGTCGTTGGCCAAGGTCCGTGGCAAGAAGAGCTTGTACTTCAAAGACCTCGACACGGGGGACACCGTGTCGATTCACGCCGACCGCGTCTTGAAGGCCGCCTCGCTGATCAAGATCCCGATCGTGGTGGCGCTGTACGATGAGCTGCACCGCGATCCGAGGCCCGGCCGTCACGTCGGCGCACGGGCCGTGAACCTGGTGCTGGGCAAGAGCCACAACACGCTGACCAACCCGATGGTCGACCGGATTGGGATGGCGGCGGTCAACACGACGCTCGACACGCTCAGCATGCCGGTGACGCGCCTGAATCGCCGTCTGACCACCAACCCCATGCCCGAGAACTGGACGACCGCCGCCGAGACGGGGCGACTGCTCGAGCTGATCTCCGCGGGCCGCTTCCCCCCGCCCGACGGGTTTCCCTCCCTTGTCGACGCCATGCGCTTCGGCGGACCGAGCAACAAGCTGGGCGGTGACCTGCCCGAAGGTGCCTGGATCGCTCGCAAGGGCGGCCGGCTCCCGCACGTCGTCCACGACGCCGCCATTATCAAAGTGGGCTCCCGAACGGCCGTGATCGTGGTCATGGTCCAGGGTTTTTGGGGCCGCTCCCGCGCCTACCGCGCGCTGGCCCGCATCGGCCGAGCTGTCGCCGAGCACCTCGAAGAATCCCCGTAGGCCGCAAGCCTGTGGACGTGTTGGTGCTTGGAGCGACGTGCTACGCTCCCGCTCGGAAGAGGTGGACATGAAAGTCGCAGCCACGGCGGTCGCCGCAGTCGCCCTCGTCGTCATCGCAGCAGCGATGATGTACCAAACCGAAGAGCGCCCCCCTATCAACGTCGGCGTGCTGCACTCGCTGTCCGGCACCATGGCGATCAGTGAGCGGTCGGTGGTCCAGGCGACGTTGCTGGCCATCGACGAGCTGAATGAGCGGGGCGGCGTGTTGGGTCGGCAGCTTCGGCCGGTGGTCGCGGACGGGCAGTCTGATTGGCCGACCTTCGCCACAGAGGCCACCCGGCTGATCCAGGACGAGGACGTCAGCGTGGTGTTCGGCTGCTGGACCTCCGCGAGCCGCAAGACGGTCAAGCCGATCTTCGAGCAGCTCGATCACCTGCTCTTTTACCCGGTCCAGTACGAAGGCCTCGAGCAGTCCCCCAACATCGTGTACACGGGGGCCGCCCCGAACCAGCAGATCATCCCGGCCGTGAAATGGGCGTTCGATAACCTTGGCAGCCGGGTGTATCTCGTGGCTTCGGACTACGTCTTTCCGCGGGCGGCCAACGAGATCATCAAGGAGCAGGTGGCGGCGCTGCGCGGGCAGGTGGTCGGCGAGCGCTATCTGTTGCTGGGCAGCACCGACGTCGACGCCGCCGTCAGAGAGATCGTGGCCGCGCGGCCGGACGTCATCCTGAACACCATCAATGGGGACACAAACGTGGCCTTCTTCCGCGCGCTGCGCGCATCCGGGATCACCCCGGACGACGTGCCTGTGATGTCGTTCAGCCTGGGTGAGGACGAGCTGCGCACGATGGGCGCCGAGCACATGGTCGGGGACTACGCCACCTGGAACTACTTTCAGAGCATCGACACGGACGAGAACCGCGCGTTCGTGGCGGCATTTCGGGCGAAGTACGGCGCCGACCGCGTGACGGACGATCCGATGGAGGCCGCGTACTTCGGCGTGCACCTCTGGGCGCAGGCGGTGGAGCACGCCGGCACGACTGACCCGCGCGAGGTCCGGAAGGTGATCGGAGAGCAGAGCCTGGCGGCCCCGGAGGGGATCGTCTCGGTCGATCCCGAGACGCAACACACCTGGCGGGCCGTGCGGGTCGGACAGATCCGTGCCGACGGTCAATTCGACGTCGTCTGGCACTCGTCACGAGCCGTTCGCCCAGCGCCGTATCCGGTCTACCGCACCCGGGTGCAGTGGGACCGCTTCCTCCAGGGGCTGTTCGAGGGTTGGGGTGGGGCATGGGCGAACCCGGGATGAGCGCTCCGAGAGCCGCGCTGCGCCCACTCGTGCTCCGCATCGGCCCCAGGCTGCTGCTGGCGTTTCTGGTGGTGGGGCTGGTCCCGCTGCTGGTGTTGGGCTGGATCACCGCGCGTCAGGCGGAGGACACGCTGCGCGAGCACGCCATTGACAACCTGGAGACCGTCGCGGACCAACGCGCCGCGCGGCTAGAGGCCTTCGTGCGGAATCGCGTGCGGGACGCCACGCTCCTGGCCCGGGTACCCGGCGTCGCCGACGCGCTCCGCCAGCTCGACGTCGCGTTTCACGAAGGCGGACTCGACTCGCCGGCATATCGTGAGGTCGATCGACGAGTGCGCCCCTTCTTGACCCGCGCGCAGGAGGCTCATGACCTGTCCGACCTGCTGCTGATCGCGCCCTCAGGAGACGTCGTCTTCTCCGTCCGTGGCGGAGCGGACCTCGGAGCCAGCGTCACGACAGGTCCTTACGAGCGATCCGCGCTGGCGGAGGTGTTCGACCGCGTCAACATACTGATGGAGACCACCGTCTCAGACTACGATCGTCACCCCGGCACCAAGCAGCCCGCCTTCTTCACGGTGGCGCCGGTCTTTGCTGACTCGGCCATCGCCGGCGTGTTGGCGGTGCGGGTGGACCAGACAGAGATCAACCGTCTTGTCCACGACTACTCCGGACTCGGCGCCAGCGGGGAGATCGTGCTGGGAAAGCGACGCGGTGACCACGTGGTGATGGTTGCTCCTTCGAGGCACGATCCCAATGCGGCGTTTCAACGAAGCATTGCGGCCGGCAGCGAAGCGGGACGACCACTGTGGCAGGCGTGTCGGGGGAAGCGCGGCATCGGCACCCACGTCGACTACCGCGGCGAAGAGGTCGTGACCAGCTGGCGTTACGTCCCGTATTTCGGCTGGGGCATGGTGGTCAAGCTGGACGCCAGCGAGGCGTTCGCACCCAGTCGGGGGCTCGCGAAGCTCTGGCTGGTGGGCGGCAGCCTGGGCCTGGCGCTCGTCGTTGTGGTGTCGATGCTGTTCGCCCGGACGCTGAGCGACCCAATCCGCCGCCTCAGCGAGACCACGCGACTGATCGCGGCCGGCGAGCTGGAGCGGAGGGTCGACGTCCAGCGCCGAGACGAGCTCGGCGACCTGGCGCGATCGTTCAACGACATGGCGGACGAGATCCTGGCCGCCCGAGACGTGCTGGAGGACCGTGTCCGGCGACGAACGACGCAGCTGGAGGAGCACGCCCACACCCTGGAAGAGCAGCGCGACTCGATCCGTCAGAAGAACGCGGAGCTCACGGGGGTTAAAACCGACCTCGAGGCGCGCGCGCGCGAGCTGGAGCGAGCAGGCCGATATAAATCGGAGTTTCTGGCCAACATGTCGCACGAGCTACGGACACCGCTGAACAGCCTGCTCATCCTTAGCAAGCTGCTGGCTGACAACCGCCACGCACGGTTGAGCCACGAAGAGGTGCAGTGGGCCCGGACGATCCACAGCTCGGGGTCTGATCTGCTCGCCCTCATCAACGACGTCCTCGACGTGGCGAAGGTAGAGGCCGGCCGCATGGAGATTCACCCGGAGCCTATCGACCTTCGGGAGGTCGCGGCGGGGCTGCGTGCGTCCTTCGACCAGGTGGCCCGCGAGCAGGGCCTGGGCTTCGAGGTGGAGGTCCGCGCCGGGGCCCAGTGTGAGCTCGCCGCGGATCCGCACCGATTGAATCAAATCGCCCGCAACCTTGTATCCAACGCGCTGAAGTTCACGGAGCGCGGCGAGGTGACGGTGCTGCTGGAAGAGGATGACGACGGGATGCGGCTGACGGTCACGGACACCGGGCCGGGCATCGCAGAGGACCGACAGGCGCTTATCTTCGAGTCCTTTCGCCAGGGCGAGGGCTCGATCAGCCGACAATACGGCGGCACCGGCCTCGGTCTGTCGATCAGTCGCCAGCTGGCTCGCCTCATGGGTGGCGATCTAACCGTAAAGAGCGTGCTTGGTGGAGGAGGCAGTACGTTTATGCTGCAGCTGCCGTTGCGCCCGGCAGCCAGCCGGGCGCCGGCGAAAAGTCCACCTGCCATCCGACGCGTGGCGCCGGCGCCGCCAAAGACCACAGCATCAGCGAGCAGCCACCGCCCGCCGATCCTCATCATCGAGGACGACCCCCGGTTCGCCAAAGTCCTGACCGACCTCGTTCGCGAGCGCGGGCTCGAGCCGCTGGTCACGGAAGCCGGAGAGGAGGGCCTGCGCCTCGCTGCAGAGCACACGCCGCTGGGAATCATGTTGGACCTGCACCTGCCCGGCATGGACGGCTGGCAGGTGATCGAGCGCTTGAAGGAGGACCCACGGACGTCCGCTATCCCGGTACATGTGCTCTCCGGTGACGATGACGTGAAAAACGCGGTAGGGCACGGCGCGATCGGCTGGCTGCTCAAGCCCACCACCCGTGACCAGCTAACGGAGGCGCTGGAGCGGCTGCGGGCTGCAGGAGGGGGGCGAACCGTCCGTCGTGTGCTCGTAGTTGAGGACGACCCGGTGCAGCAGCTGTTCATCTCAGAGCTGCTCGCAGGTCTCCCGGTGGAGGTCATCCTCGAGGACAGCGGGGAGGCGGCGCTCGAGCGGCTCTCCCGCGAGACCTTCGATTGCATGATCCTGGATCTCGTGTTGCCGGATATCACGGGCTTCGAGGTCTTGAGCCGGCTCGCCGAGGCGGAGACGCCGGTACCTCCCGTGATCGTGCACACCGCGCGTGAGCTGACCGAGCAGGACGAGGCCCGGCTGCGGCGAGTGGTCCGGGCGATTATCCGCAAGGGCGGTCGGGGCTCCGATCGGCTGCTGGAGGAAGCCACGCTGTTCCTCGGCTCGGTGTATCGGCGCTCCCCGGCCGTATCGCCTTCGCTCCCGGCGGTTGCCGGCGACGCCGCGCTCGAGGGGCGGACAGTGCTGCTCGTGGACGACGACATACGTAACGTATACGCCCTGCGTACAGTACTTGAGGGCCACGGTCTGGATGTGGTGGTGGCGCGAAACGGGCGAGAGGGCATCGAGAAGCTCCACGAGCACGCGGACAGCGTCGACCTGGTGCTGATGGACATCATGATGCCCGAGATGGATGGACTCGAGGCGACCCGTCGGATTCGTGCGGAGCCGCGCTTCGCTCAGCTTCCGATCCTGGCCGTCACCGCCAAGGCCATGAAGGGCGACGCCGAGAGGTGTGCAGAGGCGGGCACCAGCGACCACCTGCCCAAGCCCGTGGAGCCGGATCAGCTGCTGTCCCTTTTGCGGGTGTGGCTGCCTCGGACCCCGGCTTGATCACGCCGGCGCTCGACACGGGAAAGCGCGTGATAGTCTCTGCCGCATGATCCCGAAGATCCTCCTCGTCGACGATCGCCCTGAGAACCTGCTGGCGCTCGAGGGCACGCTGGCCGTCCTGGACGTGGAGTGCCATCGCGCCACGTCCGGTCCCCAGGCGCTGAACCTGGCGCTGGATCACGAGTACGCGCTGATCCTGCTGGACGTGCAGATGCCGGGCATGAGCGGCTTCGAGACCGCGGAGCTGCTGCACGGCGCAAGCAACACGCGCCACGTCCCGGTCATCTTCGTCACCGCGATCAGCATGGACGAGCGGCACGTGTACCGAGGCTACGAGACGGGCGCCGTGGACTATTTGTTCAAGCCCATCGACCCGGACATCCTCCTATCCAAGGTCAAGGTCTTCGTCCAACTGCATCGTCAGAAGGCGCAGCTGGCAGAGCAACAGCTGAAGCTGCAAGCGGCGGTCGACGAGCTGGAGACGTCGCAAGCCGAGCTGAAGCGCTCCAACGAGGAGCTGGAGCGCTTTGCCTACGTCGCGGCGCACGATCTCCAAGCCCCATTGCGAGCGATGCAGTCGTTTGCGACATTGCTCGAGGCTCACCTCGGAGAGGGGCTGGACGACAAGACACGCCACTATATCAACCGGATCACGGCCGGCGGACAGCGGATGGCCGAGCTGATCCGCGATCTGCTCGTGTATTCGCGGGTCGGCCAACGCGGTGAGACCGCGGTCGAGGTGGAGCTGGAGCGCGTTGTAAAGGATGCGCTCGAGACGCTCCAATCGGAGATCACCGCCCAGTCGGCGGCTGT
Organism: uncultured Myxococcales bacterium; assembly: GCA_964545715.1. GTDB lineage: Bacteria > Myxococcota_A > UBA9042 > CAZJHX01. Next base: position 29,390 of record CAZJHX010000031.1, read on the forward strand.
GGACGTGGCGGCGCTCCCCACCGTGATGGGACACCGCGCCGAGCTGCAGCGGCTGTTCGAGAACCTGATCGGCAACGCCGTGAAATACCGCGGCGACGCCGAGCCCCGCGTCGTAATCAGGTGTGAAGAGCGCGCCACCGAGCTCGAGCTCAGCGTGGAGGACAACGGGATAGGGATCGAGTCTGAGTATAGCGAGCAGATCTTCGAGATCTTCCAGCGCCTCCACGGAGGAGGTCGGTATCCGGGCACCGGCGTCGGCCTGGCGATTTGCCGCAAGGTCGTCGAGCACCACCAGGGGCGCATCTGGCTGGAGTCAGCCGCCACGCAGGGTTCGGTGTTCCGTTTCACCTTGAGTCGCTGACCGTGGAGCAGACCATGCGTCGTATGTGGTTGATTCCGATCGCCATCCTCGTGGCCGCTTGCACGGCGCCGGCCACGCCCGCGGCCAACTCCGAGACCACCGA
>CAZJHX010000031.1:29953-75224 GCA_964545715.1 uncultured Myxococcales bacterium
CCGCTGGAGCCGCCAAGAAGCCGCAGGGCAAACCGCTGCAGGCGGGAGACCGGCTGGAGGCGGTCAGCGAGGAGGTCACCGCGCCGAACGAACGCGAGTACGCGCGAGTGGCGTCCTACATCATGCCGATCCGCGATGCGCTGATGTGCGATTTCAAGCTGTTCAGCCTGAAGCAGTGGCAGTCGCTGACCGAGATTCTGACGCTCAACGGCATCAAGACCACACAAAATCTGAGTGGCACGCCCAAGGAGCAGTTCTACTCTACCGACGGGATCTACGAGCACCTCCTGGCGGGGCCCGACTTCCACCCGATGATGAAGTACCTGGAAGAGGCGGAGCTGGAGCTCAAGTGCCTGGCCTTCGTGGACTTCGACTTCGTCAACCCGGAGGGCGACGATCACTGCGCCACCCACGGCCTGGAGGTCGGCTCCGGCCTGGTGCTGCCAGGCAACTGATCCGGCCCGGCATCGTCGTGCCAGCTGATGCGAGTTTTCCACAGGGCTGCTAGAACCGGAGGTCTGATGCGGCCACACGATCGCAAGGCGCGTGCGGGCGCGACGGGGCTGGGGCGAGCCCGCATGTTCATCAAGGCGCACCTGGCCTGGATGGACGGGTATCCGGTCGACGCGATGCCGGCAGCGGGTGGCGTCGCCTGGCAGCCTATCGTGGCCGGCGGCGGGGCGGTCATCCACGTCGATCGCGACTACCTGCATCGCGCCAATTACGCGATCAAGAAGCTGCGCCGGCGCTTTCCAAGAGCCCTGCCGAAGATTGTGGGCGACGTCGACGCATGGGCCGCCTCGCGCGTGGCCGTGCTGGAGACGCTGAAGCCGGCGGTGCACCGAGCGGAGGCGCTGGCCGCCACGTTGTTCCAAATCGGCGGGCCGTTCGCCTCAGAGACGCGCAAGGCGGCAATGCGGCTGGGCAGCCGTCATCCGGCGCTGGCGGACGTCGTAGCGGCGGTGTCGTGGACGTCTTTTGGGGACGACAAGCGGGCCGTGGAGACGTTGGCCTGGATGACCGAGTGGGCGCCGCAGCTGACCACGTTGGTGCAGGGGATCGGCCCGGACGTGGACGCCCGTTACGCCGTACTGACCCTGTGGGCGTTGAGCCGCGCCGAAGGGCCCGGCCGAACGGCCTGCCTGGTGCGCACCATGGGCGAGCCGTTTACGTACGAGGCCGGCAGAAGCCTCTCCAAAGACGCGCGCGACCACGTCCTGGCGGCCCTGGAGGTGGCCGAGCGGCTGGGGTCGAATCGCGCCATGTCGTTGCGCGCCAAGGTGCAGAAGCTGGGGAAGTCCGACCGGACCCGAGCGCCCGCGGCAGCCCTGTGGGCCCACATCCAGTGGCTCAAGCAACAGCGCTCTGCCACGCGCCGACGAGCCCTGCGGCTGTTCGAATTGAGCCGGCTGCAAGACCCTCTGGACCAGTGGTGTGCATGGCATCTTACACTTGATGGAGCCATGTCCTACCCGGCGACCGTGCGGGCAGACGACTTGCGCCGGGACCGTCCAGCGCCGCTCAATGTCGTGGCTGTGCTGCGCGCGGTGGAGGCGGCTGCGGCCGCCAAACTCAAGCGCTTCTTCGCGCCGATCGCCGACCTGCTCGACACACTACACGAGGCGGAATGCGACGACTTGTGCACCGCAGCCCTCATCGCCTGGTCGGCGCAGGCCGGCGTGTGCAGCGGCTCCGTGTCCAGCTCCGGCGTGACCGCCGCGTGGTTCATCCGGTTTTTGCGATTGACGCGAGAGTACGCGCTACAGCAGGACTTCCGAAGCGCCTGGGGCCTGCTGCGCCGGCGTTGGATCGTCCAGGACCTGGCCGAGACGCTCACAAAACCCGACCAGCTGGGCCGCTGGCTCCAGGCGGTTGCAGCGGTGAACGCCGTCCTTCCAGAGCCGTTGGACGACCCGGACGAGGCGATCACCCTCATCGAAGCCGGGTGCGATGCCACATTTACGGCTGCCGTCGTATGCGAACTCTCCAAGCGCGAGGTCGGCTGGCTGGACTCAGAGGTGCTGCAGGCGGCCGCCGTCATCGCCGACGGCGAGGCCGGTGTGGTGGCGGACATCTGCCAGGCATGGAAGAAGCGACCGCCGGAGGAGTACTCGGTGGATGAGGAGGGCCTTGCGGCGCTCGCAAAGCTGTTTGCGCAGTCCAATGCCCTGGCCGCCGTCCGGAGGCTGGCCACCGGCGGGCACCTCACGCGCCTCGCGGCGTTCGGCACCCGCTTTCGGCTCGCGCACAAAGCGCTGAATCAGGCGCCTGGCCCGCCCTCGTTCGATGCGGTGGCGCTGCCGCAGTGGGCCGAGCGCTTCCCGGCAACCCTGCACGACCCGCTGGCACGGCTCGCCGGCGCTCACCCCCAAGCCGAAGCCGCGGCAAACCGGCTGCTGAGACGAGACTTTCCCAGTCGCAAGAAGATGGAGGAAGAACTGCAGGCCATCGAGCAGAAGCTGGTGGACGCGCCACCGGAAGCCGCCACGCGCCTGGCGGCACGCCGGAAGACGATCACGGGTCGGCTCAGAGGCGGAAACCGCGTGTCTGCGCGTCGAGCCGCGCGACTGGGCGAGAAGATCGAACATAGCGCCGCCCTGGCTTTGTGGACCGGGTGGTGCGCGGCGTTTGACGACTTTCTGGCGGCTGCCCTGCCGCGGATGCTGAATCTCGACCAGCGGCCGGATTGGCTGCTGCTGCCGTCGACGCTGGACGTGCTGGTGGGCGTCGTGCGCCTCAAAAAGGCTGACCGCCGGCTGGCCGAGAGGCTGCTGAGAGCGCGCTGCGGCCCGCCGCCGTGGGACCTGCGAGACGATCCGGCCAACCACGCCTACCTGGAGCGGATGAAGGCGCGGGGCATCGACATGGGCCCGTGGCTGTCAGGCCTGGGTTCGCACGAGGTGAAGGACGGCGGCTCAGAGCCGCTGCGGTTTGTGCTGGAAGACGATCCGCTCAACGTGTTTGCCATGGGCGCACACTTCGGCACGTGCCTGCGTCCGGGCGCGATGAACTTCTACTCGGTGGTGGCCAATGCGGCCGACATCAACAAGCGGGTGCTTTACGCGCGGCGTACCGATGGCGGCGTCGTCGGACGCTGTTTGCTGGCTTTGTCCGATATCGGAGAGCTGCTCGCGTTCGAGCCCTACTGCCACGACTCGGATATCGGCTTCGAGAACCTGGTCCGCGATTTTGCGATGACGCTGGCCGGGCGCATGAACACCAAGCTGGCCGCGCAGGGCTCGGTCCCGACGCTGGTTGCGCCACGGTGGTACGACGACAGCTCCCGCGACCTGACGGGTGAGCTGGAAGCGCTGGCGTCCGGGTCGGCCTTCCGCACATCGCTGTTGACCATCGCGGCGGAGGACCTGGTCGAGGCCATGGATGGGGCGCTCGACGGGAACCGCAACACCCAGCTGCTGGCGATGGTCGTCAGCTTGCCCGAGCTCCACGAGCGACCGGAGCTCATCGTAGCGCTCGCGCCCCGGCTGATCCGGGCGAGCGACCTGCCCGACGACTGCCGGCTGATGGCGGTGAAGCTGGCCATGGGCTGCGGGGAGAGAGACCTGGCGGTGCGACTGGCCACCGATCGCCTCGCCGCGCGCGTCATGCAGAGCCACCGCTGGTACGGAGAGGTCGACGACGAGCTGATGCAGCTCCTCGCAGAGGTAAATCCGCCGCAGGCGCTGCGAGTTCTGCGCCGCACCCGCGACCGGCAGGTCCGCCGGTGGGACCAGGAGCGTCACGCGTCTCGGGCGTACGCCGCGGGCCGCGCCATGGAGCACATGCAGAGGGCCCGGCAGGCGATGGCGATGTACCGGCTGGCGGTGACTTTGCGCCCCACGAAGGAGCTGCGAAAGAAGTGTCGAGAGCGAATCGCCGCCCTGAACGGGTGAGGCGCCCGTCCGCGCGGTTTTGACCGCCTCCCCGGCCATTGCTACGGTGCCGCCATGAACAAGATATTCTGGGTGGCGTTGATCGGCGCGTTCCTGCTCTGCGGGGGCTGCAAGGGTACAGATGACAGCAAGGCCGGGGGCGACAAAGCCAAGGCCGGCGAGAAGGCCGGCGGCGGCGAGAAGGCCGGCGGCGAGAAGCGCTCGGGGCTCATGCTGAGCAACGATACCGAGGCCTGCCAGGCGGCGCTGAAGTGTTGCGAGGCCATGGTTGCGCTCGACAACCCGTCGCCCAAGCCGGAAGACATCAACCTGGCGTGCTCAGGTGTGGGGATGGCGTCCGATGACGCGACGTGCGGCCAGTTCAAGAAGGGCTACGCCGCGTCGATCACAGGACGCGGCAAAGATCTGCCCGCCGCGTGCAAATAGCCGGGGGCGTTGATCCCAACCGCATCCGGTTCTCCCTTCGCCGTGGTACCAACCGCGCCATGCGGGCGATTTCAGGCGTATTAGAATGGGCCGATCTGTCCGACCTGCACAATGCCGCCGCACAGATCCCGCTGAATCAGGGTGGGTGACGTCATCATGTGAACCGAGCGGTCCAGCGCGGTACCCATGTGCCCACCAGGCGGGGTCGGCTCCAGCAGATTGCGGCCCAGCAGCGCCTCGCGATTAATCTCGGTGTTGAACTCAAAGCGGGTGGGGTTGAGCTCCGGCTGCATCATGGGAACGATGATCCGGGGAGGCTCGATCCACACCAGGCTGGTGCTGTTGTCAGAGCATCGACAATCAAACAGATAGCAGGAATTGCAGTACATGATGGTCTCCTGTTGTGTCTTATCAACAACCCCACCGTAGGCGGCGATGCCGGTGTCGACTGACAGCCGCTGACAACCCGCGGTGGATAGTGGTCGGTCCAGCCTTGCGACAGGTACCCTGATGCCGCATGACCCTCGGGACACTCACCACGCTCTGTGACTGCCGGCGTTGGCCGCGCGCTTCACCACCGTCATGAACTCCGACGACGGTGCGGTCTACAGCCGGTGGTTTCTGATGGCGTCAACCGATCCGGACATACCGAAGCGGTCCGGCTACGTCTTGGGACTGCGCGTGGTGGAGGCGGTCGCCAAGGACGTACCGGTGGACCGTCTCATCCGACTCCAGGGCCCACAGCTACGGTCCCGGATCGCGCGAGCGCTCCAGCAGCTCACCCATCGGTGAGCGCCGGCTACCGCAGCCTGTTCGTGGCCTTCTCCAGGGCGCCGATCACGGCTTCCTGGGCGGGCGTCTCGATCGAGCCGGGTCGCAGGACTCTCACTCGGGCGATGGCAGCTTCAGCCGTCTGGCCGTTGGCCACCAACCAGGCAGCCAGAAACGTCCCGGTGCGGCCCTGGCCGGCGGCGCAGTGCACGGTGACCGCGCCCCCTTTGGCGAGGACCTCTTTTGTCGCCGACACAAACTCCCCGAGCTGGCCGATGCTTGGCGCGGTGAAGTCCTTGATGGGGATGTGCCGTGACGTGATGCCCGCCGCATGAAACGGCGCCTGGTCGGGCAGCGCCTCGGTGAGCGACACCAGCAGCTGCACGCCGGCGCCTTTCAGAAACGCGGCGTCCTGTTCGGCCCCGGCGCCCGTCCGCGGACGGGCCATGCCGGCGACGCGACCTTCCTCCAGCCATGAGAAGTTGCGTGGTTGCATCGATTGTCTCGCCTGCGCCGGTTGCACGGTCTGCGCCGGCTGCTCCGCCTGGATGCGCGCGGCGGACTCATCGGCATCCCGCGCGTCAGTACACCCCGCGCTGGGGACGATGACGAGGACGAATAGGATGTGCACGCATCGGCTCATGGCGGCTCCGGCCGTTCTGGTTCAGCAGCACCATTGTGGCCCGATCCGACGGATTGCGAAAGCGGGTTGGGTTCAGTTTGCCGGGCGGGGCGTCAGACGCGTGCCTGGGAGCTGTTTGGCGGCTCTTGGCTCACTTTCCTTTCGCCCAGTAATAGGGTGAGCGTCAGTCGGTGAGCCGCTGCGGCTGTGGAATCGCCGTTCGGGTAGGTGATACCCTGACCTGCATGCGCGCGCTCGTTGTCATCGCCACGACGCTGGCTTTTCTGGCCGTGACAGCGACGCCTCGTCAGGCGGCGGCCGACCACGACGAGTTCGATGGGCTGCTCCCGTTCGCAATCGCGATCATCGCGCTGCCGGCGGTCGGAGGGGCCGTCTCGCTGATCGGAAACGCAAGCGCCGTATCGGTGCCCCGCCGCCCGGGCACCGGATGGCTGGTCGTCGGCTACATCTTTGGCCCACTCAACCTGATCGGCGGCGCCGCGCTGCTCAACGCCGGCGGCAGCGAATTCACGTGGGCCGACGGCGTCGGGCTCGCCGGGGTCGCTCTGGGCGCCGCAACGCTCGGCGTGACGATCTACGGCACGACGCTCTCGCGCGCGCCAACGAAACGGCGCGATGGCCACAGCGACTGGGACCAGCCGAAGCCCCGGTCGCAGCTGACCCTGGGCCCGGCGCTCTTGCGCAACCCGTCAGGCGGGACGACCCCGGGCGTGGCGCTCACACTGATGGGCTTCTAACAGCCTGACGACTGCCGATGGAGTCACCGGCCCTCACCGGCGAGACGGGCGTGATAGCTCTGGTGATCGCCGCAACCACGCGCGCTGGTCGCGCAACGTGCCGCTGGACAGCCCATCGAAAAGCGAGTGAGAACCCGGCCTCACAGCTCTCCGACAAAGAGATCTGCGCGCTCGTGTCCGCCGGCGTTTTCGAAGGCGTGGAAGACGAACTGGAGCTGATCGAATTCGTGCTCGACGCCACGCTGGAGAAGTGGCCCTCTTCGCCTGCGTGCCCTGCGCAAGCTCGATCTAATCTGACCACATGTGGGAGAGCTGAATCTCTACGGCGTCGAATGGCTCGGCGCGTACGGTAACGTCGCCGAGGTAGGCCCCAACTCGGAGCCACGCTGTATCCTCGCGCCGATATACCTCGAGCGTGCGCTCATCAGCATCCACCTGCCAGATGTGGCTCACCCCGTGCTCCGCGTAGATCGGCATCTTGCGCACCCGGTCCAGCCCCGCCGTCGAGGGCGACAGCACCTCGCACACCCAATCCGGCGCCAGGGTGAAATACGCCTCCTGCGGTAGCTGTGGCTGGCGCTCCCGGCGCCAGCCCGCGATGTCGGGGACAAGCACGTCTCAGGACTCGCGCTGTATTGCTCACAGGGTCAACAGGTACGAAACCAGCAGATCCTTGTCCTCAGGCGTCAGCAGCGCGGTCGGCGCCATCGTGCCGTCCAGCTGATCCAGGACATCGTACAACGTCGCCGCGCTGCCGTCGTGCAGGTACGGGGCGGTGGCGAACAGCCCCGTGAGCGACGGCGTGTTCATGTATGGGGTGACGTCCGCGCCGCTCGGCAGCTCTGACAACGCCTGTTCCAGGGCGCTGAACGTACCGACGTTCCAGCTCTTCCCATCGCTGCCGCCCTCGAGGTGACAATAGGAGCACGCCAGCACCGGGCCTTCGAAAAGCGCCTTGCCCAGCAGCTGCTCTGCCGTGAGCCCGTCCGCGGCGAGGTTGGGGTTGGCCGGCGGGTGGAGGCCGTCCAACAGAAACAGCGCCAGTGAGTCCAGCTCCTGGTCAGAGAGTCCCATACCGCCGAGCCGCTCGACGGTCAGCGCGATGTTCTCTTTCAGCGACGGCGCGCTGCCCTTCCAATTGAACGGCTCGGTGCCCGCCAGCCGGCCGGCCAGGGCCGGGGTCTGCCGTGGGCCGTTGAGACCCAGCCACGTCCGCTTGTCCTCCCATCCTTCGAAATGGCAGGTCGCGCAGGCGACGTCGCCCCGGGATGTGACGTGGTCAGACTTGGCAAACGTAAAGACCCGCCGGCCCAGCCGCATATCGGACGGCAGCGGATCAGCGGCGAATTGGGCGACGGCGTGATGGGACACCGTCCAGGCGCACCAGAGGTTGCCGTCATAGTACAGGTCGTCGACGATGTGGTCTTGGACCTCGTTCAGGTCGATGGCGCTGATCGTAAAATCATGGGCGTTGAGAACGTAGGCGGCCTGGCCGTCGTCACTGAACGCGATGGCCTTTGGCGCTCGGCCGACGATCAACGAGCCCATAGGCCGGTCCGTCGGGTCGGTCGGCGTCACGACGGGGACCCATGAGTACCCGCTTTGCGTTGTCATCGCCAGCACGCGGTCGGAGCCCTGGCCCACCATGAAGAGGATCGGGTCGGTCGGGCTGTGGTTGATGTCGACCGGCTGCGAAATCAGGGACTGCATTGGGTACCAGCCGTCGTAAACCGACACACCGTACGACGCCGAGACCGCGCTCTTGCCATACTCGAACCAACTCACGGTGGCCTCCACTGTGCTGTCCTGTGCTGCGGTTTCGAGGGATGCCCAGGATGATGCCGGCTCTTCCCCCCCCGCCGCCTCGAGCACCTCCTCGACGCTGCCCAGGTTGGACAGTGTGTGCGTCACGTAGATGTCCGCCCGTGTGGGGTGCGCGGCAGCGGCCAATGAGAACCCGTTGACGCGCGGCGGATCCTGAAGGCTCGACAGCGTGCCGCCGCCGACGAAGCTCTTCTGCCTCAGCGGCATGGACTCGTAAAACCCAGCGCCGATCACCACCGCCTTCAGCGAGACCGGGTCCAGGTGTTCCCGGGTCACGACCACCCGTCCGCCTGCCGCGACGAGGCCGCGCGGACGGCCGCCGATCTCCCAACTCGCGGTAAGCGACAGGTCTTTCGCAGCCAGCTGTACGGCCGCGCCGTCACCCAGCAGGCTGACGAACAGCTTACTGCCGTCGGGCGACAGCGCCAAGCCGAACGGCTCGGTGCCCAGCGGCGCGAACGTCACATCGGAGGTGCCCGGCTCGACCCGAGCGATGCCGCCCCCGCCGCGAACCGTCACAAACGCCGCGCCACACGGGCCGACGACCACCTGCTCGGGGCGCGCCCCAACCGGGACGATCCGTACAAGCCTCCCCGTGTCGCGGTCCATCACGCGCAGCTGATCGTGCTCAGTGGCCACCACAAACAGCTCGTCTCCACGCACGGCCAGGGCCCGCCCGCTGGTCCAGGGTGGGGCAACCACGTCTGAGGTCAGCGGCAGGTCACTGCCGGTACCCCACGTGTACTGAGCACCCCACGGCTTGAGTTTCGGTGGCAGCGCCGTCCACTCTTCTGCAGGCGCCGGCGCGAGCCACCCCTGTTGGAAAGGCGTTTCGATGTAGGCGACTTCAGGTGGTAGCTGAGACGCGGGGCCACAGTCGGGCTCCGGGACAGCCGCCGGTTTTGGCGCGGGCTCTGCCGGCGGGTCCGGCGCCGGCTCAGGTGTGGGATCGGCTTCTGGGGCAGCCTCCGGCGCCGGTTCGGGTGTCACAGGGCGCTGTGGTTTCTTCGGGTCTGGTTGCCGTTGCCGCGTGGGACCGGCGGGACCGGCGGGACCGGCCCGTGCGCCCTCATCTTTTGCACCGACATCGCTGTGCACCACCTGCCCGACCGGTGGCTCGCCTTCCGGCGGGGCACCGGTCGGACCACCCCCACAGCCGACAGCCAGCGCAGCCAGCGCACACGTCACCATCGATTTCATAGTCTCCCCTCAGTCGCGGTATTGGTCCCCGCTAACGGCCAACTGCAGCGGCTGCAGTCATGGCCGCGCCACCAGCGGTGGGACACGCACTATCTGTGTTGTGGGGACCGGTGCTGACGATCAGAAATTACCCGTGTATGGCAAGAAGCGGTCCCCTTGTGCACAATGACCGCATGAGCAGACTGGTTTCACTGGCCGCGTGCGCCACACTGGCCGCGTGCTCCGCCCAGACGCCCGCACCCTCCGACACCCAGGCCGGTTACAACCAGGCCGGTCACATTCTGTATGAGGATTTTCGCGGGCTCGAGCCGGGTGATGAAGCACCGGCGGAGCTGGGCGGGCAAGGCGGTGGGACCTGGATGTTCGTGGCCGGCGCCCGCACCAACGGTCTGCCCGAGGGCACCTTGCGCGCCGACTTCACAGCCACTCTCGGCGCCCTGGGCGACACCCCGCTATCGAAAGTCACATATCCCCGGCGCCCCCTCCGAACCGGCGACGACGGCTACACCTACATCTCCAACATGTACATGATTCTGCCCAGAGACCACCGGCAGTGGGACGGCTACCAGATGGAGCTGCGGGTCACCCTGCGCGCACCGGATGGCACCACGGTGGAGGATGTCTGCCCGGTGCGGCTGGTCGCGCCTAAGCCGTAGAAGCCCGGCGTGCCTCGTCAAACGGGCGCCAGCTCTCGACGTCCGCGCTGGGGTACACCGGCATGTCGAACCGGAGGTTGCGCACATTGTCCAGGCTGGACGGACCCGCGGTCACCACCGGGATGTTCTTTCGCAAGCTGGCCGCGTAGAAGACGCGATAGTGAAAGAGCGCCTTTTGGATGATGGCGTCCGCTTTCCACGGCGACAGGCCCAGCTCGGTCCAAAAGCGCGGATGCACCGTATACGGTGGGCGCTCTGTGACGGCGATTCTCAGCTCTTTGTAACGCAGCACCACGGTCTTGCCGAAGTCTGTGGTGGTCTGGGTCTCTACGACCGCCTCCAGGGCGACGGAGGGCTGGTCGTCCATGCCGGGGGTACCCGACAGCGTCACGTTTGTGGTCGCGCCTTCGGGCACCTCTGCGAGCTGCGCGACGGCTGCCGGATCGTGAATCGGCAGGTAGATCGCCAGGTCCGCGCCCTCTTTGACCAGCGTGTCCAGGATGCGGGTGTTGCCGCCCGGTGAGCCGGTGCCGACGACGTCGCCCATGTCCACCAACGCGACGGAGCCCAGCGCGCGCGGGATTTTGGCCGCGCGGACGTCCTCGATGGCCTCGGTGGGCGTACGCATGGGCGGCAGCGGCGCGTCTCTGACCGCAAACGCCCGCTCGGCCAGATCGTCCGCCAGCCGGTTGGCCAGCTCCGGATCGTTGTCCGTCGTCACGTGCACAGCCCAGCCGATGTCGGTCGCATCGCTGAAGGGGTGCACCATAAACAGATGGGCCCCGAGCACGCGCTTGTCGCGCCTGAGCTTCTTCATGTGCCGAAAGATAGGACGCATCGGGTTCATGAAGTCGATCGTCATGCCGCCACCCAGCACCACCGGCAGCTTGCGCCAGGCCCGCGTCGGCTGCACATGGCCGCGCAACGTGCGGATCAGCTGGTTGCCGGCGCGAAAGCCGGTGCCGAACAGGTCGCGATGCGGGTTTGTGAGAAAGCCGTCTAGAATGGTCGTCGGCTCTACAATCGAGGGCGACAGGTTGGCGTGTAGATCGTAGCTCACGGCCAGCGGGCGCTCCCCGATGAGCTCCTTGACGTCCGCGATCAGCACACCCTCGGGCGCCCCTGCGAGGCCCTGCACGCGCATGGATCCGTGCAGCGCCAGGTACACGCCGTCCACGTCGCCGACCCGCCTCAGGTGGTGCTTCAGCGTGTCCCGCAGCCACTGAAAGCAGTCGCCGGTGATGGGTCCGCTGGAGACGGCCAGCGTCGAAAACAGCGGCACGCACTCCACCTGCCCGGCCATGCGCGACGCGGTCACAAAGCCGCTCAGCTCGGCGTTGCGCAGCACCTTGACCAGCTCAAAGCGGGTCAGCTTGGTGATCGCGCCAAGCTCATCCCCCTCGAAGAAGTGAAAGCGCTCAAAGTCCTCGCGATGCGTCGGCAGCGGCGAGAACGCGTTAGCCTCGTGAAAGATGCGTCCATAGGCGATGCGCAGCGGGCGGCCGCCGCGTCCGTATTTGCGGCCGATCATGAGAACAGCTCCCCCAGGAAGCTGACCAGCAGCTGCTCGCGTGCGGCGGGCGAGACGCCGTTCAACAGGCGATGAATCACGGCCTGCTTCTCGGGCAGCTTGCCGTCTTTCACGCCGAGATCGGCCATCATGGCGCCGGTGTTCAGACCACCGGCGCCCTGCGCGACCAGCTCCAGCATCTGGACCACCTGCGCGGGCGGCGCGATCGGGTCCGGCAGGTCGGTCGCATGCTCTTTGAGCGCGGCCACCAGGTCGTGAACACGCGCGGCGTTGGACGGGTCGATCGTGAAGTGAATATGCGCCGGGGACGCGCCGTAGGCATACGTCGCTTGAACCAGCCAGCCGGCCGCTGTCAGCCGGTCCGCCAGCTCAAAGATGTCACCGTCGGAGGCCACCGCCACCAGGCCCATGCGCGGCCGGCCCAGCACCCGCAGACCCTCGGTCGCGTGCACGCCCTCGATAAGAGCGCACGTGGCCTTCCACATGCCCCCGATCAGCTCCCGGTAGCCGCTGCGGCCCAGCTTGCGCAGCACGGCCCAGGCGGCGCCCAGCGGGGCGATGGACTTGGACCCCAGCATGCTGGGGTTGACGATCGAGTAGCCCGACCACTTGGCGCAGGCATAATATTGGGCGTCGCGCAGCTCGCGGGTGCGCTGCAGCAGCACGCTCAAGCCCTTGGGCGTGAACCCGTATTTGTGCAGGTCCACGGACATGGACGTGACGCCGGGCACCTCAAAGTCAAACGCCGGCAGCTCGACGCCGAGCTCCCGCTGGAACGGCAGCACCCACCCGCCGATGCAGGCGTCCACGTGCAGCAGCAGCCCGCGCTCCTGAGCCAGCGCGCCCATGGCCGCGATCGGGTCGATGGCGCCATGCGCGTAGCTGGGCGCGGACCCGACCAGCAGGATGGTGTTCTCGTCGACGTGGGCGCGCATGTCCTCGACCGACGCCTCCATCGTCTCGTCATCCACTGCGATGGGGATCAGGTCCACACCAAAGTAGTGAGCCGCCTTGTGAAAGGACGCGTGCGCCGTCTCGGGCACCAGCATGTTGGGCCGCGTGATCTCGGGTCGCGTCTTGCGGTTGTGGTCACGCGCGGTCTTGACGCTGAGCATGACGCTCTCGGTGCCGCCCGACGTGGCCGTGCCGACCGCGCCCTCGGGAGCCTGCAGGTGCCCGAGGCACGCCGCTACGATGTCGTTCTCCAGGCGTCGCGCGCTGGGGTAGACGGTCGGGTCCAGGCCGTTGCCGCCCATGCAGGCCGCAAAGGCCGCGCGCGCCAGCTCGGTGACCTCGGGACCGGCGCTGTAGACAAACGCAAAGGCGGAGCCGTCAGCGGCCAGGTCGTCGCGGCCCAGGCCGGCCAGCTCGGTCAGAATTGCGGGGCCGTCGGCCGGGTGCTCAGGAAAGACTGCGTTGCTCATCGTTGACTCCTCATCACTTAATTGGGCTCGTTTTTCAGGGGCGCCAGCACGCTCTCCCACAGGAGGGTGTGAATGGGCGCGAGATCACATCCGGTCATGACACGCTGGACCATCAAGCCGTCGATAATGCTGCGACACAGGCGGATCAGGGACATCTCGTCACAGGGCTTGACGGTCCCGTTTTTGACGCCCTCGCGCAGCCGCGCGGCCAGCGCCTGCCGATGGGCCTCAAACACCTGATTGCCGATCTCGATAATGCGTCCGGTGCGCTCCACGCCGGCGGCCGCCAGCGCCTGGGTCAAGAAGAGCAGCCGCTCCTCCCGCCCCTCATGAAACGCGTGCACCGAGACTACCTGCGCATACAGCTGATCGATGGGGTTGGTGTGCTTCATCATCTCGCCAACCACGTAGACCGCCTGCTGCATCAGCAGGTCCTCCAGCGCCATCTCCACGATCCGCACGCGGTCGGGAAAGTGGTACAGCAGGGTCGGCCGCTTGATCTCGAGCGCCTCGGCCAGCCGCGTCATCGACACGTCTACGCCTTCGCGCCGCAGCACCTCGACAGCTCTGCGAGCCAGCGCTCGCCTTTTCTCTGTTTCTTTTGGTCGTGCCATAACTTGACGATTTGTCAGATAACTATTTCCTGACGATTTGTCAATGAACTATTTTGAGGTAAGCCCGCATTGACCGCTTCGTGTGCGAGGTCGACTGACTCAGCCGGTCAGGTAGCGGTGCACAGCCCGATCTTGCTGCACTCCAGATCGTCCGCGCACGCCCCGCAGCTGCCGTTGCAGCCGTCGTCGCCGCACTCTTTGCCCGTGCAATCGGGGACACACTTGCATTGCCCGCCGATGCACTGCCAGTCGTCGAAGCACTCGCCGCACTGGCTGCCGCAGCCATCCGCGCCGCACACCTTGCCCGCGCATTGGGGCACGCACACGCAGGCGCCGCTGTCGCAGATGTGCTTTTCGGGGCAGGTGCCACACTGGCTGCCGCAGCCGTCGTCGCCGCACTGCTTGTTGGTGCACTTGGCCTGGCAGCACTGGCCACCGTTGCACACCGCGCCGTCAAAGCAGGCGCCGCAGGAGCCGCCGCAGCCGTCATCCCCACACGGGTCAGGGCCCGAGCACTTGGGCTTGCACTCGCACTGGCCCTCGGGCGTGCAGATCTCGTTGTAGGGGTTGCAGGTCCCACACAGGCCGCCGCAGCCGTCCGCCCCGCAGGTCTTGCCCTCGCACTGCAGCTCGCAGGCGCAGTTGCCCTCGATGCAATACGTCGGCTCCGGGCAGATCCCGCAGGTCTTGGGCGGGCACACGTCGGGGTCGCAGTCGTCACCGCACTCCACGGTGCAGTCGTAATAGAACATCAGGTAGTTGGAGTTCTGAGCGCCGACCTCCACGCGCGCCTTCACGTCGCCGGTGATGTGGGGCACCTTGACGGTGATGGCGTGGGGGGTCCAATTGAGCACCTCGGCCTTCAGGTCGCCCATTCTCACGACGCCGGGGGCCGCGCCGAACATGTGCCCGCGAAAGACGACGACGTCCTCGGGGTACCCGCGCGGCGGCGAGATCGACACCAGGATCAGCTCATCGCCGTTGGGACAGAAGACGTGCAGCCCGTCGGGCACCCAGTTGCGATAGATCCACGGATCCTCCAGCAGATCCGCCTCGGGCGACCCGTTGGACGGCGGGTTCTTCGGTCCGTCCAGCCCCATGATCATCTCGCCGTGCGCGACCTGCAGGGCAAACTCGAAGATCGCGTGCTCCTGCTCCTCTTGCGGGGACGCGCCGTAGCCTGCCGCGGCGCTCACGATGCCGCCGTACTCCCACCCGTTGCGCAGGATGGTGATCAGGCCGTTGCCGTGGACGCGGATCTCCCACTGCTCAGCGCCCTCGCCCGTGTTGAAGCGAAACAGCGCGTAGTGATCGTCCGGCACCGGCGCGTCCACGTACTCGCGCCAGTCCAGCAGCACGTGCAGCAAGCCGTTGTGATAGTCCAGGTACAAGCTGCCGTACGGGCTCTCGCACGGGTGCACGTCCGCCCACTCCACGCAGCCCGGATCGCTCTCGGGCGCCTCTGTAAATTGGCCGTCTATGGTGAACTTCTGGCAGCCGTCCGACGGGTCGGGCAACTGAACCGAGTTGGCCGGCTCCAGCAGCGCTGTCTTCAGCGGCACCTCTTCAACGTGCTGGCCGCACGCGACCATCGACAGCCAGATCAGAACGAGCAGTGCTCGACGTCTCATGCCTTCCCCCGATTGAGCGCCCACCGAACACCCTACCCTATCGCCCCCATTCCGAGCATCCGTTTTGTGATAACGTGACGCTCAGGGCGCGACTCAGAGGCTGTTACATGACGCGATGCCTGCTCGGGATCGGGCTGGCGCTGGCCGCCGCGTGCGGACCCGCCACCTCCACCACCGGCACATCCGAAGAAGGATCCAACGACGGCATCGTCTTGTGTGTCTGGCACAACCCGGTCGGCGCGCCGGGCTGCGTCACGCCGGCGCGCATCGACTTCTTTACGGTGCCGCTGGGCCGCCGCGAGGTGCGCCGGGTCCTGGTCAGCAATCGCACGCCGGACGACGTCGTCTTTACGCGACAGATCAACGGCGCGTGGCTCTCCGTCAGCGGCCCGCCGTCCACTACCTTGACCGCCGGCAGCTCGGATATCCTGGAGATCACGCTGATCCAGGGCGCGCCGCCCGGCCAGGTGGTGGGTCGCCTGGACCTGGCGATGGAGCCCGTGGAGGGGAGCCTGTGGCAGGTCGGTCTGGACGTCCGGGCCACGATTCTGGGCTGCCCACCAGGCTCGGCGATCTGCGACGACAGCTTCGCCAGCGGCTGCGACTGCCCCAAGAGCTGCAAGCCGGGCTTTTTTGGCGAGACCTGCCTGCAGTGCCCCGGCTCGACCGACACCCTGGTCTGCAACGGCCACGGCTGGTGCGACGACGGCATCAAAGGCACGGGCGGGTGCTTTTGCAGCGCGGCCTGGACCGGCTTGACCTGCGATATCGATGTAAACGAGTGCCTGCTGGATCCGTGCTCGGTCAACGCCACCTGCGACAACTTTGACGGCGGCTTCAGCTGCACCTGCAACGAGGGCTTCATCGGCGGCGGGCTGACGTGCTCGCCGGCCCCGTGTGACTCCATGGACGTGGCGCACGGCTCCGAGATCGCGTCCGGTCTGCACGGCACCACAGCGTCCGACTTCACCTGTGACGCCGGCTATGCACCCGTGCCCGCCGAGGACCCGACGTGCCAGTACGGGGTCTGGTCTGCGCCCGCTTGCCTGGTGGTGGACGGCGGCCCGTGCGCGACGGACAGCGACTGCGTCAACGTCTGCGCAGCCGGCGTCTGCGCGCCCTGACCTCTCAAGTGGCGCTGCACAGCCCGATCTTGGTGCACTTATGGCCGTCGGGGCAGATGCCACACTGCTCGCCGCAGCCGTTGTGACCGCACTCCATCTGCTGCCCCAGCTCGTTGATACACTGCGGCTGGCAGATGCACAGCCCGCCCTCGCACACGTAGTTGTCGTAGCAAGTCCCGCACAGCCCCCCGCAGCCATTGAACCCGCATTGCTTGCCGCCGCACTTGGGCTGGCAGACGCAGGCGTTGTTGATGCACAGATAGTCCGACGGGCAGCTGCCGCAGTCGCCTCCGCACCCATCGGTGCCGCACTGCTTCTGCTCGCACGTCGGCGTACAGCACAGGTCGACGAAGCACTTGTCGCCCTTGGGACACAGCCCGCATACGCCGCCGCAGCCGTCGGGACCACAGGTGTTGTCGGACCCGCACTTGGTTTTGCACATGCACGTGCCCCCCGCGCAGAGCTCGGTGGGCAGACAGTTGCCGCAGATGCCGCCGCACCCGTCCGACCCGCAGTTTCGATCGCCGCATTGGGACACGCAGCCGCAGAAGCCCTCGAAGCACGTGCCGTCATCGGGGCAGATCGCGCAGCGATTCTTGGACGGGCAGGCCGCGCACGCATCCCCCTGGCAGGCGGCGTGGCAGTCGTAAAAGAACCGCAGCGGGTTGGTCGCGACGGCCTGCACCCAGACGACCACGTCGCGGTCCTCCGCAATGGGCGGCACGACGACGACAATCGCGCTTGGGGACCAGCTGATGGCCGTGGCCTTGCTGCCGTCGAACGTGACCTGACCTTCCGTGCCCAAGCCGACGCCGTGCAACGTGACCTCGTCGCCGCCGACCCCACGCGCCGCCGATATCGACACCAGCAGAGGGCCTTGATGGGCAAACGTGTCGACCTGCTCGTCACTCAGAAAGCCGGCGTGCACGGTCGACTCATCGACACCCAGGACGAAAGCGCCTGGCAGCACCTGCAGAGCAAACTCCACGATCGCGTGCGGCGTCTCCGACTGTGGCGAGCCCGCAAACCCCACGGCTCCGACAACCTCTTTGGCGTAGTCATAGCCATTGCGCGCAACGTGAATGTAGCCGTTGCCCTGGACCCGGATCTCCCACTGCTCCTGCCCGTCGCCGGTGGTCAGCGCGAACACCGCCACGTCCTCGGCGCTAAAGGGCGCGTCGGAGGCGTGCCGGTCGGACAGCACGTGCAGCGTCGCACCGTCGTAAGCCAGGTACACGCTGCCGACCGGCGTCGTGCTGGAAGGCACGGTCTCCCACTCCCAGCACCCGCTGCGACCCGGCCAGTTGGTGAACGCCCCGTCCACGACAAAGGCGGCGCTGCACGGCGCGGCGTCGACGACGCCATCCACGACCGACTCGATAGGGAGGTCCACGGACGGCGGGTCGGAGCACGCCAACGCCCCCGAGACGAGGATGAGGATCAGCGGCATGGTCAGCTGCGTGGACAAACCACCGATGAGCTTACTGACGGCGGTCAGGGCATGAAAGGACAATCCCGGCGCGTGGTGACGTGATACAGCCCCCACTTGATTTGGCGAGTGTGGAAAAGCGCCACACACCCATCTGGAACCATCACAGCGCAGTCCACCGATCCCTGGCGTGGCACGCCGCTTGTAATGTGGTGGTGGCAGTTCACACTTGGAGGCTCGTCATGTCCCGAATCGCTCTAATGGTCTTGCTCTTACCGCTGGTTGCCGCCGCCGATATGGCCGCTCCGATGGGACCGCCGTTAGGCACGTGGGTGGTGTCCATTCCCGTGGATCCGGTCGTTATCGAGCCCGCCGGCGCCCTGGTTCTCCAGGGGGGCCTGGGAAAGTGGGATGCAGAGCGCGCCTCAGAGATCGTGATCACAGTCGAGGACTTCGAGGGTGAGCCTGTGGAAGGAGCGGTCGTCATGTACCCCAACAACCACCTGATCGTCTGGCGACCCAACGCGCCGCTGGCGCCCGAGACCCAGCACTTTGCAATGGTCGAGGTCAACGACACGTTCGGTACGCCCTACTCGGGCGGCTTCTTTCTGGTCACCAGCAAGGCGGACGTCGGCGCGCTGAAGCCGGCCGAGATCACGGAGATCCGCAGCAGCGCGTTCTGCCATGACGGGTGCTGCACCCCCAACATCGTTGTGGAGTGGCGGGTGGCGAGTACGGGCCTACCCGCCCAATACCAGATTGTGAGGATCGCGCCGCGCTGGGATGAGAGCGTGTGGCAGAACCAGGGTTGGGTGGGCAGCGCTGCGTCCAAGTCGTTGAGCCACCTTGGCACAAGCGCAGAGACGGCCCAGGAGGAGTATTGTGCAGATCTGGTCTTCGAGAGCCTGCTGGACGGAAGCACCGTGTCATCAGAGGCCTGCGTCACCCATGAGGACGCCTTCCCTCAAGAGGCTGACGAGCCCTGGTGCGAGCCGGGTCAGCGGGATGAGCCGGCCATCGCTGCCCCACTGGCCGCCGACGCTGCGGGCTGCACCGTCAGCCGAGCCGCATCGACGGGCTTTGGCTGGCCGATTGCGCTGGGCCTGGTGCTGCTGGCTGCGCTCGTGGGCCCTCGCTCTCGTGGTCGCGCTCTGTAGCATCGCATGCGGCGACAGTGACGACGGCAGCGTGCTGCCCGCCGAAGAAAGGTCCATCGTCGAGCCGGACCTGCCCAACGCGTGCGATATCTCCACGGGCGTCAACGCCTGCGTGCCGATCGCCTTCGAAGCCCTCGCCTCCCAGACCCTGGGTAAGATCGCGGAGATCTCCACCGCCGGCCAGCTGCCCGACGCCATTCTCACCGCCATCGAGCAGGCGACAGGCGACACCAAAGCTGCCTTTGACCTGATGATCGTCATCGACGGCACCGGCAGCATGCTGGACGAGCTGCAAGAGGTGCAGGCGCGCGTTGACGACATCCTGAACGCGGTCGGCAAGCACGCCGAGGGATCGCGGGTCGGCGTCGCGCAATACCGGGATGTGTGCTTCGACGACGACTGGCTGGTCTTTCACGACCTGACCGGCGACCTGGCGTTTGTGCGCGAGGTGGTGATGAGCCTCACGGCCAAGGGGGGCGGCGACATCCCGGAGTCGATCTACGACGCCGTGTATCAGGCGGTGACGCGCGCCACCTGGACCAATCACCTGCGCTTCATCGTGCTGATCGGCGACTCTCACCCTCATACGACCGAGTGCACCGAGGTCTCGTTCACACAGGTCGTCGAG
Source organism: uncultured Myxococcales bacterium (assembly GCA_964545715.1). Classification (GTDB taxonomy): domain Bacteria; phylum Myxococcota_A; class UBA9042; genus CAZJHX01. Next base: position 49,642 of record CAZJHX010000031.1, read on the forward strand.
ACGGCCCAGAGCCCCGAAGCCGGCGGCATCGCGATCTTCCCCATCATCGTCGCGCTGACGGACGCCGCAGCGGACAATCCGCAGTTGTGCGCCGAGATCGTCAGCCGCATACACGCCTGCGGTCTAGACAAGACCTTCCCCAGCATCGCCGGGCAGTGCCACGGCGTGGTCGCGGCGGGCGGCGCCCACAATTTGGAGCAATGTGTGCACAAACCGTGCGCCAAGTTCCTGCCTTGTTTGCAGAACCTCCTGCCGTAATCTGATCAGCGTCAGCACCTAAAAGCCCCGTCTCTGCTCTTATGCGCGCGCAAGTGGGCGGCGCCCCCGGGCGTTGTCGGGAGGGAGCCGTGTCTGGTCGTATACTGAGTGGTCTCTTCGTGGTGGCGTGTCTGTGCGTCGCTGTCTTCAACGCCTCAGCCCTGAAAGGCACCGTCACCGATGTGCAAGGCAATCCGCTGTACAAGGCGGAGGTCCGGCTGGGCACTGGGGGCGTCGAGGCGCCCAAGGCGGGGCTGGCCGCTACTGTCACTGACGGCAAGGGGTTCTGGGATCTGCTGCCTCCGACAGGCGGCCCGACGTTCATCGGTGCCGGCAAGAAGGGCTTCATCAACATCGCCGGGATGCTGCAAGGCACGCCGGCCGACCTGCCGCTGGACCTCCAGGCGCTGCCTCTGATCGACAGCCCGGAGTACCAATGGCGCTCGCGCTACGTGGACAAGGCCATCGCGACCAACGCCAACTTCGGCTGCAACTCCTGCCACGGCGAGCAAAACGAGGACATGGAGGACTCGCTGCACGCCGAAGCCGCAACCAATAAGTACATGCTGGCGCTGTACTCCGGAGAATCAGCCGACGGCACACCCGGCGTCGGGCCCGGCTACCGGCTGGACAATCCGGACAAGGCGGGCCCATGCGCCAACTGCCACGTGCCGCTCGCGGCCGTGGACGCCCCCAACGGCTTTGACCCGCGCGACGCGACCGGCGTGGCGGCCGAGGGCGTCACCTGCGACGTGTGCCACAAGGTGCGCAACGTCGTGGTCAACGACAAGCCGGGCGTGGCGGGCGCCGTCGAGCTGTGGCGGCCGCCGGGCTCCTGGGGCCTGTTCGCTTTCGGGCCGTACGTGGACGCCAGCACCATGCCGATGCGCACGTCGGTGCAGCCGCAGATCCGCCGCGCGGAGTTCTGCTCGGGCTGCCACGAATACGCCAACGAGCACGGCGTGCCGGTCATGGAGACCTACACCGAGTGGACGACGGTGGCCGGCGACGATCCGGACGCGCTGCACTGCCAGGACTGCCACATGAAGCGGTTTGACCAGCACAGCGACGAGGAGCCGTGGGACTGGGCCTACATTCTGGATGACGACCACGTGCAAAACATGCACGGCATCCTGCGCGACAGCCGGACGATCTTCCCGCACACCTTCCACGGCGCCAGCGAGGAGTACCTCAAGGAGGTCGCCGCCATCGAGCTGGAGACCGTCCAGCAGGACGACGTGCTGGAGGTGTCGGTGCTGGTCGAGAACCTGTACGCGGGGCACGCGCTGCCGACCGGCATGCCGTTTCGCAACATCATCCTGGTCATGGACGTGCAGCTGGACGGCAAGCCGCTGGAGTACATGGGCGAGGACGTCGTACCGGACTACGGCGGGGCGCTGGCCGGCACGCCGGGCAAGGGCTACGCCAAGGTGCTGGGCGACGACGCCGGGACACGCAACGTGCAGTTCTGGAACGCCACACAGGTCTTGGAGGACACGCGCCTGCAGGCCCTGGGCGAGGACCAGCTGGCGTTCAGCTATCAGCTGCCGACCGAAGGCGGCAAGGTCACGGTTCGCGCGCGACTGCTCTACCGCAAGTTCTTCGAGCCGCTGGCCAAGGTCAAAGGCTGGGAGCTCGGCGAGGTCGTGATGCTGGACGAGGTGGTCGAGGTGGCGGCTGAGCCCGTGACCGCCGGCGAAGACCCGGTCGAGGACCCGGACACGCCCGTCGAGGAGCCCGAGGAGGAGATCAAGCCCGCCGACGCGCGCGATGGCTGCGCCGCCGGTCCCGCCGGGGTGCCGTCTTCCCTTGTGGTGCTGCTGTTGCTGCTGGCCGTTCTGGGCGCCGCACGCCTGCGCCAGTGAGACTGTCGGTCGCCATCTGCGCGCTGTGCGCGGGCTGCCTGGACTTCGGCGACATCCCGCTCGAGGAGGCGATGGCGCCTGCCCCGGTCGCGCCCGTCAGCGTTGGCAACGTGGGCGATGACGACCCGCCGCTGGAGGGCGTCTCCGACGGTGTGACCGACGCGCCGGGGCCGGTGGAGTGCGGCCCGGTGACGGTCGAGATGCGCAAGCTGAAGTTTCGGCCCAAGTCGCTGACCGTGTGCGTCGGCGACACGATCACCTTCATCAACAAGGATCTGGTTGCCCACAACGTCATCGAGGGCGCGCCGTCCGTAGACGCGCACGAGTTCCAGTCGGCCAAGCTGGGCACCAGCGAGTCCTGGCAGGTCGCGTTCAGCAAGCCGGGCCAGATCACGGTCTACTGCGGCACCCATAAGAAGAAGATGCGCGACATGATCATCACGGTGGTGCCATGAAGACCCGCGTGCTCCTCGTCGCGTCGGCCCTGCTGCTGGTGGCTGAGACCGCCGCCGCCATGCCTCGCTTCGCCGCGCGCACCGCCCTGCCCTGCGCTGCTTGTCACGTAAACCCGAACGGCGGCGGCATGCGCTCCAGCTTCGGCGCATCCGTATACGCCACGCGCTTTTTGCCCATCCCCACCAGCGAGCCGGCCAAGAGCGATCGGTGGCTGGATCCACAGCCGACCCGCACGATCGGCCTGGGCGCCGATCTGCGCGCTATCTACTCAGGGCTGGAGCCCGGCGAAAACGACGCCCCAGAGGACTTTGAGATCCCCCGGGACCACTCGTTCTTTCTGATGCAGGCCGACCTGTACCTGCGCGCAGACGTCACCGGCTGGCTGACGCTCTATCACGACCAGGGGGTGTACGGCGCTTTTGAGAGCGTTGCGCTGGCGCGGGCGGGCCCGGTCACGTTCACAGCCGGCCGCTTCGTGGCGCCGTATGGGTGGAAGCTGGCCAACCACACCGCGTGGACCCGCGAGCGACTTGGCTTCGGCGCCACCGAGCGCGAGGTCGGGCTGGGCGTGGGGCTGGAGACGGCGCTGGTGTCGGTTCAGGCGGCGGTGTTCAACGGGGCGGGCGACGATCTGCTCGACGACAACCTGGCCAAGGGCGTCTCGGCGCGCGCCGAGGTGCGGCTGGGACAGGGTGCGGTCCGCGCGAGAGCGGGCGGATCGGTGTACTGGAACGTGGCGGGCGAGGACGAAGACGGCGTCGACGAGCGCATCGAGGACCTGCGCGCGGGCGGCTTCTACGCGGTGTTTGCGGGCCGGCTGGGGCTGCTGGGCCAGGTCGACTATCGGCGACTGGACGACCGGGCGGCGGACGGCATCCGCGGTCACCTGATCGGCTATCACGAGCTGAGCTTTCTGGCGTGGCAGGGGGTCGATCTGCGCGTCACCTGGGAGCACCTGGACGACCTCGACGTGGAGGACGACCTGCTGCAGCGCCTGGGCGTCGGCGTGGAGCTCTACCCGGCACACGGGATGGAGGTGCAGCTGCTTGCCCGGTACGTCCTCGCGGACGCGCGCCTTCCCGAGTCGGCACTGCTGGACCTGATGGCCATGCTGCACCTGTATTTTTAGGAGGACCGATGGGAGCCACATCGCTGTGCATAACGGTCCTGGTAATGACGGCGCCTCCGCAGGTGACCGAGGGCCGCGCCGTCTTCGAGCGCCACTGCGCCGCATGCCACGGGGAGACCGGCGCCGGCGACGGGCCGGCCGCCGACATGTTGCCCGTCCAGCCACGGGATCTGACGCGCGGAGAGTTTCGCTGGCGCAGCACGCCGTCCGGAACGCTGCCGACCGACGCCGACCTGCTGCGCACCATCGCCGACGGCGCGACCGGCACCTGGATGACGGGCTGGCGGGACTGGCTGGTCCCGCGCGAGCTGAACGCGGTGGTGGCGTACGTGAAGACGCTGTCGCCGCGGTTTGAGGCCCAGGCAGCGCAGGCGCCGCTGGCGATCGGGAACCCGCCCAACCCGACGTCCGAGTCGATCGCCCGCGGGCGGGACGTGTACGTAAAGATGAAGTGCGCCAAGTGCCACGGCGATACCGGCAGGGGCGACGGCCCCGCGTCCGCGACGCTGGAGGACAACATGGGCCGGCCCATGCCCGCGTACGACTTCACCACCGGCTTCTACAAGGGCGGCGCGGGCGCACGCGCCATCTATCGCACGTACATGACCGGACTCGACGGCACGCCGATGCCGTCCTACGCGGAGGCGGTGCCCGAGGACGATCGCTGGCCGCTGGTCCACTACACACTCTCGCTGGGACGCGCTCGCGGCGCGCTCGGCTGGATCTTCGACCCGCTGGAGGAGACTCGATGATGCGCTCAACCCTGCTTCTCGTGTGCCTGATGACCGCGCTCGGCTGCCTGGAGGACCGAACCGACCCCGTCGATGCCGGCGCCGACCTACAGCCGGACGTCGAGCTGGACACCTCAGCCCCCGACACGGGAGACGATCCGGTCCCGACGGACACCGGAGAGCCGGAGCCGGAGGACCCGCTGCTGGCGCTGGGCGCGGCGTGTCTGCTGGACATCGAGTGCACCAGCGGACGCTGCGCCGGCACCTGCGATGACGGCCGGATCTGCGTGCCGTCCTCCTGCTCGACGGACGCCGACTGTGGGACTGGCGGCGCGGCCACGGCCTGCTGTCTGGCGGGCCAGTGCGCGGTGGTCCCCGGCGACGCGTGCGGTGACCGGGCGGGCGGCCCGGGCGCCTCGTGTTACGGCGGCGGCGACTCGGATTGTGCAGCCGGCAGCAAGTGCATGAGCGCGTGCCTGCCCGCCGCCTTCTGCGCGGCCCCGTGCACAGGCGCGGCCGACTGCACGGACGCCGAGTGGGATTGCTTCCCGGTCGGCGGCGGCGCCACGTATTGCCTGCCGGACCCCGACCTGCAGGGGCAGTGCACCCTGGACCTGGACTGCCCCGCCGGGCAGATCTGCGACCTGTTTCTGTCGTTTGACGGCGACAAGGTGGTGACGAAGTGCAATCCCGCGCAGGGCGCGACCATGGGCGCCAAGTGCGCGGTAGACGACACCTGCGCGCTGGGGATCTGCTGGAAAGGTCCAGGACAGAGCGGCACGTGTGGCGCCACGTGCACCGAAGACGCGGACTGCGCCTGTGACGGCGGCGCGTGCAGCAAGGATCTGCTGTGCATGCCGATCGTGTTCGGCCTGGGCGCCGGCGTCGGCTCGGCCCCGCTGTGCTGGGAGGGCACACGGTGTGCTGACAACGACGAGTGTATTGTGGCGATGGACACGCTGGCGGCGGAGTGCGCGCCCACCTGGCGCCACGTCTCCATCGAGGAGGTCTGCACGGTTCCCGGCAACGGCGCGGGCCTTGGGCCGGGCGCCATGTGCCAGTTCAACGACGACTGCGCCGCCAAGCTGTGCCTGCAAAACGTCTGCTACACGCCGATCCCGGCCGGCAGCAAGTGCGGCTCGTGCAAGGTGGGCGAGAGCTGGTGCAACGCCAGCTGCGTCAGCGGCACGTGCATGGACGGGCGCTGCACCTCCGTCTGCTCGGACGACACGGCGTGCAACAAACAGGCGACGGGCACCGTGTGCGTCTCGCACGAGTTCCAGGTCAGCGGCGGCGTCGACCACGCGCCGGTCTGCATCAGCGGACCTCGGTGCGCATCGGACTCCGAGTGCAAACCCGGGTCGCTGTGCTGCGGTATCGACGGCGGCGACGAGTGGGCCACGGTCTGTCGCAAGCCGCCGTCGGTCAAAGGCGGGCTGCCCAAGGAGGCGGCGTGCACCAGCCACTTCCAGTGTGAGTCCAAGCGATGCGCCGACGCGACCTGCCAGCCACGGCAGCCTCAGGGCTCGGCGTGCACCGCGTCCGCCGATTGCATCAGCTCGCTGTGCGCACCAGGCGGCTGTGCGTCTCCGTGCGCGACGGATGACGACTGTGACGGCGCCAAGTGCGTGCTGTCGGTGGTGCCGACCGTGCTGAACCCGCAGGCCACCACCAACGTGTGCGTCCCCTGAAGGGCCGCGCGACATGGCTGCTCTGGTCGAGCGCGGTCTGGCTGCTCGGCTGTCCGTTGGACGTCACACCGCGCGAAACAGCGCCGTTGCTTCCGGCCGACCCCGTGGATGTCGTGCTGACGGCCGACGACGGCCTGTCTCCCGATGCCGGTCAGCCGCTCGACGTCGCTCAGCCGGACAGCGCTGAGCCGGACAGCGCTGAGCCGGACAGCGCCCAGCCGGACATCGCCGAACCGGACATCGTCAAGCCGGACATCGTCGAGCCCGACACCGAGTTCCAGTATCCGTGGGAGCCCGGCGACACGTGCGGAATGCCCGAGTATCAGTGGCTGCCGCCGGGCGAGGTCGGCGCGCTGATCGACTGGATGGAGCTTCCGACCTACGGCCTCAAGGCGGAGGTGATCGACGCGCTGGCCGGCGAGATGGGCTACTCCGGCCTGTCAGCTCAATACGGCACGCGCGTGTTTCGCATTCGCTATCTCACGCAGGATCGGGGTGAGCTGAAGGAGGCCACCGGCATGGTCGGCGTGCCGGTCGCCGAGACTGGAGACGGTCCCGCGTCGTTTCCGACCGCGCTCTTCCTGCATCCGACGGTCGGCTACGGCGATCCGTGCGCTCCGTCGCAGGGGCTGATCGGCGCAGCATCCGCAATCATTCCGGCCGCGATGGGGTACGTGTCGGTGGCGCCGGACGGCCTGGGCATGTGCGGCGACGAAGACCCATGCGGCGGCTTTCATCCGTACCTGATCGGCGAACCGACCGCCATCGCAGGCTGGGATGGCGTGCGCGCCGCCGACGCATTGCTGCTGGAGCTGTGGCCGGAGCTGGAGCTGACCCCGTCCGAGGCCGTGGTGCCCTGGGGGGCCTCGCAAGGCGGACACGCGGCGCTCTTCGCCGAGCGATACGCGCCGCATTATGCTCCCGAGTTCGACGTGCCGTGCGCAGTGGCCCTGGTCCCGCCCTCCGACCTCCTGGGCCAGGCGACGGCCGCAATGCAGGATCCCGGGGCTGCCGCGGGCCTGGGCACCGCGTTTCTGGCCGCGGCGACCCTCTGGTATCAGCCGCCCGACGGCGCGAGCGGCATGTTTACCAGCGCCTACAGTCAGCTCATCTTGGACAAACTACCGGCGACGTGTGACACCGCGGACCTCTTCGAGGGCGCCGACTCCGTCACCGACGTGTACGAGACGGCCTTCATCGACGCCGTGGCGGGTGGCGACCTGGCCAAGCTCGTACCGTGGGGCTGCATCGCCGCGGAAAACTCGCTGCCGCACACATCGGTCCCGCAGCTGGGTGAAGCCCGTATCTTGATGGTGCTGGGCCAAAACGACGAGTTGGTGGACGAGACCGTCGAGAAGGCGGCCTTCCAGACGCTGTGCGAGCAGGGCTATCACCTGCAGCTCATCGACTGCGCGGACGGGACCCACGCCGAGACCGCGGTGAGCACCCTGCCGCTTCAGCTGGAGTGGATGGCCGCCTGCCTGGCCGACCAGCCGTCCTCCATCGGCGGTGTTGAGTGCGCGCCAGCCGAGCCAATCCTGTGCGACTCGCCATGACCGGGAGTACGTGATCAAGTCATTCATCATCAATACGTTAGTCAGCTTCTTGAGCCCGCCGCAGGGCCCCGCGCGGCTCAACGGCTACGCACAGGCGCAGGGGCTCGACGTCACCCTGCTGAACTTGAACCACGACATCTACTCACACTTTCTGTCGGCGCGGACGCTGCGCGCGATGCTGCACAAGGCCCGCCCGTGGCTGCAGTGGAGCCTGACTCGCGACACCTTCTTTCGCCGCAACCTGGGGTCGGTGCTCCTGGGCTCGTCCGCCGGTGAGCTGCCGTCGCTGCTGGCCGCGATCAACGGCGGAGACAGGTCCGCCAGGGACTATGAGCCTGACCGGCTCCCGTTCGCCCTGCTGGACAACATCGACGCCGTGGCCGCGAGCATCGGCGCCACACAGGAGCAGATGGACGCGCGTTTTCTCCGCCAGGATCCGGCCGACCTGGTGGTCCAGCTGAGAACCTTGCTGTGCGGCAAGGCGATCATCGACGCCCTGCACTACCCGGCGCAGCTGGACTTTGGCCTGGGCTTTCAAGGCGCCGAGTGGCTGCCGACAGCGGCCGACGTGGTGCGCGCCGCCTCAGACCGCCGCCACAACTGGCTGATCGGATACTACGAGACTCAGGTGCTGCCGCGGCTGCGCCGAGAGGAGCCCGAATTGGTGGGCATCAGCGCAACCCACATGTCGGAGCTGATTCCGGCCTTCACGCTGGCAAAGCTGGTCAAGGACGCCCTGCCGGACACCCACATCACGCTGGGCGGCGCCGCGGTCACCGACATCCGCGACCGGCTGGGCAAGAACGCGCCCCTGTGGACGATGATCGACAGCCTGGTCTTCGGGCCCGGCGAGCGCCCGTTTGTGGCGCTGGCGGATACACTGGCGAGCAAGCGGCCACTCAGCGAAGTCCCCAACCTCATGTACACCGCCGGCAGCGACGTCCGCGTGTCGCCCCGCACGGCCGAGCTGCGCCCCGAAGACGTGGCGACGCCAATCTACGAAGGGCTGCGACCGGGCTCGATCCTGGGCCTGGAGACGGCCGTCGGCTGCTACTGGGGCAAGTGCGCGTTCTGCTATTACCCCCGCCTGGGCGGCAGCGGGCCGGCGTACGCACCAACGGACTACACCCAACGCCCGCTGGAGCGCGTCTTTGAGGACCTGACCGCGCTGCACGAGCGCTACGATCCGGCCTTTGTCGCGCTGACCGACTCGGCCATGTCGCCCAGTCGGCTGGAGGCCCTGGCCCAATGGAACAGCACCGAGGGGCCGGGCATCGCATACTCAGCTTTCCTGCGCCTGGAGGCGCCGTTCGTCTCCAAGCAGCTCTGCGAGCGTCTGGCAGCCGGCGGGCTGCTGGGCGGGCAGGCAGGCCTGGAGACGGGCACCGAGCGCGTCAATGAGCTGATGAACAAGGGCACCGACCACGCCCTGGTGCCACGGGTGCTCAGCGCGATGCGCCGCAGCGACATTCTGCTGCACCTCTACGCTATCGTCGGCTTCCCGGGCGAGTCAGAGGAGGAGGCATGTGAGACGCTGAGCTTCCTGCGCGAGCACCACTCGGACATCGCACTGGACTGGGAGATCTTCGGCCTGGGCGTGCGCGAAAACGGCCCGCTGGCGGAGCGCGGGCAGGAGCTTGGTCTCAGCGTGCTGCGCTTACCACCGCAGGTGCTGGCGTCGGTCGCCCTCTACCAAAATCGCGACGGCCTGACGTCCGACCAGGCACGCCGGCTGGCTCGGCGCTTCGAGGACGAGCTCGCGCCGCTGCGTCACCCGTACTCCCGGTGGATGGACCGCGAGCTGTATCGGATGGTTCTGTTGATCGAGCACGCATGGCGCCGTCGGGCCACGACCGTCGCTATCGCGTCCGATAGCGCTGCTTGCCCCGGCGCTTACGAACCCAGCTGACAAAGTTGGCGATCTCCGGGTGGCCCAGTAGCTTCTCGCGCGTGTTGTAGTCGCGCCCAAGCTCCTTGGCGGACGGCACGATCTTGTGAATGGCGCCGTGGCAGTCCCCGCAGATGTCGATGCCTACAGCCATCTCCTCGCGCGAGTAGTTCTTCTGAAACCACTTGTTGCTGTGCAGCGTGCGCGGGATCAGATGATGAAACGTCAGCTTTCGCGCGCGCCCGCACATGGAGCAGGTGGTGGTCGGATCATCGGTCATGTCGCCCGATGATAGCGCCGGCCGGCCCATCGAGCATGTGACATTCATGCCACAGCCGGATTGACAGACTGGCACACACGCGTCGAAATCGGCCATAAACCATACACCGTCAACACTTTAACAGCCAGATATCACAGAGAAATATACCCTCCCACGCTCTCTGGTATGTGATTTGCACATACCCGGACCGGAGGACCTGGCTATGAACACGAATCGGTTCGTTCTCGCAGGCATATTCACCGGCTCCCTGATCCCGCTCGTGGGCTACGCGCCGGTGGTGTCACCCCTCATGAGCGCGGCGCTGCACGCCGTGTCCAGCGGAGCTGTCCTCGGATTCACGACCTGGGCCGTCGCTCGCCAGCGCGGCACGGACGCCCGCCGGCTGGCCAAGCTGCAAACCGCAGCGGTCACCGACCCGCTGACTGGCCTTGGCAACCGCCGCGCCGCCGACGAGCACATCGCCCAACAGGTCAGCCGCGCTCGCCGTACGGGGGAGGCGCTGTCTGTGCTGATGGTCGACCTGGACCACTTCAAGCGCATCAATGACACCTTTGGCCACGCGGTCGGCGATCGCGTCCTGGCGGCGGTGAGCGACGCGATCCGCGCGGTCCTCCGCCCCTACGACCGGGCCTTCAGATACGGCGGCGAAGAGCTGCTGATCGTCTCCGGAGCCGATCCGGCGGAGGCCGCTCAGATCGGTGAGCGCATCAGGCGCGCCATCGCGTCGGTGGTCGTCTCGACGGATGCCGAGCAGCCGGCCGTCGTGACCGCGTCGGTCGGGGTGGCCACGCTGCGCACCGACGAGCAGGTCGACGCGACTGTGGTGCGGGCCGACAAGCGGCTGTACGCCGCCAAGCAAGCCGGCCGGGACCGCGTGGTCGGCGCCCCCACGCCGCCGGCGCAGGCTACGCAGGCTTTTTGGCGACGATAAAGCCGACGTCCGGCTACGGTGGAGTCGCCCTTCACGGCAAACAGTCCATCGCCCCGATCCTATACTCGGCTCGCGGCCCGCGGTAGCCTCGCAGCGTGCGATCCCTCTTCTTGTCCATCCGGCCAGCCGAGCGGCGCCTGGCCTGGACGTCCTTCTGGATCCTGTTCGGCGTCATCGGCGCGCATACGATCTTGGAGACCGCCCGCGACGCGCTGTTTCTGGCGCGCGCGTCCGCAGACCGCCTGCCGATCGTGTACATCGCCATCGCGCTGGCGTCGCTGGGAGTAACTCAGCTTCAGGACCGCCTGCCATCGCGCGGTGGACGCGGCGTGCTGGTCTCCTGGCTGCTCGGATCCGCCGGCGTCACGCTGGGGATCTGGCTCTTTCTGGACGTGCTGGGCACCCCCGGCGTGTACGTCCTTTACGTGTGGTCCGGCGTGCTCGTGACCATGGTGATGGTCCACTTCTGGACGCTGGTAGGCGGGGTCTTCAGCATCACACAGGCCAAGCGGCTCTACGGCATGATCGGCACTGGCAGCGTGCTGGGCGCCATCGGCGGATCCGCGCTTGCCGGCGCCCTGACCTTGTCGCTGCCGGCACACTGGCTGCTGCCCGCGGCCGCCGCGATGCTCGCCGGGACATCGTTCTTGCCTGCGTTTTTGCCGTCCGGCGCCGGCAGCCGCTCGACCGGCGCAAAGGACGAGTCGGGGCTGCTCGAGCGCATCCAGGACATCATGCAGCGCCCGTACGCGCGGTCGGTGGTCACGCTGATGATCCTGGGGGCCGCGGCGCTGACGGTCTCCGATTTTCTCTTCAAGCGAATCGTGGCCGACGCCGTGCCGGCCGAGCAGCTGGGCAGCTGGCTGGCGCGCTTTTACCTGGCGGTGAATATCGGCTCGCTGTTTTTTCAGGTGTTTCTTGTCCGCTGGGCGCTCACGCGTTTCTCGGTCCTGGGCAGCCTGGCATTTCTGCCGCTGCTGATCGGTGGCGGCGCGATCAGCGTGCTCTTCCTCGGCGGCACGCTGGCAGCCATCCTGCTCAAGGCGCCCGACGGCCTGCTGAAGCACTCCATCAACAAGACGGCGGTCGAGCTGCTGTTTGTGCCGATGTCCGAGCGCCTGCGCCGGCGCGTCAAGACGGTGGTGGACGTCATCGGTCAGCGCGGTGGGCAGGGCGCCGCCTCGCTGGTGCTGCTGGGTATGGCCGCCCTGGAGATGAACAACGCCACCGTCGCGCTGCTGGGCATCGGCCTTGCGGGCGCGTGGCTGCTCAACGTGATGCGGCTGCGCGAGCCGTATCTCAACGTCTTTCGCGCCGAGCTCGAGAAGGGCAACACCCGCCTTCGCACGCGGTTTCCCGAGCTGGATCTGGCGGGCGTCGAGACGCTTGTAGCGTCGCTCAACAGCACCAACGACGAGGAGGTGGTCGCCGCCATGCACCTGCTGGCGGCCGAGGGCCGAACGCGCCTGCTGCCTACGCTGATCCTCTACCACCCCTCCAGCGAGGTGCTTCAGGCGGCCTTGTCGGTTCTGTCGCACAGCGGGCGGGCACAGGCGGCGCCCCTGGTCCGGCGCCTGATCGGGCACGACGACCCGGCGGTCCGCGCCGCCGCGCTGCTATGTCACCGCAAGCTGTCGGACGATCTCGAAGCTCTGGAGGCCGCTCTGGGCGACGAGCAGGGCCCGGTTCGCGCGGCTGCCGCGGTTGCGCTGTCGGGCCGCCCGGCGAGCTCCAGCCGGCTTGCCAACGTGCTGTCCGAGATCCGGCGCGACGGGGACGCACAGACACTGCAGGCGCTGGCGGACGCCATCGTCCACACGGGCGCCAGCGGCTTCGACGACCTTCTGATCGAGCTGAGTCGGTCCCGATCCCCGGATGTCCGGGTCGCCGCCGCCGGCGCCCTGGGGTGGGTGGCCGACCCGGCGCGGGCAGTGCCGCCGCTGCTCGAGCTGCTGTGTACGACGGCCACGCGAGAGGCCGCACGCGCCGCGTTGTGCCGGCTTGGGGACCCAGCCCTGGACGCGCTTGTGACGCTGCTGAACGACGAGGACGGGCTGGCGGCCATCCGAGTGCACGTGCCCCGCGCGCTGGCCGAGTTTCCGGCTGACAAGGCCGCCGCACATCTGCTGCGCTACGTGTCGACCGAGCCGAGTGGGCAGGCGCGCGCCCGCGCGATACGCGCGCTTGAGCTGATGGCCCGCCGAGAGCACGACCTCTCGCTGGACTCGGATCTGCTCGACCAGGCCATCCGTCACGCCATCTCCGAGGTCTATCGCGGCGAAGAGCAGCGGCTGGCGTCGCAGCAGGCGGACGAGGAGACGCAGGCGCTGCCCGGTTACAGCGCGCTGGCCCGCACGCTGCGAGACAAGGCGCGGTCCGCGGGCGACCGGCTGCTGCGCCTCCTCGGCCTGCGCTTCAGAGGGGAGGACTTCTCTGAGATCCGGCGCGGTCTCAACAGCCGCAGCGCCCGCCTGCGCGCCAGCAGCATCGAGCTGATGGAGAGCGCTTTGCCCCCGTCCCTGCGCCCGATCGTGGTGCGCCTGCTGGACGATCCGGGCGCGGCGGTGGTCGTGGAGACCCCGTTTCATCGACCACAGCGCCTGGATTACAACGCGCTCCTGAATGCGCTGCTCGACAGCCCGAGCGTCACCGTGCGCGCCGTGGCGGCTCACCACGTGGGCGAGCTCCGATTGCAGGCGGCGCGGGACAAGCTGACGCACATGCCCAGACATCCACGCACGGCGCCCGAGGTGGCGCTGGCGCTGAGCCGCTTGGAGGAAGCCCATGCTGGATGACGCGATGCGCGACGGACAGGTCTTGAGCGTGCGGGACCGGCTGCTGCTGCTCAAGAGCCAGGCGCTGCTGCAAGCGGCCGACGACGAGCTGCTGCTGCTGGCCGAGGTCGCCCGATACCGGACGTATGCCGCCGGCGAGCGCATCTCCGAGGGCGGCCAGCTGGCGGCCCATATCCACCTCATGCTCGAGGGCGCCATCCGCATCAAGCGACACAGTGGCGTGGAGCAGATCGTCGAGGCGCCCGGCGCGGTCGGCTGGCCCAGCTTTCTGGCCAACGACGAGCGCGGACTGGACCTGATCGCCCACACCACGCTGCGCACGATGGACATCCCGTGCGCGGCGATGGACGAGATCCTGGAGCAAAGCTTTGTGCTGACACGCACCGCGCTCACCTTTCAGGCGAAGTTTCTGCTGACCGGCCGCTCGAACCTCCCGGCCGCCCCGGGCTCCGTGCATGACGAGCCGCTGGGCGAGTATCCGGCGCGCACCCTAACCGCGGTCGAGCAGGTGCTGAGTCTGGCCGACGCCTCGATCTTTGAGGCCGCCACTATGGACGGCCTGATGGAGATGGCTGAGAACTTCACCGAGATCCGCGTGCCCGCCGGCACGGTGCTCTGGCGCATCGGAGACCCGCCGTCGTTCTCGCTGCGCCTGCGGTACGGCCGAGTGCGATGCCGCACCGCAGACGGGACGGAGTGCGTTATCGGCGCCCCGTTTGTGATGGGCTTCTTCGACAGCCTGGCGGAGGTCGATCGCGTCTACGAGGCCGTCGCGGAGACCGAAGTAGTCGGTGGACGCTCCGACGTCGAGACCACCCTGGCGTCTTTTGAGCAACACCCGGGCCTGCGGCGCGGGCTACTGACGGCGCTGTCGGGCGCGGTGCTGGCTCAACTGGAGTCCGGCGTGACCTGGAGCCCGGACGACGATTAGGCCTAGAAGGTGCACGAGCAAAATCGGCGCGTGTTGGTCCCGAACTTGGGTCCGCCACAGGTGGACTTGCCCGGCGAGTAGCTCGCGTACTCGCACTTCTGTGTCGTGTATGTGCACGGCTTGGCCTCTTCGTCGTGCAGGGCGAACGAGCACGTCTTGCCGGGGAACCAGTGGCGGCACACCGTACAATCCGGGTTGCTGGCCTCCTTGATCCGGCCGGCCAGCACACACTCAGCGCCATGCTTGTTACACAGCTCAGTGCACGTGTTTTCGTAGGATGAGTCGCTGTCGTAGTACCAACAATACCCGTCGTACAACCACCCCTGGCACGGTGGCCCATCGGGCACGCATTTGTTGGTCGTCAGGTCGCAGTTCTCGCTCTGGGCGCAGGCGCTGTCGCCGCAGCAGCCGACCGCGACCGTGCCCTGGCTGCATTTGCCGTCGAGGCAGGTTGCGCCTGCGTAATAGATGTCGCCGTCGCAGAACGGCGTGTCCGAGCATTGCTCGCCGCCGTTGACGGACGCCCAGGCGCCGAAGTCGTTGCACACGCCCGCCCCGTCGCACTTGCCGTCGCGCGTCCTGGCCTGACAGAACGCCGGCGCGCCCCCCTCCTGTTGCTCGGTCCCGGCCTCGCACTGGTCGCCCGGATCCGTGCCCACCAGCGCGTTGCCGCACGCCCCGCCCTGGCAGGCCTTGCACACGCCGCTGCACAGCGCGTCCCCGTCCACATCCTGCTCGTTGTCGCCCACCGAGACCGGGTCAAACGAGTCGCCGGGACACAGGCTGCACGCCGGCTGACCCTGCTCGCCCTCCGGCAGGCTGCCGCACGCCAGCGACACGCCGCTGCAGACGTCGGCCCGGCACGAACCGGCCGCGGGAGCCGCCGCTGTCGCGCACTCGTCCCACAGATCCTGCCCCACCGCCTGGTGGGTGCACTGTCCCTGGAGGCAGCGCTCGCACGTCCCCGACGAATCGCCGCAGGTCTGTGCGCCCTTGTCGTCCGCCGCGCCCGATGGAAGCGGGATGCACTGACCACCGCTGCACCCGTTGCACGCGTCGCTGCAGCCCGCCACTTCCACATATCCATCCAGCTTCTGATGAACACAGCCGCTGTCGAGGCTGCAGCTGTCCACGGTGCACACATTGTCGTCGTCACAGCTCAGCGGCGCCCCACCAGTGCACTCCCCCGCCAGACACGCCTCCCCCGACGTGCAGATGTTTGAGTCGTCACACGGCGCCGTGTTCGGCGTGTGCACGCACCCCGTCACCGGGTCGCATTGATCGGCTGTACACACGTCGCCGTCGTTGCAGCCCGCCACGCCTCCCGGCACACACGCGCCGGCCGCGCAGTAGTCGTTGACCGTGCAGGCGTTGTCGTCGGTGCAGCCGCCCTCGATCGCGGAGGTCACGCACCCCGAGTCCTTGTCGCACGCGTCCTTCGTGCACGGGTTGTTGTCGTCGCACACCAGCGCGGCACCGGGCTGGCACGCCCCCCCCCCCCACACGACCCCCCCCGTGCCGGCGCTGCCGTCCTCGCACGCGCCCTCCCCTGCCTCATGGACGCAGCCTATCTCGGCCGAGCAGGAGTCGACGGTGCAGCCGTTGCCGTCGTCGCAGTCGAGCGCCCCGCCCGCTGCGCATTGCCCGCCCGAGCAGGTGTCCCCCACCGTACAGACGTCGCCGTCGGAGCAACCCAGGCTGTTGGCTGCGTGTGTGCATCCGGTCGCGTCGTCGCAGGCGTCGTCGGTGCACGGATTACCATCGTTGCAGTTGACCGCGCTGCCCCCCGCGCACGCCCCGTCCGCGCATTGCTCGGTCACCGTGCAGGCGTCACCGTCGTCGCAGGGCTTGCCCTCGTTGGCCGGCACCAGGGAGCACGCGCCGGTCGCAGGTGCACAGTGAGCCTGCAGACACGGCACATCGTCGGCCTCAGGCCCGGGGCAGGACACAACGCTCTCGGCCAGGACCGCGCACTTGAACGGCAGCTGTGTCGTGTCGCAGACCAGCGTGCCGTTGCACAGATCGTCGTCCTCCAGCGGGGCACAGTCCTCGTCCACCGCGCACTCGCAGGGTAGCGACACGCCGACACACACACCGTCCGCGCACTGATCGGCCACCGTGCAGGGATCCCCGTCGTCGCAGGGCCCGACCGCCGGGGGAAACTCGCAGCCGCCCGCGACCGTGCACAGGTCATCCGTACACGGGTTGTCGTCATCGCACTCCACCGGCTCGCCTACGCAGGTGCCCGCGTCGCAGTGGTCCGCGATCGTGCAGGGGTCGCCGTCGATGCACTCACCACCGTCCAGCGCCGTGTTCTGGCAGCCGCCCTGGCCGAGGCACGCGTCGTCCGTGCACGGGTTCTTGTCATCGCATGGCTCCACATGCTTGCCCTCGACCAGCGCTGTCTCGTCCACGCCGCCATCGCAGTCGTCGTCGGTCCCGTTGCACACCTCGGCCTGCGGAGCGGCCGCGTCGCAGTCGGCCAGCCCGTTCGCCCCGCAGACGCGCTTACCCTGGCATGCGCCCCACTCGTTGGAGACCGCGCACGGCGTCCACAGCGACAACGCCACCGACTTGGCGGTGCACGGACACACGCCCGTCTCGGCCACGCATTGGCGCGTGTCGATCCCGTCTACCGTCGCCACGTCCTGGCACTGAAAGCCCCACGGGCACGTGCTGTCATCCTCGCAAGCCCTGCCGCAGAAGCTGCCCTCGGCGCCGTAATCCACGCAGACATCCTCGACGCCGACCGGGCTCTTGCAGTCACCGCCGGCGGCGCACGGCCGACACAGGTTGCTGTGATCCGAGACGCACACATACACGACGTCCGGCTGCGTCGCCGCCACCTGCTTGCACTTCCAGCCCACCGGGCAGACATCCTGGCAGGGCTTGGTGCAGACGCCCTCTCCCATGTGGTCAACGCACCACCCCGATTGGCACTCGGCGTTCTCGATGCACTTGTCGAGAAAGCACCCGTCCCCGGCATCGCACTGCCTCGCGAGCGGCCCGGTATCGTCCGGCTGCTGGGCTACATCGTCATGCGCGGTCCTGTCACCGACCTCCGGCACCGGCACGTCGGGCAGCGCGGGCGCCTCCCCGGGGTCGTGCCCACCGGAAGAGACGGCCGGCGCGGCAGCCTCACCGCAACCAAGCAGACCGAAGAACAGACCCGCCGCCACACAAACCGTACGCCTCATCATGGTGCCGAGAATACCCCAGCCGACATACCCGTGGCTCGTCACCGACCTTTACACTGAGATCGTACAGGAGCCCGCGCCGCTCAGCGGCGCGCCTGATTCAGAGTCACACGTGGGTCCTCGGTCAGCTCCTCCAGCTTCCGGTAGAGCGTGACTTTGGAGATGGCGAGGGCGCGCGCCGCGGCCGTCACGTTGCCGTGGTGCCGCTGCAGCGCGTCGGTGATCGTCTGCCGAATCACCTCGTTTAAAGGTCGTGGAGCGTCTGACGTCGCCGACTCCTGACTCGTGCCCAGCGCACGCGAGACATCATCGGGACCGACGACCGCCCCCGCCGCGCGCTCGACGAGGCGAAAGACCGCCAGTCGCAGCTCGCACAGGTTCCCGGACCAGCTGTGACGGCGCAGCGCGTGCAGCGCCTCCGCAGAGAAGGTCTCCGGCCGCGGCAGTCCCAGAGCGATCGCCTCGTCCACATAATAGTCGAGCAGGTGTCCCAGATCATCGATCCGGTCGCGCAGCCTCGGCAGCGCGATGCTGAACGTGCTGAGGGACCGATAGAGGTCGTCGTCAGCCCACGATCCGGGCGCATGAGGACCGATTGGAGGCGCGGTCGCAATCAGTCGGATCGAGCGCACATTGCGGCCGCCCTGGCCGGCGACCACACCCGACAGCCACTGCCGCCACTGAGGCGACGCCAAGTGCACGTTCTCCAACAACATCGTCCCGTCGGCAGCCGCATCGAGCAGCTCGCGGGTCGGCTCGGTACAAACCGCCAGGTCGACGGTAAGCAGAGGGTGTCCGGGACGGCTCGCCACATGGATCGCGCTACCCACGCACACGGTGCCGGTCCCGGTCGTGCCGGTGAGCAACACCGGCATGTCGATGCGAGCCGCTATGGCGATCTTCTGCCGCAGCGTGGCCACAGCGTCACTGTGGCCGAGTAGACACGGAGAGATCGCACCGGACTGAGGTGCGTTCGAGGTAACTCCAGAGATGTTCATCAACCGTCTCCTTTCTTAACTGGGTTGGCGCCGCGGCGATACACGGTGGAGCGCGAGACGCCGAGCGCATGAGCCGCGACCTTGGCGTCACCATCAGACCATCGCAGCGCGTCTTGAATGCGGCCGTTGACGACCTCGGCCAGGGTCATGTGGCGGTCGGACCGCATGTCGGACGCCCAGGTGGAGGCGTGCAGGGCCAGGGCCTGGCGTACGTGCCGCGCGGCGATCAGGGCCTCCGGTGCGGCGAGGCAGGCGTCCATGACAGCCTGAAGTTGGGCGAGGTTGCCTGGCCAGCGCTCTTCCAGCAGCACGTCCCACGCTGCTACGGCGACCTCTCGCCGACCGCGCTCGGAGGTGCCGGCCTCGGCGCAGCGCGCGATCACGAGGCGTCGCAGGTCGTCAGGCCGATCCCGCAGTGGGGCCATCTCCACGGTGAACGTGCTCAGGGCGTAGAAGAGATCTTCGCGCACGTGGCCGCTCTCCATATACGGCCGTAGCGGCTGCTCCGAAGAGACCAGGAGGCGCTGTGGGGCACCTTGAGCGGAGCGACTCCTGGCAAGAAACGTGCTCAACCGGTGCTGCGCCGCCCGCGACATGCGGGACACGGACGCGATGTAGACCGTGCCCGACCCACCGCTCAACGGCGCGTCGGGTCCCCCGAACAGGGTCGCCTCATGTGAGTCGGCCGGCATGGTCGCCAGGTCAAAAGCCGAGAAGGGGGAATGCGGCGCGGTCGCGTTGTGGATCTGCGAGGCTGTGAAGCGCTTGCCCGTGCCCGCTTCGCCCACGAGCAGTAGGGGCGCGCGGGATCGAATCGCCGCCTCACTTAGCCCCCACTCGCTTTCGACCGACGTTTTCACCAGATTCCCCATCCGTAGTTGCGCAGCTCAGCCATTGCAGCGGCCGTGCCAGCGCGCTGACCCGCGTAGTGCGGTCCGTTGCCGTACGAACCAGGGGATCTCCGGAGGAAGTTGTCTCGGCTTGGGGCGGGCGCCTGTCTCAGCTTGTGACGGCGTTCAGGTTTGCGCCAAAACGGCCGCAATTACAGCGAACTGAGTGGGGCCCGATATGACGTAAGGCACCTCGGCAAACAACCACGACCCCGAGTGCCGGAGAGGGTGAACCATGTCACGGACATTGGCTGTCAGTCCTACGTCGGCGACCACACAGAGCGCGCCGGATTGGACACTGTGGTTTGAAGTCGGCGGGTCGCCGTTCAGCTTCGAACTGACCCGGCACGCGCTGGTTGTCGCGCTCGATCCCCGATTGGCCTCGGCCATCGGCGCCGCTGCGGGCGAGGCTCCGCCGGACGCGATATTAAGAGCGGCCCATGCGGCCGACCGCTCAGCGCTGGAGGTGGCTGCGCGTGAGGCGGCGGCTCGCCCGGGCGCCGTCTGTGAGATGACGCTGCGCCTGGAGTCCGCCGTCATCGGCTGGATCCACCTCGACGCCCTGCTGGTCGGCTCCAGTGCCGGTACGGTCGTCGTCACCGGGCGCGTGAAGGCCAGCGAGACACCGCCCGCCGCCACCGTGCCAAGCGGCGATCAGCGTCTTCGCGCGCTCGCACAATACGGCGACGACGCTGTGGTGCTCTTCGACCCGACCTGGACCTGCATTTACGCGGCCGGATGCTGCGAGCTTCTCTACGGCTACCCGGTACAGGACATGTCCTGGACAGCGGTGACGGCCGCCATCCACCCGGACGACCAGGAGCGCGTCCTCACCTGCCTGACCGGCATCTTGGACACCCCCGGCGAGACCAGCATGGTCGAGTACCGCCTGCGCCAGCTGACCGGCGATCTCGTGCACGTACAGTCCCGGTTTGTGAACGGCTTCGACGACGACAACCTGGGCGGCCTGGCGATGTACACCCGAGACATCACGACACGGAAGCTGCTCGACCCCGTCACGTCCCTGCCCAACCGGCAGTTTCTGCTGGAGCGCGTTCGGCAGGTCCTGAGCGCCGCCAGACGTCACACCGCGCCGTTCTCGTTGCTCATCATCAAGATCGACCGGCCGAACATCAGCAGCGACCTGGGCCTTGACGCCCGCCGCGACCTCTTGCGCGCCATCGCTTCCCGCTTCCGGCGCACGGTGGGCCCAAACGACACCGTGTCGCGCGTCGGCCCCGGCCGATTCGCGGTTCTCTCAGAGGACATGCGTGGGCCCGGCGATGCATCCGCACTGGCGGACAAGCTACACGCGTCGCTCTTCGAGGCCATCGTGGTCGGCACCGACTGCTACCGGGCCTCTGTGAGCATCGGCATCGCGATCGGCGAGCCCGGCAAGCACAGCGCCGAGGACCTCTTTCGAGCCTCCGAGACGGCGCTGTCTTCGGCCGGCAAGCGCGGTCACGGCCAGAACGTGGTCTATCGCCAGACCATGCAGATGACGTTGATGAAGCGGTTCGCGATCGAGAACGATCTGTACGGCGTGGCGGAGCGCGACGAACTTGAGCTCTATTACCAGCCGCTATTCGACATGCCGACGGGCGCGCTGGTGGGCTTCGAAGCGCTCGTCCGCTGGAACCACCCAACCGAAGGCCGCGTGTCTCCGGGGCTGTTCATCCCGATCGCCGAGGAGACCGGCCAAATCCACGCCATCGGCGACTTCGTCCTGAAGCGGGCGTGCGCTGATCTGCTGAAGTGGGTCGCGCTGCAGACCGGCGCGGAGGACCTGACGGTCAGCGTAAACCTGTCGCCGGAGCAGATCACCAGCGAGGGGATCGTGGAACGCATCGACTCGCTGGTGCGCGGCGCGGGACTGCAGCCCAGGCAGCTGAAGCTGGAGCTGACCGAGACCGCGTTCATCCACAACCCAGAGTCGGTGCTGGAGATTCTGCAGGCGCTCAAGGCGCGCGGTTTCAGCCTGTCCCTGGACGACTTCGGCACGGGGTACTCCTCGCTCAGCTACCTGGACAGGTTCCCGTTCGACACCCTGAAGGTAGATCGGTGCTTCGTCTCACCGTTGGACAGCACGGACGCCAAGCGGCCGCTGGCTCGCACGATTATCGAGCTTGGCCACTCGATGGGCATGAACGTTGTCGCCGAAGGCATCGAGACCGCCGAACAGGGGCGGATTCTGCGCGCGATGGGATGCGACATCGCCCAGGGCTACTTCTACGGGCGGCCGGGGCCCGCATCCGAGGCGGAGGCCTTGATTGTGGCTCGCTGTGCCTCCACGGAGCACGGCTGATGTCTGCGTTGCACAACAGCGCAAGCGGCCCGGTGATCGGCGAGACGATCGGCGCGCGGTATGTGCTGGAGAAGAAGCTGGGAGAAGGCTCTCAAGGGACGGCCTGGGCCGCCCGGGATCTGACCAGCAACCAGCTCGTCGCGCTGAAACAGCTGCACTCCGACCCCGAGCTGTTCAGCGCACTGGCGCACGAGTTCGCGAACGCCGCCGGGCTTCAGCACGACCACATCGCCCGCGTGATCGACTTCGCCGCCGACGGAGCGGGCGGCGCGTACTACACCATGGAGCTGCTCACCGCTCGCGACTTCGACGTGGTGTGCGCGAGTTACCCGCGAGAGACCACCTTGCGGCTCGCCATGCAGATCCTGTCGGCGCTCGAGTGCTTGCGCCGACACGGGATGCTGCACGGCGATCTGAAGCCGTCCAACGTGCTGGTCACGGAGGACGGGGAGCCGTCCGCGAGCCTGGTCGACTTCGGCCTGGCAGGTCGCGCCGGCGCCACCGGACTGACGGGCACGCCTGCGTACATGGCGCCCGAGCTGGCGACGGGCGGGGCGCGGGACATCCGCTCCGACCTCTACTCGCTGGGAGTCATGCTGTACGAGACGCTGGCCGGCCATAACCCGTTCCTGGCCAAGACGCCGGCGGGCTGCATCGAGCGGCACGCGACGCTGGAGCCGGAGCCGCTGCACGCGGTCGTGGACGGACTGGACATGGCGCTTGGCGCGTTCGTAGGTCGCCTGCTGGCCAAGGTCCCTGCTCGACGATTTGGATCACCGGCCGCCGCGCTGCAGGCGCTCACTCGCCTTACCGACGGGGAGAGCTCGGCAAACGCCCTCGCGTCGGCGTGCATCGTAATGACGCCACCGCTGGTCGGCAGGCAGCGGGAGCTGGATGTTGTCGAGGCCCAGCTGGCGCAGCTGGCGTCCGGCACCGGGGCCGTGGTGCTGATGACGGGGCCGCTGGGCATTGGCAAGAGCGCTGTGCTCGCCGAGGTGCGCAATCGGATTCATCTGTCCGGAGCTCGCTTCGGTGTGGCCACTTGCGGTCCGGGCTGCGCGGGATTGGACGCCATCAAAACGGCGCTGACGCAAGCGACCGGGCGGGCGGACGACGGAGACCCGGTCGGGGCGGTCGCCGATGCGCTGGCCGCCGGTCCGCTGGTGCTGGCGTTTGAGCACATTCACCTGGCTACCGACGAGCTCCAGGGAGGTATGGCCCGGCTGATCCGCATGGGTGAGCGTCGTCCGTTGGCGATCCTGCTCACGTCAGAGTCGGCCCCGGGCGCCCCCGACCGCCGAGCCGCCACGCTGGCCGCACAGCGAGCGACCGTCCGCGAGTACGGCGCCTTGCTCACGCTGGACCCGCTCAGCGAGACGGCCTGCGCGGCGGTGCTCGAAGGCGCGCTTGGCGCACCGGCAGATCCGGACGGCGTCGTAAAGCCCCTATATGCCGCGTCGGACGGCTCGCCGTTGGCGCTGCTGGAGCTGCTTCGCTACAGCGCCGATGAGGGCGGTCTGAGCCTGCGGCAGGGTGTGTGGTCCGCGACCGGAGGCGCTCGGTTGTTTGAAAACGGCGGCTCCGACGGGGTCAGCCCGCTATCGCGGATCGTGTCCCAGCGCTGCGCCACACTGCCGCAGGAAGCGCTGAAGTTACTGGAGGCGCTGGCGATCCTGGAGACGCCATCCGACGTGGCGACGATCGCCCGGCTCGCAAACGAGACCGAGCTGGTCGCGGGATGTGGCCTCAACGCGCTCGGGCGCCTTCATCTGGTAGCGGCCGACGGGGTCGGTCGCTACGGCCTTGCGCACGCCGGCGTACATACGTCCGTTCGAGAGTCCATGACGACGGAGCAGGCTCAGGAGCTCAACCGACGCGCAGCCGTCTTTCTCATGAAAGAGGACGGGGCCGCCGCCGTGCGCATCGCGGGCCACTGCCTGGCGGGCGGACTGGTGGACGAGGCGCTGGCGAGCGTCCCGGTGGCCGTCGAGCAAACGCGCGGCACGGGAGAGCTTGCGGCGGCGGCTTCGTTGCTGAGCGACCTTGCCGCGCTTTTGCAGGATCGCCCAGACAGCGCCGGCCGCCGGCTGGACGCGCTGGTCGAGGCCGGCAGGCTGCAGGTCGGGTTGGGTTTGTATCAGGAGGCGCTCGCGACGTTCGATGAGGTGCTGGTCGACAGCGCGGCGTTGGATGTGCAGCAGCGGCTGGACGTGTTGGGCGGACGAGCCCAGGCGCTCAGGCGACTCGGGCGTCCAGAGGAGTCCCACGCCTGCGCTCGGCAGCTGCTCGACGAGCTTCGGGAAGACCTGGACCGGGAGACCACGGTGCGGGCGTGTCTGGCAGCGGCGCAGGTGTTCCGCGTCGGCAATGCGTGGGATGACGCAACTGCAGCGCTACAGCTGGGGTTTCACAGTCTCGGCAACGACGCCTCCCCGCGGTTCAAAGCGCAGCTGCTGTTGGAGCAAGCCACACTTCAGTGGCAACAATCCGATCCGACGGCCGCAAAGCTGACGGCGCGACGAGCCGTCGTCTTGTTCGACGCACAATCCGACGACTACGGCCTGGCCGAGGCGACGATGACGTTGGGTACAGCCCACCGACTGACGGGTGACCACGTCGACGCGCTTGAGTGCTACGAGCTGGCCGTGGAGACCTTCGAGCGGGCGGGCGCGATCGCGACGCTCGGGAAGTGTCACAACAACATGGGCGTGTGCCACTACCACCGTGGCTCGTGGGAGCGCGCGACCGAACATTGGGAGGAGGCAGTGCGCATCGCCGAGCTGACGGCGGAGGTGCACGAGCAGACGATCCTGCTGAACAACCTTGGCTTCATGTACCTCGAGCGCGGCATTCTGCGCAGAGCCGACCAGGCGTTTCGCGAGGGGCTGGCCCTGGCAACGCAGTCGGGATCCGAGCGGCTGCAGATCATCATCGGCGGCAACCTGGGCGAGACACGCGCTCGGTGTGGCGACTCCATCCGGGCGCGCCAGGCGTACAAGACAGCGATCGAGCTCGCAGAGCGGCTGAACATGCAGTGCGACGCGCTGGAGAATCGGCGCCGGCACATCGAGCTTCTACTGGACGACGGTGATCTCGAGAACGCCGGTGAACAGGCTCGGGTGGCTCTGGGCCAGGCCCAGCGGCTGGACCTGGCCGGCGAGATCGCACACCTGCGACGTATCCTGGGTATCGTAAAGACGCGGCAGCGCCGGTTTGATCAAGCTGAAGACCACCTGCTGATGGCGATCGATGCGCTGGACGGTGACGAGGACAGCCTCGACGCCGGCGCCGTCGCCATGGCCCGTGCGGAGTTCGCCCTGGAGAAAGGGGACGCCTACGGTGCGCGAGATCTGGCCGACCGGGCGCTCGTCATCTTTGAGTCTCTCGAAGCCGCGTGGCATCTGCACCGCTGCCGGACACTGCATCGGCGCATCATGACCGTGTTCATCACCGGCGGAGTCGGCGCGACCGAGAGCGCGCGCGACGACCTCCTGGGATGCACAGTCGAAGCGCTGGCGAGCGAAACTCATCCGCGCAGATGCGCACGGATGGTATTGGAGGCCGCCTTGCGCGTGGCCAAGGCAGACCGCGGCACCTTCTACCTACCGCCGTCAGCTGACGGCCCCCAGGGTCGCCTCTCGGCAATGGCCACCGGCCATTCGTTCTCGGAGTGGACCGGCAC
>CAZJHX010000032.1:0-71243 GCA_964545715.1 uncultured Myxococcales bacterium
GGAGTCTATTCCGCGCGATCAAATGCGGAACGAACTTCCGGCATCAAGAACTAGTGGCCGGATACGCGCTGTGGCCCAAGGGCGCCGAGAAGGAGCCCGAGGCCGCCGAAGCGACTGAAGCAGCCGAGGTTGAGGTTGCTGAGGCCGCCCCGCCGGTCGCACCAAAACCCGAGAAGCCCGCGGCAGCGCCGGCCAAGCCCAAAATAGTCGCTGCGCCGAAGCCGGTGCCCAGACCTGCAGAGCCCGCCGCCGTGCCGCCGCCGGCGCCGACCATTCACGCGTATCAGATCGTAGCGCACCCCAAAGCCGAGGTCTTTGTGGCCGGCAAGTCCGAGGGCCAGACACCATTTGCACTGAAGCTGGCCAAAGACTCGGTCCCGGTCGAGCTGGAGCTGAAGGCGCCGGGACACGCGCCCGCCAAGGTGGTGGTCAAACCGACGGACCAGCCCGGGCGGCGCGATATCCACCTGGCTGCAGCCCCCACACCCGCGCCGGTGGAGCCGGTAAAGACAGCGGTCAAGGCCCCGGCGGCGCCCAAGACGCCGGTCAAGACCTCGCCCAAGCGACCGCGAAAGCGCAAGCCGCCGGTCAAGAAACCTCCCGTCGCCAAAAAGCCGGAGCCGAAGCCACCGACAAAGCCGGTCACCGTCATCCCCTGGTAGGCCGTCTATCCACTCTGGCCTTACAATAGAGCGCAGATAATACGGATTGTCCTCACAGGCGCCGCGCCCTAATTTGAGGGCATGAACATCCGACGCCTCGCCACGCTCTCCGCCCTCTTCGTCATCGGCTGCGGGCTGCCCCCCGCTGACGGGCCGGTCCTGCACCTGGATCCCGCACACCCTGCCGGCGACGAGGAGGCGCAACAGGTCCTCTCGGGGCCGACCGCCGGGCAACATCTGGGCTCGTGCATCCCCGAGCGGGCCTGGCAGCTGCCGACCCTGAGCAGCATCGCTCCCCGGGGTGCGCTCATCACGCCCAGCGGCGGGCTGGTCGTCCTGCCGGGCTCGGTGGGGGTCCTTAGAGCGGAGGACGGCGCGCCCCACGGCATCGCGGGCCCGACGCTGTCTCGGACGGCGATGGACGCCGCGTGGACGCGATGGGTGGCGTTTGCGCCCTACCAGACGCTGCAGGCGTACGCGCTGCCGGACCTGACACCTACGGTAAAGGTCCTCAAGAGCGACGAGCAACAGTGGCGGGCGGTCAGCATGTCGGCGGACGGCTCGCGAGTAGCGGCCATTTTGTGCACCGGCGACCTGGGTGAGCTGCGTGTGTGGACGGAGGCGGGCGAGGAGACCGCGTCGGCCGCGCAGGAGACGCTGTGCACAACGCGGGGCCTGGCGCTGACCGCCGACGGGGCGCTGGCCGTGACCGCGGTGGCCACAGAGGCTGCGCTGACCCTGATGGTCATGGACACGGGCAGTGGCGAGGTGCTGTCGAGCGCCACGATCGACACCGCCGGCGAGGGTCTAAACCCGCTGCAGTTTCCCAGCTACGGCAGCCCGCTCGCGATGCAGCTGCGACCCGACGGCGGCGAGGTCGCGGTGGTCACCGACGACGGCCTCCTGCATCGTCTGACGCTGCCCGATCTGGCGGAGGTCGGTTCACCTCTGACGGTCAGCATCGCGCATATCGCCGAGCCGTACGTAAACTGGGCGACGTCCCCCATCGCCTGGTCCAGCGATGGGTCGCTGCTGGCGCATCTGGGCGAGAACGGATCGGTGGTTGTGCGCCCGGCGGACACCGACGGCGCGGCGCTGGTTCTGCCGATGCCGACACCCGCGGGGGATGAGGACCAGCCCCCGTTCTGGGGCCCGGGCCACGCGGTCACGGACATGGTGTTTTCGCAAACGGACGCGCAGCTGGTCATCGCGCGCGGCAACGGCGTGGAGCTCTTTCGCTGCCCCGCGTCGGTCTGGCCTGTGGCGGGCGCGCTGACCGTCCAGGTGACCGGACCGTCGGAGATCCCTGTAGGCGAGGAGTCGGAGTGGCTGGTCTCGAGCTCGTCACCGCGGGTCGCGTCCTTTCGGCTGCTCTTGGACGGTGAGCTGCTGAGCACCAGCGCCCTGACGCCTCAGCTGCGGTGGCGGCCGCAGACTGCTGGAACGTATGAGCTGACCATCGCTGTCGACGACGGGCACGACAGCGGGGTCGCACAGATCGTGGTCACCGTAAAATAGGGGACGCCTGTACGGATCTGATAGAACCGTGCCGTGAGCCTGGCGCTGCCGATTACGCGGTACTGGAACGGCGCGCCGTGCGCGGACGCGAGCCTGCACGCGTGCGTAACCTTGAGCCGGACCGCCCGCGGCCTTGCGATCACCGCTGAGGCCGCGCACCAACGGACGCCGATCATCCCGGACGCCGACGCCGGCTGTCGGGTCGCCAACCTGTGGGAGTACGACGTCGTGGAGTGCTTCCTGGTCGGCGCCGACGTCTACCTGGAGGTGGAGCTGGGGGCGGGTGGACACTTCCTGTTGCTGGACTTCACGGCGCCGCGCGTGGGGCGCCGTGAGTACGCCGACCTGGCGCCGGAGCTGCGTTATCACCGGGACAGCGAGGGCTGGCGCGCGACGATTCTGCTGCCGCCCGAGCTCGTGCCCGCCGGGCTGCACGCGGCCAACGCCTTCGTGTGCGCGGGCGGTGATCATCTCGCCTGGGCCCCGCTGCCGGGCAACCTACCGGACTTTCACCAACCCGCCGCCTATCCGGCGGTCTCGATAACGGAGAACCCATGACCCACACCGATGCGCCCCGAGTCGTCACAGTCGAGAAGCGCGGCCATGTGACCCTGATCGGCCTCGACGAGCCGGCCAAGATGAACTCGTTCAGCCTGGCGATGCTGCACCAATTGGGCGAGGCCTACACAGACTATGAAGACGACAGCGACGCCCGGTGCGCGGTGCTGTTTGCGCACGGAAAGAACTTCACGTCCGGCCTGCGACTGGACGAGGTCGGCCCCGCGTTTGCGCGCGGTGAGCACCTGTTTGACGGGGAGCTGGTCAACCCGTTGGGGCTGCATGGGCGCCGGCTGACCAAGCCGGTCGTGTGCGCGGTGCAGGGGTGGTGTCTGACCATCGGCATCGAGCTGCTGCTGGCGTGTGATATCCGCGTTGCGGCGACCGACACGCGCTTTGGGCAGATCGAGGTCCAGCGCGGCATTATGCCGTTTGGGGGCGCGACGATCCGGCTGCCGCAGATCGCCGGCTGGGGCAACGCCATGCGCTGGCTTCTGACGGGCGGGAAGTTCGACGCGGCGGAGGCGCTGCGCATCGGGCTTGTCCAGGAGGTGGCGGAGGCGCCGACGCACCTCGAGCGCGCGATCGCCGTCGCCGAAGAGGTCGCCCGTCAGGCGCCGCTTGCGGTCCAGGCGTCGCTGCGGGCGGCGCGCATCGCCGTGGAGCAGGGTACTGACGCCGCCCAGGAGGTGCTGGAGGGCAGCGCGCGAGAGCTCATGGTGACCGAGGACGCGGCCGAGGGTGTTCGCTCCTTTCTGGAACGGCGGGAGGCGAACTTCAAAGGGCGGTAGACGCGGGGTACAGTGCGAGCCATGCCCCTTTTCCGCATCTTTTTGTTGCTGGGCACGCTTAGCGTGGCGTGCTCGACCTCCACCGGCCGCCTCGCCGGCCCGGACACCGAGTGCGTCCCCGGCTACAGCAAGGCGTGCTCCTGCGACGGCGCCGAGGGCGAGACGACGTGCAAGGACGACGGGCTCGGCTTCGATCTCTGCGTGTCTCCCGACGACACGCCAGACGCGACCACAGACGCGACCACAGACGACTCAGGCACCCCCGACGCTGGCCCGCTGCCCGAGTGCGACGACAACACGCCGTGCCCCGACGACGCCCCGCTGTGCACCCCGCAGGGAGTGTGTGTGCTGTGTTATCCGGGCAGCTTCTCCTGCCAGGACAACAAATCGATGGAGTGCAACGAGGCCGGCTCCGAGCTGACCCTGGCCGAGGACTGCACGCCCGGTGGCAAGCAGTGCAACGCGGTGGGTGTGTGCGCATCGCCCTGCGGCGGGTTCGCCAAGCTCAAGGGAACCAACGCGGGCTGCGACTTCTGGGCGGTCGACCTGCGCAACGGGCAGGAGTCGCTGCCGGCCGTCTTCCTTGACGCGCAGAACGCGCAGTTTGCGGTCATCGCGTCCAACACCAGTGACACGCTGCCCGCCGAGGTGACCGTGACCGGCCCTGACGGCCCGATCAAAACCGCAACGCTGCCGCCGCAGACGCTCACGACCTTTGAGATTCCGCCCACCTGGGGGCAGGAGGGCACGAGCCGGGGCATGAGCGCGATCCGAATCCAGAGCAGCGTCCCGATCGTGGCCTATCAATTCAACCCGCTGTCCAACGAAAACGTGTTCTCCAACGATGCGTCCATCCTGCTGCCGGTCGACGTACAGGCCGCCGAGTATTACGCCGTGACGCGAGCACACTGGAACACGGATTACCCGGCCTATCTGTCCGTGGTCGGCGCCGCCGAGGCGGGGGTCAGCGTCACGGTCACAGCGACCGCGCCGACGGCCGGTGGTGCGGACATCCCGGCCTTGGGAATCGGCGAGTCCCACACCTTTGACCTGGCGCACGGCGAGGTCGTCACGATCGAGGGCACGGGCGGCGATCTCACCGGCACCCGCGTCCAGGTCGACGGCGGTAAGGCCATGGTGTTTTCGGGCCACACGGCCTCCAAGACCAACGACAAATGCTGCGCTGACCACCTGGAGCATCAGCTCACGCCGGTCAGCGCCTGGGGCACCGATTACGCGATCGCGCGCAGCGTCGAGCGCGGCGGGGACCTGGACTACTTTCGCGTCGTCGCCGCGCAGGACGACACGACCGTGATCTCCGGGCCTACCAACGTGACGCTGCATCGGGGGGAGTTCCACGAGTTCAAGTCGTCGACACACATCGAGATCACGGCGAGCAAGCCGGTGATGGTGGCGCAGTTCCTGGCGTCGGCCAACGAGAGCTGCGGCTTCGGCGGGTGCTTGCAAAACGAGTGCACCACCGACGCGGACTGCAACCCGGATTACGAGCTGTGCAGCACCGACTTCGGCAACCTGAAGAAGGTGTGCAAGCCCATCGGCGACCCGGCCATGATTCTGGCGGTGCCGGTCGCGCAGTGGCAGAAAGACTTTGTGTTTTTGACGCCCGCCAGCTACCTGCTCGACTACGTGGCCATGGTGCTGCCCAAGGACGCCGCGGTCTCGCTGGACGGTGAGGCGCTGCCGGCCGCGGACCTCGAGACGCTCACAGGCACCGACTACCGGATCTACCGCGGCCCGCTGACCGACGGCGTACACACGGTGACCTCCGACAAGCCTATCTCGGTCATGGTGCACGGCTATGACCGCGCGGTCAGCTACGGCTACGCGGGCGCGATGAAGCTCACGCCGTGAAGGAGGCGCTTCGGCCATCCGCGTTCGGCCGGCTGGTCATCGGCGCGCTGCTGTTCTTCGCGTTTCTGGGCGTCACCGGGGTGTCGGACTTCGCCTGGAGCACGGACAACGCCCTCATCGTCGCGCTTGTAACGCTGATCTGCTGGGGCGTGGAGTGCGGGCTGGAGCGCGACGGCAAGGCGCTGGTCCGGCTGCGCGGCTGGCTGATCTGGCCCGCGTTTGCCGTGCTGAGCGAGTCCTCTCTGCAGCTGATCGTGCGCTACACACCCGACGTCATGGACGCGGCGCTCGCGGACTGGGACGCCATGTTCTTCCTCAAGCACGTGGACGTGGCGCTGGAGGCCGTCCGGGGCCCGCTGCTCACGCCGCTGTGGGAGGTGGCGTACCAGTCGATGTTCTTCACGCCGCTGGTCCTGTGGCTGGTCGCGCGCAATGACCCGGCGGCGCGACAGGCGTTTCTGCGGGCGTTTCTCATCATCGCGGCCGTCGGGGCCATCGGCTACATGCTGGTTCCGGCCGTCGGCCCGCGCTTCTACTACCCCGAGTGGTACAGCACGGACCTCTACGGCGCGCCCCTCGAGGAGGCGGTGGCGGCCGAGAGAAACGCGACAGCCGCCGAGGCGCGCGCTGCAGAAGCCTACCCGCCCTTCTTCCATCGCAACTGCTTCCCGTCCCTGCACACCGCGTGGGGCGTGCTGTACCTGCTGATGGCGCTGAGGCTGGGCCGGGTCTGGCTGCTGCTTGCCGCGCCGTTTGCCCTGGGGCAGATCGGCGCCACCGTGGTACTGCGCTGGCACTACGTCATCGACATCTTCTTCGGCATCCTGCTGGCGTTCTTGGCCTGGCGCGCGGCCGGACGGCTGGCGGGACGCACGATCCTGCGGGAGCGAGCGCCTCCCACGGCCAGCTATCCCGCCGGTCGGGTGCTGACGTCGGTGTTTGCGCTCTCGGGGGCGGCCGCGCTGCTGTACGAGCTGGCGGCGGCGCGCTCGCTGGCCACGGTGTTCGGCGGCATGGCCGACGCCGTGGCCACCGTGCTGGCCACGTACATGCTGGGTCTGTCCGTCGGCGCCTGGATCGGTGGAAAGATCGCCGACCGGATCCAGGCGCCCATCAAGGCGTACGCCATCGCCGAGGGGCTGATCGCCGTCGCCGTGCTCCTTTTGCCCTTCGGCCGCGACCTGGTGCTGGACATCTACGTCAGCGCCATCCGCGCGGGCGCCGGTCCGGGTGCGGCGACAGCGCTGCGTGTCACCTTGTCCGCCGCCCTGTTGTTGCCGCCCACGCTGGCCATGGGCGCCACCTTGCCGCTGCTGGTCGCCGCCTGGATGCGCACCGATCCGCAGGCCGGACGCGCAATCCCACGCTTATACGGCGCTAATACGCTGGGCGCCGCGCTGGGGGTGTTGCTGGGGACCTACCTGATCCTGCCGGCCATGGGCATCTCCAAGACGCTGCTGTTGGTCGCCTGCGCCGACGTGATCGCCGCGCTCCTGGCGCTGCAGCTGTCCAAGCAGAGCGCCGCTGCGGTCGAGAGCGCCCCCGCCGAAATCGCCCCGCCACAGGCCCCATCCGCGCTGCTGCGCCCGACCGCGCTGCTGGCCGCCGTGTTCCTGGGCTCGTTCGCCCTCTTCTCGCTGGAGGTGCAGTGGACGCACCTGCTGGCGGTCGTCGTGGGCAACTCGGCCTACGCCTTTGGCGTGATGCTCTTCTCGGTGCTGGTCGGCCTCGCCCTTGGCGGCCGCTCAGCCGAGCACGTGCCGACCGAGCGCCACGCGGCCGTCCTGGGCCGCGACGCCGTCCTCTTCAGCGCCGCCATCGCCGTCAGCCTGCTGTTGTGGGACCGGATCCCCAGCATCTTTCACATGGCGGGGCGGTCCGCGGTGACCTTCTCGGCACGCGAGACCATCCGCTTTCTCGTGTGCCTGTGCATGCTCTTCCCGCCCTGCTTCCTGTCGGGCCGCATCTACGCGCTGGCTCTGTCGATCTACACCGGCGGACCGGACGGCGCCGGCGCCCGCGTGGGCCGACTCTCGGCCGCCAGCACCGTCGGCGCGGTGGCCGGCTCGCTGCTCGGCAGCTTCTGGATCCTGCCCACGTTCGGCTCCGAGACCAGCCTGCGCGTGCTGGCGACCATCCTGCTCGTCTGCGCCGGGCTCTACGTCCTGGCCGTCAGCGCGTCCCGAGCCACACGCCTGCGAACCGGGGTCGGCGCCGCCCTGTGCGTCGTCCTGCTGGCCGCCCTGCCCGGCTGGAGCTTCGACCGCCTGGCCAACGGCGCCAACGTCTACTTCCGGGTCCGGTGGGAGGGCCCGACAGTCTTTGCCCACGAGGACAAGTTCGGCGGCCTCACCACCGTCAAAGACCGCCACGGCGAGCTGCTGCTGCTGACCAACGGCAAGTTCCAGGGCAACAACTCCAGCGAGATGGCCGACCAGCAGGCGTTTGCCATGTTCCCCATCCTTCATGCGAGCACGTTCGACCGCGCGCTGGTCATCGGCCTGGGCACCGGCGTCAGCGCCGCCACCGTCAAGCGCTTCCCGTACAAGGCCGTCGAGGTGGCCGAGATCAGTCCGGGGATCATCGAGGCGGCCGACCGCTTCTACGCGGACATCAACGACGACATCGTCAACGTGCTGGGCGACGACCTGCACCAGCAGGACGGCCGCCACCACCTGCTGATCACCGACAACCAGTACGACCTGGTCTCCATGGAGATCAGCAGCATCTGGTTCTCAGGCGCCTCGGCGCTGTACAACCGCGAGTTCTACAACCTGGTGCAGCAGCGCATGGCCCCGGGCGGCGTCTTTCAGCAGTGGGTCCAGCTGCACCACATCTACAGCTTGGACCTGGCGTCGGTCTTTGCATCGATCCGCGCGGCCTTCCCGCACGTGCTGCTGTACGTCGGCGGCCACCAGGGCATCCTCGTGGCGTCGGACGACCCGCTGGTCGCTGACCCGGACAAGCTGCGCCGCTGGTGCGCCGACCCCGCGTTTGCCCGGGGCTGCGCCACCGCCCCCGACGGCGACCTGCCGGCCCTGCTGAAGAGCCGACTGCTGGACAGCGACGGCCTGGACCGCTTCGTAGAGGATGTCGCCGCAAAGCACGGCTTCCTGCCCGAGGAGTTGATCTCCACCGACGACTCGCTCTACCTGGAGTACGCCACCCCGCGCGGCAACGTCCTGCCCGACGAAAGCGGCGCCGTCATGCGCAGGCGGCTGGGTGAGTACCGCTAACGCCCTACTTGAGGACGTGGAACTCGACGCGGCGGTTTTTCAGCCCCGCGTCCGGCTCGTCAAACGGCACCAGCGGCCGGGTGGCGTCCATGCCCACCGCCTCCAGCCGATCCTTGGCCACGCCATAAAGGACAAGCATGCGCATCACCGACTCCGCGCGCTTTTGTGACAGCTTCATGTAGCCCATCTTCTGGTTGTGGCCCTCGATTCGCACGCGGATCCTGGGATTCGCTTGCAGGATGGCCGCCACCTCTTTCAGCATCGGCTTGGACGCGTTCTTGATGCGCGACGAGTACATGGCGAAGCGCACCTGCTCTTTGATCTCGATCCGGCTGCCGGTCAGGTGCACGCGCGGCACCTCGTCCGGACAGCCATCGTCGTCCTTGAAGCCGTTCTTGGTCTCTTTCCGCTTCGGGCACCGGTCGGCCTTGTCCAGCACACCGTCGCCATCGGTGTCACGATCCGGCTCCGGCTTCACAACGGGCTTCGGCGTCACAATCGGCTTCGGCTTCGGCTTCACAATCGGCTTGGGCTTCGGCTTCACAACAGGCTTCGGCTTCACGATCGGTTTCGGCTTCACAACAGGCGGCTTCAGCTTTGGAAACGGGCGCGGCGGCGGCGTCACGTGCCGGCGCGTCTTGTCCGCTCCGGTGCCCCACACAAACATATCGACGCCCACGGTCACGGCCATGTTGCCCGCAATCGCGTCGTCCACGCCGTCGGTCAGGATGTACTGCGCGTCCAACCGCAGCGCCACCCAGCGCGCCAGCATGCCGCGCACGCCCAACCCCACGTGAAACTCGCTGTCCGTGTCCGGCCCCAGATCGCCCGACAGGTGGGAGTACACACCGCCGCCCAGGCTCAGGTGCGGCGACCACGTCCACTGCCACGGATGCAGCAAGGCCTGCGCGCGCCCCAGCAGGATCAGGTTGCTCTCGGACGCACCCGAGCTGCCCGTCACCACCGACGCCTGCCCCTCCAGGCTCAGCGCCGGCCACACGATCGCGCCCAGCGACAAGCCGAACAGCCCGCCAGTGCCAAGCTCGCTGAAGCGAACCTCCG
Organism: uncultured Myxococcales bacterium; assembly: GCA_964545715.1. Taxonomy (GTDB): domain Bacteria; phylum Myxococcota_A; class UBA9042; genus CAZJHX01. Next base: position 9,700 of record CAZJHX010000032.1, read on the forward strand.
GCTGATTCATGTCCCAGTCATCCAGCACCAGGTGACCACCGACGCCCAGGCCGACGTACACCGACGGAGCAGGCGGCGGATCCGCGTGCGCCGGCGTGGAGACCAGAGCGACACAGGCCGACAACAACGTCATCGCAGCGCGTCTCATCGGTTCACCGCCACACGACGAGCCCGCAGAATCGCGCAGGCGACAAGCAGGATCAGCAGCGCCGGCCACCCGGGCGCAGACCCCGACGAGCCCGACGAGCAGCCCGAAAACGCACCGCCATCCGTCACCCCGGCCTGCCGGATCTCATACTCTTCGGCGTCGCCCTTCCCGTCGCCGTCGGTGTCCGCCGACTTCGGATCAAACCCGTTCTGCTTCTCCAGCACGTCGTCCAGACCATCGTTGTCGTCATCGTCGTCCGCGCAGTCCACCACGCCGTCGCCATCCGAGTCGCGGTCTTCGCCCACCTGCGGCGCCGACAGGGCCTCCAGCGGGTCCGTGCCGCACTGGCTCTCAACGTCGTTGCTCACGCCATCACCGTCGATGTCGCTGTCCACGCAGTCCAGCGCCCCGTCGCCGTCCGTATCATCCAGGTCCACACCCGTCGGCGTGCTGCTGCCGTCCGTCGGGTCCGTCCCACAGGTCTCCTCAAAGCTGTCGACGACACCGTCGTTGTCGCTGTCCTGAACTCCGTCACAGACGCCGTCGCCGTCCACGTCCAGCGGCGCCGACGCCGCGCTCAACGCGTTGGCGCCGCAGGTCAGCTCCAGACCATCGTCCGCGCCGTCCCCATCCGAGTCCGGGTTGACCGGGCTGGTCTCATCGCCACCCACGATGCCGTTGTGATCGGCGTCCTCCACCCCATCGTCCAGGTTGTCGCCGTCCGTATCCGCGTTGGTCGGCGAGGTCCCGACACACGGCGTCTCGCCGCCGTCGCCCTCATAGCAGCTGAAAAGCTCCATCGCGTCATCCAGCCCGTCCCCGTCCGTGTCCATCAGCACGGGCGAGGTCTCACCGGCGTCCAAAATACCGTCGTGATCGGCGTCCTCGTCGCCATCCGACAAGGTGTCGCCGTCGCTGTCCACCACAAGCGGATCGCTGCCGATCGCCGCCTCAGCCACATCAGGCAGGCCGTCGCCGTCGTCGTCCAGGTCGCCGTTGTCGCCGATCCCGTCACCATCCGAGTCAATGCTCTCATCGGGGTCCGTCGCAAAAGCGTCATCGTCGTTGAGCACACCGTCACCGTCGATGTCGTCATCCAGCTCATCAGCTGTCCCGTCGTCGTCCAGGTCGCTGGAGTACGTGCTGTTCAGCGGGAACGCGTCCTCGTCGTCCGGCACCCCGTCACCGTCATCGTCCTGGTCTGCGTTGTTACCTACGCCGTCCCCGTCCGTGTCCACGCTCTCGGTCGCGTCCAGCGGCAGCGCGTCATCGGCATCCGGCACGCCGTCCGCGTCCTCATCATCATCCGCGTTGTCACCCAACCCGTCCTCGTCGTTGTCGGCGAACTCCGTCGCGTCGTTTGGGAACGCGTCGTCGTCATTGGCCACACCGTCACCGTCGATATCCGGGTCCGAGTTGTCGCCCACGCCGTCCCCATCGCTGTCCACGCTCTCAGACGCGTCCAGCGGGAAGGCGTCGTCGTCGTTGAGGACATTGTCGCCGTCCTTGTCCAGGTCCGCGTTGTCGCCCGCCCCGTCACCATCGGTGTCCAGCGTCTCCGCCGGGTCCTTGGGAAACGCGTCGACCGCGTCGGGCACGCCGTCGCCGTCGTCATCGGAGTCCAGCGTGTCACACAGGGTGTCGCCATCGGTGTTCAGCGGCACGTCCTCGGCGTTCAGCGCGTCGGTCCCGCACAGCCCCTCGATCTCGTCCGACACGCCGTCGTTGTCATCGTCGGCGTCCGCGTTATCGCCGATCCCGTCGCTGTCTGTGTCCACCGACTCGTCGCTGTCCAGCGCAAACGCGTCCTCATCATTAGGCACGCCGTCACCGTCTGCATCCGGGTCCGCGTTGTCACCGACGCCGTCCCCATCCGTATCCACCGACTCGGCCGCGTCCGTCGGGAAGGCGTCCACCGCGTCCGGCACCCCGTCGCCGTCGTCGTCCGCATCCAGCACGTCACACAGCCCGGTCCCGTCCGTGTTGACCGGCACATCCGCACCGTCCAGCGGGTTGGAGCCGCACAGCGCCTCGATCTCGTCCGACGCCCCATCACCGTCATCGTCAACATCCTGGTTGTCGCCGATGCCGTCCTTGTCCGTGTCCTTTGTCTCCGTGGCGTCCAGCGGGAACGCGTCCGCCACGTCCGGCGTCCCATCCGCGTCGTCATCGTCGTCCGCGTTGTTGCCAAACCCGTCGCCGTCCGTATCCACCGACTCAGTCGCGTCCCACACAAATGCATCCAGCACGTTGGGCACCCCGTCGCCGTCGATGTCCCCGTCCAGCTGGTCGCAGGTCCCGTCCTTGTCCACGTCCCCGGGCACACTGGCCTCGTTCAGCGTGTCGGTCCCGCACAACAGCTCCAGCCCGTCGGTGACGCCGTCGCCATCATCATCCGCGTCCGCGTTGTTGCCGACCTTGTCACCGTCCGTGTCCACGCTCTCGGCCGGGTTCAGCGGAAACGCGTCGTCCGTGTCCGCCACGCCGTCGCCGTCGTCGTCGGTATCCGCGTTGTCACCGATGCCGTCGCCATCGGTGTCCGTCGACTCCGCCGCGTCGCCCGGAAACGCGTCGATCACATCCGACACGCCGTCCCCATCCGCATCCGACAGGCAGACGCCGCCGGCCACCGCAAACCCCAAAGCGCACTCGGTGCAGTCGATCGCCCCCGGTCCACTGCACTCCGCGCAGCTGTCGTGGCAGGGCTCGCACGGCGAGTTGCCGCCACCACCCCATGCGCCACTGGGGCACGTGCACGTAAAACCGCCGGGCGTGTTGTCACAAACGGCAGACGCGTGGCAGTCCTCGATGGGCGCCGTCTCGCACACGTACGCCAACGTGGACGTACAGTCCGCGTCGTCCCACTTGCCGGCCCCGTATTTTCGCAGACAGTTGGCCAGTGTGCCGCCATTCGGCTCTCCCGCCGTCCAGAGATCCAGCTCCAGCGGGGTGCCGTCCGTCCACGTCCAGTCGCCCTCATGACCCGCATCCGTGCCGCCCAGCCAGTGCACGCCCAGCTCCGCGCCGATCGCGCCGATGGCAGCGGACTGCGCCGGCGTCGACTCCGACGCCAGCACCGCACCGAACTCCTCACACGCAGCCTTGGCGTCGGCCCAGCTCTTCTTGTCACCGAAGCCGTCGAACGTAGGCTCGCACTCGTTCACGTCGGCGCAGACAACGCCGTCACCCTCGAACCCGGCCTTGCAGGTGCACTGAAACGCGCCCGGCAGATTGCCGCAAACCGCGTCCGCCGCGCAGTTGTGCGACGGGTTCGTCGCGTCACACTCATCGATGTCCACACAGGCGCCATCACTGTCGGCGTACCCCGAGGCACAGGCCACGCAGTCGGAGGCCGCCGCGCCGGTGCACCCGTCGCACCCCGCGTCGCAGTCCCCGCACGTGAAGCTGCCCGCAGAGTTTGTACAAAACTGAGCCGCCGTGCAGTCGTCCGTCTCGGTGGTGCACTCATCGATGTCGACGCACGCGCCGCCGGTCGCCGCATACCCGGGCACACAGGTGCACACGCTCTTGTTGACGGGCGCGATCAGCTTGTACTCCACCGACTTTTGAGACAGCTGGTAAAACCCCAACGTGCCGGTCGGCCAGGTGCCGTCCTCGTCAAACTGCAGCACGCCGTCCACCCACACCTTCACGTTGGTCGCCGACGCCATGATCTCGATGTTGTAGATCTGAAAATCCGCCCAGCCCACGGCGCCCAGCGTGGCCCCTGACGCGACCTTCGCGACATCCCCCTCAAAGGCCCACAGCTCCTGGATCGTGGCCGGCCCCGTCACATGCAGCATGGCCAGCCCCTTGGGCCCGATGCCACCAAGCGTCGGCACATTTTGAGTCTTCTGCTTCCAGGCAAAGACCAGGTAGTCGGCGTCATCCGCGACCGCCTCGCCCTCGTCAAAGCCGATGCTGAAGCCGATGTAGTCGTCGTCGGTGTTGGTCTTGACCTGCATGGTGACGTTGGCCTTGTAGGTGTCGGTCACCGGCAGCGTCGTCGAATAGATCACCGGGCCGGTGTCCACGGCCTGATAGATGGTCTTGCCCTCGTTGGAGACGGTCCAGACCGGCTTGGTCAGCTCGTCGTCGAAGACCGCGGCGGTGAGCAACCCGAACTCTGCCGGCGTGCAGTACCAGCCCGTCTCCTCGGCACAGGCGGCATCGCAGCCGTCACCCGCGACGGTATTGGCGTCGTCGCACTGCTCGCCGTCGTCAACCGTACCGTCGCCACACGCCGCGTGCGCAATCGAGGGCATGAGAAAGCCCACGATCGCCGCAGCCGATGCCACGCGTTTACATAACCGCATTTCGCCCCTCCCTGGACACTAGGCATGTGTTGACTAGCGTCCGAGGTAGGGGGTGTCAAAGCGGCTCGCTCAGTTGGCCCAGTTGGTGGACAAGGTGTACGGCACAGGCCCGAAATCGGCCTCAGCGTCCTTGCCGCGGACCTCGATAATGAAGCGGCTGGCGCCCTTGGGGCAGCCCGTCACGCTGTGGCACGTGACCTGCTCGTTGGTCCCGTCGTTTGTGCTCGACCAGGTGTCCATGTAGGTGTCGCCCTTGAAGATGTGCACATGCAGATCCAGGTCATACGCCTTGCCCTTGAGCGTCACGCGGATGATGCTGCCGTTCATCACGTAATAGTCGCGGTCGCCCTGCTCGCTGATCATGGAGCGCAGGCGCCGGACCCAGCCGCCACCGGACAGGTAGACATCACGCAGCGCGCCGGGGTGGAAGGCGCGAGAGTCCTTGACCGGATCGGTCGAGGTTGCCGGGTCGAACGGCTGCCCGCGGAAGTCGTTCGGCTCAAACGAGTCGTAGTTGCTGGTCGAGTAGTGATCGCGCCCCATGGCCTCGGTGGTGCCGTAGTTCAGCACCGCGCTGTCGTCGTAGGTGTCGGCGCCCAGGCTGTAGCAGTTCAGGGCGTTGTTTTTGCCGGAGATGAACAGCATGTCCAGGCGCCCGTCGCGGTTGATGTCGCCGATCACGGGACGGCCGGAGAGGTCCAGCGGATAGCCGTCCATCACCTTGCCCTTGCTGCGGATCGCGAGGCCGCCGCCGACGCTCTCGATCACCTCGTAGAACCCGTCGCCGTCCACGTCGACGATCGGCCCGTTCACCTGACGGATGACGTTGGGATCCAGCTTCCAATCGGCGGTCACTGCCGCAAAGCGCGGCCATGCGGTGCCGATCTTGCCGGACATCGGGTGCTGGTTTCCTTCCTGGTCCCACACGTGGGCCTTGGAGCCCACGCCCTCACCGTTGAACCACTGGGCGATCTCGGACTTGCCGTCGCCATCCACGTCCACAACCGTGGGCCAGACGCCCTCACCGGCATAGGCGCTCTCGTAGTTGCTGACCTGGAACCAGGGCTTGTTCTCGTCGGTGTAGGTCGGGTCGTTGAAGTAGGTGCCGTCGGCGTTGAACACGTACTGACGGCCCTGGCAGCTGCCCGGGTTCGCCTTGCACGTCCAGTTGCCGGAGCCGGTCAGGATCTCGGGCACGCCGTCCGCGTCCAGGTCGTAGAGCGCAGCCGTGTTCAGGTAGAGGCCCTCACCCGGAAGCGGGGACAGCGTGACGATCTCTTTGACGCTCAGATCGGGATTCATCAGCACCAGCTTGTAGGGGTTGGTGCCGGCCGGAATGATGTCGGGCGTGCCGTTGCCGTCCACGTCAAACACCGTCGCCCCGTACCAGCCGCCGGCCGTGCCGGTGTTGACGTTGATGAGCTCCTCGCCGTCGCTGCCGCGATACACGTGCACGCGCTTGTCGTGGGCGGGTACCACCAGGTCCAGATAATCGTCGCCGTTCATGTCGGCCAGAGTGGGATAGCTGTAGGAGACCGACACGCCCTGGGTCCACTTGACGGCGCCGTCGTGCTCGATCACGCGGACCTTGCCCTCGTTCTGGACCACGACCTCCAGCTCGTTGTCGCCGTCCAGCTGACCGATGACCGGGTAGCCGGAGCTGCCGCCGATCGTGACCGGCCACGTCCCCGGGCACACCACGGGGCACTGCTGGTCGGGCACGGTCTTGGTGCAGTCGTTGAGGATGCCGTCGCACATCTCGGGCGCGTGGGGGAAGACCGTGGAGTTGGAGTCGTTACAGTCGTCGTTGCTCAGCGAGTAACCGAGCGGGGCCGTCTCACCGACGCCGTCGCCGTCGGTGTCAAACAGGCACTTCTTCTTGGGCGTGCCCTGATCGGTGCCCGCGCCGTCGCCGTCCAGGTCCACATAGATGGTGCCCTGCGCCAGCTCCTCGTCGATCTCGCCGTTGCAGTCGTCGTCGATATCGTTGCAGACCTCGGCGGCGGTGGGGAAGATCTTGCCGTTGAAGTCGTTGCAGTCGCCCGGCTTGGCCACAAAGCCCTCGGGCTGGGTGCACGCCTTGGCCTGGTTGTAGCTGGCGCCCCAGCCGTCGGAGTCCTCGTCGACGTAGAAGGTGCTCAACACGCCCTCGTCGATCTGCCCGCTGCAGTTGTTGTCCTTGCCGTCGCAGCTCTCCGCGTTGCCGGGGAAGCGATCGGCGTCCAGGTCGTCGCAGTCGCCGTCCGCCAGCGTGGAGAAGCCGTCCTCGGCCGCGCACAGGCACTTCTGCGCGGTCGATTTGCCAAAGCCGTCGCCGTCGTCGTCCAGGAAGTAGGTGCTGCAGCCATCCGCGCCCACCTCGTCGACCAGGCCGTCGCAGTCGTCGTCCGCGCCGCGACTCGGATTGGCCTTGGGGTTGGTGTCGTCGGAGTCGGCCGGCACAGTGGCGTATCCGGCGGTCCCGGAGCACACGCACTCGGCCGCGTTGGCGCCGTAGCCGTCCTGATCGCCGTCCAGCCACGCGTCCTGGCAGCCTACCGCCGCGCCCTCGTCCACCGCGCCGTCGCAGTTGTCGTCCGACGCGTTGCACACCTCGTTGGCGCCCGGGAAGACCTGCCCGTTCTGGTCGTTGCAGTCGCCCACGTTCTGAGCCGTGTATGGGAAGGCCGCCTCGCACAGGCACTTGGTGACGCCCTTGAGCCCAAAGCCGTCGGAGTCGCTGTCCAACAAGAAGGTCTGGCAGCCTTCCGCGTCGGCCTCGTCCACCACCGAGTCGCAGTCGTCGTCCTTGCCGTTGCAGGTCTCGACCGCCATCGGGTTCACAGCCTTGTCCAGGGGCGCGCAGTCCAAGATGTCGGGCGTGCCGTCACCGTCGTCGTCGGTGTCGCACAGGTCGCCGAGCTTGTCCGCGTCCGAGTCCAGCTGGCCGGGGTTGGCGATCAGCGGGCAGTTGTCGGACTCATCGTTGACCAGGTCGCCGTCATCGTCCGCGTCCTCGCAGTTGGCCACGCCGTCGGTGTCGGTGTCGGAGAAGCCCTCGTCCACGATGCCGTTGCAGTTTTCGTCTTTGCCGTTGCAGGTCTCGGGAGCGCCGTGGTGCACCAGCAGGTTGTTGGGCGCGCAGTCGGTGACATCCGGGTCGCCGTCGCCGTCCAGATCGTCCTCGCACGCGTTGCCGATGCCGTCCTTGTCCTTGTCCACCTGATCCGGGTTGGGCGTGACCGGGCAGTTGTCGAAGATGTCCGGCTCGCCGTCGCCGTCGTCGTCCTCGTCCACGCAGTTAGCCAGCGAGTCGCCGTCCAGGTCGGCAAAGCCCTCGTCCTGCAGCCCGTCGCAGTCATTGTCCACCCCATCGCAGACCGCCGGGGCACACGTCACCACTCCCCGGACCCCCGTCCACCGCATCGCAGACCTCGGTGGCAAACTTGCCCAGTGCCGGGTCCAGGGGGCTGCAGTCGGTGCCGTTGGGGTCGCCGTCGCCGTCCAGGTCCAGGTCACAGGCGTCGCCGATCGAGTCGCCGTCCAGGTCGTTCTGGGCGTCGTTGGCGTCCAGCGGGCAGTTGTCGACCGCATCGGGCACGCCGTCGCCGTCGTCATCATCGCTCAGGCAGTCCGCGGTCCCATCCGCGTCGGTGTCCGCAAAGCCCTCGTCCGCCAGCCCGTCGCAGTCATTGTCCAGCCCGTCGCACACCTCGGAGGCGGGCACGGACGCGGTGCATGCCGGCACGCCGCCTTCGCACACGGTCACACCGGTGCAGGTGCCCAGCGCGCTGGTCTCGCTGCACGGGGTCAGGGCCAGATCCTCGTCGATCAAGCCGTCGCAGTTGTTGTCCGCGCCGTCACAGACCTCGGCGGCCGGGGTGTCGGCCGAGCACGCGCCCAGCTGCCCGGACACGCAGGAGCGGCTGCCGGAGCAGGTGCCCAGCTCGTTGCTGACGGTGCATGTCGTGCTCTGCGCCTCCTTTACGGCTTTCCAGCTGCACTCGCACGTGGCCGATGTCGACCGGCACTGGCCGTCTTCGCAGCCGTATCCGTCCGGGCAGTCGCCTTCACCGCTGCACTCGCCGCCACAGAAGCTTCCCTCGGCGCCGTACGAGAGGCATTTGTTGGTGCCGGCGGCCATCACCTGGCTGCAGTCAGCGTCGGTGTTGCACGGGCTGCACAGCGTCACGAACCGCGGCAGGCAGACGTACGTGAGGTCGGTGCCGGTGTTGGCGACCTGCCCGCAGAACCAGCCGGTCGGACAGGACTCGATGCACGTGCGCGTGCACACGCGACCGTCGGCGGTCTCGACGCACCAGCCGCTGTCGCAGTCGTCGTTCTCCTGGCAAGCGGTCGCCGGAATCGGCGCGCTGTCCACGGGATCGGGGGTCACGGGCGTCGGATCGTCGACGACCGGCGTGACGGGATCGGCGACCGGATCATCGACGGGATCGTCCACGACGGGCTTGTCCACGGGCTTCTCAACCTGCTCGATCTCGCCTGCAGTTCCAGGCTCGGACGTATCCGGACACCCAAGCAAGGCCAACGACACCACCGCGACACACAATCGACGCATGAATCCTCCTCCATTTGCAATCCACCGCTGCGCCGAAGAGCACGCGCCGTGCCAGCCCCTGGGCCAGCGACACGTTCGACAGACTGCGCGCCTGTGCCTGCGCCTCGTCTTCGCCGCGAGAGGCTGCGCTACACCTTGCGCTACATGTATCGCTACACCGTCTCGGGCTGAGACGCGCCACGATGCACAGTGCCAAACATCGATACAGCGCAGCGCGCTCCGCGACGCCACCAAACGCGACACTGCGCCCGCTCGCCCCGGGTGGCACAGCCATTGCTCGAAGCCACGGCCAACAACACTTGCCTCATGAGGAGCAACAACACATGCCAAGCATCCAGACTATCGAAGGAATCGGCCCCAAGTACGCGCAGCAGCTGGCCGTCGCCGGCGTCAAGAGCATCGGCGCAATGCTGAGGATCGGCGCCACGCCGGCCGGACGCAAGCAGCTGGCGGAGACGTCGGGGGTCAATGAGTCCAGCATCCTGAAGTGGGTCAACCACTGCGACTTGAACCGCGTCTTCGGCGTCGGTGGGGAGTACGCCGAGCTGCTCGAGGCCGCCGGCGTCGACACCGTGCCCGAGCTGGCCCGCCGCAACGCCGAAAACCTGCAGGCCAAAATGACCGAGGTCAACGCCAACAAGAACCTGGTCCGCCGCGTGCCCCCGATGGGCTCCGTGACCAACTGGGTCGCGCAGGCCAAAGAGCTGCCGCGCGTCATCCAGTACTAAGGCCGATAAATCACCGATAAGTTGCAGCCCACTGTCTCGCTGAGGGACAGTGGGCTGCGCCTCTTCGTGGAGAACCCGATGTCACTACGCACCGTCACAAATCGCCTCGCTCTCGCCCTGGCCCTGACCTTCATCGCCGGCTGCGGCTCCTCCGCTGACGGCGAAGCCCCCCGAGCCTGGTTCGTCAGCGAACAGAAAGAGATCGAGATCGGCCAGTCCGTGCACGACCAGATCATCCAGGAGTCGCCTGTCTACACGGACGCCGTCCTCACGGACTACGTCACAGCCCTGGGCGAAGAGCTCGTCGCGGTCTCCCAGCGCCCGACGCTGCAGCATCACTTCTACGTCCTGGACACCGAGCAGGTAAACGCCTTCGCGGCCCCGGGCGGCTACGTCTACGTGACCATCGGCCTGCTCCGCGTGCTGGAGTCCCGGGCGCAACTAGCCGGCGTCCTGGGTCACGAGGTCGCGCATGTCGCGGCCTCCCACGGCGCTCGAACCATGGAGACCTCGCTGCTGGCCTCCCTGATCGCCGATCTCCTCATCGGAGACGAAAACGCCACCCGTCAGGTCGTCGACTGGGTTGTCGGCTTCTACCAGAACACCGCTCACAGCCAGGACTTCGAGGAAGAGGCCGACCGCCTCGGTGTCGACTACGCCTATGCCGCCGGTTACAACCCGTGGGGGCTCGTGGACTTCTTCGAGAAGCTCCAGGCCATCGTCGGCGATCCAGACTCGGTCTCCGCCTTCCTCTCCAGCCACCCGACCCCGGCCAGCCGAATTGAAGCCGGCACCCTGAAGATTAACGGCCTCAGCATCAAGAAGGACGACCCGACCCTCATCTTGGATGACGGCGCGGCCCCCTACATCCCATACGCCCAGCTCCAGGCCAGTCTACCGGCGCCAAAACCCGACGAAGAGCCGGCGGACACAGCGGCCGATCCAGAGCCGGCCCCCTGAGCGCCTACTCGGCGGCGGGCAAAACCCCGGACGTGCAACCGGGCGCGTCGGCGCTGTTGGTCACATTGACGTAGGCGTTTTTGCCCTCGGTGAAGTGGGGGTCGCGGGTCTGCAGCGGGGCGTTGTAGGCGTCCGCGGAGATGCCCGCGATGTCAGTGCCCTGAAAGGCGTTCCAGTCCGTGCACCACACCGCGTCGGACTCGTCGATGCTTTTGCGGAAGGAGCTGTCCTGGTTCAACGCGAAGAGGTTGTTTTGCTGCTTGATGGTCATGCCCAGCAGCTTGGCGACCGACTGGGCAAAGTTGGACTCGCCGCCCTTGCGCGTAACGTAGATGACCTTCTCGCAGCCCATGTTGCGCAGCACCAGGGTCGGGGCCAGGTCGGACCAACCACCCGCCGAGACGCGACTGTCATCGATCTCCAGAGCCCGCGCCAGGCCGGGCTCCGCGGGCGAGAACGACAGCGCGGTGGCCCAGGTGGTCGTGCCCAGATTCATGAAGCGGCCGGTCTTCTCATCGTAGGTCTGGGTCGGGTTGGCGCCCAGGTCGGCCAGGATGTTCTCGTCGCCCCAATAGCCGAAGCGGATGTCGTCGAAGTCGACGTCCAGCGTGAAGGGGCGCGCGGCCAGGTAGTCGGCGCGCGCGGTCTCAAACGTCTCGACCGCCTTGCCGGTCAGCACCGACGTCGAGATCAGCGCGGTGAGGGAGCCGCTGACGGGATCGTCGATCCGTGACTTCACGGCCGCCTCGTCCGCCAACAGCATCTCCCGATACGCCCCCGCCAACGCGCCAAAGCGGTCACCGCAGGTGGAGCCGTCCGCGTCGTGCGCCGCCGCCTCCGCCCAGCTCAGGCCTTTTGTCGGCGCCGCGCACTGATCCAACAGGTCAGCCCAGCCCGCCGGATCGGCACCATAGGCCGCGTAGAAGTTGGCGATGCGGCCCAGCTTTCGGCCGATCTGCGCAAAGTCCAGGATGCCCGGCCGAATCAGGATCTTGGGATCGTCCGCCGCAAAGGAGCCGAAGCCGCTGAGCGCGTCCCAGATCTCCTGTGCGTGAAACGCGGGGTCCGGTGACTCGGTCAGCAGCGCCAGGACCTCGGGGTTGATGATGGACTTCAGATCGTCCGACTCGAACAGCGCCACCAGCGCCTGGCGACCCTCCTCCAGATTACCGTCCGCAAACAGCGCACCGATACCGTCCGCCGTTGCCTGCTGCACGATCGGGCCCAGCTGCATCAAGGCCACGCCCTCTTCAGTCGTCGCCAGGACGCCCGCGTAGCCCTGCAGCGACTTGAACATAAACGCCGCGCGCACGCCGGCTTCCTCCCGGGAGCACACACCCTCGCGACAGGTCCGCAGCGCGGAGTTCAAGTACATGCTCTCGGTCAGAAAGATCGTGATCGACGCCGAGCTGCCGCCCGCCGCCGCGTCCAGCAGGCCGTAGTGCTCGGACAGCCGCGCCAACGACGCGAAGTGGGCGAAGATCAGCTCCCCGTTTCCGCGAATGCCCGCACAGACGGACGGCAGCCCCTCACCCTGCTGCGAGTCGAACTTGCCGCCCTGAGGGACGCCCGGCGAGGGCTCATCTTCGGCAACCGAGTCGGCACCGCAGCCCAGCGTAGAGAGACTTGTCACCAGAAGGAACGACAGAGTGATGCGAAGCATGGCCGGGACCATACCAGAGCGCTCAGGTCAGCGAAATCAATGCTTCAGACAGCTTCACGGGATCCATGCGATCCGGTCTGGCGGCATCCGCCAACGGCACATCCGCGACCTGCACGCCGGCGGCACGCACCGCCTCCAGGTCCAGCGCCATGGCGTATTCACCGCCCTGGGTATCGACCAGCGCGGCGTTGATGATGTGATCGATCGGCACGCGCGGTCCGGCGTCTGCGCGCACGGTCCGAACCAGGCGGTTCACGGAATCCGACACGCTCATGCCCAGCTGCTCGGGATCGACGCCGGTATTGGCCACATAGACCTTGGGACAGTCGGCTGCCGCGATCGCCGAGCCCACGCCCGTGGGCAGCAGACTGGCCAGCACGCTCGAGTAAAAGCTGCCTATCGGGAAGACGATGAGGTCCGCCTCGCGGATAAGGCGTCGGATCTTCTCGTGCGCCACCGCTACCGCCGGACCGTGCGGCGGCGCCACCTCCACCAGACGCATCGCGCGGATCGGCGCCGTGATCGGCGCGACCTCTTTGCCCGTAAAGAGGTGCTGCTGGACGATCATGGAGCCATCCTCCAGCGTCACCTCCAAATGGAGCTCCGCATCCACGATCGGCAGCACCGTCCCGCGCGCCTCGACCAGCCGCGAAAACAGAAACACCACCGAGTCCATGTCGCGGTCGTTGTTCAGGTAGCCGCCGACCAGAATCAGATTGCCGACGCTGGCGCCACGCAGGTCGAACCCGTCCGGCATGCGCTCCGCAAACAAGCGCAGATGCGTGCGAACCAATCGCCGCATCGGAGCGGGAATCTGGGCGACCAGCGGATCATCGCCGCGCCACATGCCGTCCAGCTGCGCCACCAGCACATCCTGCGCGGCGTCGGACGGCAGCCGGTGCGAAAACAGCGTGTAGATCGCCGGATTGCCCAGCGCCGACTCGTCTGCCAGCGCCATGATGCGGTTGCGCAGGTCGCCCACAGAGATCATGCCGAACGCTTCACGCAAGACCCGCGAGCTGCCGCCGCTGTCGAACGGCGTGATCAGGTGCACCGAGTTGTGCGTGTACTGCTTCAGCGCCCGGCTGGTCTTCTTGAGCGCCTGACCGCCGCTGAAGAAGACGACGCGCGGTCCCAGCTCGGGCGCCCGCAGACTGCGCGACACACGCATCGGATCCGGGATGCGGGCCGAGCGTGAGATTCGCAGCGTCATGCCGGCGAGGATCGCTCTGTGACTCCGCTTGTGCAAGGATGACCAGCGCAATGAGCCTGTGGATACCCGATCTGCTCGTCGCCGGCCTCGGCACGGTCCTGGCCGCGCTGGAGGTCCAAATCGAAGGACCGCACGGCTGGGCCGAGAAGCTGCCGACCTGGCGTCCGGACGGCCCCATCGCCCGCTTTGCCTCGCGCGCGCTGGGCGGCAAGACCATCACCGGCTATCACCTGCTGCTCAACGTCTTTCTGCTCGGCATGGTCCACCTGCCGCTGGCCTTTCTGCCGTGGACCTTGCAGCTCGAGGGCTGGGCGCTCTCCCGCTTTGCGTTTCTGCTGGCGTTCTGGGATCTGCAGTGGTTCGCGCTGAACCCGCACTACGGACTCGCGCGCTTCGATCGGGAGCGTGTGACGTGGCACCGCCGCTGGGTCGGGCGCGTCCCCGTCGACTATCTCTATGCCATCGGCCTGGCCGCGCTGCTCGGCGCGTGGTGGCCCTCTGATTGGCTGACCGGCCTGATCGTCTTTACGGGCGAGACCATCGCCGTCTGCGCGCTGGGTGAGTGGCTCCTGCGAAACCACCCGGCGCGACGGACTTAGGCGCCCTTGAACCCGCGTAGCATGCCGGTCAGCAGCTGCAATGGCCGCCGGCGCGGCGCCTTCTGAGGGCGTCCCGGCCCGAAGATTTCGTCCTTGAACTGCAGGGCGCCGGCGTGCTCGGGGTCGCATCGAAGCGTGGCCTCCAGCTCGGCTCGACACCGCTGCGGCTGCCCCGCCTTCCAATAGCAGCGGGCCATCGCAAAGCGCGTGTCGGCATCCCAGGGAGCCACGCAGCACGCCTCCCGAAGGTGGTCTTTTGCACCCGCCAGCCGGTGGGCTGAGAGCGTCTCGTCATCGTCACCCAGCAGCAGCAGCCCGATCCGCAGCAGTACCTGAGCGTCGCGCGGCACCCGATCCAGCGCCTGCTCGAGCAAGGCCAGGGCCTGATCCGGGCGCCCACGTCCCGCCGCCTTCTCCGCGCGCTCCACCAGGCGCGCCACGCCTTGAGAGTGACGCGGCGCTCCGGGCAGCGCCAGCAGGGTGGGCTGTGGCTTTCTTTTGCTGTGGACCGACACGGCAATGGCCCGAGCGGCCTCTTTCCGCAGCGCAACACGCGCGCGCTCGACGATCTCGCGAAGGCGGCTCACCGCCCATTGCGATCGGGTGTCCTGGGGGATCCGGTCGGAGTTGAGCTCTGCGGCAAGCGCATCGCACGCCGGCTCGATGGCATCCGGACCGGCCGCCGGGTCCAGGTCCAGCAGGGCAAACAGGTCCCCGCGCGCTCCATCCTGTAGCTTCGCCGCGATCCACTCGCGAGTGCCTGGCTCATTCATATACGGCGTATCGGCTATTTCTTCACAGAACTTGAGCGCTGTCAGGTCCGCTCACTGACAAGTGGTCATTCCGTACGGCAGCAGCTCGTATTCGGTGCACTTGAGCCCGTCCGCACACTGCCCGTCGTCCGCGCACGTACACATGTTGTACTCGCATTTGGGGCCATTCGGATTACCGGCGCAGTGCAGGTCATCGCTGCATGCGCACGTCGGCGGCCCCGTATCCCAGTCCATGCACACCGGCCCCAACGCGCCCGGGTTGGCCAGGCAGTCATCATCGGTCGTGCACTGAAAGCAGTGCGTCCCAAAGCACAAGCTCAAGGTCGGATCGAGGGCCGCGCAATCCGCGTTGGTCAGGCACTGCGTGCACTCCTGAAACGCCGGGTCGCACACCTTGTCCAGCGTGTCGCCGGCACAGCCGTCGTTGTCCGCGCACGGCACGCGGCACGACGTCACCCAGTCGCCGCTGTTCGCCAGGCATTTGGCGCCATCCTCGGAGCACTCCGCGTCGGACGTGCAGCCGCACTTGCCGATGTCGCCGGGCCCGCCCGCCGCAAAGCACGTCTTGCCGCGCACCGTGTTCTGGCAGTCGCCGTCCGTCTCACACGTACAGTTGCCGCTGCACACGTCGCCCAGCGCGATGGGGTTGCCCGCGCAGTCCGCGTCCACCTTGCAGGTCACGCATTGGGTGTTGTTGAGGTTGTAGAAGTCGCACACCGCGTAATACGGCGACAGCTCCTGGCAATCAGCGCCGGTCAGGCACAGCTGGCACATGTTGATGCCCGGGTCGCACAGCGGATGGTGCCAGGGGCAGTCGTCGTCATGCAGACAGTCCCCACAGATCCCGGTCGCGGCGTTGCACATCGGCGTGCTGGGCCAGGTGCAGTCGTCATCGGTCGTGCACGGATCGGCGCAATAGCGGGTGCCCCAGCCCTTCAGCTGACAGACCGTGTCGCCCGGGCAATCGTCCGTCGTCTCGCACCCGCACACCCCCAGCTCGCTGCACGACTTGCCGTACGCGTTGCCCGCGCAGTCGGCGTCCTCCTTGCACACGCACTTGGCGTACTGGCCCACGCCGGTGCAGATCGGACCGGGCATCATCGGATCGGCCGCACAGTCCGCGTCGTCGATGCACACCACACACTTGTTGAGCTCGCTGCACGCCTTCCACCAGTGCACGATCGACGTGCAGTCATCGTCGGTCAGGCACTTCACGCATTGGCCGGTGTCCACCTTGCACTTGTTGCCCGCCTCCGCCGCCACGCAGTCCGCATCCGATACACAGGCGACCTCGTCCGGCACATCCAGCACATCCGGCACGTCCGGCACGTCGGGAACGTCCACCCAGTCGGATATGTCCGGCGCGTCCGGCGGCACTGGTGTATCCGGCTGCTCCACAGCCACGTCGGTCGGCGCAACATCCAGCACCCCAGTCGGCGCATCGGCAACGTCGACGATGTCCGGCGGCGTGATGACATCGGGCGCAGCGACAGTCGTCCCCTGCTCGCTGTCGGCACAGGCGGCCAGGAGGATTAGAGCGGGGACAAATCGCGTGATGTGAAAACTCATATCAGATCGACCTGAGCACGCCGCTACAGTAGTCTGGCAGTCATGCGTTTCATCGCTGTCACCGTCGCCGTGCTCAGTCTCGGGTGTACCGAAGAGCTCGAGGTCCCGGCCGGCTGGCTGCATCCCGAGTGCGCCGACGCCGCCTGGGTGGAGGTGTACGCGCTGGACATCTGGGGCCGCGATCTCCCCGGCGCCACCGTCACGCCCCCCACAACAACCCCACTGCCGCTGACTCCCAACAGCCCCTTCAGCGTCACCGTGCAAGCCGACGGCTATCTGGCTGCCGAGGTCTCCGCCACCTGGGACGGCGGCCCCGCCGGCGCGGCGCTCACCGCCACAGCAACCGCCGGCGCACGCACGGCCGTCAGCGTGGACGTCGCCACCGTCAACAGGCTGCCGTGCCGCGTCTACGGCCTCTTCATCGGCCTGGATCACCCCTACTACGCCGCCGGCGGACGCGCCCCCCAGGCGGGAAACCAGGTCGACTTTCTCATGGACGGCGAAGAGCTGTGGAGCCGTGTGGCCGCCGATCTCAGCGATCCCGATCGCCCCGTCGAGCGCGTCCACCAGACCACCTGGTGGTGGGAGAGTGACGCCGAGCTCATCCGCCCGCCCGACCACATCACGCTGACCCCGGAGGCGCGCTGGAAGAACACGATGATGGCCCACCTGGAGGCGCGCGGCGGCATGCACCGGGTCCTGGTCACCCGTTTTGCCACCAAGACTGCACCCGGGATGGCCTTCTACAACACCGATCCGGTCCTGCGCGCCAAGGGCGAGACGCCCGACGACGAGTTTCAGGTCATCCTCCAGGGCAACCACACCCAGGTGGAGCTGCCCGGCAACTACACAATCCCGGAGCGCCCGTTCTCGTTTGTCGCACGCGTGCGACGCAACCCGACCCATGCCGCGCGCACATTTTACGAGCCTACCGGCACACTCACCGCGCCGCTGGTCACCATCGAGGCTGCCTCCTTTCACCAGAAGGCCATCGTGGTCAACAACGACCTGGCCTACGTCAGCGGCATGAACGTCAAGCGCAACGACTGGGACACCTCCGAGCACATCCTCTTCGACGCCCGCCGCATGCTCTTCGGCCACACGCAGGCCGAGCGCGAAGCCGTCGCTGCCAAAGAAGCCCAGGCCTACGATCCGCCGCGCAAGGACTACGGCGTGCGCATCGTCGGACCCGCCGCCCAGGACGTGGACGACCTGCTCAAACAGCGCTGGGATTACGCCCTGGCGTCGGGCGCCATGTTCGCCGAGCACGCCACCGCGTACGAGCTCCTCCCACGCGCCGCACCACAGGGCGACGTCACGGTACAGATCGTCGCCACCAGCCCCGAGCCGATGCAGGAGCGCGCGATCCTGGAGACCCACAACAAGGCGTCGCGACAGGCCAAAGACCTGATCCTCATCGAGGACCAATACTGGCGGGCGCCGCTGGTCCACGACGCCCTGATCGCCGCCATGGACGGCAACCCCGGCCTGCACATGATCGTGGTGACCAAGCCCATCAAGGACAACAACGCGGCCAAGAAGTACAGCCTGGTCGCACACGAGACTTTCCTGAACCGCTACCCCGACCGCTACCAGCTGCTGCAGCTCAAGACCTTTGACCGCGGCGCGGACGGCACGCCACACTTCATCGAGGTCTTCGTGCACAGCAAGCTGCACCTCATCGACGACCACTATCTGAGCGTCGGCTCGTGCAACAAAAACAACCGCGGTTACCTGTTCGAGGGCGAGCTGAACGTCGCGATCGTCGACCCGCAGTGGGTCGCGGCAGCCAAGGCTCGGGTTCTGGCCAACCTGGTCGGTCCTACCGCCGCTGCGGACGTGGTCGGTAAGGACGGCGCCACCGTGTTTGCGGTCTTCAAGCAGCTGGCCGAGTCAAACGCTGCGGTCGAGGCCACATTGCTGGCGGACCCGGCCGCTGACCTGGCGCCCGAGGGGTTCCTCTATCCGCTGTCGCTCAACCCCGGCTTCCTCTTTGATGTGGGCCCGGATCTCTTTTAGTCGGCCTCGGCCTCGATCAGCGAGCCACGCAGCACCAGATAGGCGCCGTGGGTGCCGTCCACACCGACCGAGACGTTGACCGGCCTAAACGCGCCGATCTGCGGCACCGGTACCGTCCCCACCAACTCGTCCCACAGCGGACCCAGCTCCTCGAAGAGATGCTTGACGATCGGCTCAAACGTGGTCTCGATCTTGCGCTCGATCTCCGGGTCACCCACCGACAGATCGAAGACGGTGCGGCTGGTGTCCACCTGCAGCGACAGCGACCCGTCCTGCGTCAACGCCGCGCCGCTGAAGCCCGCGGTCACAAAGCCCGTCACCCGCGGCTGCCCGTCCACCCGAAACTCCAGCGCCAGATCGCCGATCACCAGGCCTACCGCGTCCGTGCCCGGCACGCCGCTCAGCACCGGCGGCAGCGGCGCGTCAAAGCCGACAGTCACCGCCGCGTTGGAGTCCACGCCCAGCCCCTTCGGATCGGTCAGCCCGACCAAAAAGCCTGCGATGAGCTCGTACTTGGACTTCACGCCGGCGACGACCGTCTGATCGATCACCTGGTTCAGCCCGCCCAGACGCCACACCGCGTGGCCGGCCGTGTTCACCAGGTCGTCGCTCAGCGCCAGCGTCAGCAGCGAGCTGCGCGGGCGGTAGACCGTCGTGTCCGCGGTCCGAAAGACGCCCGGATCGTCCTGTGGCGGCGTCACCACCTCGCCGTCTACGCTCAGCGTACCCGACAGCCGCAGCTCCACCCCGTGATCCCCGACCTCCGCCGCCAGCGCCGACAGCTGCACCGTCGCTTCAAAGCCGGCGATGGTGTACGAAAACGGCGTCGTCAGCTTCAGCAGCGCGTTGTCCAGCATCTGGATGCCGTGCTTCAGCACCGTCTTGGTCAGCAGCTTCTCCAGGCTCTCCAGCACCGGGCCCTCGACCACCGCGCTGCCCGTCTCGCCGCCGCCGCCGTCGGACACCGTGACCTCCGGCGTCGTAAACTCAAACGTCGGCTCCTGCAGCGCCGCATCAAACGCGCCGTCCACGGTGTTGATCTCGATCGGCACCGTGATCGTCGTCTGCTCGATCGTCAGCGCCGCATCCCAGTCCACGCCAAGCGCCGCCACCTGCGCCTCCGCGCTCAGACCGTACAGCACCAGCGTCAGGCCCAGCGTGCCCTTGCCCGCCACAAAGCCGACCTCTGTGTTGGGCAGCAGGCTGACCTTGTCCACCGTCACCGTCGCCAGGCTCGTATCAAGCAGGGGGTTCAGCCCCGCGGCCAGGCCCGTATAGTCCAGCTTGTCCACCAGAGTGCCTGCCACACTCTCGAACGCCCGCAGCGCGTCCGGGCCCATATGCACGACCACCGCATCCGTGAGCCCATCCTGAGGCGGCTGGAAGGCGCCGTTGAGAACGTTGACGTGCTCGGTCGCCACGTTGCCCAGCGCGTCCTCTACCTCCACGATCAGCGTGTTCACGCCCACACCCAGCGTGGCCTGCGTCGTCCACTGCGGTCCGGCCGCGGCATCCAGCAGCTGCCCGGCCGCCTCGACGCGCGCAATGCCGCTCTCATCCTGGGCGCTCAGGGTCAGCGCAACAGACGCCGCCTCGTGAGAGAAGGTGCCCCGGGCGGGCGAGACGATCTCCAGGCGCGGCGGCAGCGTGTCGACCGTAAAGCTGACGGCCGACGACGCGCCGCTTTCGGGGTGCACGACCGTGACGGTGTTCAGGCCGTCTTCGACATCGATCCAGGCCGCGAACTCTCCGCTCTCCGCGGGCGCCGACAGCCCGTTGATCAGCACGGATGTCAGCGACGTCGGGGCGACCTCGCCCGCCACCAGAATGCGGACGCCGCCCACGATCGAGCCCTCCGCCGGCGACAGGATGCGCACCTGCACGGGGTCCGGGATCGGCAATGGGACGCCCCCCTCCACCGTCTTCGAACAGCCCGGCGCCGCGCACAAAGCAGCGCCCACCATCAGCGTCCAAACCGCATGTCGCACGGGGCAATCATAGCGTGGTGAGGGCAATCATGCTTCCCAATCGGTGCCCTGGTCGCTATGCTCGCCGAATATGCGCCCGATTATTCACGGTGTCCTGGGGCTGATGTTGATGGCCTGCGGTGCTGAGGACCAGCCTTCGACCGCACCCGCGTTCGCCCCACCCGCCGCCGATCTCGTCCCTGAAACGGGCGGCAAAGGCGACGGCGCACTCTTCGACAAAGACGCGCTGCTCGCGGATCACATCTTCGAGGACGCGCAATTCATGACCGTGGAAGAGGTCCAGGCCTTTCTCGACGCGCCCCCGTACGGCGGACACGCCAGCGGCCTGTCGACCATCGACGTAGACGGCGTCGGGGCGGCCCAGATCATCGTGAACAACGCCGTCGCGTTTCAGATCAACCCGCTGGTGCTTCTCGCAAAGCTGCAGGTCGAGTCCAGCCTGGTGTTCACAGCCGAGCCCACCAGCTATCAGCTGGCCCACGCCATGGGCTGCGCCTGCCCCGACAACCTGGGGTGCTCCGTCGCACAGGCCGGGTTCGGCAGGCAGGTCGCGTGCGCCGCGTCGCTGTTTCGCAAGTACCTGGATAATCTGGAGAGCGGCTCGACCGTCAGTGGTTGGAAAGTGGGCCGCGAAAAGCGGACGCAGGACGGGGTCTGGATCATCCCCAAGACCCGCGCGACCGCCGCGCTGTACACGTACACGCCGTGGGTGCTGACCGGCCAGGGCGGCAACTGGCTGTTTTGGAACGTCTTCAAAAAGTACTCGCGCCACGTGCTCGAAAACAAAGCGCCCAACTACCACTGGATCGGCGGCGCGTGCGCCGAAGACGCCGACTGCCCGTACGAGGGCGGCCGCTGTCTGCGAGCGGGCGAAACGGGCTTCTGCACCGCGGACTGCGAGCGCTTCTGCCCGGACTCGTCCGGACCCAAAAACGCGGTCACGTTCTGCGTCGATCTGGGCTCCGCGACCGGCGCCGAGCCGGCCGGGGCGTGCATCTCGCGCTGTGACGACTATCTTTTCGTGGAAGGTGGCTGCGCCGAGGGCTTCGAATGCATCGAAGCGCCCCGGTTTGGCGAGCCTGATCGTATCGAGGCGGTCTGTTGGCCGCAGTTTGAGTAGGGGGAGACGATGACAGTTCACACAACCGATCCGGTCGAGGCCGCGCGCGAGACAGCACGTGCGGCGTTGGACGACGTAGCGGCCCTGGTCAACGAGACCACCGCGCCCGCGCCTCCGGTGCCCTACGAGGACATCAACAAGTTCTGGAGCCCAAACCCGGCCTGGTATCAGAAGATGACCGAGGTCACGGTAGCGGGCGCCTGCAAAGTGCTGATCCGCGGCTTCAACACGCTCAAGGTCCAGGGGCGCGAGCACTTCGACAAGGCCTTTGACCGCGGCAACCAGGGCCTGCTGACGATCAGCAACCACGTGTCGCTCTTTGACGATCCGATCCTGCCGTGCGCGTTCGGCGTCACCGACTGGAAGCGCACGCGCTGGTGCGCCACCGACGCCAAAAACTTCTTCTCGACCCGCTTGAAGGGCAAGTTCTTCAGCGCCGGGAAAGGCGTGCCGGTCGAGCGCGGCGGCGGTGTCCGTCAGCGCGCGATGGACTTCTTGTCCGAGCGCCTGCAGGCGGGCGACTGGGTTCACCTCTTTCCCGAGGGCGGACGCACGCGGGACCCCAACGTGCTCCTGCGCAACCCGTTCAAGCTGGGTGTCGGACGCCTGATCGCGGAGGCGGCGCCGCTGGTGCTGCCTTTCTACCACTACGGCATGCAGAACGTGATGCCGATCGGCAGCCATGTCCCGCGCATCGGCAAGACCGTCAACGTGCGCTTCGCCGAGGCCATCGACACCGAGCAGATGTTCCCCGACTGGTTCGACCGCTCCAACTCCGAGCGCGTGTGGAGCGACATCGCCGAGTGGGCGTACACCAAGCTGCGCGACCTCGAGCTGGTCATGCACCCCTTGGCCACAGAGACGCAGGAGCCTTAACCCCAACGTTGCGTAGTTGGCATCGTGCCAGGGGCCCAACGATGGGGTTAACCCGCCACGGCCGCGACTCGATATCACCCTATAGAACCCCTGGGTGGAAAAGGGTCGATGCAACAAGCCGCAGCACAAACACAGTCCGACGCGCTACGCCGCCAATTTGGCGAAGAGATGCGTCGCTGCGTTGTCTCGGGCAACTTCGAGGCGCCCCGCTTGCCGCATCTGGCCATGGAGATCATGGCCCTGACCCAGGACCCCAACGCCTCCTTCAAGCAGGTCGCCGCCGTACTGGCCCGTGATCAGGGCCTCGCCGCCCGCGTGCTGCACCTGGCTAACTCGGCGTTCTTTCCCGGACAGCCGACCGAGCGCTTGAGCCAGGCGATGGCGCGCATCGGTCTCAATCGCCTCAAGCAGCTGCTGTGCGCCTATGCGGTGAAGGGCAAGACGTTCTCGTCGCCCATGTTCAAGGCGGCCATGACCGACGTGTGGGCCCACTCGGTCGCGGCAGGCGTAGCCGCCGACATGATCGCCAAGCGCTGCGGCCGACCGGATGAGCGCGCCTTCGTGGCGGGCCTCCTTCACGATCTCGGCCGCTCTGTGGCGATTCACGTGGCGACCGACGTCATCCGCACCCAGCCGAACATCGCGGTGCCCTGCCACGAGGACCTGATGTCGCTGGTCGACCAGGTGCACTGCGTGCTCGGCCGCATCATGGCCACGCGCTGGAAGCTGCCGCAGTGCTATATCGAGGTCATGGGCCATCATCACGACGGGACTTTCTACGACGGCCCCGAGCGCGACCTGGTGCTCGTTGTGGCGGCCGCCGATCGCATCTGTGAGGCCCTCGGAATCGGATATACGCAAAACGAAGAGATGGATCTCGTCGGGGATCCCATCTTTGTGGAGCTTGGGCTGTCAGACGCCCAGATTGGACCGATTCGCGCTCAGCTGCTGGCCAGAGCCCACATGTTCGCCGCCTGAGAGCCCGCTACTCTGAACAGACCATTGGGAAGTCTGCGGGGCCATGACCGGCCTGGTTGCAGTCGTAGTACGCCGCGCTGGAGTTCCAGCCACAGGAGGCGGTCTCGCAGTCCAGCGTCTTGACCTCATTGTTCTCACACCACCGCAGCACGGAGCCGGAGCAGCAGCCCTCCCAGCCCATGTCGCCGCAGCCCGACGTCGCAGCCGGTGACGGCGGCGGGGTCGCCGGGGTCGTGGTCGTCGGCGTGGACGGCGCTGTGGGCTCCGAGCCCGGGCACGCCAGCACATGCTCACCGGACGGGTCCGTGCCGTCGCCGCCACAGTCGTACCAGCCATGGCCGTTGTTGCCCGCGGCATCCCAGCCGCAGCCGCTGCACGCCTGACTACGCAGCTCGCCCGACTGGCAGTACTTGAGGGTATCTCCGGCGCAGCAGCCCGTGTGGGTCACGCCCTGGCACCCGCCCACCGGCTGGGTCGTGGGTGTGGACGGGGGCGTGCTTGGCTGGGGCGGCAGGGTCACCGAGGACGCGCCGCACGCCATGGGCGCCGACGCCGGACCGGCGCCGCTGCCACCACAGGCATATGAGTTGGTCGCGCTGTTCCAGCCACAGCCCTGTGGGCACGCCTGCGAGGTCGGCCCGTTGGCGCCACACGTCTGCAGGGTGTTGCCGTCACAGCAGCCGGCAAAGCCCAGTGAGCAGGAGCCCGCGCCCGTGTTGGCCGGATGGCAGGAGTAGTCACCGTTGCACAGCATCGAGGGCGACGCCTCAGCCGCGGCAAGGCGACCCTGCGGCACCGTCATCGTGATGCAATGGACTGCCCCCGACCACGTGATGAGCCCTGTCGAGTCCACCTTCACGTGCTGCCAGTTGGGCATCGCGCTCTGCCACACAGCCATCGCCGCGTCCTCGTAGGCGCGGTCGTCGCTGTACACCGGGACCAGGTTCACGCCGTTGACGAACAGCGAGTTGGCGTACGTACGCCACACCTGTCGGCCGTCGTTGTGCGGCATAGGGATGCGCGTCACCTGGGGGTACGTGCCGTCGTTGCGCACCGACGCCGCCACGATCTGCGCGTTCTTGTCCAGCAGCTGACGGTTGCCGGCGTCCTGAGCCGAGGTGTAGGAGCCGATCAACATGTGGTCGCGCGCCACCAGCTTGGAGAACATGTCGCTGTGCGTCGTGCCCTCGTCCAGCAGCGGATAGGTCACGGTGTTGGTCTCGCAGCCCATGTAATCGCGCTGGTACTGGTGGATGCGACTCTGGCTCAGCGCGTTGTACTGGTACACGCCGTTTGTGTAGTAGCAGTTGCCCTCGCCGTCGGCGATGTACGTGCCGCCCTCCCAGCTCAGCGGCTGGCGGTACACGTTGATGCCCATGCGCTGGCCGAGCAGGGTCGGGGTCACATCGTCGTAGATCCGCTGGTGGTAGTAGCGCGGGTCCACAAACGACACCGTGCCGTCGGGCGCCCGGACCGACAGCGGGCCGTAGTCGCGCATCCAGATCGAGTCGATGGCCATGTCGGCGTACTCGATGCCGGCGGTGCTCACACCGTACTGGCTCATCGCGTTCTTGAACTGCTGGCGTGCGCTGCCGCCCTCATGCACGACCGTGATCTGGATGCGGCTTCGAGCCCCCGCCACGATACCCGCAATCGTCTCCGGAAACTGCCCGGTCCAGGCCAAGAGCAGCTGCTGGTGATCCGCCCACTGTCCGACAGCCCGCATCGGCGTGCGCGGCGCCTGCGTAATCCCATAGGCCCAGTCGTTGCTGTAGCGGAAGTCGCTGTACTGATCGGCCTTGCCGCTGCCGTTGCGCTCACCCGCCATCGGAAACGCCGGCAGCATCGGACGCGCCGTCACGTCCGGCAGGGGCTCCGCGCGCGGAAGCTCGCCCTGCGGCGGCTCGCTGCAGGCCATGGTCAACATCAACAAAACCGTGAGAGGGGCCCGCAATCGTAGCATCAGAAATACAACTCCACCGTGCATAGGCGCGCGGAGTATCTAAAGGGTCACCGCTGGGGTCAAGGAGAATCGGGAGGACGCCGCCAGCCCCCGGTTGCGCGCTCGATCACCCCCGCCAGCGCCAGCGCCACATGGTCCTGCCACGGGCGCGCCGCGATCTGCACGCCGACCGGCAGTCCCCCGGGCGCGGTACCGGCCCGCACGACCACAGCCGGAAAGCCGCTGAGATTGTGGGCGCCCACCTCGCTATACTGCGCCTGCTCCGCCTCGCTGGTCAGCGGGGCCGCGCCGCACGACACCGGACCCAGAATCGCGTCGTAGTCCGTCATGAACCCCAAGAGCCCCGCCCGGACGCGGTCGATCTCGGCCAGCAGCTCCGTGAAATCGGCCACCGACAGCGGGGCGTCCAGCGGAGCCGCCGCGATGCGGGCCAGAAACGGCGAGCGCCTCGCCGCAGCGCGCGCGGACGTGGCCAACAGGTACCGGGCGTACTGCAGCCCGGACGTGTTCGGCGGCCCGACGTACCCACTCAAGGCACGCGACGGCTGCTGTGTCCCCGCGCTGCTCAACAGCCGCCGGAACGTGCCGCCCAGGTCAGCCTCCATC
The DNA here is from genome assembly GCA_964545715.1 of uncultured Myxococcales bacterium. Classification (GTDB taxonomy): domain Bacteria; phylum Myxococcota_A; class UBA9042; genus CAZJHX01. Next base: position 35,777 of record CAZJHX010000032.1, read on the forward strand.
GCCAGCACGACCAGCACCCACGCCTCAGCCAACAGCGCGGGGCGGTCCTCGACAACAGTCACTTTGACGGCCCGCAGCGCATCCGCCGCGGCCCGCACCGCCTCGATAACGGCGGGCTGCGTGGTCCCGGCCAGGCTCTGCTCGAACACCGCCACGCGCAGCTCGTACTTGACGACGTCGCGACTGTCCTCGAGCGACAGCGGGACGATCGACGGATCCACGCCGTCCGGCCCACACAACAGGTCCAGCGCCAGCGCCACGTCGGCCACAGTGCGCGCGATCGGCCCGATCGTACCGAACCGATCCAGGTGTCCGCCGGCCCCGAAAATGTGCCCTGTCCGCGGCACCCGCCCCGGCGTGGGCTTGATCCCGACCACACCGCAGTAGTGCGCTGGAACGCGAACGCTGCCGCCCAGGTCACTGCCGATGTCCAGCGCCGACCCGCACGCCGCCACCACCGCTGCCGCCCCACCGCTGCTGCCCCCGGGGCTGCGCGTCAGATCGTACGGATTGTGAGTAGGCCCAAAGAGCAGGTTGTCCGTGATGAAGGACAGCGTCAGCTCCGGCGTGTTGGTCTTGCCGAGAATGACGCAGCCCGCCTGGCGCAAACGAGCGACAGCGGTCGCGTCCACCGTGGGCACATGATTCGTTCGGCCCATGGTTCCGCCGGTCGAGCGGACCTGGGCCACATCAAAGGAGTCCTTGATCGTCACCGGCACGCCGTGCAGCGGGCCCCTGCGAAGACCGCGCGCCTGGTCCGCGTCCAGGCGGCGAGCCGCGTCCAGGGCCAGGTCGGGGCAGCACGTGACGACCGCGTTGAGGTCGCCGTTGACCGCATCAATCCGGTCCAGATGCGCCCGGGTCAGCTCCTCGGACGAGACCGCCCCCGAGCGGATCAGCTCTGCTTGGGAGATGGCGGATGTGACCAGGGGCGCGTCGGACAAGCGCCGAATTGTAGCACTTCTGAAGGCGGCAAAAACGGGCAGAAAAATTCTCAAGTAGCCGCCCATAGGGCACGATTTCCTTACTGGACGGCTTGGAAGGCTATGGTCCATGGGAGCAGGAAGCTCCCACCATCTCACCCCCTGCACCCCGAGGCCCCCGGCTAAGTGAGCGCCAGCGTCGACCAGATTCTGGAGAGCACGCGGGCCGTCAAGGCGCCGTCCGCCACCATGTGCCAGCTGCTGGAGGTGCTGCATAACCCCAACCACACGTCCGCCGACGTCGCCGGCCTGGTGAAGCTTGATCCCGAGCTGGCCGCGTCCACCCTGCGCATCGCCAACAGCGCCGCCTTGCGGACGCGCGCGGGCAGTGTCGCGTCGATCGACCGCGCCATCGTGCTGATGGGCGAATCCGCGCTGGTCCAGCTGATCACGGCGCGCATGATGGACAGCATGCGCGTGGAGGCGGTGGCTGGCTACGAGACCGACGGGCGACGGCTGTGGGAGGCGAGCGTGTGCACCGCGTTTGCCGGAGACGACTGCGCGGGCCGATCAGGGGTCGCGCCGCCGTCGATCGCCTACACCGCGGGGCTGCTGCTGGACATCGGCAAGATCGGCCTGGGCCCCTATCTGGCCACCCGGCTGGACGAGGTGGTGGAAGAGGCGCGCGCGGCGGCAGACGGCGGACGGACTTTCGACGAAGCCGAGCACGCGGTGCTGGGTATCGACCACGGCGCAGTCGGCGCATATATGGCCCAAACCTGGGGCTTTCCAGCAGCCCTGTGTGCGGCGATTCGGCATCACCATCGGCCTGCTGACGCCACCGAGCATCAGGCGCTGGTTTACGTGTCACACCTGGCGGATCGCATCGCGATCATGGCCGGCCCCGGCAACGCAGTTGACGCCTTTCTCTATCGACTGGACGAGGCTTGGACGACCTACGTGCCGCTGGAGACCGCGGACCTGGAGTCGATGGCGGCCGAAGCTCACGAGGCCACGGCCACCATGATCAAGGCTTGCGCGCGCACATGACCGCGCCGTTGGTGCCGTGCGGCTCAGCCCCGATCGCACCGTAGTCCACATCCAGGTACCACGAGCCCTCCACAGGCTCTCCGTTCTCGGTGGCGACGGTGCTGCTCCAGAAGTAGCCGCCGCATTTCTCCCACTCGAACATCTCGAGGAACGCCGTCGGAATGCGGCAGATGCCCGCCATGTGGCCGCACGTGCAGTCGCTGCTGTCCTGACAGGTGATCCAGTCGGTGCACTGACCGTTGGCCGGACACGCGCCGCCCACCTCGGTGACCGGGCAGTTGCGCACCAGATCCCGCAGGTTGTCGATGGACGGCAGCACCCAGTCGTCGCGCCCCGCCCACAGCAGGTCCTCGCAGGCCTTGACCGCTTCGCCCCACGGCAGCTCGGTGTGGGTCGGATACGTGATCGGCACCCACTGCGTCCCCGTGTTGGGCTCCACGTAGAAGGGGTCGTCGTTCTGGCCGAACTCGCCGGTGCACGCCGTGTAGATCGGCGACACGTCGAACACCTGGCACTCGCCGCCGTTGATCCAGAAGTCGTCGGCGTTGCACGCGATCATCGGGTCCGTCGGGTCGAAGTCGGTGCACCCTTCGCCGTCCGTATAGCTCGTACACGACAGCGACTGATAGAGCTCCGACCGCCACCGATGCTGGCCCTCATCGATGACGAAGGTGTGCGCCCCCTTGGCGTAGTGCCCACACGGCGGGGCCTCACCGGCCTTGGCGCTCAGCTCGCCCGCGTACACGTCACCCACAAAGGTGAGCAGGTGCGGGCTGAGCGTCGGCTCCTCCTTCAGATACATCGTCACGATGGCCACGCCGTTGTCCTTGGCCATGTCGACCAGGCTCAGGGTCGTGTCCTTCATCGCGGCCAGGTGCAGATCAGCCCGCTCATCGTTGACGTCGCACAGAAACGGCACCGGCTTGGCGTCGCCCAACCCCGGCACGGGCATGACGTTTCGCGTGCAGACGCCGGCGATGATCTGGGTGTCGGTGGTGCCGTCGCGACACGGCGTCGACTCGGTGCAAAAGAGGGTCGGTGCCGTCACGTTGGCGATGGCCCCGGTGATGTTCAGCTGAAAGAGCCCCTGCTGGTCGACCTCCTGCGTGACCGGCACCACATTGTACGTGCCGGGCTCCAGCGTCATCGCCAGCGCGGACAGGTAGTTGTCCGGCTGCGTGTCCTCGGACTCCATCAGAATGTCGGACGCGTTTCGCAGGTAGAGATGTCCGGGCGCCTCGGAGCTGTCCAGGGCCATGCTGACCTCGCCCGCCTCGAGCACCTCAAACGTATAGACATGATTGCCCGGGGCGTCCGGCACCAACCCCTCGCTGGCGCCCCAGTAGCTGAGCAATCCGACCCGCACGACCAGGCTGTCGGGCTCCGGCTCGAGCACCTCCGCAGGCGTCGTGGACTCGGGTGTGGCGTCGTCTCCGCATGCCGACAGCAAGGCCAGCAGCGGGACCCAAACGATGAATGAAACGCGGCGCATACGCCGATGATACTACGGAGCCGGGTCCAAGAGATCGCCTTCGAACGCGAACGCCAGGGCAAGGTACGGAATCGCCTGGCTCACGTCCGCACCAGCACGAAACCTATGCTGCAGATACCACCCGGTCAGCAGGGCCAGCGTGGGCCGATTGAACGAGTCACCGGGCCGGTCATAGAAGCGATACGCCAGAAACGGGCCGACACGATGATGCGGCGTGGAGTCACTGTCATCATCGTAAAACGCGTGGGTCAGGTTGTGCCGGGCTCCGACGATCCAGTGCTCGCCCAAAAGGACCAGCAGATCGGCATCGTTGGTCAGCATCCAGCCGCCGTTGGGGCGCACGATGTCGGGCGTCGGGTCGTACCAGACCGTGTCGCCGTCACGCAGATCCATGTCCGCCCACTTGACCTTCAGCGTGCTGCGCACCACCACGTTCTTCACCTTGGCCCGCAGCTGGGCCTGCAGCGTGACGTGCCAGCCGGTCGTCGCCTGGTTGGTGTCCGCCTCGGCGAGCTCGTCCAGGCCCGAGTCGCTCCAGTCCCCCTGGGGCGTAGGAAACGACTGAAGGTGCTCCATGCTGCCGAAAAACATCGCGTATTGCGCCGTGGCCGACAGCTGCAGCAGCGCGATCGGCTGCAGCTCGGCGTACAGCCCGATCAGTCCAAACGCCGGATTCAGCGTCGGCGCCAGCCCGATGCCGGCATGGCTGTCGCGCCACAGGATGCCGCTGCTGTCGTACAGGCGGTATCGATAGCCGATCTTCAGCTCGTCCTGCAGCCCGAGCGGGTTCAGGCGCCCGGCGAACACGTTTTTGTAGAAAATGCGGTGACGCGGCGGCGGGGCCTTGTCGGCCAGGGCGACTTCAGCGGCCAGGCAGACCACAAGGATCAAGACGACATTGCGCAGCATCAGGCAATCATGGTCGGGGCGTATCCGGTTTGCAACGGCACCGTGTGGCGCACGGACCACAGCCGACCCGCACCGTCGACCGCTATTCGCCGCACGCAAGCCTAATCTACAAGCTGGCACGCTCCCTGCTCAGAGGGGGCCCGGCAGTAATTGGAGGAGGCACAAATCATGAGAATCGCAATCGCACTAATCACCTTAGTCGGCCTGAACGCAGCGGTCACAGGCTGCGCCGAAGACACCCCCAACACAATCGCGGGGACAATCTACGGGGAGGCGGTCGACGAGGTCGACGTGGTCGCCAGCGCGGCCCAGGTCGACGAGAATTTCCGCTTGGTAATCTCGGGTGGCGATCTGCGAATCATAATGGACCTGGATGCCGAGACGCTGCCCAATGCAGTCGCCGGCTATCCCTATGTTATCGACGGCCGCACCAGCCTGCGATCCCTGGCGCACGAGGCCAACGCCAACCAGGCACCCTTCATCGACCTGGTTGCGGTCGAGGGGCGCTGCGCGGACTGCGACACCCAGCTTCTGGGCGGCGCGCTGACCATGGACGTCAACGAGGCGGCGCGGCTTGCGGGCACGCTGACCCTGCGCGTCGACGCGACCAGTGAAGAGCTCAGCGTCATCTTCGACGTGGAGCTGCCCGCGTTTGACCCCAACCTGATCGCCGAAGAGAGCGTCCTCGACCCGCAGCTGGAGGAGCCCGAGACCACCGAGACCACCGAGTCCGTGTCTGAGCCGCCGCCGCAGGTGGAGCCCAAGCCCGTCACGAGCGGCACCCTGAGCGCCACCTCCGACCGCTTCACGATCACGATCAAGCCCGAGCAGGGTGTGGACTTCGTGGCCGGCAAGGTCGTCCACAAAGCCAACTTCAAAAACAGCGATATGTACGCCACGGCCGGTCACCCGTTCCTGAAGCTCAGCCCGGGCGGCGCCAAGTCGACCGAGAGCAACCCCTGTGCGTGGCACGGCAAGCGCAGCAGCTTTGACGACATCCCCACCGCCGCGCCCACGGCAGCGGGCACGTCCCTGCCCAACGCCAAAAAGTACGAGAGCTTCGTCGTGAAGAACCAGGTCGGCGGGGGCTACACCCGCGGCTGGATCATCGCCGGTGACTGGAAGAGCGTGACCATCGAGTACGAGCTGCTCAACTAAGACCGACCACAGCGCCGGCGACCAATAGCCAGCGCGCCGCCTCAAACGGCGTGGCCCACGCCTTGCGCTCGAACAGCGCGCCCCACCCCACGACTGTCGTGAACACCACCGCCGCGCCCACGAGCATGTGCAGCTGCGGCAGCGTGTTGCGCTGAAAGATCAGCAGCGTCGTCAACGCGGCAACCGCGACAAAGTGCGCCCCCACGTACCACCGCAGGCCGGCGCTCGCGGGCGTCTCGTACTTGACGATCTCGGCGCGCGTCACGGGCTGCGGCGCCGGGTAGGGTGTCAGGCCGGGCGGGCGCCACTCGGGTCCCTTGAACCACACCAGAAGCTTGTCGCGCAGCCGGGGCGCGCTCCAGCTGTCGCCGGCGACCTGCACAAAGTGGTGAAAGTTGGCCCAGATCGGGTTCCAGCTGCGCAGCGGCTTCACGATGCCGTAGACCACGGGCTCGTCTTCTTCTTCGAAGGTCCCGAACAAGCGGTCCCAGATGATCAGCATGCCGGCGTGATTGCGGTCGATGTACTGCGGGTTGACGCCATGGTGGACCCGGTGGTGCGACGGCGTGTTCAGGACCCACTCGACGGGACCCAACTTGCCCACCAACTCGGTGTGAATCCAAAACTGATAGACGGTGTTTACGGCGTGCGCGGTCGCATAGACGATGGGCTCGACCCCGGCGAACGCCAGCATCAGATAAAACGGAAAGCCGGTGGCGCTGGTGAGCAGCGACTGGCGCAGGGCGACCGCCAGGTTGTAGTCCTCACTCTGGTGATGAACGATGTGCGCCGCCCACAGCAGGTTCACGCGATGGCTGAGCCGGTGCCACCAGTAATAGAGAAAGTCGACGCCGACAAACGCCAGCAGCCAGGCGGCCACGCCGTCGATGTCGCTGACGCGCCAGGTCTCGTAAACGAAGACGTAGCCGGCGAGCAGCGCGCCCTTCAAAAAGAGCAGGGACACCTGTTGGGTGATGCCGCAGCTGAGGTCTGTAACGGAGTCGGCAAATCGGTACAGGCGCTGCTTTCGCGCGCGTGCAACCAGAAGCTCTATACCGATGAGCAGAAAGAAGAAGGGAATCGAGAAGGCGATTATCTGCTGGTTCACGCAGGGCCGCTTATATCACGTCCGCGCTCCCCAGCCGCACGAGCGGCTGTCTCGGCCCCCTCAGGGGGCCCGCGCCACGATGGCGCGGGGGGGCGAAAGCTCCCCTACCCTTGGAGAAGGGCGAGGACGCTCTGCGGCTGGGCGTTGGCCTGGGCCAACATGGAGACGCCGGCCTGCATCAGCACCTGGCTGCGGGCGAACTGGCTGCTCTCCTCGGCCACGTTGGCGTCGCGGATGCGGCTGTTGGCGGCGGCCAGGTTCTCACGCATGACCTGGGCGGCGCCGGCCGCGATCTGCAGGCGGTTGCCTTTGGCGCCGAGACTGGCGCGAGCCGTGGCCAGGGCGTCGAGCGACGCGTCGATGGTCGACATGACGTTCTGCGAGTTGGCCTTGGTGTCGATGGCCTCGGTGCCCGCAAAGCCCAGCCCAGCGGTCGAGACGTCGGAGATGTTGACCGAGATGCGGAAGGCCGCGCCGTTATCGTAGCCAACCTGGAAGTCCAGGCCCGTCGCCGCAAAGCTGCCGTCCAACAGGACCAGCCCGTTGAAGCTGGTCGAGGACGTGATGCGGTCGATCTCAGCCACGAGATCCTGGAACTCGGTGTCGAGGTATACGCGCTCGGTGTCGGTAATGCTGTCCGAAGCGGACTGCACGCTGAGCTCTCGCATCCGAATCAGCACGTTGCTGATCTCGCCCATGGAGCCCTCTGCGGTCTGCACGACCGACAGGCCGTCGTTGGCGTTGCGTGTCGCCTGGCCGAGGCCACGAATCTGGGCCTTCATCTGCTCGGACACGCTCATACCGGCGGCGTCGTCCATCGCGGAGTTGATGCGGAAGCCGGAGGACAGGCGCTCAAGGCTGGTGTTCAGCATCGTGTTGGTTCGACCAACGTGTCGCTGCGCCTTCATGCTCGCCGTGTTTGTCATAATGGAAACAGCCATGATTCACCTCGTCTCTGTTGGGTTGCTGCGCTTTAGTAGTTCGAGCATTTCTGCTTGAGCACCTCAGCGCCTTCACTGGGTCTTTCGTGCCCCCCCCCAGGAGGGTTAAAGGGAAATGGTGTTTTTTTTACCCAGTGGGTCTGAAATGACCCACCCACAGCGCAAGAAATGCAGCGCAGGACCACGTTTATAACGCAGAGATGCGCCGTGAAGAAAAGACACGTTTCTTAGGGAAAAGTCTGCAGGAAATCAGGTTGGAGAGGGGCCAGAGCGACCCCAGCTGCCGGGCGGGACTATCTAAACGGGCGGTTGCTTACTGCAGCAGCGCCAGAGCGCTCTGCGGCTGCGCGTTGGCCTGGGCCAGCATGGACACGCCGGCCTGCATCAGCACCTGGCTGCGCGCGAAGGAGCTGCTCTCCTCGGCCACGTTCGTGTCGCGGATCCGGCTGTTGGCGGCCGCCAGGTTCTCGCGCATGGTGTCGACGGCGCCGGCCGCGATCTGCAGACGATTACCCTTGGCGCCAAGACCGGCGCGCGCGGTAGCCAGACTGTCCAGGGCGGTGTCGATGACGGACATAGCCGCCTGCGAGTTGGCCTTGGTGTCGGTCGCCTCGGTACCCGCGAAGCCCAGACCGGACGACGAGACGTCGGCGATGGTCACGGTGATGCGGAACGACGCGCCGTTGTCGTGGCCGACCTGGAAGTCCAGACCGGTCGCCGCGAAGGCGCCGCCCAGCAGGGTCAGGCCGTTGAACTTGGTCGACTGCGTGATCCGATCGACCTCAGAGATGAGATCCTGGAACTCGGTGTCGATGTACGCACGCTCGTTGTCCGTGAGGCTGTCCGAAGCCGACTGAACCGTCAGCTCGCGCATGCGGATCAAGATCGAGCTGATCTCGCTCATCGAGCCCTCAGCCGTCTGCACGACACTCAGGCCGTCGTTGGCGTTTCGCGACGCCTGGGCCAGGCCGCGGATCTGCGACTTCATGCCCTCGGAGACGCCGAGACCGGCCGCATCGTCCATCGCGGAGTTGATGCGGAAGCCGGACGACAGTCGCTCCAAGGAGCGGTTGAGACCGATCGTGGTCCCGTTGAGATGACGCTGCCCTTTGATGGACGCGTTGTTGGTCATGATAGAAATAGCCATAGCTGCCTTCCTCCTAGCAGTAGATCTGTGCCAGGCGGACCACCCCCGGTCCTTCTGCCACCCAAAATAAACTCAACTGGAGAAGGGCCCACCAGGCCCAGTCCCCCTCACACAACTGCCTTGTTCGAAAAACGTGTCACCGGGCGGGAACGAAGGCTGTCATCGCTCCCGCCGGTGACTACCCAACAAGGCATTCAGTTGGGAGTTCGTGACCTGCTGTGCGGGGGTTAACCCCAAAAGTCGATTTCCACCCCATGGGGCATTGTCGACCCAGGCCCCACACCCTGTTGCCAGCACGCCACACATCCCGACAGCTGGACACCCAGAGAACGTGATACTGCGCCGCGATCCATGCACTGGCATCGACCTTGCTCAAGAGGGTTGGCAACGCTCATAAGGAGGCACCTCCAATGAAGTTCTCGACTCGAAAATTCTCTCCCGTTTTTGCCCTGATGACGGCCCTGTTGTTTGCAGGCCCGGCCATGGCAGCCCCCGATCATCACGCCCCGTCTGTGGGCGCGGTCAAAGTCGCTAAAACCGTCAAGGTAGCGGTCTCCAACCCGCGCTATCCCCGCCGCGTGCGTCGCGTAAGACGCGTAAGACGCAATCGCCGTCGCGTTGTGCGCCGCCGGGTGGTCCGCCGGGCGCCGCCGCGGGTGGTCACCACCAAGACGGTTATCGCGCGTCCAAAGCTGTCCCTGCAGCCCCGCGCGGCCCGTCCGGTGCGTTTGAGCTTCACGCAGAAAGGCGTCGCGATGACCGGCGTTGAGCTGGGCGTGCGCCTGGGCAACCACATCGAGCTGACCGCCGCTACCGGCGTCACGTCCAGCCCTGTGGCCGTAATCGGCTGCGCGGGTCCGGGCTGTCAGACCGAGCCGGCCCCCAGCTGGGCGACCAGCGTGCGGGTCTATCCGGTGCGCAGCGGCCTGTCCCCGTACGTCAGCGCCGGGCTGATGGGTCACGCTTATGACCCGGCCAGCACCGTCGGCCTGGTCGGCGCGGGCGTCAACTGGAGCACGCACAGCGGCTTCACGGCCAGCCTGGGCGTGGACTACGCTATCGGCGAGACGGACTCTCGCAAGATGGTCGTGCCCAGCCTGCAGATCGGCTACGCCTTCTAGATTGCGCATCTGACTTCTAAAGGGCGCCTGCTCCGGTAAGATGCGCGCCATGCTGACGCGCTCCACAACCGCTCTTCTCTCTCTCCTGCCCATCCTGTGGTGTGCGTGCTCCGACCCGGAGCCGCCGCCACCCCCTGCGGGCACCGTCGCGCTCTACGAGGCGGGCTGCGAGACCACCGCCGACTGCATCGAAGGCGTGTGCATCGACGCCCTGGGCGCCAACTACTGCGCACCTGAATGCCAGGAGACGGCCTGCCCCGACGACACCGTCGGCAGCTGCGTGCTGGACGCCGACAACAACTCCGGCTGCCGCGTGGAGTGCACCGACGGCGCGTGTCCTGCGGACCTGGCGTGCACCGAGCTCGGTGACAAGGCCCTCTGCGTGGCCAAAGACGCCCCCAACATCGACATCTGCAGCCCGGGCTTCACCCGCTGCGACGGCGTGTGCCTTCGCGTCACTGAAGACCCGGCCCACTGCGGGGCCTGCGGCAAAGCGTGCGCGGTCGGCGCCGTGTGTGTGTCGGCACAGTGCGCGTGCCCCGACGAGAAGCCCGACGACTGCTCGGGCGTCTGCGTCAGCAACAACACCGACCTGCAGCACTGCGGCCTGTGCAACACCCCGTGCGCCCGGGATAACGCCAGCGCGGCCTGCATCGCCGGAGAGTGCACGCTGGTCGCGTGTGACGAGGGCTTCCTGAGCTGCGACGATGAGAGCGAGAACGGCTGCGAGATCGCCGCGGACGCCGTGCCGACCGCCGTGATCGACGTGATCGAAGGCAACCAGGTCGACGAGCTCACCGAGCTGCACCTGTCCGGCGAGTCGTCCACGGCGCCCACCTCGGCCATCGCCTCGTACGCCTGGTCGGTGTCGGTGCCCCCGGGCGCCCAGGGCGAGTTTCTGCCCAACTCGACGACCGCCACGCCCACGTTTACGGCCGACGTGATCGGCACCTACGCGTTCACGCTGGAGGTGAAGGACGGCGACGGCAACCCGAACTGCGCGCCCGGCAAGCGCAACGTCCTGGTGATCCCGGCCGGTCTGGCCCACATCGAGCTCCTGTGGACGGGCGGCGGCGACCTGGACATCCACCTGGCTCACGAGGACGCGGGCGACGACCCCTGGTTCGACGCCGTCAACGACTGCTGGGCAAACAACGCGACGCCCGAGTGGGGCGAGCCGATCGAGCTCAAGGACAACCCGACGCTCAAACGCGAAGACGGCGACAGCCCCGGACTGGAGGTGCTGAGCCTGCCGGTGCCTCAATTTGAGAAGAACTATCGGCTGGCCATCCACTACAAGGGCGACGGCGAGCCGGCGGACGCCGAGATCCGGATCCACGCCAATGACAAGCTGGAGTACGGGCGCACGGGCGTGAACCTGATCCCCGGCGACCTGTGGGACGTCGGCACGCTGAATTGGGAGGACCAGAACTTCGAACCGGCGCTGAAAGAGGGCGGCGAGCCGGTCATCGAAAAAAATGTGCAGGTCCCGTGAGGCCCCCTCCCCCGCCCGCGATCGATCCGGCCGCGCCCGACGAGGCCGCGCTCAAAGCCTGGGCCGACGAGCTGGAGCGCGTGATGAGCCTGCTGTGCCGCGGCCTTGCGGAGGGGCAATGGCGGCTCTTTACGACGGGCGAGGCCGACATGCTGGAGGCCCTGGACGACGCGCGCGTCGCAATCTACGGGGACACCGACGTGCTCGACGCCCTGTGTACGGTACGCCGGGCCACGGCCGACGGCTGGACGGCCTCAGACCTCGCCCTGGGGCGACGGCTGGCCATGCTGCACCGCGAGTTTTTGCGGGAGGCGGTGGCGTCGGACCCGGCGATCTCGGCCGCATCCACCGATCTGGCGGGCCGCATGTCGCGCTTCCGAGCGAAGCTGGGCGGGGCGCCGACCGCGGACGCGGCCCTGATGCAGATTCTGGCCACCGACCCCGACCGCGCGCGGCGGGAGGCGGCCTGGCGAGCACGTTGTGCACCGGCGCCGGACTATGCAGCGGACATCTGTTCGCTGCGTGATATGCGCAACGAGCAGGCGCGATGCCGCGGATATCGAGACTTCTATGAGCTGGGCCTGACGGTGCGCGGGCTGCAGGCCGACCAGCTTACAGCGCTGGTGAGCTCTCTTCTGGAGCACACCCAGCCGGCGTGGCGCGCGATCTGTGACGACCTGGCCGAGCGCGTCGGCACCACGCAGCTGATGCCGTGGGACCTGGGTCTGGGCGATCCGCAAAGCGACGACCTGCGGCGGTTTGATGCCGCCCATGCCCGAGACAGGGCGCTGCGCACGTTCAGCGCGATGGGCCTACCTCTGGAGGCCGTCACGCTGGACCTGGATGCTCGCGAGGGCAAGTCGGAGCACGCCTGGTGTGTCCCGGTGGACCCGCCCACGGACATTCGCGTCACGGCGACCCTGGCCGACGGGCTGAGCGGCGACAACACGCTGCTGCACGAGCTGGGGCACGCCGCCCACTCGGCCTACGTCACCGGCGAGCATTTTGTGCTGCGCGATGCGCCCAACGACGCGTTTCACGAGGGGTTGGCCCAGCTGTTTGCGTACCTGGCCTACAACCCACACTGGCTGTGTTGGACGGCGGGGCTGAGCGAGGCGGAGGCCGCACGATTGGCCGCGCGTGGGCGGCGCAAGAAGCTGCTGTCGATGCGGTGGTGGATCGTATGGATCCGCTTGGAGCAGGCGCTGTTCAGCACACCACAGCGGGACGTGACCGAGGCCTTCTGGTCGATCTGTGAAGACGTGCTCGGCATCACAGCCGACGCGGAGCTACGCGAAATCCCGGCGTGGGCGCGCGTTGTGCACCTGGCGACGCACCCGGTCTACATCCAAAACTACGTGATCGCCGACGTGGTAGCGGCCCAGCTGGACGACGCCCTGCGCAAGCGCTTTGGGCGGTGGTTTGAGACGCCGGCGGCCGGGGCCCACCTGCGGGACAGCGTGATCGCCCCGGGCGCGCTCTTGGAGGTGGATGAGCTCCTCGTGCGTGCGTCCGGGCGCGCGTTGGACGCCGAGCCTTACGCGGTAGTATTGTCCGGCGCATGAAGCGCTTTGTAGGGATCGACGTCGGCGGCACGCGGCTTAAGGCCGGCCTGGTGGACGCGACGCAAAAGGTAACCAACGAAGAGGTCGTCTGGCTGGACGACGCCGACAAAACCGAAGAGGGCATGCTCAAGCGCCTGACGGAGATCGTCCCAAAGGTGATCGGCGGCGCGTCGGGTGTGGTGACGGTCGGCCTGGGGGTCGCCGGCGTGATCAGCCGATGGGAGGGCTCGGTCAAGCGATCGCCCAACTTCCCCGCGTTTGACGACTTCCGGCTCAAGGAGCGGCTGGAGCCTCTGATCGGCCACCACGTCTGCCTGGACAACGACGCCAACTGTGTCGTGGCCGGCGAGTTTCTGCAGGGGCAGGTTGCGCACACGCTGGCCAAAATCGGCAGCCGCGACCTGATTGGCCTGACCCTGGGCACAGGCGTAGGCGGCGCGATCATCATCGGTGGCGCGCTGTGGCGAGGCGTCAGCGGCATGGCTGGGGAGCTGGGCCACATCATTGTGGAGCCGGGCGGGCTGCAGTGCGGCTGCGGCGCCAGGGGCTGCCTGGAGATGTACGCCTCGGGCAACGGGCTGCGCGCCATGTGCGAGAAGACGCCGGTGGACGGCATCGACGCGACGTCAGCCGATCTCCCGCGCCTGCTCGCAGACGCCGCGCAGGCCGGCAACGCCACGGCAAAGACACACTTCGCCGCGGCCGGAACCGCGCTCGGCCGGGCGCTGGGCGGACTGCTCAACACCTTCAACACCAAGACCTTCCTCATCGCGGGTGGGCTGGCGCCGTCGTTCAACTGGATGGAAGAGGCGTGCATGGCGGAGCTGCGCGCGTGCTCGTTTGACGAGATCAACGAGGGCGTCGAGTTGGTGACGGCCTCGCTGGACGAGAAGGCGGGCGTGCTGGGCGCCGCGATGCAATGGATGATGGCCCCACACGACTAGATGCGCCGCTTTATCCTGTTTTTCGTGTTGGTTCTGTTCGCCGTCATCTGGTGGCTGCTGCCGGTGCGCACGGCGCCACCCCCAAAAAACGAGGCGCCCGAGGCCAAGCCCGGCGCGTGGGAGGCCGAGGCGCCGAAGCCCGAGCCCACGCCCGCCCCCGCAAAGACCGCCGCGCCCGAGCCGGCTGCGAAACCAAAGGCCGATCCTGAGCCGCCGGTAGCAAGGACCTCCCCGCTCGGTAGCGGTGCAAAGGCGCCTGAGCCGGCTGCGCTGATCCCGACCCCCAGCGGCAGTCCACAGGCGAGCGTCCCAAAGGCTCCCGAAGCCGAGCCGGAGGTCGCTGGGGAGCCCATGGTGTGGAGCGTCGACCGCGAGGGGATCCAGGGCGCAATGGACGAGTCCAAGCCCAAGATCCAAGAGTGCTATTCGGCCTGGATCAAGAGCAACCCGGACCTGGCGGGCCGCATGGTCATCTCGTTTGTGATCGAGCCGCTGGCCGAGGGTTCGGAGTACGGGAAGGTTACCGAGGTGGAGCTTGCCGACTCCGACGTGGAGCATCCGCTGCTTGAGGGCTGTGTGCTGAACGTGGCGTCCGAGCTACGCTGGACGGCGCCGCCGGATGGGCGGATGGCGGTCCGGTACCCCTTCCTTTTCGCGACTGAGTAGCGCGGTGCGCTCGCCGGCAAACGCCAGCTCGAGATAGATGTCGCCAAGCGGCGCCTCGAAACACGCGACAAGCGACGGCTGCGTAAGCCCGCGCAAGACCACGTCTCTGCCGTCGACCAACAGGGCGGGCGTCAGGGTGACCGCGCCAAGCTGTGCGGTCAGCCCCTGCATCATGCGAGTCACCAACTCCGCGGCCAGCTCGGTGATCTCGGCGATGGAGGCCTCTTCGACCCACGGCAGCGCCGTGATGGCCACGCCCGCCAGCTGGGACGCCGAGGCGCTGATCAGCAGATGGCCGCGGGCGTTCTCCGCCTGAAACGCAACGATGGCCGTCATCGGCATCAGCGGTGTGTCGTTTGCGCGCAGGCACAGATCGGTGGGCGTAATCGTCGTGTCGTAGGACCCGAAAACGCTGACCGCCTCATCGATGACGCGATCGACCAGGTCCGGGTTCCAGCGCTCCTCGCCCAGCAGCAACTTTGCCGCCCGGTCCAGCACATGTGGGAGGATAGGCGCCCTCAGCGTGGCGTCCGGCTCAAACTGGCCGAATTCGGGGACCGAGGCATCGCACACCCAGACCACGGGTAGCCGAGGCTGGCTGCTCTTCACGGAGTCCAACAACGCGACGCTCCGCCTGGTCCTCCCCGTTGATCAGAATCAGGGAGACCAGCGGTGTGGTCAACACCATGTCGATCGCATCTGAGACCGTCTCGGCGAGGTCGACCTGCCAGCCGCGTTTGACCAGCCACAGAGCATTGGTAAGCAGCGAGCCGCCGGGGCGGTCGAGCACGAGGATGTGCTTATGAAGGTGCATCGATCTAACCATCGAAACACCGCGGCTGAAGTTAAGTGGACTGTGCAATGTACTGTTCAAGCGCAGTGTTCAATCGTGCAACGCAGATCCCTATTCGACACACTGCGTCCCATCGCGATGCGGCACGATAAATGCCTGCTAGCTTAGATGGGTATAGGCGAGTAGTCTGCCATTGGGGTCATTCGTTTCGGTCGATCAGGAGGGTCTATTAATATGTTGCGCCACACGCTTAGTTTAGCACTGGTGTTCACGCCATTGACGGCGTTCGGAGCGGACGGAAACCCAGGTTTTGAATGTGACGATAAGTTCGGGTCCTGCGGGACGCCCGAGCTCAGCGGCGGCGGCGGCGGCTGCGGCGGCGGCGGGAGCATCCTGGTCGCCAACACGGACCTGGGCGACACGTACCAATATGCAGACGACTGGGACGATGACGGATGGGAAGACCCGTTCGACAACTGCCCCCACGTCCCCAACCTGGCCCAGCTGGACGGTGACGGCGACAACGTGGGCGACGCCTGCGACAACTGCCTGACCGCCTCCAACGAGGA
This sequence comes from uncultured Myxococcales bacterium, assembly GCA_964545715.1. GTDB lineage: Bacteria > Myxococcota_A > UBA9042 > CAZJHX01. The sequence goes on from CAZJHX010000032.1 coordinate 51,658, forward strand.
CCAATTCGACCTGGACGGCGACGCCGCCGGTGACGCCTGCGACGACGACATGGACGGCGACCAGATCAACAACGCGGTCGACAGCTGCCCCAAAGTCCCCAACCCGGTGACTGGAGCCGCGACGGCCCAGGCCGACCTGGACGGCGACGGCCAGGGCGACGCGTGCGATGACGATATCGACGGCGACGGCATGAGCAACCTGTCGGATCCGTGCCCGCTCAACGCGGCGATCAGCGCGCCCACCGAAGAGCAGCTGGCCGAGTGCTTCCCCGACGCTGACGGCGACTCCATCAGCGAGGTCGACGCGCTGAAGCCGGACAACTGCCCGACCGTAGCCAACCCGATGCAGCTCGACGTGGACGAAGACGGGCTGGGCAACGCCTGCGACCCCGATATCGACGGTGACGGGCTGGCCAACCACCTGGACAACTGTGACGACGTGGCCAACGCCATCCAGACGGACGCCGACCGCGACGGCGTCGGCGACGACTGCGACGCGACGTTCTGCTATGTGGTGCTGGGCGATGACGCCAACTGCCTGGACCCCGCGGCCCCGCTGACCGTCTATACGCCGGACACGCTGGGCAGCACCGCGGACGGCATCCGCCTGCGCCTCTTTGCCAACCGCGTCAACCAGGCCATGCGCTACTCCTGGACCATCGTTGAAGCGCCGATCGGCTCGCACGCCGAGCTGCTGAACGGCACCGGCACCGTGACCATCTCGACGCCGTTCGAGTATCACTACCTGGCTGACAAGATCCCGACGCTGACGCCCGATCTGCCGGGCACCTACAAGATTCAGGTCTCCGTTGAGACCGTGTTTGAGGACCGCCCGACCGGCGAGCTGGCCAAGAAAGCCACGTTCACCGCGACACTGACCGTTGACGGCGAGGCCAAGCCCGCCGCCTCCGAGCAGGCCGGCGGCTGCAGCGCCTCCCACAGCGGCGCCCCCGGGCCCGTCGTGCTGATTCTGCTGCTCGCGCTGCTGGCCCTGCCGACGCGCCGCATGCTTGCCACCCGCCGGTAGAGTCGTCCTCCTAGTGGCGACGCACATGGCGATGTCGTACGATTACGGCGCGCTGACTAAGACCTTCCGGTACCTGACTCTTCTACTGCTTCTCGGCTGCACCGATGCGGCCCTCAGAGAGCAGCCTCCACCCGGTCCGCCACCCATCGACAACAAGATCACGCTGACGGGGCAGGTGTGCACCCAGCCCCCCAACGAGGTGGTCTTTCCCATCAAGGTGCTGTTCGTCATCGACGAGAGCAGCTCGCTGCAGCTGTGCACCGACCCGGCAAAGAAGCGCATCCCGGCGATTGAGAAGGTGATCAGCCAGCTGGCGCCCGAGCCCAACGTCAAGTTCGGCTTTATCGGGTTCTCGTCGTGGATTCGGATCCAGAACTTCACCAATGATCCCAGCAAGATCAACGAGTTTTTATCGGCATCGAAGGGGCAGGGACCGGCCACCGACTACCAGGGCGCGCTGGCGACGATCGGACAGGTCCTTGAGAACGACCTGATCGACTCGGGCCCCATCCGCGCGCGCACAAACTACGTGGTGATCTTCATCTCGGACGGCATCCCTGAGCCGCAGTGCATCGCCGGCTGCGAAGACGACATCCCGCGGTGCAGCGACGGCGAGGACAACGACGGCGACGGCAAAACGGATCTGGCGGACGACAGCTGCCCGCCCGACCTGGCCGACATCGACGCGTCGCTCTACCCCGACACCCTGTACGGCCAGTGCAACAGCGATGTAAAGATGGACGAGAACACCTACGTCGACTACGGCGACCAGGGCAGCTGCCCGGACTACAACCGCGACTACCAGATCCTCGATCGGCTGGAGAGCATCCTGGAGCTCAAGAACACCTACTCGGCGGGGTCGGTGGTCTTCAACACCGTGCTGCTGACCACCGATGAGCCGCAGATTCTGGCCAAAGAGGACTGCCAGCAGCTGTTCGGCTACAGCACGGACAAGGCGACCGCGCTGCTGACCCAGATGGCGGCGCTGGGCGGCGGCATCTTTCAGGACGTCAACCTGGCGGGGGACCTGACCGACGCCTTCAAGTTTGATTACTCCACACTGCAGAGCGCGCAGCGGCTCATCGACTTTTTGGCGATCAACCGCAGCGCGCGAATGCTGCACGGCGAGCTGGTGCCGGACAGCGACATGGACGGGCTGCCGGACAAACTGGAGAGCACGATCGGCACGATGTTCAACGACGAGGACACCGACGGCGACCTCTATGAGGACCTGGTGGAGCACGTGTTCGCCCAGCTGGGATTCAACGCCACCGACGAGCTGCAGCCGGCGCTTGGCTGCGGCGACGGGCTGGATCTGGACGGCGATGGCCTGCCGGATTGCGTCGAGGGCTTTGTCGGGACGGAGACGCGCGCCGCGGACACCGACGGCGACGGGATCATCGACTGGCTGGAGCTGGCGCTGGGCACCGACCCGCTGTTTGACGACGCGCTGCTGGACCCTGACTTCGACGGTGTGCTGACGCGTGACGAGATCCGCGCGGGCACCGATCCCATCACCGCCGACCCGGAGAACTGGCAGAACCACCGCGCCATCTACAACCTGCTGTACGCGGGTGAAACCGAGGACGGACGCAACTGCTACGACTTCACCGTGGACGAGCTGGAGCTGGCTATAACGCCGATGATCTCCGCGCTGGGGCGCAACCGCATCCTGATGTACAGCCTGGAGCGGCCCGTCACGCTGATCAACGCGGCGCCCACCGTGCAGGTGGCGTGCGTCGAGGTCAGCTATGAGGGTGAGGGCTCCAAGGCGCCGGCGGACGGCCAGGTCAACCTGACCGAAAAGACCTGGCAGCAGCTGCTGGACACGCTCGGCGGCCAGCTCTTTGCGATACGCGATTGCGTCGGGCCCGAGTCAGGCTACCTGGAGCGCAACCACATCGAGCTCATCATCGACGAGTGCCTGCCGCAGAAGCTGGCGCTGGCCGGCTACCTGCTGTCACGCCAAGAGCTGAAGAACCTGCTGCGACGCTACCTGGACAGCGAGCTGTCGCCGCTGTTTCCGACGAAGTCGTCCGAGCTCTTCAAGCCGCTCGAGAAGTTTGTGCCCGAGCTGCACTGCTATCGGCCTGCTGAGGTCGACCAGCTGCTGACGCTGACGGCGGCGATTCGGGACGCGTGCGGCGTATGCGACTTCAAATGAGCCGGCCTCTCCTGGCGACATCGATGTGCCTGCTGCTGTCGGTGGCGTGCTCGGACGTCAAGCTGGAGCCGATCCCCGAGACCGTAGTCGATCGCGACGACAAGCTGGAGATCAAGGGCAGCCTCTGCACGCGCAGCCCCCAGAGCCTGCAGTTTCCGCTGCGGGTGCTGTTTATCGTGGACTCCAGCGAGTCGATGGCGGTGACGGACCCGCCCGATCCCGAGACCGAGGAGACCGGGCGCGAGCGCGCGGTGCGCGAGACGTGGGAGGGCCTGCTGGCGGTGCCGGGCGCGGACGTGAAGATCAGCATCATCCGGTTCTCGTCCGGGGCCAAGGTGCAGACGCTGACCGAGGACGGCAAGGCCTATACAGACGATCCGGCGCTGCTGGGCACCGCGACGCAGGCGCTGCAGTTCACCGACTTCAGCACGAACTATCGCCAGGCGCTGAAAGAGGCGCGCGAGACGATCAAAGACGAGATGGTCGAGACCGAGCTGGAGTCGCGGGCGCGCAGCCGCTACGTCGTGGTGTTTTTGTCCGACGGTATCCCGGACTCGGGCACGACGGACGGCAAGCAGGACATCCTGGACGACATCGTTCAGATCACCGAGCTGGAAGAGGTGTTCGGAGTCGGCAGCTTGGAGTTCCACACCGCCTATGTGTCCAGCGGCTTCACGCCTGCGGCCGACGCGCCCGCGCAGAAGCTGCTGCAGGAGATGGCGGAGACGGGCGGCGGCAGCTATCGCAGCTTTCCCAACGGGGAGGAGATCAACTTCCTGTTCGTGGACTTCTCGGTGCTTGAGCGCGTCTACACGCTCAAGACCCTCGCCGCCATCAACATGAACGCGGTGTCTTTTACGCCGCAGGGGCTGGTCGACCTGAGCGGGACGTTTGACCCGGCTGCGTTTGTGGACCAGGACGGCGACGACAAGCCGACCTGCGGCGAGCTATTGGTGGACAGCGATATGGACGGCCTTGCAGACCTGCGCGAGCTGGAGGCGGGCACCGATCCGCTGGACCGGGACACCGATCACGACGGGCTCAGCGACCGGGTCGAGGTGGAGCAGGGCAACGGCGAGGACGACAACGGCCCAGACCCGCTCGATCCGTCGGACTCCGGCTGCTACGCCAAGGTCGCGTGTGAGGGGGACGCATGCGGCTGCATCGACTTTGATGCGGACGGTGTATGCGACTGCGATGACGCGGACGCGGACGGGCAATGCGACTACGTCGACGGCGACGGCGATCAGCTGCCCGACTGCGAAGAGGTGTATCTGGGCACCAGCCCCAACGGCGCCGACACCGACGCGGACGGCGTGCCGGACCTGCTCGAGACCCGCTTTGGCACGTCCGCCAGCACCGTGGACCACCTGGGCGACCTGGACTTTGACAGCACGAGCAACGCGCTGGAGGTCTTTACCGGCACCGATCCGCTGTGCCCGGACTCCGCGTTCCGGTCCGAGGTCGCCTTCCGATACCAGCTGGACAGCCATGGGCTGAGCGCCGACGAGAACGTCTGCTACGACTTCAGAATCAGTAACATCACGCTGATGCCGACGCTGGAGACAGGCTGGAACCGCATACTGATCTTTGCGGGTGAGGTGGCGTTCGACGCGCCGGACTCGTTTGCGGACTATCGCATCGCGTGCGTGGAGGCCCGGTATCGCATCGACGACGCCGGACGCCCCGCTCAGGTCGAGTACAAGGAGCCGTCGTCGGGGCGCTTTTCGCTGACCGAGGCCGACTTTGTTCCGGCGCAGGACTTCGATCCCGCCGTCAACTGCAGCAGGCCCTGATCCGTGCAACGATCTCTTGTCATCCTGGCGGTCCTGGCGGCCGGCTGTATCGAGCCTGAAGAGATCGTCGAAGACGTGTCCCAGATCGTCGAAGAGGACCTGGGCCCCGGCGACCCGCAGTGCGCGTTTGACGAGTCCGCGGATTATGGGTCCGCGGTGGCGCTGACCGTGGGCGACGAGGGGCGTGGCTTTGTATGTCCGGTGGGCGACCGCGACTGGTTTGCGTTCAACGCGCCGGCCGGTACCGGCGTGATTCGGGTCAGCTTAAAGGTGGACGGACAGCTCTCGCAGATCGAGCCGACGTACGCGCTTTGGGGCGCCGAGGGCGGCACGGTGGGGGGCATCGCGGCCAGCGCACCGCCCGAGCAGCTGGGCAGCGATATCAAGGCCGTCCACTGCCTGGGCCCGGGCTCGTACGCGCTGGCGGTCAGCGACAACAACGACGACGCGCGGGACTTTCGGCGGGAGTACGTGCTGTCGGTGACCACGTCGGAGCAGCCGGACGGCCACGAGCCCAACGAGACCGCGGAGACGGCGACTGCGCTGGATTTGGGCGAGGAGACGACCGCGTACCTGGCGTGCCATGGGGACGCCGACTGGTACGTGGTGGACGCGTACGGCGGCGAGGCGCTGAGCGTGGTGCTGGATGCGGCTGACACCAAGGTGCAGGCGCGCGTGCGCGTGAGAGATGCGGACGCCGTGGTGGTGCTGGACATGGTGGCGCCGGCCGGCAAGCTGGATAAGTTGGTGCAGCTGAACGGACCGGGCCCGCACACCGTCGAGGTCACGGACGACGACATCCGCAACGCCGATCCGGACACGCCCTACACGCTGACGGTCAATACGGTCGTCGACCTGGACAGCAACGAGCCCAACCCGAGCGCGGCGCAGTCCACGCCGTTGAGCGATGACACCGTGCGGTGCGGCCCGAAGTGGACGCCGTGGCTGACGAGCAAGGGCACGATCGGGGCGCCGGGCGACAATGACTGGTTCCGGCTGCCGATCGGCGGCTGCGAGCGCGGGATCATCGAGGCGCAGCTGTCCATGCCGGGCGCGGGCGGGCAGGTGCAGCCGACGCTGACCGTGATTCGTGGCGAGCCGGGCTCCAAGTGCACAGAAGACGAGGACTGCGCCGTGTTGAACGTGCCGTGCAGCACCGACTACGACTGCGCCGGGTACTTCAACACCTGCCTGCCGCAGGGCAAGTGCGCGGGGGCGGTCGCGTGTCTGCCGTCGGGCAGCTGCGGCGGTGTGCTGGCCCAGCGACACTCCGAGACGGGCACCTTTATCTCAGCGCCGCTGGCGGGTGGCGACCAGCTGTACCTGAGGGTCTCGGACTTTCAGAGCAATGACGCCGCGCCGGGCGTTGAGTACACGCTGAAGACGCGGCTGATCCGCGATCCGGACCGCATCGAGCCCGACAATCCGTACTTTGTGGACCTGCTGTCGTCGATTCCGACGGGCAAGCTGAAGAAGAAGGTGACGGCGGTGCCGGTGCACGACTGCACGCACGACAACCTGAACAAGGCCGAGGACTGCTGCGGACCGGACGACTGGATCAGCGGGACCATCGCCTATCGCAACGACATCGACTGGTATCGGCACAAGCATCCGTGCCCGGGCGAAGACTGCCTGGTGCGCATCAAATATGAGCTGGATGCGGGGCCGGTCGACTTCTACATGGGCGTCTATCTGGGCGACAAGGTGTGGACGGCGCTGTTCGTCCCCAAAGAGAAGGGCTGGAACCCGACACGGCGGGGCAGCCTGGGCGGCTTCGGACCGGGCAACATCTGCCACTATGCGTTTAGAGACCACGGGGCCTGGTACACATTGGGGATCCGCGACTGGCAACCGGGAGGGGCGACCGACGCCGACCCGATGCAGCGCTATCGCTTCTGTGTCGAGAAGGTCTCGGACTTCTGTGCCGCGCCCTGCAGCGTGCACCCCGTGAACGGCGAATGCGGACCGTGAGACGACTGCTCATAGTGCTGCTGCTGGCGGCATGTACGGACGACGAGCCGCCGGCGGCGGTCGAGGACGTGGTGTCGGGCCCGGAGACGTCGTTCTGGGACGAAAACGGCAAGCAGCGGTCCAATAAGTGGAGCGTCGAGACGGTGGATGACAGCGCCGTCGGCACGTCGATTCGGATGGTCATCGCGCCGGACGGCCGGGTGGCGTTTGCGTACTACTCGGCGGGGTCCAAAGAGGACGGCCCGTGCGAGGAGATCCCGCAGGAAGAGCCCCCGACCCGGCACGTGTGGCCGCTGTATTTCGCGGTGGAGGGCGCCGAAGACGGGGTGTGGGAGCGCGAGCTGATCATGGAGCAGCTGCGCATCGACAACCCGGTTGGGCTGGACTTGATCTGGCCGGACGGCGGCAACCCGATGATCGCCACGCAGACGGGCGAGCCGTTGGTGCAGATCTTCTACTGCGGCGTCAACGACTTGAGCCTGTACACGCGCAGCGCGCCGGATACCTGGGCGCCTGAGGTCGCGATCGTGGACAGCGGCGAGGCGGTCACGGGCGAGGCGGGCAGCGACTACGGCTACGTGGTGGGGCATTGGCCGTCGCTGGCGCTGGACGCGGACGGGGAGCCGGCCATCGCTTACAAGGACGTACACGCGGGCTCCGTGCAGACGGACGACTTCAATCGGGCGGACCTTGAGATCGCGCGGCGGTCGGGCGGCGCCTGGACCACCAGCGCGGCGGACATCGGGCGGGGCGCGGGCGACTTTACCGACCTGGCGTTTGGGTCGGACGGGCGGCCGGTGATCGTGCACGGCAACCCGACGACGGACGCGCTCGACTCCGGCTACGGGCTGTGGGTGACGCGCCTGCTCAAAGAGGAAGACCAGCCCGAGGGCGAGCCGCCGGATGTGCTGCCGGACGCCGCCTGGGAGCGGGTGAAGCTGTTTGAGGGCAAGGTCTTCGAGCGCCCCTCGATGGTGATTCGAGACAGCGACGACGCGATCTTCGTGGCCTATTACCGGCCGGGCAAGGGCCTGCCGTACGTCGCCGAGCTGCTGGATACGCCGGCGCTGTCCACGCTGGACGCGTGGAACATCCAGATGGTGGGTGACTCGGGTTATGACGAGGGGGTGCACCCGTCGGTCGCGCTGGACGCGGACGGCAACCCCGCCGTCGCCTATTATCGCTGCGCGCGCATCCAGGCGGGCATAGGCAACTGCTCGGCGGGGGACGACGCGCTGGTGCTGTCGCGGCGCAACGTGACCGAGTGGACCCAGACCGTGGTCTACTCGGGCGGCGAGGGCCTGTGCGGGCACTTCCCCAACCTGGCGTTCGACCCTGCGGGGTCGCCGGTCGTGGGCTTCCGATGCGCCGAAGAGATCGACGACGAGTTCGCGTTTACGGTGAAGGTCGCGCGCCGAAAAGCGCCATGAGGGGCGGCCTGATTCTGCTCGCCACGCTGCTGTTGTCGGGGTGCGGCGAGGATGAAGAGTCGGCCCTGCGCGGCAGCCTGCAGTCGGTCTGCGATCTCGAGCACGACACCATCCGCGCGCGGCTCTACTCGTCGTCTCTGACCATCGAGTACGTCACGGGTCCGACCGTGAAGATCCGCCTGACGGTGAGCACCAAAGGCGAGCCTATCGAGGGCCCGGGCACCTATGAGTTGGTGGACCGCGGCGAAGTCTCCGGAGCGTGCGAGGCGCCGCCGCTCGTGTCGGGATCGCTGACGCTGGACGAGTACAAACCAACGGATGGCGCGCGCATCAAAGGCCGGTGGAGCGCGATTTTGGACGGGGTCCACGGACAGCTGTCGGTTGTGGGCGAGTTTGAGACGCTACTCGAGCTCAACCGCTAGCAGATAGCGCGCGCTCATGTCGCTGAACAGCTCCACGAGGTGGTCGCCGCGGCCCCCCAGCGGAAAGTGAAACTCCAAGATGCCGTCCGCGCCCGCCATGTCGAAGAAGTCGACGTCCAGCAGGCGCTCTTCTTTGAAGTCCAGGCAGCCCGGGGTGTAGGTGCGAATGAAGAGCTCGGTGCCGGGGAAGACCTCGTCGGCTAGAAGCATCCGCAAAACCAGGGTGCGGTCGTCGTCGATAGAGTGGACGATAAAGCGATGGCCGCCGGGGAATTCGGCGTCCAAAAAGCTCTGCTGGTCCAGGACGCAGGACGCCTTGGTGCTGCAGACGGGAATCAGCTCTTCACACAGGGTCTGCAGACGGCCGGAAGTGAAGGACTCCTCGGCCGTGCAACCGACGTAAAAGAGCGAAAAAACCAGCCCCGCCACGGCTGGAAGGTGGCGGCACTTCGTGACATACTCTCGACGTCGAAAAACACGTTGCATAGGCCATATGACCCTATCACAGGCGACCATCGCGCTCACATCCGCCGCCGTTCTGCTGACCTCGCTGCCAGCGCTCGCGCAAAACGACAAAAACAACTCCGGAAACTACTCGGCCATGGCCGTGCAGAACCGCAAGCATCTGGCCGATCACGAGCTGGGGGTGGCGATCGGCGTCCTGCCGATGGACGCCTTTACGAAGGGGCTGACCGTAAGTGGGGCGTACACGCTGCACTTCAACGAGACCTGGGCGTGGGAGATCGGGCAGTTCTTCTGGTCGTTTCACGTGGACACGGACCTGGAGTCCGAGCTGCAGGCGTTCAACCTGAAGCCGACGCCGTTCGAGGTGCTGCAGTTCTATGCCACGACCAACGCCGTGTTCAAGCCGATCTACTGGAAGGGCTCGGCGCTGAACAGCTCGCTGATCTACGGCGAGATGCTGGTGCTGCTGGGCGGCGGATATGCGCGCTTCAGCCGGTCCCATCGCCCGGTCGCGGATGCGGGTGTGGCGCTGCGATTCTATCTGGGTGAGACGTTCTCTCTGCGCATGGATGTGCGCTACCTGCTGTTCATCGCGGCGGACGCAGGCAGCGTGGATCACGACCTCTGGATTGGCCTTGGCTCTGCAATCTCGTTCTAACCTTGTGAGGTTGATCGTGTGCCTGGCGGTGTCGGGGTGCGCGACCACGCAGCTCTCCGACGACCGGCTGGAGGCGCTGGACCAGTCCCTGGCGGCGGCGCAGCGTGACGAGCACGCGTTTGCGGCGCACGCGGCGTCGTTCTTTCTCAAGGGCGGCACGCCGGACGAGCCGCTGTACGACAAAGCCATGCGCATGCTGGGGCGCAGCTTGGAGTCGCTGGGGCTGACGTACGCGGCGTCGGTCTACTACGCAGACATCGCGCGTGAGCGGCGGGACCCGGAGTACATTCCGGACGCGCTGCGCGGCATTGAGCGCATCGTGCGCGGCGGTCCACACGACCATAATCTGCTGATCGAGGGATTCGTCGCCAGCGCTGATCTGCCGCAGGCGCCCCGGGACATCCAGGCGTTTGTCGACTACCACAAGGCGCTGCAGGACATGCGCAACCACGACCACGACTGGGCTGAGGCGCGCCTGGCCAAGATCGGCAAGGATACGGCGTACTACCACCCGGCACGGTACATGTTGGCGGTGCGACACGTGGCGCGGGGCGAGATCGAGCCGGCCATCGAGGCGCTCGAGGCGCTGCTGGACATCGAGGGGCTGGCGGCGGACGTCACGCGTGATGCGCGGCGGTCACTGGCGCGGCTGCATTTGAGCGGCGCGCGACCCAAAGAGGCGCTGGTGCTGTACGAGAAGCTGAGGGCGCTGGCGCCGGACGATCCTGAGCTGCTTTTGGAGCTGGCCTGGACCCATTACAAGCTGGGTGATCCGCGCCGGGCGCTGGGGCTGCTGCTGGCGCTGGACGCCCCGGTCTACGGGGGGCTGATCGCGCCCGAGCGCTTTTTGTTGGAGGCGATGAGCCTGCGCCGGTTGTGCCAATTCGAGCCGGCGCGGCTGGCGGCGGTGCGGCTGCAGTCCAGGCATCGGGCGGAGCTTCAAGAGCTGTATGACGGCATCCCGCCGGCCAAATCCAAGGCGCTGCAAGCCACGGCGCGACGGCGTGGTGAAGCGCGAAAGGCGGCGGACTTCGTCGACCGGCTGGCGACTGAGCGCAAGATGCTGGGGGAGCTTCAGGACGACCTGGGCGAGCACCTGTGGGAGACGCTCAAAGGCGTGTACTCGCGGGCGATTCAAGAGGGGCGGCGCGTGGAGCGGCTGAAGGTAAAAGCCGAGGCCCAGGCGCTGGCGGACGAGCTGCTGCAGGCGGAAGAGGGCGTGACCTTGATCCTGCACGAGCTCGGCGTGGCGATCCTACGTGGACACAGTCGCCCGACAGAGGTGGCGACGGCGCCGCCGATCGCGATTCCGGCCGGCGGAAAGCGGGTGTTCTACACCTTTGAAAACGAGTTCTGGACCGACGAGCTGGATGACCTGGTGGTGCTGGTCGAGGATCGGTGCATCGAATGATCGCCCGTGTGCTGGTCATCGTCATGCTCCTCGGCGGGTGCGCACACCAGAGCGTGTCCGACGACACGGACTACGTGCATGCGTTGCGGATCAAGATCACCCACGTGCGCCACGCCATTCGCGAGACTCGGCGCACGATCGCGCGCAACCGGGGGGCGCCGCATCTGCCCGAGCTGTATGTGCGCGTGGCCGAGCTGCTCAGCGAAGAGGGCAGCTACCACTACCGCCTGGCGTTTGAGCGAGAGGGTCGCGCCAGTCGCGTGCTGCACGTCCCGCAGGTGCGCCTGCTGAAGACGGAGGCGGTGCAGACCTACAACCGGGTGCTGCGGGACTATCCCGACACACCGCTGAAAGACCGCATCCTGTTCAATATCGGGCACGAGTGGCGCGAGCTGGGCGACTACGCCAAGATGCGCGAGAACCTCGAGAAGCTGGTGGAGAACCACGGCGAGAGCCCGCTGCGGCACGAGGCGCTGCTGGTCTTGGGCGACTACCACTTCAATCGCGGTCAGTTTGAGGCGGCGCGCAGCTGGTACGACAAGATCGTACTGGGACCACCCAACTCGGTCAGCCCGATGGGCTGGTACAAGCTGGCGTGGGTCGACATGAACCTGGGCGAGTGCACGCCGGCGCTGGCATCGTTTGAGCGCGCGATCCTGCATGCGCGCGCGATGGAGCCGATACGGCTGCTGCCGGGTGAGAAGCCCAAGAAATCGGCGGCGCCGACAGCGGCTCAAAAGGCGGCGGGCAACCGTCCAGCGGCTGCGCAGAGCCTGGATGTGCGACGCGAGGCGCTGGTCGACCTGACGTACTGCTTTGTGCGCGAGCGGCGTGTGACCGGGGCGCTGGAGTTCTTCCGCAACAACTCGCCGTCTCGGCAGGTGTATGTGGCCGCGCTGAGCCGACTGCTGCGCCGGTATGGCGTGCTGAACGAGCCTGAAGGCACGGTGCAGGTGGCCCGCGAGCTGCTGCGCATCGGACCGCCGGATCAGGATCGGCTGGACGACGCGCGTGAGCTGTACACCACGCTGAAAGCACAGAAGCGCTGGGATCGGGTGGGCCACGACGCTGCCGACATGCTGAAGGTCATGACTCAGAACATGCGCGCGTCAGACATGGAGGAAGAGGCGCGCCGGCTGGTGGTCACGGAGTTTGAGCGGTATGCGCGAGACCTGCTGACCCTGGCGCACGAGGCGGCCAAGAAGGACCCCAAGCAGGGCTTTCATGAGGTCGTTTACGGATACACGGCGTACCTGGACCAGTTCCCCAACTCACCGCATCGCTGGGACCTGCACGAGAACCTGGCGGACGTGCTGTTCCGCACGCAGCAGTACTTCCGGTCGGGCCTGCACTTTACGGAGCTGGCGCGCATTTTGGAGAAGGGCCAACACAAGACCAACGCGCTGTACGACGGCGTGGTCAGCTTTCAGCGGTCGCTGGAGGCCAAGGTGCCCCAGACCACGGTGGACCGGGTTGTCGCGCGCGCGGGCCTGCGCCGGGCCGCGCTGGAGCTGTTGACGTACAAGCTGCCCGTAAAGAAGGTGCGCCGCGTGAAGTTTGCGGTGGCGCTGACCTACTACGACGAGGGACGGTTCAGCGAGGCGGTCGATCGCTTTACGGCGCTGGCGCACGAGTTTCCGCAAACCGAGCAGGCGGACGCAGCCGTACATCTGGTTCTGGACTCCTACAACGCGATCAACGACGTGCGCGGCGTGTTGGAGGCCGGCAAGCGGTTCTTGAGCACGTCCAGTCCGGCAAGCGCCAAGGTCAGAGAGGAGATCCGGCCGATCGTGGCCGCGGCGGAGCAGGCGCTGCTGGACAAGATCTCCTTGCAGGCGGCGGGCGACGAGGGGCGCAGCTACGAGGCGCTGGAGGACTTCGCGACCAAGAACAAGGGCACGTCGCTGGGTGAGCGGGCGCTGGTGAACGCCTTTGTGGCGGCGCGGGCGCAGGGCGACATGGACAAGCTCTATGAGCTGGCCGATCGGCTGACCCGTGAGTACCCCAAATCGGAGAACCTGCCGGGCATGCTGACAGCCATCGCGCAGCTTGCGGTGGCCAGCTTCGACCTGGACCGGGGCATCACGTTTCTGCGGCGCGCGGCGGACGCCAACCCGACTCAGCGGGCTCGGCTGCTGCTGTCGGCGGGGCAGCTGCTGGAGAACTTTGGCGACGCCAGTGGCGCGCGGGCGGCGTACGAGGCGGCGATGAAGTCGCCGGACGCGTCCAATCTGGGCTCCAGAATCAGTACGCGGTTTGCGGATCTCGTGGAGCGAACGTCGTCACCGGCGACGGTGATCAGCGCGCTGCGTGGCCTGGGCAGCAAGGACCCGGAGGTGCTGGCGCGCATTGGCCTGGCGCAGGTGCGGCTTGGTCAGGGTGACGATGCGGAGCAGACGTTCGACGGTGTGCTCGGCGGCGCGACCCCGGCGTCCGTCGGCGCCAAAGCGCGCGCGCGGTACGGGGCCGCGGAGACGATGTTGGGCGCCGTGCAGAGCTACCCCGCGCCGGCGGACATCGACAGCTTCCAGGAGTTCGTGACGATCATGGAGGTCGCTGAGCAGTCCTATGTGACGGCCGCGCAGACCGGCCATCCGATGATGACCGCCGCGTCGCTCGGACGCCTGAGCTACATGTCGGACTACCTGGCAAAACGTCTGAGCAGCATGCGCCCGCCGCCCGGTCTGAGCGCGGCCGAGGCGACGGCGGTGAAGGCGGCCATCGCGGGACGCGTCAAAAACCTGCAGGCGCTGGTCACCCAGGCGATGACCGCGTGCAAGCGACAGGCGTGGCGCGGAAAGATCTTCAACAGCGCAGTGCTTGCGTGCCTGAAGGGGCAGGCCCCGGCCAAGGATCCCATCGCGTTCCGCGCGATCAAGCGCCGCAGCGCGGTCAAGGTGAACGGGCTGGAGAAGGCCCGCGAAAAGCTGGCGCGCAACCCCGAGGACCTGGACGCGCTGCGCGAGCTGGGTCAGGCGTTTTTGAACGGCGGCGACGCCCACACCGCGCGCATCGTACTACAGCGCATCGCGGCGACGGGTGGCGGGCCCAAAGACGCCAACAACCTGGGGCTGGCCGCGTATGCGATCGGCGACTTTTCGGCGGCGCTGACCGCGTTTGCACGAGCGGCGGAGGGCGGTCTTGAGGCCGGCAGGCAGAACGTGGCGCATGTGCTGCGCGAGCTGGGCCTGGGTCAGGCCGCGGCGGAAGCGCTGACCAAGTGGAAGCCGGGCCGGATCGGCGGCAAGCGTCTGGGCGGAGGCGGCTCATGAGACACCTCTGTTTGGCGGCATTAGCCCTGTGTCTGCTTTCGGCGTGCGGCGGCGTGAAGTACCTGAGCATTCACGACGAGCGTCTCAACCTGGAGGCCCAGCGCACGCTCGCAGGCGCCGATGATGCGGTCGCAGTGGCCCGAGCCCAGCGTGACTACACGGCGGAGCAGCTGCTGGTTCAAAAGCAGTGGCGCACGCGCTTCTCCACCACGGTGATCTGGCCGCCGAGCGCCGCGGCAGGGGAGGCCGCCACGAAGCGCGCCGAGCTGGCGGATGCCCGGGTCGATCTGGCCAGGCTGGACCTGGCGCTGGCCGAGGCAGACCTGGCCCTGGAGCGCGCCAAGCTGGACCAGGTTACCGCGCGCATCGCGATTCGATTCGAGATCGCCTACTACGATCTGGACGCCCTCAAAGAGGTCGTCAACGCGGCCCGAGAGACGGTCGGCGCGCTGCACAAAGCGACGGTGAACAAGCGCGAAGAGCTGGACAAGATGACCACCGCCTGGTGGCTGGCCTATGACCGCTACCTGAAGGCCAACGGCGACAAGCACGTCCTCTGGAAGCCCGTCGTCGCCCCCTGATGGCCAGAGTCCTCGCCCTACACGGGTTTGTGCGGTAAGCTGCACAAAGACTTGTGCAGATGAGGCGCTCGATGGCTACCAACCTTGATATTCCGCCGGAGCTGATGGCGCGTGCGTGCGAGTTGGGTGGGCATCGGACGAAGAAGGCGGCGGTGACCCAGGCGCTCAAGGACTATGTTCGCCGGTTGGAACAAGCTGAAATCCATGAGCTCTTCGGCGCGGTCGAGTACGAGGAGACCTACGACTACAAGAAGGAGCGAGCGCGGCGTTGAGTGTCATCGTAGACACAAGCGTGTGGAGCCTGGCCTTTCGGCGTCGCGCGAGAGCGCCCTCTGACGCCCCCACCGTCGCGGAGTTGACCGCCTTGATTCGTGACGGCCGTGCAGTCCTGATTGGAGCGATCCGACAGGAGGTTCTGTCCGGCATTCGGCATCAGGCGCAATTCGAACGCCTCAGAGTCCGCCTGCGACCCTTTGAGGATCTCGCCGTCACATCGGCCACGCACGAACGGGCCGCCGAGCTGGGCAACCGATGCCGGCGCGCGGGGGTCCAGGGTTCAGCCGTGGACTTTCTGATCTGCGCCGCAGCGGACGAGCATGGAGCCCCGATCTTCACGACGGATGCCGACTTCGCACATTACCAGCGTGTCCTGGGCACCAGCATGCACGACCCCAGCATCGGCACCCAATGACTCGAACAATGCTCGTGCTGGCCCTGATTGGCGGGTGCGTGGGATGCGGAACCGACGACGACCTCACCGGCTCCGTCTCGGAGTTGGTCCCCCTGGAGTTCGATCGGGTCACGGTGCGACTTCAGGACGACTGGGTGATCATCACCTATCTGCGCGACCTGCCGGACGGCACCGAGAAGGTCTGCAAGCTGGTGGTGGACACCGGCGGACTGCCGGCCGGCGCACAACAGCTCGAGGGTGCGCGGTTTCTCAAGCGCGTGACGCTGCATCGCTCTACGTTTGCCGAGGACAGCTTTCCGATCATGGCGTCGGGCGAGCTGAACTTCAGGGACTTCGAGTTGAAGGAGGGCGGCGAGATCGGCGGCGACTTCATCATCTTGTTTGAAACCGGCCATGATCTACTCGGCAGCTTCAGCGGCGAGGCGCTGATCCAGCAGGTACCGGACGAGACGCTGCCGCCTAACGGGTAGAGCCTGCTTCCCAGTCTTGGAGTCGCAGCCCCGAGACGCGACCAAACTCACTCAAGTTGTGTGTCACGAGGGTCAGATCGTGCGCCCGTGCTATCGCGGCGATGAGCAGATCGTTGGCCCCAATGGGGGTCCCGGCGCGTTCGAGATCCGCCCGGATAACGCCGTATTCGACCGCGGCCCGGTCATCAAAGCCGAGGCTGATCAGAGGCCGGAAGAACCTCTCGAGATTCATGAGCACCCGCCCGACATCGTGACTCTTGCGAGCCCCGAAGTGGAGTTCAGCCTTCACCACGGAGCATAGTCGAATGTCTGACGGGGACAGGGCGCGAAATGCGGCAGCAACCGCGTCGGACGTCCCATTGAGAAGGCGAATGCACACGTTGGTGTCAAGCAGCACCATCAGAGGTTTACCGGTCCCGGCTCCGGATCGCCCGGCTCTACGAGATCGCGCGGATGAAGGGAACCCAGCACAGAATCGAGATAGCCTGGAGGCCAAGACGATGGGACCTCGCGCACCACAATGTCAGCGAGGTATTTCGACAACGACTTGCCTTGCAACCTCGCTTGCTCCGCGAGGGCTTTGGCCGTTGCCTCGTCCACGGAGAAATGGAGTTGGGTCATGACGCCTCCGGTATTTACACTATGTATTTATAGCATGTACAACATCAGAGCAAGCGCAGCCCTACTCCGTGATGATCGGCGCCGCGGTGACCAGCAGGTCGTCAAAGATCACGAGATCGCCCTCGGTCACACGCACGCCGACGCCGCCGCGATGAATGGGCGAGGCGTCCACGACGGACTCCGAGACCAGCGGTGAGGCGAAGTCGTTTGAGTCGTCGACCGTGACGTGGATGGTGTCGATGTCAAAGGTCATCTTCAGGTAGATGCGACGACCGGACACCATCTCGAATGGTGAGCCCGTGAAGTCTGCCAGTACGCCCGAGTCGGTGCTCGACGACTTCCATAGCTGGGCGTGCGCCATGCCGGCCTGATCGGTGCGAACCGCCAGCTGGTAGTAGGTGAAGGGGTCCTGGGCACGGCCGATCAGGCCAAATGTGGAGTCCGGCCCGGTGGAGTGCCGCGCCTCGACCGAGACGGTGTAGTTGGAGTACTCGACCCACTGCTCGGGGTTCTCGTCGGTGTTGTAGAAGGCGGCGCCGTGCCGCTCGGTGGTCAGATCGTTGCGGTATTCGCGGCCGAACTGCTCGTCGTTGCTGGACATGCCCCAGACGCCGTTGGAGTCGGTCCAGCCGACCGGATCGTCGCCCGGCTCGCCGGTGAACGACTGCGTGTACAGCACCAGCGTCGGCACGGGATCAGGCTTAAGCAGTTGAAAATCGCTGGCTGCCACGACGAACTTGCCGTGGGGCGGGTCGTAATAGTCCAAGCTCTTGATGGCGCGCCCCTGCAACAGCACCCGCTGGAAGCGCACGTCGTGCTCCGCGTCGGTGGTAAATGCAGCGGACAGCTCCATGACGTTGCCGCCCGCGGGGTGAGTCGAGTCCGCCTGGGTCTCGACCATCGCCACGTTTTCGACGCGCACCTCGTAGCAGGGCGGCGCGTCGGGATCGCTCTGAGCAAGCTCGCTGACCGCGTATCGATAGCCCCACCGCTCCATGTCACGGAAGCTGGTCGGATGCCGTGGGTCCAGGTGCTTGAGAACCTCGTCGCGGTCGGGCAGGCCATCCAAGTCGAAGTCCGCCTCGTGATCGGTGCCGACGGGAGAGGCGCCTACGCCGACCTCGACCGAGTCCAGGATGAAGTCGCCGTCGGTGTCGGGGTTCAGGGGCACGGTGCCCACGATGAGCTCCTCGCAGTCGCGCAGGCCGTCGTTGTCCAGGTCCTGTTCGTCCGTCTCACAGCCCTTGTCGGCGACCTGCGCGTCCAGAACATCGGGATACATGGCCTCGATGCCGTCTCGGAAGCCGTCGCGGTCCGTGTCGTCCGACGTGGGATCGAGCCCCAGCGCTACCTCTTCCAGGTCACTAAGTCCGTCGGCGTCGCTATCCGGCTGCGGCTCCACCGAGCCAAAGCGCGCGTTTCGATTGGTCACGACCGCCAGCGCCAGGTGAAACTGCAGCGACGTGGGCAGCGGGTCGATGTCGAACTCGAAGCTCTTGCCGGCGGGGATGTCCGTGAACGCGCCGCCGCCCTCGGACGCCATATCCAGCAGCAGCTGGCGTGCGTCATCGGCCTGCTGGACCGGGATGTCGGGGATGGCCCCCAAAAACGCCGTGTTGATGGTCAGCTCAGCCACCTTTGGGGTGACCTGATCCATGAGATAGCGCACCGATGGAGTCAGCGCGACGGGGTCTGTCACGCCGACTGTCGGGATGCCGTCGGACAGCCAGAAGACCAGATAATGGGTCTGCGCCGCCTCGACTGGGGACAACGTCGCCAGGTCAGCAAGGATGAAGTTGATCGTCTCCCACAGCGTGTCCGAGTAGTTTGTGCCGCCTTGCGCTTTGCCGACGTTCTCGGTGGCGCCGTCCAGCACCTCCAGGTCGCGCGTAAAGCCGTAGGTCTGCCGGCGCGGCTCGTCCGAGAAGGTGATGATGCCGAAAGAGACTGACTCACGGTCGATGTGCGCGTTGATGGCGTTGCGCACAGCGGCCTCTCGTCGGCCCTCGGGGTCGTTCCACTGGTTGGACAGCGACGTGTCGATCACAAACAGGATCTTGTACGGCACCTCCTGCAGCGCCGGCTCGGGTGCGCAGATCTCAGCGGTGATCCGCTGGCGCTCGACCAGCCCCACGTGCCCGATTTCGAACAGGTTGGAGTCGGTGCAGCCGGTCCAAAGCACCAGCACCGCGGCGGCAGCAGCGATCAGCCGCACGGCGGACAAGCCAGGTATTTCCACTCGCAGTTCTGGTCGCAAACGCGCTCCTTGAAGCCGCAGATCGGGAAGCCGGTGATGCACTCGGTCGCGGTCGTCTCGGTCTGGCCCTGCTGGCACTCGGGACACGTCGCCTGATCCTGCTCGGTCTTCCAG
Source organism: uncultured Myxococcales bacterium (assembly GCA_964545715.1). Taxonomy (GTDB): domain Bacteria; phylum Myxococcota_A; class UBA9042; genus CAZJHX01. The sequence continues at coordinate 71,008 of CAZJHX010000032.1, forward strand.
CTGCACCCGTCCGGGGCGCAGGTCTTGGTGATCTTATAGGTGGCGCCGCAGGTGTCATCCCCACACGAGACATCGTCGATGACCTGCTGCCCGGGCACGCACGCCTCGGGCTTCGGTACACACTCACCGGTCGGCTCGGGCCACTCGCATGCCGCGCTGCAGACCATGTCGACCTCGCCGCACTCGCCGGTCGGCGTGATGCAGTCCATCTTCTTGACCTCGCCCTTCTTGCACGG